>NZ_JAFREM010000017.1 GCF_017377575.1 Candidatus Enterococcus moelleringii
CCAAACTTGAGAAAGAACCTGGAGAGACAGCTGATTATTCAAACTAAAATAATCGGAGGAAAATATGAAAGCAACCATCAGAGAAATGACACCAGCAGAATACCCATTACTAGAAGAATTTTTGTATCAAGCGATTTTTCAGCAGGATTCAGAGCATGTGATCCCGCGAGCTGAAATAAAAAATCCCGAATTGAATGTGTATATTAAGGATTTTGGCCGGCTGCCGGATGATCATTGTTTATGTGCAGAGGTTGATAAACAAGTCGTCGGCGCGGTGTGGGTAAGAATTCTGGATGGCTTCGGTTCAGTGGATCAAAAAACACCAGAATTTGCGATTTCCCTTTTGCCGGAGTTTCGTGGTCAGGGAATCGGCACGGAATTAATGAAGGCGATGTTGGCTCAGCTTAAGCAAGCCGGTTACACCCAAACTTCTTTGGCGGTGCAAAAAGATAATTATGCCTTGGAAATGTATGAAAAACTCGGCTTTGAAATTGTCGCGGAGGATGAAGAGGAATATATCATGGTCTGTCAGCTAAATTAGCATTGGAAGTTAATAATCAAATAGAAAAAAACAAACGAGCCCTATTGCAGCGGCTCGTTTGTTTCGGTTTCGGATTCGGAGTCAACATCAGTTGCAGCCTCGGTTTCAGTTGCAGTTTCGATTTCAGTAACAGATTCGGTTTGAGTTTCAGTATGAGTATTGGTTTCAGTTTCAACAACAGCCTCAGTTTTGTCTTCCATTTCAGCATCAACAACAACATCGGTTTGAGTCTCAACATCAACAACAGTTTCGTCTTCCGTTTCCGCATTCACAGCAGTCTCGGTTTCAGTTTTAACTTCAGCATCAGCAATAATTTCAGACTCAACAACAGTTTCGACTTTCGTTTCAGCCTTAAAAGTTGTCACCGGCTGTTCTTTTTCCCGGAAGAAAAAGCGCAGGAAGCTGTTGGTGCTTTTGGTAGTCAGTTCGTTAGACGGCATCAAGGTGAAAACAAACAGCTCAATCGAGATAATCAGATTGAATAATAGACAAAGCATCGAGGCCACATAATAGCCCGGCGACCACATACTGGCAACATCGAAAGTGAATTGCAGGGAAAGTAACACAAAAAGTACCCCATAATGAACCAACAATCCGCGTCCCCGTAAGCCGGCATCCCGCATTCTTCTAGTCGTTAAAGCCAAGTTTGGCAGCAGCATAGCCAGAGAAAAGATCAAATACATAACGATAATCGGCATTAACCGCAATAAGCTGAATAAGACCTCCCACAACATATCTTCTTCCGACATGTAATAGTCATACATTAGTCCAGCATTTAAAAACGCTGAAAACATGGAAGTAAATAAAATCAGGCTGAACACTGACCGAATAGTGAGCAGAATCAGCTGCACCCACCAATACCCCGCACGGGTTGTCCGCCCTTTGAATTCTACATATCCTAAAAAGAAATCTTTAATCGCTTGTACAAAGCCCACTTCTCCAGGAACTTGATTAATTATTTTCATCGTTAACCCCTTTTTTACCCATTCAACAACTCATTATTAAGAGACAGTAGTTATTGTTCCTACTATTGTATACATAAACTATGGTAAATAGCTATGGAATTCAGCTTTTTTCTAACCAAAACAACCTAAAAGCAAGCTATGCAACCAAAACGAACATATTTGGTTAACCTTGGTTGGTGTTCGTTTCCCCCGTTGTTGCTTATGATAGGTATATAGAAAGTATGAAAAATATGAAAGATCTGATAAATAGCATTTCAGCTAAGAAAAATGACAACGCTCAAGGAAACGTGCTGAACATGCAGATGGAGGAACGAAATGAATTTACTAAAGGTTGAGGGTTTAACTAAGCATTACCAAAGTTTTACACTAGAAAATATTTCTTTTGCCTTGCCGCAATGACAGATTATGGGGCTGATTGGGAAAAATGGAGCGGGGAAAAGTACGACGTTAAAGGCATTGCTGAATTTAGTTCAGCCCAGTGCTGGGGAGATCGAAATGTTCGGCAAACCTTTCCTGGAAAATGAAGAGGAGTGCAAGCAGCAAATGGGGATTGTTCTAGGCGGTATTGATTTCTACGAGCAAAAAAAGCTGTCAGTAATCACCGACGTAACCAAACGTTTTTATCCATCTTGGGATGAAGCAGTTTATCAAAAGTACTTGTCAGTTTTTTCTTTAGATCCAAACAAGAAGGTGAAGGATTTGTCTGCCGGGATGAAGGTGAAATATATGGTAGCTTTGGCCCTGTCACACCAGGCCAAGCTGTTGATTTTGGATGAACCAACCAGTGGACTTGATCCGGTTTCGCGGGATGATTTGCTGGGATTGTTCCAGCAGCTGGTAAAAAGCGGCGAGCGCAGTATCCTGTTTTCCACCCATATTACGTCCGATTTGGAAAAATGTGCGGACACTATTACCTATATTAAAGAAGGAAAAATGCTGGCAAGTGCCCCGAAAGCTGACTTTATGCAGTCCTTCGATTCCTTGAAACAGCCGGGAGAAGCAACAATTTCACTGGAAGAAATCATGATCCGTACAGAAAGGACGTCCTACGATGTTTAATTTACTATTTAAAGAAATCCGTTTAGCCGCTCACCCCAATTTATTTATTTTTACCTGCATGGGGGCGCTGGTGTTAGTTCCGGCCTACCCGTATGGGATGATTTTTCTTTTTAGCGGTTTGGGGATTTATATCAGCTTCATGTACGGGCGGGAAACCAATGATATTTACTATACGGCTCTGCTGCCGGTGCGCAAGCAGGATACTGTTCGGTCAAAATGCTGGCTGGTTGTCTTGGCGCAAATGACGCAAATGCTGATTTCGCTGCCTTTTGCCTATTTCCGAACCTTGCTGCTGTCAAACGGCAACCCAGTGGGGATTGAGGCGAATGTTGCCTTTTACGGCATGGGCTTTCTGCTTTACGCATTGTTTAATCTGATCTTTTTACCGACTTTTTTCAAAACCGCCTACAAAGCCGGAAAGGCCTTTATTTTAGCGCTGATTCCCATGACGATCATTATGACTTTGGTGGAAATTGTGGTGCATTTTCCAGCATTTGAATGGCTGGATGGCACGAACTCAACCGATCTGTTTCGCCAGCTGCCGATTCTAGTGGTGGGAATCCTGCTATATGTTGTTGCTAGTTTGCTGGCTTATCGGCTGTCGGTTAAAAATTTCCAGCAGGTGGATTTGTAAGATGAAGGATCGTTGTTCTCGTCATTGGTGTATACCAATAGTAAGGACCTTCAATGACAATATTTTGCTAAAAGGAACTTAGCAGTCGCTTCTTCCACCTCTAAATCCATCGGTTTATATAACTACGTGTAGTTATTTTATGCACTCTGGTTTCCAAAAATATTATTTTAGAATTTTTTGTATTACTCTCCTGTTGGGTGTTTAATTAGCCGGGAAAACCAATCATACGTTGTTTCTGGGATATTCTTGCGGGCAATGCTTTAATAATAAATAAACTTTGACACCGTATTCGGCCGATGGATGACGATTCTGCTTGTTATTCAAAGTGTTTTGTATTTTATTGGTAGTCAGAAAAACGTTGGTATATAAGTGATTTTGGCTATTTTGTAATTAAACGGACTGTCAAATGGCAAAATTTTCGTTTTGTAAACACTTGGTAAAAATAAGAGAATAAGTATAAAATAATAGCTATGCTAGAAGAATCCTTTGATGGCAAGGACTCAGTATGTTTATTTATCGTGTCTAGATATAAAGGTTAACATTTTGAATGTTTAGCTTTTGAAGCGGTATCATTATGGCAATAAAATGTTATAGAATATCCGCTCCTCCTATAATATGATAATCGTATATTACATATACAGACAAGGAGAAGTGAAAAATGAAGGTGGACACACAAAAAAGATTGCTAAAATTGGGTCAGGTGCAGCTTTTCTCCCTTAAGCCGGAGGGAATGGCTAGACGGTTTAAAAAATTTCGTGAACAGAATTCTGATTCAGCCTATTTGCTGCAATGCGCCGTTGTGGTGTTAATCAAAAATGCCTTATCGCCCCTTGATTACTCTGAGGCCACCCAAGAGACAATTAGCAAATTGTTGTTGGAAGGCAGTGTGAAAGACTTGGCTGCGGTTCGCCATCTTTGTGTCTATTTTGAAAAATTTTTCACTACTGAAGAATGGAAAAAAGTCGTAGACCGTCTGTTCAAAAATCAAGCGGAGTTCTTGAAAGTTACCGAATCTACCCAAAAAACGGTGGATCACTTACATAAAATGCTTTACTGTGGAGAACGTCAGCCAAAAGAGCTGATGAACATCGCCACGGTCTTTAAAGACGCCAATGGCAAGAAGCATCGCTTTACCATCAAAGATGTCGATCCTTGCTATTCGGCGGAAGAAACCACGGAACTTTTATCGATTTTAACTACCTTAACCATATTTGAAAAAGACGGTGTCCGCCGCTTCACGGACTTGGTCCGCTACATTTATTTGTCGACAACTCCGATCTACGATGCAGAACTAGAGGAAGAAGCAGTCGCAGAAGAGCTGGCTGCTGCAACTGATGAGGTAACCACTTCCCTAGAAGCACAGCTGGCAGAAGCCTGGGCTGCTTTCCAGAAGCTGAAAGTCAGCGATGAACCCGATGCCGGCTTGGTGATTGAATCAGCGCATTATTTGGAAAACAATGTCTATGCCGGTAAAACGATGGATGAAATAGCCGCCTATATGTTCGAGGGCTTTGTGCCAGATCCGGCAGCTGAAGAAAGGGTAACCTTGAGCCGGATAGCAGCCGCTTTACTAGGAGGAATTCGTCTGCAGCAAGCCAAGCCGCTGACGGATCTTTCCCAGCTTAAGGATTTCCAGAAACCAGCCGATCCGCCGAAAAACGAACAACCAGAAAAACCGAAAAAACCGAAAAAGCCGTTCCAAAAGCCGGTCTACAAAAAGACGAAGAAAGATAAGCCGCCAGTCTTCAGTCAAGAAGCCATTAGGAAGCAGCGGGAAGAGGAGAAAAAAGAACGGGAAATACGGAAGGCGATTGACAAAACGAAAAAGGGGAAAGGCAAGAGCAAGAAGAAAAAGCGGTAGTGGGGGATTGCTGCCAGCGTGACTAAAGAATGTTGCTTTTTCTGCTTAGAAATTGGTACATGAACCGGATGGATTCCTTGCTATAGTAAGACCAAACAAAGGGGGAATTCATCATGGAACATAGAATCGTGGAACTAGAGGCATTCAAGCTGGTGGGATACAAGAAAGCCTCCACCAACCAGAACCAGCAGGGAATGAAGGACTGTCCAGCTTTTTGGAATGAACTTTTTTCTTCGGGGAAACAGGAAGCGTTGTTGCCGCTGATTAATCGGGAGCCGTTTGGCTTGATTGGTGCCAGTTTTTACAACGTTGATGCGCAGGATGCCAAACGTTTTGACTATTATATTGGGGTGGCTACCACGGCTGAAGCACCGGTGGGGCTTGAATCAATGGAAGTGCCAGCCAACACGTGGGCGGTTTTTCCCACGACACGGGAGGCTTCCGGGCAGACGCAGTTCAATATTGTGGCAAAATGGGGACCGCAATCGGAGGAATACGAATTGCTTAACACCGGCTACATGACTGGGGATATGACTTCGGCCGGACCAGATTTAGAAGTGTACGGTCAAGGTGATGCGGTTGAAATCTGGGTGCCAGTGAAGAAAAAATAGAAATTTTTCAATAAAGCGCTGTTTTGATGTGCTAAGATAATTATAAGACATCACAACAGGAGGTAGGCATGGCAACTGATATCCAACGTTTTACGGCCACATTAGCCTATATTGAAGAACATTTATTTGAAGAAATCGACTTGAAGCAGCTGGCCAAGCAGGCGCTGCTGTCGGAATACACTTACCATCGCTTTTTCACTTATTTAACGGGGCATTCTTTCACTAATTATATTCGCAATCGACGGTTATCTGAGGCCGTTTATTGCTTGCGGAAAAAAGAGCAGACGATTGAAGAACTTGCCGACCTGTGCGGCTACGCCAATCGCTCTGCTTTTCATCGTGCCTTCGTGAATTTTCACGGATTAACACCGGCCCAGGCTAAGGACGAACAGGCCAGCATCAACTTTTTTCCGCCAATCCGCTTGAATATTGAAATTGCCGGCGGTGAAACGCTGAACTATCGCATCGAACAGCTGCCGGCTTTTCAAATTACTGGAAAAATGAACAGCTATTTATTGGACGACCAATTGTTCACTCATACCGGCAAGCAGTGGGAGAATTTTTCATGGACGGTGAATTACGAAAGTTTGCCGAATCAGCAGCTACCAATAAGCACTTTTTCGGAGTGAATCGGGAACCGTATTTTGCGGTAGCCAATCCGCAGGCTCCTGTTAGTAATCAATTGAATTATTTTACTGGCTTTGTCTTGGCTGAGGGGCAAACCAGCAGCTATCCGATTTTTTCGATTCCCAAGCAAACCTATGCAGTGTTTACCAGCGAGCCCTATGATTATCGGGTCACCGCGAATGTGTCGAACACCTATCACCGCTTGCAGCAGCGGATCTTTAGTACTTGGCTGCCGCAAACCGATTATCAACGGATAGAAGGGCCAGAGCCGGAAACTTATGTGACCTTGGAGGATAAGGCCTGTTTAGAAATCTGGTTGCCGGTTGACTGACGAAATAAAAGAAGACTAAAACTTATAGCAACCTCTTGACCTTCCTCTATAGGGGAGGGTCTATAGTTTAGGTAGGGAGGGAATTTCATGTACACGATTGGCGAGTTTTCTAAAATCTCAAAGCTGACCGCTAAGGCGCTGCGCTATTACGATCAAGAAGGGATCTTGACGCCTTCGGATCGGGGTGCGAATGGCTATCGCTATTATTCCAACGAAGATTTGGCGAAGGCGGAGTTGATTTTGCTGCTGAAGCAATTCGATTTTACGATTGCTGAAATTAAAGAAGTGGTAGCCTATGAGTTAAATGAAGAGGATCTAGCGGCCTTTTTAGCCGAAAAACGCACGCAATTAGCCGAGAAAGTTGCTAGGCAAAAGGCTTTGATCCAGCAAATGGATGACCTCCTGAAACATACCGAAACGAGGGAGCGAAGACAGATGGAGTACAAGATGACTGTTGAAGAGTTGTCGGCTGAAAGAGTCGCATTATTGTATTTTGAAGGAACCTTCAAGGAAATTGGCCAGTACACAGGGAAATTGTTCCAAGAGGTTAAAGGCCGCGGCAACGGCGCACCGTTTTGTTTGTATTTTGATGAAGAAGTCAACGAAATTGGCAAAATGGCATTGGGAGTTCCGATTAAGAAGACCTTTGATTCGGATTTGCTGAAAATCACGACGTTTCCTGCTGGGCAGGCATTGTGCACGACGCATGTGGGAAGTTATGACCGATTAAATGAAGCCTATAAGGCATTAATCGATTATGCGAAAGCTAACGAATTAACTTTGGAGACACCTTGGCGAGAAGTGTATTTGAAGGGGCCTGGGAAATTTTTTAAGGGGAATCCTGAGAGTTATCAGACGAAGATTGTTGTGCCGATTAAAGAGTAAAAAATGCTGATCCAGTAGATTAAGTCTGGATCAGCATTTAGTTTAATGGTAAACGATACTTACGGGCTTTATTGTTGCCATCAGCTTCGAGCAGATCAAGGTCAACCAATTTAGCGAAATACCCGCGAACCGTTGCCGGGGATTTTCCTGATAAGGCTTGGGCATCCTTGTTTGTGATAGCCGGGTGATCCTGCAAGTAACCAAGGACTAAGTTTAGAAACTCATTTTCACGGGCATTCAGTTGCTCGTTTTTTATTTTAGCCGAAGCAGCCTGGGGATATTGCTTTAAGGTTTCAAGAATGACGTCCAGCATAAATTCGATGAAAACGGTGGAATCTACCGCGTTGTTGCCTTGTTCCAAAGCGGCATAATATTCCTGCTGATGCTGATAAATAATTGTCTCAATCGGAATCCATTCAAAAATTTCGGCAAATTTACTTAGGATAAGGCTTTGCCACATGCGGCCCATCCGTCCGTTGCCATCTTCAAAGGGATGAATAATTTCAATTTCAAAGTGGATGATACAGCTTTTAATCAAATCGGGCGTATCATCGTTTTTTCCCCATTCGAAAAGTTCCTTAACTAATTGGGGAACGAATTCGGGTCGAGCACCGACATGCACTACCTTTCCTTGATTATCGAAGACACCCACATCTGTATTTCTGAATTTCCCAGGATTTTCGACTAAATCAGCAGTAAGCAATGCATGGGCGGTTAGAAAGTCCTCGACGCTATAGGGATTCAACCGAAAACTTTTTTCGTAAGCCTCATAAGCATTTTTCACTTCGTGGATTTCCTGAGGTTTGCCTAAAACAGGTTTGCCATTAATGATGTCAGTGACTTGATCTAATGAGAGGGAATTATTTTCAATCGCCAGCGATGAGTGAATGGTACGCAAACGATTTTCTTTTCTTAGATGAAGATCCCGTTCACGGGTCAATTCAAGTCTGGTTATTAGTTGAGTAATTTCAACGATCTGACGAAGCATCTTGTTGGTAATACTAAATTGCGGAGTCAAAAGACCACCACCTTCCTCATATCTAGAGTACCAAAAATCTTAGGATATCGCTATTTTTATCGCTAATTATATCGCTATTTTTTTGAGAGGAAACAAAGCCAAACCCAGATTGAAGGAATTGTCAGTCTGGTTTTGGCTTATTTTGTACTTCGAGAAACCTGAGTTTTCTATTCCTGAGTCAGCGCATTTTCCGCAGCTTTAACAATCGCGCGGCTGCTCATAGTTGCACCGCTGACAGCATCAACGTCTAAGGATTGCTTTTCGACAATATCCGTAGTGATCACTTCCGCTTTTTTGCCTAAACCGGTTTGATGCGCAAGAATTTGAACGTCCGCGATTTTCCCACTCTCGACTGTCACTTCAACTTTAGCAATCACGGGCTTGATAGCTGCTTCGCCGGTGTAAGTGCCATCAGATACTTCTGTCAGGTCAATATCCGCAACTGCGGCATCCTTCAAGACCGATTTTGTATAGCGGTCAGCAACAAAGAAAATCAGGAAACCTAAAATCAGAATAGTCAGTAGACCGATCAATAATTTAGACATCGCTTCTCAACTCCTTTTTCACATAATCCAGTAATGGTGCGATAGTTTGCCGATCTAGGAAATCAACTTTTTTGTTGTAGGTAGCCATAAATTCCCGATCTTCTTCGTTAGGATTCAGCTTCATTTTCTTCTCCACGTCTTTTTTCTTCACCGTCATCATGATGCGATGCATCTTCGAAAGGTTGCTATAATCAATCCCGCCTCGCAAATGAAAAATTTTAGCATGTTGCAGTTGTTCATCACTCAAGTTATGCTGTAAAACTGGCTGATAATTTGTGACCTGCGGATCAGCTAAGCCAACTGTAAACAGCACTAGGTTTTTCCCGGAATGCTCCTTCAGCAGCTTAAAGCCCTTAATCCCGCTAGCGTAAAGTCCGCCGCCAAAAATAATCAGCTCAAAATTTTCCAACTGCTCCTTGCTCACCTTGGAAGCCTCGAACACGGGTGCCTCCAGGCTTTCGGCGATCCATTCTGCGTACTGCTCCGTCGTGCCGTAATGTGAACCGTAAATCACCCCAACTTTTTCCATTATTTGTCCGCCTCTCCTTGTTCCATTTCAAATCTCTCCAACCGTTCGGCCCCGCCATACAGCTTCATGAAAATAGCAAAGAACTGGGCGATTTCCTCATCGGTATAATCCTCAAACAAATGATTCAACGCTTCGTTGTGCAAAGCCGCCACTTTGGCAAAGTACTCGCGACCTGCAGCAGTGATGGTCAGCAAGGTTTTCCGTTTGTCTTGGGGGCTTTGTTGGATGCTGACTAATTCCTTTTTGGTTAAAGACAGGGCCAGCTTTTTGGCTGTTTGCCGGGAGCTGCCTAAGAGTTCCCCCACTTGGGTTAGCGTTAGTCCTTCTTCAGGGCCGTTCTTCACCATCGTCAAAACCATGAATTGTTTCAACGTCACCACCGGGTCCACCTTGTCAAATGAGGTTTGCAGGCGATTGCCTAAAATAAACAGGCTGGAAAAGATGGCTCGCTGCTGGGAATCGCGGGTTTTACTAAAGGCTTCAATTAAATGATTAATATCCATAAGGCTTCTCCTTTTTAAGTAACTAGTTACTAACTTCAGTATAACAGATTTCCTAAGTAAGAACATACAACTCTGGTCCTAAATTTATGTAGAAAAGCCATGAGCATTTGTTTTTTAATAAATCAAAAAGATTAGCAATTTCCATCAGTTATACGAACAAACTTTCGCCTTGTTATGGTAAAATAGATGGGATTGGAGGCATAATCATGAAATTTTTACACGCAGCAGATCTGCACCTGGACCGTTCTTTTGAAGGACTGATCGAAGTAGCAGACAGCTTTCAACCGTATTTATTACAAGCAAACCAAAAAATGTTAACGAATTTAGTCGATACAGCCATTCAAGAGGCGGTCGATTTTGTCTTATTAGCCGGCGATACCTTTCACCAAAATCGCCCGACATTGAAAACTCAGCGCTATTTCTTTGCGGAAATGGAGCGCTTGAATCAGGCCGAAATTCCGGTTTTTATGAATTTTGGCAATCACGATTATTACCAGGCGGAGCGTTACTGGTTTACGTTTCCCGACAACGTGGTCTTGTTTACCCAGGAAGCGGTGGAAACCAAACGCTTCACCACCAAAAAAGGTGAGCAGGCCGCCGTTACCAGCTTCAGCTTCCAGCATCCGTTAATTGAGCAGGAAATGATCGATCAATTTCCGACGAAAACTAGCGATGCCTTTCAAATTGGCATGTACCACGGGGGCCAAATGCCTTATGCACCCTTTACTTTGTCAAAATTGATGGAGAAGGGCTATGACTATTGGGCGTTGGGACATATTCATGTGCCGCAGATTTTGTCGGAACAACCTTGGATTGTTTATCCAGGAACGCCGCAAGGACATACCCAAAAGGAAACGCAACTAGCAGGAGTAAAGATAGTAGAAAACATTGGTGGAACCACGACAGTCCGCTCAGTCGAAATCGCCGCAGTTCAATGGCAAAAACAGCAGGTTTCGTTGGCGCGAGTGCGCAACAATCCTCAGCTATTCCAAGCAGTGAAGGAGCAGGTGCAGATTATGCAGCCAACCTTGCTGCAAATCGAGTTAACCGATGGCGAAGCTTTAGGAGCCGAGTTGGCTTATCAAGCAGCTTCTGATGAATTGCGCTCAGCCCTACAAGAAGAATTGCCGGAGCACATCTTTTTGTGGCAACTGACAGTAGCCGATGCACCGGAGGAACGACCTTACTTGGCAGTGGAGGAAGCGCTAGTCGATCAGCTAATCGCGACTTATCAAGAACCGACTGTTTTTCAAGAGCTGCTGCAGGAGCTGGATCAAAATCCAGCGATTCACCCGTTGCTGAATCAGCAATTTAAAACCGAGGTAATCACCGAACTAAGCCAAATAATGAAAGACACTTATCGCTTTCGAGCGGTAAAAACCGACGAATAGAAAAGGGATGCATATGTGGATTAAGAAAGCAGAAATCACCGGCTTTGGCAAATGGCGGCAGCAAACTTTTTTATTTGAGCCGAAGAATCAGCTGGTTTACGGCTTGAACGAAGCCGGGAAATCAACCCTGTACCAGTTTATTCAAGCGATTCTTTTTGGCTTTCCTAATAAACGGAAAAAAGGCCAGGACTATACGCCGGAAGACGGCAGCGGCTATGGCGGCCGCTTGACCCTGATGACTGAAAAATATGGACAGATAACGGTTGAACGCTATAAAAGTAAAAACAAAGGCAAAGCCGCAGTTTTACTTGCGGATGGGCAGCAAGGGGATGAAGCCTTACTGGAAACAATCTTGTATCCATTGAATCAAGAATTGTTTCAGCAGGTCTTCACCTTTCAACAAGAGCAGCTGCAGCAGCTGGAATACCTACAGGAAGATGCGATGCATGACGCGCTAGTTTCGCTGGGATTATCCGGCAGCAACCAGCTGTTTGAAAAGAAAAATACGCTGCAAAAAAAATACGAGACCATTTACAAACCGCGGGGTCGCAAGCAGACCTTGAACCAAGCGTTGCAAAGCTTACAGACCTTGCAGCAGAAAATTCAACAAAAGGAAGCGCAAGAAGCTGACTTCCAATCGTTGGTTCGTCAAGCCGACGAACTGCAAAAGCAGGTCAGCAAACAGGAAGCTGCCAATCACGAGGCCCAACAACAACAGCTGCAATTAGAACAGCAACGCTTGAACTGGAACAATTATGCAGAATACCAAACGCTGAAGGATGCCGATTTAAGTCAGCAGGGCAGTCCCGAGGAATTGGCCCAGCTGCAGGAGTTTTATCAAGAATATCAGCAGCTGAACAAGGAGCTAGAGAAACTGCAGCAGGCCTTGCAACGCCACAGCGGGATGGACCAGCATTCGGCCAAGTATTATTTCTATTTAGAAAACGAAGAAAAGATTCAGCAATTATTGGAGCAAAAGGTGGCGGTTCTGCGTTTATTAGATGAAGAACAGCGTTTAACGGTTCAATTAGCCCAGCAGCAAGCCGACAATTTTGGCTGGAGCGCAACCCAAGCTCCGCAGCCTTTCCCTGACAACGCAACGGTTACTAAATTTTTAACCCCGTTGCAGCAGCTGCAAAAACAAGCAGAAGAACAACAAATCCGCTTGCAGCTGGTGCAAGAGCAGCGAGATCAGGCGGAAAAAGCCCTAAACCAATACGAAAAGCAGCATCCAGAACTCTTTAACCAGCCGAAGCGCAAGCCGTGGTGGTTTGTAGCTGCTGTAATTGCCTTAGTTTTGGCCTTCTTTTTACCGGTTCCTTGGCGCTACGGCCTAGTCGTACTGGCAGCTATCAGCGCGGTTTTAGGTTTAATGAAGAAAAACACCACCGCCAGCAAAGAAACCTGGCAGGAAAAATTAGGCCAGCTGGATCTTTATGAAGGTCAGTTAGCCGAATTACAAACTAATTTTGCTCGCTTAGATAAACGCCGACTGCAAGCGCGCCAGCAAGTTCAACAGGAACTGCAACGACGCAAATTACCGCTGCGGGAAACCGAACTGGACATCCAGCAGGTCAATCAGGCGGCGCTGCAATTTCTCACACAACAGGAAGAGCAAAGCAGCTGGCGAACCAAGCAGCAGGAAATCCATCAGCAGCTGTTAAAGCAAGAGCAGGAATTTACCTTCTTACAAGAATGGCTGCCGCTGCAGGAAAAAACAATTACCGACAAATTCACTGCCTTAGAACAATACGCCAAAGAAATGGAGCAAATCCGTTTCGCCCAAACTTATCAGGAAAACACGATGCTGCAGCAGCGCATGAACGAAGCCAAGAAACAGCAGCAGATTTTACTGAGCGTCAATCAGCATTTGCTGCAGCAATTAGGCCTTCATTACCCATCCGAAGTCCCGGCTTTCTTGCAAAGACAGCAGGAAACCGCGCAAAAGCAGCAGCGCTTAAAGGATCTTGAAAAAACCGTGGCACCGCTTTTTCCAAATTCAATTGATTTTGATACAATTCAAGATCAATTGCGTATCTTAAAAGAGAAGCAGCAAACGAGCCAAGAAGCCCTGCGGCAATTGCAGGAACAGGAGCAACGTTTGCGGCTGCAAATTGATCAGATGCAAGCCGATGGGACGCTAGATGCCTGGTATCAGCAGGTCAGCCAGCAAAAAGCCGTGGTGACGCAACTATTGAAGGAATACGCCGCTGCCAAATTAGAAAGTCAATTATTGCAGGACATCGCCACTGAGCTGTCTGAGCAGCAATTGCCGGAACTAATGAAGCAGGCCAGCCGCTATTTCCAATTGTTGACGGATTACGATCAAGCTCGCTTGGATTTTGCCGAGGGCACGGTTACCGTGAATCAGCGGCCAGTCTACAGCTTATCCACCGGCACCAAAGACCAGGTAATCATGGCGATTCGCTTTGCCTATTTAGCTTTGCAGAAGAAGCATCCATGGTGTCCGATTATTATTGATGACGGCTGGTTGCATTACGACCACCAGCGAAAACGACAATTGGCTAAGCTTTTTGCGGAATTTAGCAAAGATTATCAAATCATCTGTTTGTCATCTGACCAAGAAATGGTAAGCTATTACCAAGAGCTTCACCAACCAGTTTGGGAATTGAAGGGAGATTCAAGATGAAGAAAATCAAAGAACTGACTGTCGACGAGCAATTTGAAATGTATGTATTAATCAAAAATGCCGATGTCCGACTAGCAAAAAATGGCAAGAAATTTATCGCCTTTACCTTCCAAGATACTTCCGGAACCGTAGACGGCAAATTTTGGGATGCCTCTGAAGAAGAAATCAATAAGTTTAAAGCCGGCCAAGTCGTTTCCTTAAACGGCAAACGGGAAATCTACCAAGGCAACCCGCAGGTGAAAATTCTGCACCTGCGCACCACTCGGCCAGAAGAACCAGGCGATCCAAGTCTATATATGGAACGGGCGCCGTTGCGTCGCGACGAGATGGAAGAAGAAATCAACCAAACCTTGTTTGAAATCACCAACGCCCATTGGAACCGAATCGTCCGCTTCTTATTGAACAAGTACCAAAAGGAATTTTTCGAGTTTCCAGCAGCCAAACGCAATCACCATGCCTTTGCCGGTGGTTTGGCCTTCCATACGTTGACTATGCTGCGCATTGGAAAATCCTTGGTAAAAGAATATCCTCAGCTGAACGCGTCACTGCTGTATGCTGGAATCATTCTGCATGACCTAGGAAAAGTTATCGAACTGTCAGGCCCAACTTCTACTGAATATACAGTTGTAGGAAACCTAGTCGGCCATTTAGTTTTAGTGGATGAAGAAATCAACAAAGCTTGTGCAGCGCTGAAAATCAATGACGCTGACGAAGACGTAGTTGTTTTGCGCCACATGGTCTTGTCTCATCACGGCCTGTTGGAGTACGGTTCACCTGTACGCCCAAGAATTATGGAAGCAGAAGTTCTACACCAAATCGACAATATCGATGCGTCAATGCAAATGCTGTCCAGCGCCGTGAAAAATACCGAACCAGGTACGTATACTGAGCGTATCTTCGGCATGGACAACCGCAGTTTCTATGTGCCAAAAGATGTGTAAGCAAAAGTAGGCGAGCATTCTCTTAGGAGATGCATCGCCTATCTTTTTCTCCTTGTATATTGTAGTTAGGGTTTTACTCTTCATGATTTGTAAGGATAACCCTATGAACCTATGTTATTAAAGTTTGGTATTACCTCAGTCGCTCTGAGATAATATAGATAAGGATTGAGAGGTAGGCCGTTTTCTCCTTGAGCTTCGAGCTCGTCTTCAAAAGACTGGTCCCTCTCTCTGTTAAGCAGATTGCGAATGAGTTAGATGTTGAAGGTCCTCGTGCCTTACTCCGTATCTCGAACAAGGTAGTGACGCTTTCCAGATGAGTGGCAATCAATCCTAATACGACTAAGAAGGTGTGCATATGTTTTATCTTGGTATCGATATTGGCAAACGTACACACGTTGCTTCCGTGATGAATGACACTGGTAAGATCCTTCTCAAAGGTTTTTCTTTCTCAAATACTACTGAGGGTGCTGAAGCACTAACTAGCGCTCTGCATAAGTTCTCCACTTCACCAGAAGACTTCATTGTTGGTATGGAAGCTACTGGCCATTATTGGCTGGCGCTTTTCTCTTATCTTGATGAACGACAATTTTTAACTCATGTTTTAAACCCGATTCAAACGGATGGGTGGCGCAATGCCTCTAACATTCGCAAGCGTAAAACAGATACGATTGATTCCGTACTGATCGCCGATCTTATTCGGTATGGTGATTTCACAGATACCAGTCTGATGGACGAGAATATTATCTCCTTAAAAAATCTTTCTCGTTACCGGACTTATCTTGTTGGTACTACCAGTGACTTCAAAAGAAAAGTCATTGCCGTTTTGGATCAGATTTTTCCAGAATACGAAACCTTGTTCAAGCGCAAAGGCATCTTTGGTGCAGCTTCAAAGGAAGTTCTTCTTACTTATGGTTCCCCTGAAGCACTTGAGGAAGTTACCGCTGACGAATTAACTCAAGCGTTAAAACAAGCAAGCAAAGGACGGTTGGGTCTTACTAAAGCTGATGCGATCAAGCAAGCCGCTTCTTCCTCTTTTGGCATTCGTTTTGCACAAGAAGCCTATGTGTTTCAACTTCGTTCCATGATTGAACAAATCAAATTTTTAGAAACTCAAATCAAGGAAGTTGAAAAAGAAATTAAGCACATCTTTGTTCAGCTGGATTCAGTCATCATGACCGTTCCAGGTGTCGGCCCTGTGAATGGCGCAGCTATCCTAGGAGAAATTGGCGATATCACTCGCTTTTCAACCGCTGCTAAACTGGTTGCTTACGCGGGGATAGATGCTTCAGTTACTAAATCGGGTGAATACGAGGCTACGCACAATGTCATGAGTAAGCGCGGTTCCCCCTATTTGCGTAAAGCCTTGTTCTCAGCTGCGTTCATCGCTTCATACAATGATCCAGTATTCAGTGCCTACTACAAAAAGAAACGAGCAGAAGGGAAACATCATCTCACTGCAGTTGGTGCCGTAGCCAGAAAGCTCACTTACACGATTCATGCCATACTGACCAAAAATGAACCTTACAAAGTTCTTCTTTAAAAAAACTCTCGTTTTAAGCTTATTTGTTATGCACTTATTCCGATAGATATCGTTATTGTTCCTTTTTCATAGTTCCATCAGAATTAGCTTGACTTATAATAGTTAGTCTTTTAGAAGAAGGATAAATTTTTTACAACTAGCAAGTGTCTTACAACAATAGTAGCGATGTCCGGCTTCCCAAACTAGCTTTGCGAAGCCTTTCTTATGAAGGAGGAACCTTAATTGGAAGATTTTGTATCTCATGATTTTGATTACTACAAACGCACCATCGAGATCATGTACCAAAAGTATTATAACAAGCGCATCATCATGGTTGTGGTGGCCTTGGTGATTATCGGCGCCTATACCGCTTTTATGCAGGAGCACATGCTGCTAAACGGTCTGCTGATTTTGCTGCTGATCGCCATCTTGGTCTTTTTATTTGGTCAACGAGGGAAATTTGACGAGCTATACAACGAATTTCTGCAGGCCAATCAACCAAATGCTCAGATTGACCAGCTGGAAGAAGACGAGTACAGCTACAACGTGAAGGATAATGGAGAGGAAAAAGTACGGATCAATAAGAATGGAGTCCGCAACTTGCCATCCAACAATAAACAGTACACTATGATGGTAGGCTTCGAGAAAACTTTCTTTGCCAAACAGCCGTTTCAAATTATCTACTACGATATGCTAGATATTACATATGAAGAAAAGTTCCGCTTGAAACGCAATGGCTACAGCAGCATGCCCCGCTTTTTGCGCCGCTTCAGCCTAGGCAATATCAAAGCCGGCATCGGAAATCTTTTCAGCTTTATCTTTGGTAATATCTTTATTCTATTTATCGTGTTTCGCTTATTGCGCTATGTCATTTCGATCTTGCGTTCATTTATGTAGAAAAGTTTCAAGAAGAAAGAGTATTGATCTCATCTTCTTGAAACTTTTTTTGTCTTTTGCCAAATAAGCTTATGAAGCTCAGTATCTTGAAGCAGATTATAAAATAAGTATGGAAGGTAAAATCTAGTCAAAGGTTTCGCAGTTGTTGACAGCTTTAACTACCGGTAGTATTATTAGGGCAATAAAGAAAGAGGTGAATGAATACAGCATAGAGAAAAAGAGAATCCAAAAAATAGAATGCACCTTTTAAGGTAGCTACTATTTACAAATTTCTCGATAACCATAAGTTTTGGGGGAATCCTCCCTGTTTTCTATGCTTTATTGTATTATGAAAGATAGACACTGGGAATTTACGCACGGCAAACTTAACGTTTCTGCAAAAATGGAAAAAGGAACAAAGAACCCGAAAGAATTAGTTGCCTGGTTAATCATCTTGGCTGCCATTGCTTGGTTCTTCTTCATAGGTTAGGAAAGTGAGTGTATCTCATGGAAAAAAGTAACGTCCTTTTAGTTTTGAGGCTTGTGGCTATTGCAGCGTTGTTCTATGCAGCCTTTACCCAAAAGTGGATTTTGGCAATAGCTGCCATGGTTGCTATTGCTGCGCTGACAAAGATATATAAAGAGGAGGGATAATCAATCTAATGGCTGGAGAAAAGAAAACTACCAGTACCGAACGCAACAAACGGTGGCAAGAAAAAAATCCCGAACGTTCTAAATATCTGCGTCGGCGGACCGATGCGCGTGGGTTTATTAAAAACTGGGCAAAGGAAGCTGATTTGATCGAGCTTGAAAATTTGATGACTATTCGGCGGAAACAACTAGTAGATGGAACTGCTGAAAATGCTGACGTTTAGAGCATTTTAGTCCTATTTTTTTCGAAAAAAATACCCTTAACTGTTGACGTATACTACTACCGGTAGCATAATTAAAGACAGTTAAGGGAGGTGGTATATTGGAACTCTTAGCTACTGCTATTACAATTCTTGTTGGTTTGATCCAGATAGCTATCTGGCTGCATGACTTCGGCAAAAAGTCATACAAACCGAAACATAAGAAACGTAAATAGCAAATCATTTGCGAGGTCGGGCTTAGCCCTTCCTTCGCTTATATGATAGCACGAATTCCAATATTAGCCAAGCTGCTAATTGCCAAGCAGAAGAACCTTAACGTTAACTTAGGACGGCGTCCGCGGCGCCACTCTATCGGGGAGGCTCCAGCATTTGCTGGGGTCTCTTTCGTAGTATGCTATTTTTTATCAAAGAGTGAGTTTCACTGCAACTAACGCCAATTTATCAGACAATAAAAAAAGTTTTACAAAAAACGTTGACAAACTGACCGACCGGCGGTATAGTATAAATATAAACAGACCGGTGGTCGGTCGGAAAGAGCAGCCTATGAGAATTGTAAAGGAACATGAGACACGGCGAACCGAGATCATTGATACCGCCGAACAGCTTTTCTTAGCCAAAGGATACGAGAAAGCAACCATTAATGACATCCTAAAGCAAATCGGCATCGCCAAAGGA
Organism: Candidatus Enterococcus moelleringii; assembly: GCF_017377575.1. Classification (GTDB taxonomy): domain Bacteria; phylum Bacillota; class Bacilli; order Lactobacillales; family Enterococcaceae; genus Enterococcus_A; species Enterococcus_A moelleringii. Next base: position 19,034 of record NZ_JAFREM010000017.1, read on the forward strand.
ACTTTTTATCACTACTTCAAATCCAAAGAAGAAGTCATGGACGCAGTCATCATGCGAGTCGTCGAAAAAGATCGCCTGATCGCCCAAGAAGTACAAAAGACAGACATCAGCAGCCTAGATAAAATCTTGCTATTTTTGAAACAGCAGTCAGCTGCAGACAACGAGCAAAAAAGCGATTTGCTGGAACAATTTCAACACACAGAGAATGCACTCATGAAGCAGCGAGCATTAGAAGGAACGCTTCAGCACGTTTGTCCAGTCTTAGCCGAAATCATTGAAGAAGGCAAGCAGCAAGGCGAGTTTTCAGTGGAGTATCCGCTAGAAAGTATTCAGTTTTTAATCGCCGGCATCCAATCATTATCCGACGAACGGGTAATCGGCGAAGATCCCGAAGCCATCCAACGCAAGCTTTTCTCCTTTGTGGAATTCATCTTTCGCATCCTAGGAATCGACGAAGCCAAGTTTGATAAGCAAACAGTCACACAACAATTTTTAGAAATCTTCACCAGTTAAACTCAATCACAACGATTGAGTTTAAAAAATAAAACAAATTAGACTGACGGTCGGTCTACACAGGAGGAACTTTAAATGAATCATCAACAAACTATCAAAGAATTAGCACAACGCAGCGGCGAACAACTAGAAACTTGTGAAGCAGTCATGAAGGCCTACGAAAAATACGCCGAAAAACATATCAGGAAAGCTAAACGCAACAACTTAGTGGAAGTCGCCACAGCAATTGCGAAGGAAACAAACCTAGACATTCGAACTTGCGAAAACATTTTAACGCAATTTTTTGATCTATTAAGTGAAAGAATTCAACACATCCCATTTTTCAACAGACTAGGAGGAAAATAAAATGATGACAACCATCGCAGTAATTATAACCTTAGGAATCGTATCGCAAATCGTCGAAGCTTTGATCGACGAAGACGCCGTAAAAGATTTTGTAATCAAACACTTGGGCGAAGTACTCGCAGACGAAAAATAAAACTAAAAAACGGAGGAAATTAAAATGAAAAAAATCATCATCGCAATTATCGCAGTAGTAAGTCTAGGATTGGTATCGCAAGTAGTAGAACAAAACATGGACAAGGAAGCCGTAAAAGAAGCAGTAACAGCAACATTCAAAACACCCGCTGACGAAAAAACAGAAAACGGAGGAAATTAAAATGAAAAAAATCATCATCGCAATTATAGCAGTAGTAGGTTTAGGACTGGTATCGCAAGTAGTAGAACAAAACATGGACAAAGAAGCCGTAAAAGAAGCAGTAACCAGCACCTTCAAAACACCCGCTGACGAAAAAACAGAAAATGGAGGAAATTAAAATGAAAAAAATCATTGTCGCAATTATAGCAGTAGCAGGTTTAGGTTTGGTATCACAGGTAGTTGAACGGACCATGGACAAAGAAGCCGTAAAAGAAGCAGTAACCAGCACCTTCAAAACACCAACAGACGAAAAAACAGAAAACGGAGGAAATTAAAATGAAAAAAATGATTATCGCAATTGCAGCAGTAATAAGTCTAGGATTAGCATCACAGGTAGTGGAACACACAATCAACGAAGAAGCAGTAAAGACAACTGTCCAAACTTACCTCAAAGAAACACCAGACGAAGACGACGAAGAAAACATCAGTTTTGAAGAAAACAGCTTCAGCGAATGGCTAGGATTTTAGAATAGAAAACAGCGAGGCCCCAAGACAATCAAATCTTGGGGCCTCGTTTTGTATTTAACCAACGTCAATGATGTCTGTCTTCCCAAACTAGCCTTTCTCATGACAAATGTCATAAAAAGTCATGACGAATCCTTCTTAATTCCCGAGCCTAATTTCGGTAAACTATGTCTATAAAGAAGAAGCGAGGGAGCGAAAATGGAAAATCTAGTGAACGTAAAAAATATAAGTGTTACCTTTAAACGAAAAATAGCCCTGGAAACAATCGATTGCCACTTAGCAAAAGGTGAAGTGGTGGGACTGGTGGGACCAAACGGTGCAGGGAAAACCACACTCATGAAAGCTATGATCGGTTTTATCCCAGTCAGCAAAGGAGAAATCCAGCAAGCAAAGGATACCGCAATGGAAGCTCTGATCGAGCAGCCTGGACTTTACCCATTCTTATCTGGCTGGGATCATTTACAACTATTCTCTGAGAACCAGCAGATAAAAGGGGAACTTGATCGCTTGATCACCTTGCTGGACATGCACGAGTTTATCAACAAAAAGACCAAGGATTATTCGTTGGGGATGAAGCAGCGGCTGGGAATTGCCTTGGCTTTACTGAATCGGCCGCAAGTGGTGATTTTGGATGAGCCCATGAATGGCTTAGATCCTTACTCAGTCAAGTTGCTGAAGAAAGCCATTTTAACCTACAAGGAAAACGGAACAGCCTTCCTCATCTCCAGCCACATACTCAGCGAGCTGGAGCAATTAGTGGACCGGGTCATCCTGCTGAAGGCCGGAAAACTAGTGGAAAACGTGGAGCACCCTGAATTATTGGAAAACTTTGAAGATGACTTATTAGCCAAATTAGCCTAAGGAGATGGATAAAATGAAAAACGCAATAAAACAGGAAGTATTCAAACTAACGAAGCAGCAGATTATTCTGAAGCAAACACTGATCTTGAGCTTTATGATTACCAGCTTTGCCTGTGTCACCAAGTTTGGCAATTTTGACATGCTGTCGGCGGATAAATTGGTGCTAACTTGCTTTAACAGCAGCTGGCTGATCGTTTTCTTCATGGTCTATCTAGCCAGCCAAACCTTCTCCATGGAATTTCGTTTTGGTACGATTAAGAACCTGCTGCAAAAAAATCAGCAGCGCCGCACGATTTTCTTCAGCAAACTCATCACTCTGCTAGGCTACTCAGTTTATCTGAATGTCGTAGCAATCACAGTAACCATTTGTCTCAGCATGATTCTTTTTCCCGAAGTCTCTCTTGAGCAAACGGATGTGATCCGTACCTTGTTTACGAACTTGTTAGGAAACTTCGCAGGAATGTGGCTGTTCGCCAGTCTTTCATTAATGATTTCGCTGGTTGTCACCAACGAATCCTTGGCTAGCATGCTGGGAATTGTCACTTATTTTCTTTCATCCATGCTGGCAGGTATGCAGTTTATGGTGCTGGATCGCTTCAGCTGGCTGCGTTGGAACCCGTTGAACATGCTGAATTTAAGCAATCAAATAAACAACCACAGCATGGAAAAGCTGACCCAATTAGCCACCAATCAGTTGTTAGTGGGCAATCTCGTTTACATTTTAGGCTTTGTCTTAGTTGCCTGCTTGGTATTTAACCGCAAAAAGGTTTAACTGGTATGGTATCATCGTAGATAAGAGCATCATAGAAAGGAAAACTCATGACTAAATTTCGCTTATTTCCCAAGGGAGAAAATCTTTCCTCCCTGATCTGGATGCTGTTTCTATTAATTCCCTTTCTTTCCAGGTTTCCTTTTGATACCTTTGAGAAGCAATTTTCGACAATTGTGCTGCTGCTGTTTTGCTGGTTTTACCGGAATGCCATGTTCCAAGGAAAGTATTTTGTCTACTGGCTGATGGGTCAATATGTAGTTGCCGCCTTTTATGGCTTGGCACTAGGGTACGTTTACTTGTTCATGTTTCCCTCGTGGCAGATGGGCTTCGGCTTTCCTAAGATGAAAAAATCCACCTTCTGGCTGTTGTTCTTTGGTCAGATGGGGATCATAGTCATCGGGCTGATTTTCGGACCCATCGATAATCCAGCCTTTGGCGGCAATCAGATGGTGATGGCGATTCCCTTCAGCTTGTTTACCATCATCGCACCGCTGCCAGGCCGGGAATTTCAAAAAACGATCGAGCAGCGCAAGCAATTGTACCAGGCCAATCAACGGCTGGAAGCGGTGATTAAGAGTGAAGAGCGCAACCGAATTGCCCGAGAATTGCACGACTCGTTAGGTCAATCCTTATCGGTGATGACCCTCAAGCTGGATTTGGCGCAAAAGATTTTAGCCAAAAATCCACAAATGGTGGCAGACGAACTGCAGGAAGTGGAACAGCTTTCTCGATCAACCTTGAAAACCGTTCGGGAAATCGTTTCGGATATGCGGAAGCGGTCGATTCGGGAAGAACTAATTGATATGAACCAAGCCCTGACATCGGCTGAAATTATTTTAACCACGGAAAACGAGGAGCTGGCCAATAACCTGTCCGCCGATCAGCAAAATGAACTCAGCAATGTGCTACGGGAAGCAGTCACCAACATCATCCGCCACAGCAAAGCCACCTTTTGTACCATCGATTTTGCCATCGAAGCCGGCTGGTTGAAGCTTTCGATTAAGGACAACGGCATCGGCGCCAAAGATCTGATTGCAGGAAACGGTCTGACTGGTATGAAGGAACGAGTGGAAAAGCTATGCGGAACCATCTTAATACAAGACGAACGAGGAACGCGGCTGTCGATTGCGGTTCCTTTGGAGGAGGCATTGAATGATTAAATTATTGATAGCTGAAGATCAAGGCCTGCTGTCATCAGCCTTAGCCATGATTTTGAATTTGGAGGAGGACCTGGAGGTAGTGGGCACTGCCAAGGATTGGGCCGAAGCGACTGCCATGCTGAAACAGCTGCAGCCGGATATTCTGCTGACCGATATCGAAATGCCCCACAAAACCGGCTTGGACTTAGCGGAAGAATTAAAGGACAGTCCCATCAAGGTGATTATTCTGACCACCTTTGCCCGCGATGGGTACTTTGAAAAGGCGGTGGATGCCAAGGTATCTGCCTATTTGTTGAAGGACACTCCCAGCGAGGAATTGATCCAGCACATCCGCGCAGCGATGACCGGCAAAGTATATTACGAACCTTCCTTAATTACTGGCTACATGAACAATCAGCGTAATCCTTTAACGCCGAAAGAGCAGGAAATTCTCAATCTGATTGCCACCGGAGCCACCTCAAAGGATATTTCCGCCCAGCTCTATTTAACCGATGGCACCATCCGCAATTATATTTCGGAAATTATTAGCAAACTAGGCGCCAAAAACCGCGTCGATGCCGCCGCCAAGGCAAAGGAAAACGGCTGGCTATAAAAAAGAACGTCTGGTAGATCACCTAAATGATCTGCCAGACGTTTATTCGTAATTAAGAGGAAATACCCGTCGTTTCAATCGATCGATTAAGGCGATGATTTGGACCAGTATTTTTTGTTCGACGTGAATCAGCTTGCTGTAAGCCGCGCTGAAGATTTTGTTCAGTAACGGGTATTGGAAAATCAGGTAGCGCATCATATCCAAGAAAAGAACGGTCACGCCGCCGGAAAAGCCGCAGTTGTAAAGGTTGACCCCAGCCGTCAGCACATGGGCGTTACGAGAAATCACCGTATACACCACACCAGATAAAATCCCCGACATCAGGCCGTATTTTCTAGCAAAAGGCGCTAAGGTGCTGGCAAAAAACAGGATAACGATGGTGGTGGTAGACGTAAGATCCTGGAAAAAGAACCAAGAGGCCACCAGCACCCCGCAAGCTGGAAAGAAATAGTAACGGAAATTGAAGCCATACATACTAAATCCAGCAAAGGTTAAAATCGTACCCACCAGCAAGCCGTTTAGCGGAACCTGTAAAATCAATGGAACCGACAAGCCCATCAAACCATATAGTGAAAAACGAATCAGCTTTAAGAGACTCAGCCGCGTTCCTTTATGAAGTTTTTTTTCGAAGGCTATTCGCACAAATGAATAGACAATCGGTGCAGTGAAAAGGATCAATAGGAAGACAAACAGCGCTTGGCTGTGGGCCGCATTCAGCCGATGAGGCATAACGCGGATATGTAACAAATTACGAGTGGCAAAATTACCCACCAAACCAATACAACCAGCTGAAAAGCCCATATTGTACAGATTCATTTCTCTCGTGTGGGCCTTCAAATAATGGAACACCGGAATACTGATGTAGCCGATCACCAAACCAACTAGGACAGCGATGGCTTTATTTTGCAGCGGAAATGAGCTAGGTGCTGTATAAATGACGCTGACCATCGGAGACAGACAGGTGCTTAATAAGCCCATAACCAGCGATTCTTGCCGAGTTGCCGGCTTATGATGCAGGTACAAAAGACTGCCTAGCAGAATCGGCGCTGAATTTGCCAGGTTCTTCCCGAAAAAGGAGAAGCCCGAAAGCAGCATAATCACCGAAATCGTCAATGGATTAAAAGAGTGGCGGTATTTTCGTAAAATAAACAAACTAAGTAGAGTCATTAGGCCGCTGTTGGCAAAAGCCGCTCCCGGTCCAGCAAGTTCAACATAGTCGCTGATCAAATTGCTGGGAGAGCTTAAAATACGGAACATCCCGTCGATGACCGAGCTGGTTGGATAGACGACAATCGGAACGATCGTCAGCAGCAAACCATATAATAGTAGAAAGTTAAAAATCAATTCTTGTGATAGCACGAGTTCATTTTTTTTCAGTCTAATTCCTTCCTTTCTGTGGTTAATCAACTTGAATGACCTTGACTCCTAGTTTTCGAATCTCCTTCAACGTTTCAGCCGAAGCATATTGATCGGTAATCAAATAATCAAAGACCGAAATATCAGCAACCTTGCATTTCGAAGTCACCCCGATTTTGCGATGATCCGCCACTAAAACCTTCCGTTTCAGGGTGTGATCAAGCATCAAGGCATTGATTTTTCCTTCATTAATAATCTCAGTAGTGACGCCGCTCTCCAGGCTCACCCCGCTGCAACCCATAATGCAAGTATCGGCATTGATGGTAGCGATCGTGTTCAAAGCAATGTCTCCCACTAAAGCTTCTTTAGGAAAACGCATCTCGCCTCCAGTTAAGAGGTAATTGTAATTGGCATTTTGCGGCAGGTGATTGATTTCCAGATTATTGGTTACAATGGTCACATGTTCAGCATGCATATAATTCACCGTCTTCAACGCAGTCGAGCTGGCATTGATAAAAAGGGTGTCGCAATCATGAACGAATTGACCCGCTTCCCGAGCAATCGCTTTTTTCAGATGCTCTGAGCCAGACGGATCTACTTCTTCACTATCCGCATAATTAAGCGTGCAGTAGCCGTATTTGCGAACGATGTCATTTTTTTCTTCCAATAAATGCAGATCACGACGAATCGTACTCAGGGAGACATTCAGTGCTTCGGCTAATTCTTGCGTAGTCAGGTGCTGCTTCTCCTTTAACACATCCAAAATATCAGCATGTCGCCGATCAATCGCCGCTATCGAGTTTTTCATTCGTCATTCCTGCCTTCTTACGAGAGTCTCAAACTAGAAACCGTTTTATATGATTGTATTATATACGAAAAAGCACCCTAATAGCGCAAAAGAACATATAAAGTGCAATAAAACCATAAAAAAGTGGATTTTATGATCGTTTTACGACGGTTTTGGCTGAGATGGGGTCGTTTAGGAAGAAGGGTGGATAGTGAAGACTGCACCGGAGCGATTTGTTCAGATCTTTTTTACGGTGCGGAAACTGAAAGAATAAGGCTAAAAATCAGTTGAAACACAAACAAAGGATCACTCCACCGTGGAATGATCCTTTGTTTTACTCAAGATTCAAATAATCCCGCACCATTTTCATTTTTTTACGGGAGATGGCACAGCGTTGGCCGTTATGCATGGTCAGCTCCAGCATTTCCTTGTCGATGGAGCGAACGTTGTCCAAGTTAACCACATAGGATTTATGGACTCGCTCAAAGTTATCCCCCAGATCAACAGTCTCCTTGATCGCGCCGTAAAAAGGAATCCGTCCAGTCGATGTATAAACATAGAGCACATGGGGTTTAGGCGAAGTTTCAAAAAACAGAATATCCTCATAGTTCACATAGCGCTCGCTTTTTCCCGTCTTGATCATATACTGTTGCCTTTTTTCAGGTTGAACCTTTTGTTTTTCAAAAATGGTGTCTAAACACTCAGTGATCGCAGCCTGCATCGATTCAACCGTATCTTTTATAATAAAGTCCAAAGCTTCCACCTTGTGTTTAAAGGTCAATGGTACCATTTCATCATGAGTGGTAATGAAAATAATTTTCCCTAATGCATCGTACTTTCGGATCTCCTTAGCCAGAATGATCCCATCCATCTCATCCTCGCCAAGATTAATATCCAGAAAATAAATCCCTGTAGTATCACGATTTTCCCTCAGATAAGCTAAAATTTCTCTGGGTTTATCTGTAGATAGAGTCATAGAAGCATCCAGCTCTTTAATCATAATCTGCCTCTCGATGTGTCCTTTGTAGAACGCCCGCAGCGGTGACTCATCTTCGCAAATGAAGACCTTCATCATAATAAAACTTCCCCTTAAAAAATAATTTTTTGAATAAAGTATTGATCGACGATTTCAGTTTCCAATAAAAGGTCCGTTTCCTCCATGATTTCTCGCAGGTTGCTCAACCCAATTCCGCGATTTGACCCCTTCGTAGAAAAACCTTTTTCCTCCAGCTGATACAACGGCGGCAAATCAGCAGAGCAGCTGTTCTTGACGATAATCAGATTGCTGCCATCATTTTCAATCAGAGCAATCTGCAGGTCGCCTTGTTCCAGCTCCTCAAGGGCATCTACCGAATTATCCAGAATAATCCCCAATGCGCGAACCAACGAAATCTCGTCTTTTTCTTCCACAAAGAAATTCTTGTCGATCTCTAAATTCAGATTTACTTTTTCACTATCAATTATACTCAATTTTACGTAGAAAATGCTACGCAAAGCCATACTTTGAATTCTCGATAGCTTGTTGAGCTGAGTATTTACGATATTCAAACTTTCCGAACTCTGCTTTATTTGTGTGAAGTAATACTTTTTCAGGTCCTCATACTTGTCCTCATGGAAATAACTATCCATGCTCAATAGAATGTTTTGGTAGTCATGCTTAAACTTCCGAACCTCTTCAGCGTTCTTTTCGATAGATTTTAAGTAGGATAGCTGATTTTCATAGATCGCTTTTTTGCTTTCCGATTCTAGGCGCATCGCTTCGCTGCGTTGAGCTAAAAAAAGTACTACTGATAGAAAAAGAAACAATGTAAAGAAAATTTGGCTCATTAAACTCAATGAAACAATTTTGTTATTTGGGATAGTTAACTCTACTAAAAAAATATTTTTGATGAATAGAAAAAGTAAAAATAAACAAAGTGCTAAAATTGGAAATAGTGATTTTGGAACTCTATTTTTTAAGTATAGTAATACTTTTTTTTCTAAAATGGATATTGTTAAAATCACTAATAAAGATGCGAGCATTATTAATAAATAAGACTTTAGTAACGAATTCATATTATAGAACATTAATGGATTGGTGATAACTCTAGTTATGTTGTCGTTTATAAAGACTAAAGAGCTATATATACCAGAGATTAATGTATTCTTTTCTGAAAAATAGAATGAGAAAAATAAAATAAAAAAAGAAATCATTATTCTCAGAGTTTCGCTTGAAATAACTGGAGATATCCGTATTGTCAATAATAGTAATGATGCGAGTATTATGTCTTTGCTATAGTGCCTAGACTTAAAATAGTACATGCAAAAGATTAATGGTAAGGTGCCTAGGATGTCTAATACTATACTTGTTATCAATTTCCAACCTCCGTGTATTGTGTCGATTATGATGGTATTTGGGTCGATTATGACGAAGTTTTCTGGCTTGAAAAAATATCAATATACTGATAATAGGGAGGCGACACTATGAAAAAAATATTTTTAATTATGGGGATAATGACTGTATTTATTTCTCCCATGGCAAGTCAAGCAACATCTATAAATTCTATTTCGGATTCAGCAATTACTCAGGCAAATGCAATAAGCCCTAGAATGGCGGTAAAGTTCACTTTTTCATATCCACCACCGCAGAAATTCAACGGCATGACGCTAATTTACTCCTTCTATAGAGCGAGCGACAAGGTGTATATTGGGTACTATCGATAGTTAACACTGCTAAAAGAATGTATTTTTGATTCTAATTATAGCATGATATCAATGAACATTCTCTGATATGTCACAAAATAAAAGATTGCCTAAAACAAAAAAAGTTATCTAACCATACGTCGAAATCGAACTGATGTATAGTTGGATGACTTTTTCGTTTTAATGATCTCACTCCTCCCCCACAAACTCCAAAATATCCCCAGGCTGACAATCCAAAATGGTACAGATTTTCTCCAAAGTATTGAACCGAATCCCTTTGGCTTTTCCTGTTTTTAGAATAGACAGATTAGCCGGTGCGATGCCGACTTGTTTAGCGAGTTCGTTGGATGTGATTTTGCGATCCAGCATCACTCGATCCAAGTTTATTTTAATCATAAGCGACAATCTCCTTCTATATAAATGCGTCACTCTCTTTCTTCAGACGTACCCCATGCTTGAACACCATGTAGATAACGTAAATCCCCATCACCACTAGGAAACCTTCAAATAAGTAGACCAGAGCACTAGGTGAGGTTGCAGTCAGCAATGTAATATGGTTGATTTTGTTAAACCCAGCAACCAAAGCTTCGATGACCGCTGAAGCGCCATAAAAAATCAAAACTTTTTTAATCAGCTGCAGGTTGCGTTCCTCAAAATAAATCTCATCGTTTAAGTTTTGCAGCAGGTTGCGGATACAATTCAAGTAACCGAACATCAGAATAGACTGAACGACAGAAACAGCAAACAAATAAACAGAAGCAGTTGTTACGGACAGCATGCTATTTTTTAAAACCATGCCTTCACTGACGATTTTGAACATTTCTTGGCGAGAATCTGCAGGGAACGCCATTATTACGAGAATGATTGAGGCAAGTACAAAAAGCACCTGCAAGGTGAAGCAGCAAAACGCCAGCACACCCAAGATAAATCGTTCATATTTTTTCATTTTTACACACCTCTCTGTATCTCTATACTATTGATTGATTCTCTTGTTTCAGTAAAACACCTTGTCGAAAAACCACATAGAGGACATAAATTCCCATGACAGTAATCAAACCATCAAACACGCCCACCCAGCTGTAAGCCGGATAAGCAGAAGCATCGTATAAGTAAGTGACGTTGAATGCTCTGTGAATAAGCTCCAGCCCAAAATTGACTAACGTATAAAGTGAGAAAAATATGAGGGTACGTTTAATCATTTTAAGGTTCTTTTCTTCAAAATATATCTTTTCGTTAATATTTTGCAGCAAGTGTCGAATGCAGTTGAGGTATAGAAACAGCGTTAAGCTAGTGAAAAAGAGAATCCCTAAATAGAAAGCAGCATAAAAATTGGGCGTCAATGAACTATTTGTCAGGTCAATATTGTCTAGAATCATTGCAATGGCGTCTTTTCTATTGGTAGATGAGGAACCAAACATCCAGATAGTCATAATCGTCCCCAGAAAAAGAAATGCTTGCATCATAAGTGTAAAGAGACTCAATAAACCGATAATCGCTGTCGAATACTTATTCATCGTATTCACCCCTTTTCTATATTATAAAACATAAAACTTTTAATGTAAAACGATATTTTGATAATGTAAAACGATATGAGAGGTTTCTTAGATTCGTCAGTAGATTCGAGTCGTTATCAAAAAATAATGAACTTTGAATGTTAACAAATGCGATGATTCTGACGAAAAAAGGGTCGATTTTGACATTCTTGTTAATTTTTTGTCAAAATGGTCTAAAATAATAGTACTTAGGAGGCGGCGGTATTTAAGCGTTTAGTAATGGGTATAGTCAGTGTTTGGCGCTCTCATTATAATAGAACAACTTCCCCAGATTCGTATAATGACATTCAAACTATTCAAACGAACGAAATTATCCCCAGGAGTGTTTTTGCGCAAATGTTTTCTTCCTAGCCTCCTAAGGTTTTTATGAAGCATTTTATGTGGATTAATTCGTCTTCCTAACGAACAAAACGCAACGTCTAAGCTGAAAGATGCTTAGGCGTTTTTTTGTGTTCTCTGAGCGAGTTTGCGAAGCCTTTCCTACAAAAGCTGAATCTTCCTTGAAAATTTCCGATCGTGGTAAGATGGAAATAGAGGTGAGTCACGTGAAGAAAATGAAGCGAGCAGCGACTAGTCAGGCAGCTGTTGAACAGGTGAAGATTCCCCCAGTTCTTCATGGTTTAACGGAGCAGGAAGCGGCGGCTAGAACCGAAAAGGGTCAAGTAAACCAAACAGAAGAGAACTTGTTGAAGTCAGATGGTCAGATCATCAAGGAAAATACCGTCAATGTCTTCAATCTGCTGAATCTAGTGTTGGCACTTTTTGTCTTGTTGGTGGGTTCACCGAAAAACACGTTGTTCTTTGGCGTAGTAATCATCAATACGCTGATCGGAGTATTTCAAGAGCTGCGAGCCAAGCATACGATTGATAAGTTGTCAGTTTTGGCAAAGGATCAAGCGACAGTTTTGCGGGGCGGCAAGCTGCAGAGGATCGATCAAGAAGCAATTGTTTTAGGGGACACGCTACTGTTGAAAAATGGCGATCAGGTGCCAGTGGATGGGGAGATCCTCTCGGGCGAAGGCATGGAAGTGGACGAATCCTTGTTAACCGGTGAGGCGGATCGCATCCTCAAGCAGCCGACGGATCGGTTATATAGTGGAAGTTTCGTGACAGCCGGACAAGGCTTTTATCGAGCAACGGCGGTAGGGGCGGATAATTTTGCCCAGCGGCTATCCAGCGAAGCCAAAAGCGAAACCGGCAACAGCTCGCAACTAACCAAGGTGTTAAGCCGCATGATTACGGTTTTAACTGTGATCATCGTGCCGGTAGGTTTAATGATGCTGTATTCTCAATACCAAGCGTCTTCTTCGATTCGGCAGGCAGTTTTGGGAACTGTGGCCGCTCTCGTCAGCATGATTCCAGAGGGCTTGATGCTCCTGACCAGTGTCGCTTTTGCGGTGGGGGCGGCCAACTTAGCCCGGAAAAAAGTACTGGTGCAGGCTTTGCCTTCCATCGAAACCTTGGCACGCGTGGATGTCATCTGTTTGGACAAAACCGGAACCATCACCGACGGCACCTTGCGCTTTGAAGAAAGTCTCTTAGGCCAAGTCACCGAGGAACGCTTTAAAGTGATTATGTCGGCCCTGATGAAAAATCTAACCGACGATAATGCCACAGCTCAAGCATTGCGAAATGCATTCCAAACTGACAACGATTGGCAAGTGGAGAAGATGATTCCTTTTTCTTCAGCCCGTAAATGGAGCGGCGTTACCTTTCAAAATGAAGGCAGCTACGTCGTTGGCGCGCCTGAATTTATTTTTTCAACTGTGCCGGAGGAATTCCAACAAGCGATCCAACCCTATATGGAACAAGGTTATCGCGTCTTAGCACTGGCTTCCTATCCTGAAGTGTTAAGCGAAACCTTTGAAAAGGAACCCAATTGGCTGGCAACCTTGATCATTTCAGATAATTTGCGGGAAAATGCCCAGGAAACCTTTGGCTATTTTGCCAAACAGGATGTCCAACTAAAGGTCATTTCTGGCGATCATCCTTTAACCGTCTCAAAAATCGCTCAAAAAGCCGGAATTCAACGAGCGGAATATTATGTGGATATGTCTGAAATAGACGATTGGACCAACTACCGCGTTTTAGCGAAGTCTAACACGGTTTTCGGCCGAGTATCACCGTATCAAAAACAACGGCTGATCCAAGCCTTGCAGGATGAGGATTACACCGTTTGTATGACTGGTGACGGAGTGAACGACGTGTTAGCCTTAAGGCAAGCAGATATCGGTGTTGCTATGGCGAATGGTAGTAGTGCGGCCAGAGCAGCGGCGGATGTGATTTTGCTGGAATCGGATTTTAAACGGATGAAGGATGTGCTAAATGAAGGCCGGCGCGTGATCAACAATATCGAGCGGGTCGCTTCCATGTATTTGGTCAAAACGATCTACTCGCTAATCTTAGCGGTAATTTTCATGTTCATAGCTAGTCCGTATCCTTTTGCGCCGATTCAACTGACGCCAATTAACGCGTTGACTGTCGGCATCCCATCGTTTTTCCTAGCCTTGAAACCTAGCTACGAACGAATCAAGGGGGACTTTTTGAACAATATTTTGCGGGTATCGGTACCGGGTGCGGTGACGGTGGTGGCGGCAGTGATGCTGATTCAGTTAGCCGGCTATCTATTCCAGCTGCCCTTTAGCGCGACGTCCACCATGTCGGTCTTTTTAACCGGCTGTGTCGGATTGCTGGTTCTGTACTTAGTTTCCTTCCCGTTGGATAAAAAGAAAATTACCTTAATTGCCGTTCTTGCAGCTATCTATCTCAGCTGTTTCTTAGTTTTCCGGCGATTCTTTGACTTTGACGTCTTATACAATCGCAATTTATTCTTCGTTATACCTTTGACCATCGGGGTTTATTGGTTGTTTAAAGCCATGACCGCACTAATGAACAAGTTGGTAAACGCAAGAGTCCGCTGGCAGGAACGCCGCCGGAACAAGCGTCGTTCGCGGGTTATTTAGCTGCTGTGGGATCTAATTAGGTGGAATTTACCAAAAAAATGCAAATAAATCACGGAAAAGGCTTTCTTTTCCGTGATTTTTGGTATAATAGACTAAAAGTAAATAGAGGAGGCAGTTCTATGGCGATAACAGCATTACAAAATGGATCAGATATTCGCGGAATCGCGATTTCCGCAGAGGGTAAAACGAAAAATTTAACCACCGAGGAAGCTATCTTAATTGCAAACGGTATCATGAATTGGTTGGAAAACAAAGGGATTACTAAGCCCTTTACGATTGGTTTAGGTTTTGATGGCCGCTTAACCGGACCGGAATTAAAACAAGCGATGATGGATACCTTCCAAGCAGCAGGTGTACAGGTGCTAGACTTTGAGTTGGCGACGACACCAGCTTTATTTATGGCTACTCAGTTTGAAGAATTCGATTGTGATGCGGGAATTATGCTGACGGCCAGCCATCTGCCTTATTACTTTAACGGCATTAAGATTTTCAGCAAATCCGGCGGCGCAGAAAAAACCGACATTGCTTACATTTTAGAACACACCGATCCACAACCAGCTGCAGCAGACGGCAGCGTGAAAAAAGCCGACCTGATTTCAGCTTATGCGGCGGACATGGTGGCAAAAATCCGCAAAGGCATCGGTTCTGATAACGATCAGCCTTTAACGGGAATGAAAATTGTCGTAGATGCCGGAAATGGTGC
Organism: Candidatus Enterococcus moelleringii; assembly: GCF_017377575.1. Lineage (GTDB taxonomy): Bacteria > Bacillota > Bacilli > Lactobacillales > Enterococcaceae > Enterococcus_A > Enterococcus_A moelleringii. Next base: position 34,138 of record NZ_JAFREM010000017.1, read on the forward strand.
CGGCGGTTATTTTGCCAGCAAAGTTCTGGATGTTTTAGGGGCAGACACTACCGGTTCGCAATTTTTAGAAGCAGATGGCAATTTCCCGAATCATATTCCAAATCCTGACAACAAAGAAGCGATGGCCAGCATCAAAAAAGCGGTGATGGATAATCAAGCCGACCTTGGTGTCATTTTCGATACCGATGTGGACCGCTCAGCGATTGTTTCAGCTGATGGACAAATTATTAATCGCAACAATTTGATCGCTGTGTTGGCAGCAATCGTTCTAGACGCAGAACCTGGCAGCACGATTGTAACGAATTCGCCAACCTCTGATCACTTGAAACGCTTCATTGAAGAAAAAGGCGGCAAGCAGTATCGCTACATTTCCGGCTACCGCAATGTCATCAACAAAGCAATTGAGCTGAACGAAGAGGGCATCCATTGTCCTTTAGCGATCGAAACCAGCAGTCACGCGGCCTTCAAGGAAAACTATTTCTTAGACGATGGTGCTTACGTGATTGCCAAGATTTTGATGTTGCTGCCGAAATTACAGCAGGAAGGTCGTCAATTAACCGACTTGATGGCGGAATTAGAACAGCCTGTAGAAACCTTGGAAATCCGCTACGAAATTGCCGGCGATGATCACAGGGAGACTGGCCGCAAGATGATCGAGAACTTCCGTCAAACTTTGCCAACGAAAGACGGCTTTGCCGAAAATCCGGAAAATGATGAGGGTGTACGCTTCTCCATTACCGAACCTCATGGCAAAGGCTGGATGCTGCTGCGTTTGAGCTTGCATGAACCATTGTTAGTCATGCAAATTGAAAATGATCAAGCGGATCAAATTCAAAAGCAATTGCCGATTTATCGTGAGCTGTTAGCCCAAGATGACCGGATCAATTTAACCAAATTAGACCAGCAAATCAAGTAAGCGTTCTGGCTTGCAATTTTTCCTCCTTCGGCCGATGATGGTGCCAGAGGGAGGTTTTTTTGATGAAAATTACCTTAGACGAAGCAGCTAAAGAGCGGATCGCCCAGCATTCGGATGAACATAAATTGGTGCTGTTGACCTTTGAAGATGGCGTCGGACCCTATTCCCAGCACGCCATGATCCATATGCAGGTCCAATTTTCCATTAACATCATCAGCGATACCATGCCCAAGGAGGACTACACCGAAACGATCCCTACCAATATAGGGGATTTTTGGATCAAGGGCTATTCCAAAGAAGATTTGCAGGAAAATATGCGGATCACGCTGAATCCCCGATTAAGCACCTTTGCCTTGTCCGGCGATGGCGGCGTGATTGATGACAATTTAGGATTTATTGATTTTACTAAGAAGACGTCGTAATTCTGACGTCTTTTTTCTTTTTTCGCCAAATATTTGTTAGTATAGAGGAGAAAGGTGGCGGTATTGATGGCAAAGATCATGATCGTGGAAGATGAGGCAGTCATTCGTCAGCTGATTGGCGAAGAATTGACCAAATGGCGCTTCGACGTATTTGCGACAACCGAATTTAGTGAAGTGTTTGCCGATTTTGAGCGGGAAGCCCCTCAATTAGTTTTATTAGATATTAATTTACCCGTGTTTGACGGTTATTACTGGTGTCAAAAAATTCGCGAGGTTTCGAAAGTACCGATTATTTTCATCTCTTCTCGCAACACCAATATGGATCAAATCATGGCGATGAACATGGGAGCGGACGACTACATCACCAAGCCTTTTGAGGTAGATGTCTTGGTAGCAAAAATCAATGCGCTTTTGCGGCGTTCGTACAATTACGCAGAAGGCGGCGAAACCATGACTCACAACGGGATCACGCTGAATTTAGACAACAGCAGCATGGAAATCGACGCTGAAGTGATCGATTTGAGTAAAAACGAATACCGTTTGCTGTACATTTTAATGAAGCAGCACGGGAAAATTTTAAGCCGGGAAAAATTGCTAAGGGCTTTGTGGGATGACGAACGCTTTGTCGATGACAATACCTTAACGGTGAATATCAATCGACTGCGGCGGAAAATTGAGCAAGCCGGGATTCAAGACTACATCCAGACCAAAGTCGGCCAAGGCTATATCGTGCCATAAAGGAGCAGTGTATGACATTTTTACGATTTTTAAAAGATAAGCTGCTCATCCTGATTGGCTGGATTATTTTGAGTGCCTTGATGGTCTTCATGATTTGGCTGACGCCGGATTTGCAAGGCTTTATGGACAATGTGGCTTACTTGCTGTTGCTGCAGCTGTTCATCCTGTTTTTGTTTTTCGCCTTCGATTATTATCGCAAAAAAGATTGGTACCAGCAGCTGAGTCAAAAAGAAGACAGTCTGCAGCAGTTTTTGGATGAGGCGGACACGGAAGAAGAAAAACTGGTGCAGGAATACATTAACCAACAGGTTCGCGAGCACCATCAGCTGATGCAGCAGGCCATCAGCAATCAAAAGGACCAAAAGGACTACGTGGATTCCTGGATTCACGAGATCAAGGTTCCTTTGGCAGCAGTGGGCTTGATTTTGCAGTCCATCGAATACGATATCGACGACGATAAGTATATCCTGCTGCAAAATGAAGTACAGCAGATCGACGAGCATGTCGAACAAGTCTTGTATTATTCTCGTTTGGACGAATTCATTAATGATTATTTGATTCAGGAATATTCAGTGAAGAAAATCATTCAGCCGGTGATTCGCAGCCAAGCCAATTACTTCATTCAAAAAAATATTCAACTGGTGATGGCAGAAGAGGATGCCCAAGTATTAACTGATGGCAAATGGATTGCTTTTATTTTCCGTCAGTTGTTAAGCAACGCCATCAAATACACCCCAGAAAACGGCAAAATTGAAGTGCTGATTACCCAGAAAAATGACGGCGCCTATTTGCAACTGAAGGACAACGGCATCGGGATTCAATCAGAGGATTTAGGGCGGATTTTCGACAAGGGCTTTACCGGCGAAAACGGCCGGACTGCCCAGCAGCATTCCACCGGGCTAGGCTTGTACTTGGCTAAAAAGCTAGCCGAAAAATTAGGCGTTGAGTTAACAGCGGAATCGCAATGGGGCGAAGGAACCACCATGACCTTATTCTTTCCCCGCTTGAATTATTACCAAGAAAGTCGCTGATCCACTTGTCAAAGTCTTGCAGCTACTGAAATACGGGAGGAAAAAACATGACAATTTTACTCGCCCTCGTTCCGACATTTGCTTGGGGCAGTATCGCGTTAGTCAGCGGGAAATTAGGCGGCGATGCCAACCAGCAAACCTTGGGCATGACCATGGGAGCTTTTGTTTTTGCTTTAGTCACCTTTATGGTCGTCCGCCCAACGCTGGATCTGCGGATTTTAATCATCGGCTTTTTGTCGGGAGTCTTTTGGTCGGTAGGGCAAAACAAACAATTCCACGGCATGAAATCAGTGGGCGTCTCTGTGGGGCTGCCGCTGTCGACTGGTTTTCAGCTGATTTTAAATACGATTGCCGGCGCGGTCTTCTTTCACGAATGGACCAAATCCCGGGATTTTATTCTAGGTTTTATCGCGTTGGCTTTGCTAGTTTTTGGCGCATACTTGACTGCCCGGCAGGACAACGAAGCAGGGGTAAAGACGGATCACCAGGTTTTAGACTTTGGCAAAGGACTACGAGCACTCATTCTTTCCACCATCGGCTATGCTTCTTATACCATTATCATCACCTGGGCCGGAATAGATCCCTTGGCCGTGATTTTCCCGCAAAGCATCGGGATGCTGGCAGGTGCCAGTCTATTTGCTTTTGGAAAAACCAGCTTCGACAAATATGTCTGGCGCAACATGCTGTCAGGGCTATTGTGGGGGATCGGCAATGTATGTATGCTGCTGACGATTCAATCGTTGGGACTGGCGATTGGTTTTTCTTTGTCTCAGATGGGAATCATCATTTCAACTCTCGGCGGCATTTTCCTCTTAGGAGAACGCAAGACGAAAAAGGAAATGGTCTACGTCGTCATCGGCTGTCTGCTGATTATTGTCGGCGGGGTCGTTTTAGGCTATATGAAGGCCTAACAGCAACAAGCCAATTATCTTTTTGAGGATAATTGGCTTTTTTTTGCGAGCTCTGCCTTTAAGAAAGCTTCTGCTGCGCTTCGTTCCAATGATAGTGATTTAAGATCTCTTCGATGGAGCAGTTTTTGGCCTGGGCTTCGGTGACTAGCTTTGTGGCATGCTCGTAGCCGACGACCGCCGCGAAATTGGTCAACGCTCCGCTATTCTTTTGGACGTCCTCTTCGCATTTTAGCTCATTCACTTGCAAATCTCGGATACAATGAACCGTCATCACGTTGCAGCCTTGCTCCAGTAATTGGCAAGATTCGTAGAGACTTTGGAAAAGCACTGGACAAAAGGCATTCAGCTCCAGTTCTCCTGATTCAGCCACTAAGGAAATCGTAGTATCATTACCCAACACTTTGAAAACCAGCTGCGTCACTACCTCGGGAATCACCGGATTGATTTTCCCCGGCATAATGGAAGAGCCTGCTTGCTTGGCTGGCAGAATCACCTCGTTCAATCCGCTGTTAGGCCCACTGGACAACAGTCGCAAATCACGGGAAAGCTTCAGTAGAGAAACGGCCAAGGCCTTCAGACTGCTGGATACAGCTAACAGACCATCTACATTTTGAGTGGCGTCAATTAGGTTATTGGCAGGCTTAACCTTCCATTCGACAGTTTGATTCAGCTCTTCATAGAGAAATTCCTGATAAGCCAGGGAAGCATTCACTCCATTGCCGATGGCTGTTCCCCCAAGATTCAGCTGAGTTAATTCGTGGGTTGCATGTTTGATCCGCTTGCGGCAGCGTTCTAGATTACTGGCGTAAGCTGCAAAGCTGGCACCAAAAGTAGTAGGGATAGCATCTTGCAGTTGGGTGCGCCCCATTTTCTTGATGTTAGAAAAGGTACGTGATTTTGTCTTTAACTCCTGAATCAAGTAATCCATTTTTAGCAGCAGCTGATCTAAATAAACCAAAGTGGCTAATTTCCCAGCGCTTGGATAGACATCATTAGTGGACTGGCTGCAATTGACATCATCTAAGGGGTGTAAATACTGATAGTCCCCCTTTTGGTGGCCCAATAATTCCAAGCCGCGATTGGCAATCACTTCATTAACGTTCATATTTGTTGAGGTCCCAGCGCCGCCTTGAATCGCTTCAACTAAAAATTCCTGATCGAACTTCCCTGCAATAATTTCCTGCGCCGCTTGACGGATAACCGCTTCTTTTTCAACAGACAATCCTCCTGTTTTTCGATTGGCTGTAGCTGCGGCTGCCTTAATACGGGCGATTTCTTTAATTAATTGCAGGTCCGTTGGTACTTGGTTGATCTGGAAATTCTGTTTAGCGCGGTAACTGTGGATACCATAATAAGCTTCTTGATAAATGGGGATGCTCCCCAAAGAGTCCTTTTCAATTCGCATCATAAACTATCACTCCTTCGTCTTATGTGATAAAATATCACATAACTAATCGGTGAGCTATAGCTTTGAAGCTTTTCTTTGTTTATCGTCGAAAAAAGTGCCTTTTGCTTTTTTAAACAAAGGAAAACAGCCATTTTATTGAAAAGAGGAAAGCAGATGGATGAGTTAGACAAAAGAATCGTGAATATCTTGCAAAAAGAGGGGCGTCTGTCGATTAAAAACATCAGTGAACGGCTGTTTATCACCCCGCCAGCTGTTTCGCAGCGACTGCACAGCTTGGAAAAGAACGGCTCTATTTTGAATTATCAGGCCCATTTGAATTTTCCTCAAGCGGACTTGTCGATTAAGGCCTATATTCAACTGTCGCTGGAGCCGCAGCAAAAAGAAGTCTTTTATCCTTATATTGCTTCGGTGCCTAATGTTTTAGAGTGTGATTGCGTGACCGGAGCCTATTCCATGATGATCAAAGTAGTTTTTGAAAGTACTCAAGCTTTGGATGGTTTTATCAATGAACTGCAGCGTTTCGGCCGAACCAACACCCAAATTGTCTTCTCCACCCCGGTTCAAAGTCGCGGTTTCGCCTTTAGTGAAGTGAGCGAATAGAAAATCCCTGCAAGGTCGAACGAAATGACGACTTTGCAGGGATTGTTTATGCTAATCTTGCTTGGTATTCGGTAAAGCTGCTTAGTTCTTTAACAGACTGCTGCAGAATCTGGAAGGCCGTATCACAATTTTGTTTATCGGCAATCAGCGGCGGAACCATCCGAATCGTATGCTGATCAATCTGAGTGATCAGCAGCTTTTTGTCGAAGGCCAGGTGTTTAACCTCGTGGGCAATCGGCTCATGAAACTCGACGCCGATCATTAGTCCTCGACCGCGAACTTCCTTGACTCCTGGCATTGAGCGCAGCAGATCGGTAAAATACGTACCTACTTGATGAGCATTCGTCGCCAAATCCTTCTCAATAATCTCGGTAACGGCAGCTAGGCCAGCTGCACAGCAAAGCGGACTTCCGCCATAAGTTGATCCATGGGAACCAATCGTGAAAGCTTTACTGACTTCTTTAGTGGCACAAATCGCTCCAAGTGGCGTTCCGCCGCCCATCGCTTTAGCCATTGAAACAATGTCGGGTTTGATCCCGTGATACATATACGCCATCAAGCTGCCGGTGCGGCCCCAGCCGGTTTGAATTTCATCCAGCATAAGCAAAATTCCTTTTTCGTCGCAAAAAGCACGAACTTCCTGTAAATACGCCTGATCTGCGGGGTGGACGCCGCCTTCTCCTTGGATCGGCTCCAGCATAATGCCGATAACATGATCGTTATATGCTTCTTTAATCGCCTCTATATCATTGAAGGGAACATAGCTGAAACCGGGAACCCCAGGCATGTAGCCGTTGTGGTTGGCGGTTTCTGGTTGCCCAGTTGCTGACAGGGAACCGAATGTTCGACCGTGAAAGCTCTTTTTAGCTGAAATAATATGGTATTTATCAGGACCGAAGTTTTCCACGCCGTATTTGCGAGCCAGCTTAATCATCGCTTCATTGGCTTCGGTACCGGAATTCTGGAAGAAAATTTTGTCCATCCCAATCGCTTCGCAAATGGTTTTCGCCAGCAAAGCCTGCGGCAGAGTATAAGGGTAATTGAAGGTATGAGAGACATCTTGTACTTGGTCAATCACGGCTTTTACAACTCGTGGATTGGTATTACCGATGTTGTTGACCGCAACACCGCCGTAAAAATCTAAATAGCCAACGCCGTTTTCATCATATAGATACATTCCTTCAGCTGTTTCAGCAATGAAATCAAAACGTTCATAGGTTTCCATCATATAAGTGTCCACCAAGTCCTTGATCTCCTGTGCTGAGTACTTCGTTTCTGCTAAACGCATAAAATCACCCTGCCTTCTATTAGTAGTAAAATCTTTTATGGAAGATAATCTAACATAAAATTATCGATTAATCAAGATAGGAATAAGCGAAAAAATAAATATTTTTGCCTGTAAATCCGCTTGATACGCCTGTTCAAAGCGGATTTTTGGGTTTTTAAGACTTATTCGGATTAATAAAAATTGAAAAAACGTCTTCCAATTGCATTTTTATGTGTTATAATTTCTAACATGAAAGTTTGTAAGTTACTAATAGTTGTATCAGGGAGGAGAAAGAATATGAAGAAACAGATGAAAAAGTTCATGCTTGTGGGAGGAATTGCGATTCTTTCAACTTTGTTTTTGGCTGGTTGCCAAAGCAACAATGCGGAGGAAGAAACCAGCAGCGAAGCGGTCACTGAAGAAAATGTCGAAGGATCTTTAGAAGGTGAAAGCTTGCGCATTGGTACGTCAGGGGTATTTGCACCTTTTTCTTACTATGAAGAGGACGGACAGACCTTGACCGGATACGACATTGAACTATTGGACAAATTGCAGGAATTTCTAGGATACGAATTAGCAGGCGGCGAATATCAAGTGCAAGATTATGCACCTTTAGTCACCTCGTTATCGGAAGGTAAGTTGGATGTTGCGGCAGCTGCCTTATGTGCCACCAGTGAACGTCAGGAAATTATGGATTTCACCGAACCGTACTTAAATTCTGGCCAGCGGGTGATGATTAATACCGAAGCTGATACCGGAATTACCGGAATTGATGACTTAGGGGATAAAACGGTAGGGGTGGAAAAAGGAACAGCTTCTCATGCTTACGCAAGTAAGAATTTAGAGGGTGCTAAGATTGAAGCCTACGATAAAATCACCGGTGCTTTTGAAGCCTTGCAGCAAAATAAAGTGGATGCCGTAATCCAAGATGCACCAAACGTGGCTTATTATGTGAAAACGCAGACGGATTCAACCTTGGAAGGCATCGGTGAGGAATTCAATCAAGATGAATCTCCTTATGCGGTGGCCTTGACTAAGGACAGTCCTTATAAAGAAAACTTCGAGTTGGCCTTAAAGGTCTTTGAAGAAGACGGAACCTTGAAAGAGCTAAACAAAAAATGGACAGAATAGGAGCTGAGCACTATGGTGTCTCAAGAAACGCTGCGTATCCTGGTTCCTTTATTGCTAGATGGTTTAGTCATGACTTTGCTGGTGGCCATTGTAGGGATTGGGATCGGATTTGTGATCGGTTGTGTTACAGGCGTGGCCCTGCGGTCAAAAAATGTTTTTGTTAAAGGAATCAGCTCGGTTTACATCTGGCTGATTCGCGGAACCCCTTTAATTGTTCAAGCGTTGTACATTTACTTTGTACTCCCACGTCTTTTAGGCTTAGATTTAAACAGCACTACAGCCGGAATTATCGTCATCGCGATTAATTCCGGGGCTTTCATTTCCGAAATTGTTCGTGGAGCCTTAGAAGGTGTAGATATTGGTCAATGGGAAGCAGGTCGTTCGCTGGGAATGAAGGATTACCAGATTTTGATTCATTTCATTGTCCCGCCAGCTTTTCGCAGTGCTTTGCCGGCGCTGGGAAACCAGTTTATTACTTCGGTTAAGGATACGTCTTTGCTGACGGTGATTGCCGTCAGCGAAATGACGCAGCAGGCCATGAACTATGCGTCATTGAGCTTTGATTATGTCAGTACCTACACAGTTTTAGCCGTGTTTTATTTAGGGCTGATCAGTTTGTTGATTGTTGGACAAAAACAGATTGAAAAAAGCTTTTTATTGAAGAGAAAGAAGGAGGAGACGCGAAATGGCACTGCTAGAAATAAGGCATTTAAACAAATCTTTTTACGCTGGCAAAAGGATTCTTAACGATATTTCCGTGGAGATTCAGCCAAATTCGGTCACCTGTATTTTGGGACCATCCGGCGCTGGAAAAAGTACCTTTTTACGCTGCATCAATCAGCTGGAGGAACCATCAGAAGGGGAGATTTTGTACAAACAGGAAAACACAATCGATCCTAAATACGATGTTCGTAAGCTGAGAGAAGAAATTGGGATGGTGTTCCAGTCCTTTCATCTGTTTCCTTTGAAAACCGTGCTGGAAAATGTGGCGATGCCTTTGCAGATTGTTAAAAAAATGCACGTTACTGTAGCCAAAGCCGAGGCAATGCGGATGCTGAAAAAGGTTGGACTGGGGGATAAAGGCGATGATTATCCCGAGCAGCTGTCAGGTGGACAAAAGCAGCGAGTAGCGATTGCCCGCAGTTTGGCGATGAATCCGAAAATCATGCTGTTTGATGAACCGACCTCAGCCCTTGACCCTGAATTAGTCGGGGATGTGCTGGATGTCATGAAAAACTTGGCGGAAGAAGGCAAGACCATGATTATTGTTACCCATGAAATGGGCTTTGCCAAAGAAGTTTCCGATCGGATTTTATTTATGGTGAATGGCGAGATTATCGAAGACAACACCCCAGAAAAATTCTTCAGTAGTCCAGAAACCGAGCGGGCAAAAAGCTTCTTGCTTCGTTCGCTAAAATAAACAGACACCTCCTGTATCACTGGGAGGTGTCTTTTCTTCGCACCGGAATCTGAATTTCCGTTAACCATTCCTCGGGTTTCTCCTTGTTCCACATACCATCAATGTAAGATTCTCGTGGCAAATCAGCGATCTCATAGTCATTTTGATCAATAAAGGAAAGGATCCCTTGATAGCTTAAGGGCAGTCGGTCATAGACTCCTTGGTGCAGAGCACAGACCGCTTTTTCAACTTTAGGAATCACCTTGAAGGAAAGAAAAGTATCTTCCTTTGAAGCCGCCGTAACGGCCTCGCAAATCTCCACTCGAATATTTTCTTCCTTGTACTCACCATCCAAGTAACGGTTAAAACAATATTGCGGGGTGGTATAGCGGCTGTCCAAGCGCTCCAGTTCACGATCCATTTTTGGCATGTATTGCATCAAGTCGCCATACGTTTTCACCGTCAAAGTCATGGAAGCTACCGTGATTTCCGGCAATGATTTTTCAATAATGTCATACTCCACTAATTCCTCATCGTCAGCCAGATAGCTTTCAATCACCGACAACTCCTGTGTTCGTTCCGCAATTTCTTCCAAAACCCGTTTCTTTTTCAGGCGCAACAGCTTGTCTTTACTGACACCTTGCTGGACTTGGCGGATTTCTTCCAGTGAAAAGCCGATCTTCCGCAAGGCAATAATTTGATGCAAATCCGGCAGCTGACTAGCGCTATAATAACGATAGCCGTTTTCCGGATCAACATAGCGAGGCACCAACAGTCCTTTTTCATCATAGTGGCGTAGTGCTTTGATGGTTACTTGATTCATTTGGGAAAAAATCCCTACTCGATACAGATTTTCATCCGGTTTATCTAACATGTACTCACTCCCATCTGAAGGTTTTCACTGAAACGATTATACCAATAATGCCAAACAGCAGCAGATAAAGCAACGGCAGCAGCGGCAAACTGCGGAGACCTTCAAGAGAAACGATCTTCAATAAGCGAACCCCTTGAGTCAGTGGCAGCATGTTGGCGATTTTTTGCATCCTTTCAGGAAAAATTTCGAAGGGAATCACCGATCCCGACAAAAAGAGCATCGTAAAATAAACCAGATTGCAGATCAAGTTGGCCTGCTTCATAGTTCGACAAAGACTGGCCAGCATCATACCCATACTATACATGGAGAACATCACAAGAAAATACACACTGACAAAACCTAACCAAGACCCAGGCATCCGATAGCCCAACACCAAGACGGCAACGCCAGTGACGCCTAAAGCAGAAGCCAGAGCCAGCAGGATACACAGAACGACCTGAATACTCATTAAAAAAAGCGGGCTGGTAGGAGTAGTAAAAAAGTGTTTTAAAATCTTTTTATCCCGATAATCCGCGATGGTTAAGGGGAGGCCCATAAAAGCTGTCGCGCAAATACCGACGGTTACTAAAGCAGGATAACTGCTTTGCAAGAACGTATAGTCACCAGTTTTGACTACTTGATTACCTGCCAACATACTAATCAAAAGTAACACGGCCATCGGCATCCCAATCCCAAACATCAACCCTTCCGGTGTCCGCAACGATACTCTTCCTTCTACCGACAAAACGGTTAAGTATTTTCTCATGCGCTTTCCTCCATTATCTGCAAGTAATAGTCCTCCAGCGTCAGGAAATTGTCCTGCTGCTGCAATTGAACTAGATTTTGCCGTTCAATAATCCGGCCCTTTTTCAAAAAGACCAGCTCATCGCAAAGCTGCTCGGCTTCCTCTAAATAATGAGTCGTCAAAAAGATCGTTAATCCTTGTTTCTTTAATCCTCGTAAGACCCGCCAGACATCCCTTCGCGCTTCCGTATCCAAACCAGTCGTTAACTCATCCAAGAAAACAATCTTTGGATTCGGCAGCAAAGCCAAGACCAAAGAAAGCCGCTGCTTTTGTCCACCAGACAAACTATTGGCCCGCTGTTTTTGGTATTCGGAAAGTCCAAACTGCTCTAACAGTTCTTGATAGTCTTGCGGCTGTTGATACAACGCCGCCATTTCCTGACATAATTCTTCGACATTGATATTGTTTTGAAAACTTGAAGCCTGCAGCTGAACCCCAATTTTCTCAAATAAGCTCTTGCGATTCTTACTCGCTGTCTTGCCAAAAATTAGCGTTTCGCCGCTGTCAGATTTCTTCAGACCAAGGATACATTCAATCAAAGTCGATTTGCCAGCACCATTTGGCCCCAAGAGACCAAAGACCGTCCCTTTCTTTACCTGAAGACTAACGTCGTTTAATACTTGCTTGTTTCCAAACTGTTTGGATAAATTCTTTACTGTGATGATACCCATCTTATCGCCTCCTAGAACCAAGCATAATGTCTGCTCCAAGGGGAGAGTCAATCGGTGAAAACAAAAAAACTCCCGCAGAAAAACGAGAGTAAGGATCCATTAATTAATCATTGCTGCTTGTACCTATGGTATTTCGTGATTAAACCAAGTATGTCTCTTTCGGAAAGTTTGCCAATTGGTTTTGGCTCAGCTAACTCTTTTACCTTTGCAAGAGAGAGGAGAATTTCAGAGGAAACATCAATATAAGAGTCTGCTTTAGAGATTAGATTGGCTATTTCCTTGTCTTGGATTTTGTACATCCGGTTTAAAAAATCTTCTCGGCCAAACTTTTCTTTGTAAGTGTAAACGCCAAGGAGTCGTATATAACCGAATTTTTCTGAAGAAAGACCAATATAAACAGAAGGTCGTCTCTTGTTGGGGGTTGGATCCCCGAATAACATAGAATTTACGATATATAATTGAAACTCATCCATGACGAATCCAATCTTTCATATGTTCGGGAGCATCTTCTGGGATAACTAAAGTGCCGTTTTCATCTACATCGGCAATAACTTTTTGAACGTTAGGATTTTCCATCATAGAAATATGTGGGTTCTTTTCGGTTTCAAGTTTGAGGTAAATGAAGCTCATAAAAGCTTCCTCAGGTGTCTGGCCATCTTTAGCCAAAGTTTCTTTAACGAGTTTCTCTTCTTCTGGTGTTAAATGAAGGTGTACAGTCACGATTAACGACCTCCCTTTTGATAAGTTGTTTGGGCTAATGTTAGCGTAGAATATGATGTAATTATAGCATCGAAACCTTGATTTATCAATGTTTATAGCAAGTGGTTAATCTTGTGTTAACAAAAAAACTAGCAGATCTCTCTGCTAGTCAGCGTCTTACTCTTTAGTTTTCTTTCGTTGTTAATTCCAACAACTTGTTTTTCAACTCATTTTCCATATGGTTGATTTCCAATTCGGCGGCATGACGACGTTCCTTGCCTTCTTTTTGAATACGAAGGGTTTCTTCCAAGGTTTCCACTAAATCATTTTGCGTTTGTTGTAGTGTTTCGATATCCACAATGCCCCGTTCGTTTTCTTTGGCGGTTTCAATCGTCGAAATTTTCAGCATTTCTGAATTTTTCTTCAATAGATCGTTGGTTGTTTCAGATACTTGGCGTTGAGCCATCGACGCATCCTTTTGACGCAACAGAGTCAAGGCAATCGCTACTTGGTTTTTCCACAATGGAATCGCCGTATTGATAGAGGCTTGAATCTTTTCAGCCAAGGCTTGGTTCGTATTTTGGATCAAACGAATTTGCGGTGCTTGCTGGATCGTGATTTGACGCGCCAGTTTCAAGTCGTAGGTCCGTTTATCTAAACGATCCAAAAATTGTGTGTAGTCGTTAACAACCTGCACGTCCATTTGGTCGCCGCTAGCCTGCGCTTTTTTGCTGGCTTCTGGAATAACTTCGAATTTCAACTCTTCCATCTTCAGCTCAGCTGCCGCAATATAAATGTTCAAGGCGTCAAAATAGTCCTTGTTCTTAGTATAAAGCTGTTCCAGCATTTGATTGTCCTTTAACAGACCATCTTTTTCTGTATTCAGCTTCATAGCAATCTTATCAATTTGGGCACCAATTTTTTGGTATTTCGTCGTAATTTCATAAATCGACTGTTTTACTTTTCCGAAAACCCGTTGGAAAAGATTACCCTCGCCAACCCGTAATTCATCCGGGTTTGCTTCTTGCAGACGATACATTAACTGATTTAATGAATCACCGATCGGTCCAATATCTTGGGCTGATACAGTCGTTAGCATCGACTGTGAAAATTCGCTCAGTTTTGTTTGCGCAGTTGCGCCATAAGTAATCACAGCTTGGGAGTCGTTTACATCAATTTTCTTGGCTAATTCACGAGCTTGGGCTTGGCGTTCTTCAGGCAGCTTGTCGACTAAGCGATCGGCTGTTTCTTGTTCCTGCAGACTTGAAATTTCTTGTTTTTGGACAGGTGTTAGGCTATCAGTGCCAAATGGGTTGCTTAACAAATCATCTAATGTGTCATTTACTGGTGCGGGTTTGTTTTCCGGTTCCACTATGGTTCCTCCTGTTCGAAAAAAATCTAGCTAGGCTAGATTTTTTATTCGCTAAATTGTTTGGACAGATCAGGATCTTTTTCAATGTTTCGTTTGGCAATCGAGATTTCTACATCCATGTCTTCCAAGTCATTGGAAACGAATTGTTGATAATCTTTAACTACCAAAGCGGCCATTTGATCGATGATCTGTGCACTTTCTTCTAGTTTACCATAAACTTCTTTCGACTTAACCTCATGATTATTGATTTCGATATAATTGTCGGTCAAATCAACAATGTTCGGTAAGTGTGTATAAAGAAATTGGCTCGCTTCAGGCAAGCGGGTTGGTTCTTTTACCAATTCTTTAAACAGAGCCTTGGCTGCTTTTAACATATCGTGACGTAAATCAATCGCTTTTAGCTTTGCGTTGTTTTTAATGTTGTTTTGCAGCTGAACAATTTGGTTCTTCGACTGATTCATTGTTTCGCGGAAAAGGTCAATTTCGCTGTCGGTCATGCCAGCTTCACGGTAATAATCTTCCTTTTCAGGACTAAGTAACGGCATTTCTTCTTTTTTCTGAACTTTTCGTCCTTTAATGCCACGATAAATTAAGGTAACACCTGTCACAAGTAGTACTAATGTGATAAAATCGCCAAAGTCACCTTCTAAAAAACAGATGATCCCAATGATTACCACAATTATCGGGAATATTTTCTTTCGCATAATGATCCTCCTAATCTAGTAAGTAAAGCGGGTATCTAATGCATTTATTTTTCACGTATTTCCTTACACGCTCATAATAGCACGAAATTCTATAGAATTAGTATCGGACCAAAGATGGATTTTTTAGATTTAGAAAAAACATAAGAAATTTTCTATGCTACAATAAGTCTTAAGTCCGTTGTCTTATTTAAATCAACGAAGTATTCTTAAAGAAGAAGGGTGAAGTTATGTTAGAATATAAAGATTTTGAAGAAAAAACCATTCAACGAGAAGAAATTTTTAAAGGAAAAATTATCGAAGTCGTCTTAGACGATGTAGCATTGCCAATGGGAGGAACCGCTAAACGGGAATTAGTTTTCCATCATGGCGGGGTAGGAATTATTCCGATTACCAAAGAAAATAAAATGATTATGGTGAAACAATTTCGCAAACCGCTGGAAAAGGTTGTGTTAGAAATTCCAGCTGGTAAAATTGATCCTGGCGAAGGTCAGTATCCCGAAAAAACTGCCAGCCGCGAACTAGAAGAAGAAACCGGCTATCGGGCAGAATCATTGAAATATGTAGCAGAAATGTATTTGTCCCCTGGTTTTTCCAACGAGAAGCTCTACATATATGCAGCCGACAAGCTGGAAAAGGTCGAAAACCCTCGGCCTCAAGACGATGACGAAGTGTTGGAATTATACGAATTAACTTTAGAAGAAGCGAAACAAGCAATTACCGATGGCTTAATTTGCGATGCGAAAACAATTTATGCGGTTCAGTATTGGGAATTAATGCAGGTGAAACAAGGAGAGGATTAGAATGAGTCGTCCCCTGATAACGCGTAGTGAAATACGCAAACGTAAGGAAGAACAGGAGCGATTAGCACAGCAGCAAAAGGCGGAGGCCGAAAAAGCCTACGCCAAGAAACAAAAAGAAATCAGCGGCGTGTACCGCAAAGAGCTGAAAAAGAACAAACCGCTGGAGAAAACCCGCAGCGGTGAAAAGGAACGCTACCGAGAACGCGGCTCCCTTTTGAATAAAGCAATTTTAATAGTTGTGGTATTATTAGTAGTTGTAATGCTAGCCGTTTTCTTTATCTAGCAAATAGTATTCGTGCTAAGAATCAAAACAATTTTTCAAAAAATAAGAGTCTTAACACGATGTAATCGGAGGGAATTCAAATGAAAATCGGTATCATCGGTGCCATGGATCAAGAAGTCAAAATTTTACGTGAACAGCTGGAAAGCCCGCTATCATGGGAGCGAGCTGGTGCGTTGTTTATTTCTGGTTCCATTGGCAAACATGAAGTAATTGTGGTGCGCTCAGGTATCGGCAAGGTGGCCGCTTCACTGACAACCAGCTTGCTAATCCAACAATATGGCGTAAACATGGTCATTAATACTGGTTCTGCAGGTGGCATTGGCGCAGGCTTGCAAGTCGGCGACCTAGTTATTTCAGAAAAATTGGCATACTTTGACGTAGATGCCACCGGCTTTGGCTACAAACCAGGACAATTGCCAGGCGGAATGCCTTTATACTTTGAAGCCAGCCGCTACTTAGTCGACAACATGACGAAAGCTGCCGAAAACACTTCACATCACGTGAAAAAAGGCTTGATCGTCACAGGTGACACCTTTGTCGATGCTCCTGCGAAGATCAAAGATATTTTAACTAATTTCCCAGATGCCTTGGCTTGTGAAATGGAAGGAGCAGCAATTGCTCAAACCGCTCAACAATTTGAGATTCCATTTTTAGTGGTACGAGCAATTAGCGACACTGCCGATCACCAAGCAACTCAAAGCTTCGACGAGTTTATTGATGAAGCCGGCAAACGCTCAGCAGAAATGGTTGTTGAATTTGTTCATATTTTAAAATAGGGAGGCTAACTGATGCGCGCATTGCTTTCGATTGATTATACCAACGATTTTGTTGCTACCGACGGGAAATTAACCACCGGAGAAGCCGGACAGGCGATTGAACCCGAAATAGTCGCTTTAACGAAAAACTATTTTGACCATGGTGATTTTGTCGTCTTTGCTATTGATGGACATGATCCCACTGATCAATACCATCCAGAAAACAAACTATTTCCGCCTCACAATGTGATCGGCACAGAAGGCCGGGCATTGTATGGTTCATTGGCTGATTTCTATCAGGCCAATCAGCAGGAAAAAAATGTTTACTGGATTGATAAGCGTCATTATTCAGCCTTTAGCGGAACCGATTTGGACATCCGCTTGCGTGAGCGGGGGATTACCGAATTGTGCTTAACGGGTGTATGTACCGACATTTGTGTGCTGCATACAGCGGTGGATGCCTATAATTTAGGTTATAAAATCGTGGTTCCAGAAAAGGCGGTCGCAAGCTTTGATCCAGTTGGCCACGAATGGGCCTTAGCCCATTTTAAAAATACCTTAGGAGCAACACTTATTTAAATGAATGAACTGACGGCGGTCAAAAGAGTGATAACAAGCTCTTTTGACTGCTTTTTTAGTGCCTCCTCTTAATTTGCATAAACTCACATCAAGGCTTATAGTGGAAAAGAATTTATTATGGAGATGAATTAAACATGTTGGACTATTTAATCATTGCTTTATTTGCCTTTGCCGGTGGTTCACTGCGCTATTGGATTGGTATCTTTCTTCCTAAAATCGGCGGGTTTCCAATCGGCACATTGGCGGCTAATTTAATTGGCTGTTTTATCTTCAGCTGGCTAGTGAAGCATATTTTGAGTGATAGGGACGTCTCGGGAAGATTGATTTTAGGATTGGGTATCGGCTTTTGCGGCGCACTAACCACCTTTTCTTCTTTTGCCTTGGATACAATGCAGCTGATGCAAGCTGGACAATGGGGACTGGCCTTTTTGTATTTATTGCTGTCATTTGCAGGCGGCTTAGCCATGACTTATTTTGGTGAAGCAATTTATCACAAAGGGGTGCAAGCAGACCTATGATAAATACACTGTTAGTTGGAAGCGGAGCGGCTTTGGGAGCGATGCTGCGCTTTACTTTGAATAATTATTTTGAATCTCAAACCAAACGCTTGCCGCGAGCTACCTTTTTTATCAATTTGACTGGGAGTTTCTTATTGGGAATTTTCTTCGGCATCCACATGTCCTCGTCTATGTATCTGTTCTTAGGTACCGGCGTGATGGGGGGCTACACCACTTTTTCTACCTTCAATTTTGAAGTATTCGTTTTGTGGAAAAATGATCGCCAGATGTTCTATCGTTATTTGATTGGTTCCTATGGATTAGGATTGCTGTGCAGTTTTTTTGGTTTGATGATAGGGAGTTATTTAGGAAGATAAAAAACAGCACTTGAACCAAAACATCCGGTTCAAGTGCTGTTTGCGTATCATTTAATCTTTGTCGTCGTCAGGCAGCTGATTATTTAGGTCCGTACGTACAATTAATACATCGCAGCTGGCGTTGCGAATCACGTATTCAGAAACTGATCCGATAAACAAACGTTCCACCGCGTTAAGTCCGGTTGCACCTAACATAATTAGATCGATATCGTGCTCCTCTGGAATTTGAGTTGCGATCATTAATTTTGGTGCACCGTACTCGATTACCTTAGAAATCTTTTGACAGCCTGCATTCTTTGCGTAGCTCTCGTAATCGTTCAAGGTTTGTTTCGCCATTTCAGTTGCTTGTTCTGCTAAGACATTGTCAAAGGATGAAACCGTTTGAAAAGCACGGGTATCAATAACATGAGCCAATAGCAATTCTGCGTTATTTCTCTTTGCGACATTGACGGCTTTTTGGAAGGCAAGCTCTGCTTCGTTTGAACCATCGACAGCGGTCATGATTTTTGTATATTGTTGTTCCATTTTTCTCAGCTCCTTTTCTACTTATATTTTAAAACATTTTGGCGTAAAATCATATACTTAAGATGATTTCGTTTTCTGAGCCAGTTGAATACTGAATAAGGCCGCAAATAAAATGACGACAATAATGTAGACCATTGAAGGGGTAGAGTGGTTTATGATGGCAATAAAGAAGCCGACAATTCCTAAAGCGGCATAAAGAAGTCCGTAATGGCGCAGAAAATTTTTATTGGCGGGTGTTTTAGCTAATAAGGCTAAAAGTCCATCCGATTTTTGAATAAGATAATAGCTGCAAAATAATAGCAAAATCGCCATCAGCACCATCAATATGCGAATCATCATTTTTCCTCCTAAATACAATAAAAAGCAATTTGCAGATGCAAATTGCTTTCATTCCAAAAGAATGGAAAACTCCGTCGATGCCGTTATTTACCCGATAGTATTGATCCCGCAAATTCAAGCAGGTGGGTTCCATGGTCTAAGCCTCGAACTACCAAATGAAAAGGCCTGTTACCAGCTTTGACACAAGACAGATCCCAATATATCAATAAAAATGTTCGGTCAACACTGAAATGGGCAACGCGCACATCACAGAATTTTCAATTCAATCATAGCATAGTCAAACGTAAGACGCAATCAATCAAATTGATAAATCAGAAATTTGATGTTTTTCAATGCGTCTAACTTTATGCTCTTATTGTAGCGATAACTAGTGAAGATGTCAAAGTAATTGTTCCTATTTTTTCTTTTTCCATTCCTGAATCCGGTGATATTGCTGTCCCAGCGCTTGTTCATATTTCCCTGTAGCTTTGGGTTCATAATAGTGAGCATTTTTAAGCTTATCAGGCAAATACTGTTGATCCACCCAAGCATTGTCGAAGCTGTGGGGATATTGATAGTCGATGCCGCGACCTAAATCCTTGGCCCCTTTGTAATGACTGTCCCGCAAGTGATCAGGAACATCGCCGGCTTTACCGGCCCGAATATCGGTAATCGCCGCATCCAGTGCTACGTAGGCGGAATTGGATTTAGGCGACAGGCATAGATCAACTACCGCGTTGGCTAAAGGAATCCGGGCTTCCGGAAAGCCTAGTTTTTCAGCAGCCTGCACCGCTTGCACGGTTCTGGCAGCTGCCGGCGGATTCGCTAAACCAATATCTTCGTAACCCATTACCATCAAACGGCGGCAAATAATCGGCAAGTCGCCAGCTTCAACTAATCGGCCTAAATAATGCAAAGCCGCATCTACGTCACTGCCGCGGACTGATTTCTGGAATGCCGAGATAACATCGTAATGAGCGTCGCCATCTTTGTCGTGGGTCAATGCTTTCCGCTGCACACACTCCTCGATAATCGACAAGGTGAGATGGATTTTTCCTTCGTCATTTTCTGGTGTAGACTTAGTTGCCAACTCCAAGCCATTTAAGGCACTGCGCAAATCGCCATTTGTCGCTTGGGACAAGAAGCGCAATGCTTCTTCGTCTAAGTCAACTGGATAAGTTCCCAGTCCTCGTTCTTCATCCTTTAAGGCAAAATTTACTGCAATTTGGATATCTTCTTCCGTTAAAGGCTTCACTTCAAATATTTGTGTTCGGCTGCGAATCGCCGGGTTAATAGTAATATAAGGATTTTCTGTGGTGGCACCGATCATAATGATCCGCCCGCTTTCCAAGTGGGGCAGCAGGAAATCCTGTTTGGTTTTATCCAGACGATGGACTTCATCCAACAGCAAAATGACCGTCCCGCTCATTTTGGCTTCTTCGGCGACAATTTGCAAATCCTTCTTGGTATCCGTTGCGGCATTCAGCATGCGAAAGGCGTAATTCGTAGAACCGGCAATCGCGCTGGCGATACTGGTTTTTCCAGTTCCTGGTGGTCCGTACAAGATCATGGAAGACAGCATCCGGGCCTCCACCATTCGGCGGATAATTTTCCCGGGACCAACCAGCTGTCGCTGACCGACAACTTCATCTAAATTTCGGGGGCGCATGCGATACGCTAATGGTTGCTGCATGGTTTCCCTCCTTATATAGTAGTCAAATTTTTGAAAAATCAGTAAACGAAACATTCGTAATTGGGAATGTATGTTCTATTATACCATTTTTTTCTAATAAATTATAGGAAACTGAAAGGGTGAACGTGGTATCTACCCTTATTATTGTGTATGATGTAAGAGGTGAAATAAATGGAAAAAACGATCAAATATTTTAATACTCATTCAACAGAAGAAGTGGCGGAATATCTGTTAGGAATGTACGTGGAGCATGAAACACCTCACGGGAAATTAGGCGGCTATATTGTCGACTGCGAAGCCTATTTAGGACCTGATGACGAGGCTGCGCACAGCTACGGAATGCGAGATACTCCGCGTGTGCGAGCGATGTACCAAGAACCAGGGACGATTTACTTATACACGATGCACACTCACTTGATTTTGAATATGATCACACAACCAAAAGGGATTCCCCAAGGAGTAATGATCCGTGGGTTAGAACCAGCCGAAGGCATACCGGAAATGATCCGCAATCGCGGCGGTCAAACAGGTGCTGCCATTAGCGATGGACCTGGTAAATTGGTTCAAGCAATGGGAATCGGCAAGGAACTATATGGAGAATCAATTTTTACCAGCACCTTGCATCTCGTTCCGGAAAAACGCCGCTATCCAAAAGAAATAGAACGCCTGCCGCGAATCGGAATTCCCAACAAAGGAATCTGGACCGATCTGCCTTTGCGCTTTACCGTTAAGGGCAACCCTTATTTAACCAAACAACGAAAAAATCAAATTGATCCAGCAAATGGCTGGCGCTAATTGAACTATAAAAAACGAACGGAGCAACAAAAATGGCCAAAGAAACAATGATTAGTTACTTAGATGCCTACCTAGGCAAAAAGATTCCAGAGTACGAATTGAATTTAGATTGGGACACGCGCAATCGCACCTTTGAAGTGGCTTTCCGCTTGTATGCTGAAAACAAGCAGCAAATCGAACTGGACGATGTAGATGGAGTAGCTTCTGAAGAAGAAATTATCGAATTTGAAGACGCGATTCTCTTATACGATCCTGAAAAATCAACCATTGATCCCGAAGAATACTTGGCAGTCATTCCTTATGAAGGAAAAAAAGGAATGAAAAAAACTCAGCTTACTGCAGTGGTCGATTATTTACGAGAAGTAATCGAAGAAGGCCAAAGTGATTTGTTGGACTTTTTAGCTGACGACAGTGAAGATGCTGTATTTGAATTAACTTGGTCAGAAGAAGAATTCCAAAAACATAGTAAGACAAGTGACGAAACTTATTTGCCTTATCCTAAATTTTAATTTGTTAATCAAGGAGGAACACCATGAAGTGGAATGAAGTAAAAGTAGCGACGGCCAGTGAAGCAGTTGAAGCTGTCTCTAATATTTTAATGGAGGCTGGTGCAACAGGCGTCGCGATTGAAGATGCATTGGATATCGCTTTTTATAAAGAAGATCAATATGGCGAATTGCTTGATCGGGAGACCTTTACGCAATTAGAGGAAGGCGCTGAAGTCAGTGCTTATTTCCCCGAAACTATCTTTTTACCGGAGATTTTACCTTTTATTACCGACAGTATTACTCAGCTGCCAGAATTTAGTTTAGCCATTGGTAAAAATGAAATCACCGTCAGTGAAGTGGAAGAAAGCGACTGGGCGACGGCTTGGAAAAAATATTACCATCCAGTACGAGTAACTCGCTATTTAACGATTGTACCAAGCTGGGAAAAATACGAAGCTCAATCAATGGAAGAAAAAATTATCACTCTAGATCCAGGCATGGCTTTTGGCACTGGTACTCATCCTACTACCAACTTGACTTTGCAAGCTTTGGAAACCGTCATTCGCGGCGGCGAAACGGTCTTGGATGTCGGTACTGGTTCCGGCGTATTAAGTATTGCCTGCTCGTTAATGGGCGCTAAAGAAATTTACGCTTATGATTTAGACGAAGTAGCGGTTCGTTCGGCACAAGAAAATGTCGATATGAATGAAGGTACTGAAAATATTACCGTAGCAGCCAATAATTTGTTGAACGGTGTTGAAAAGTCCGTAGATATTATTGTAGCCAACATTTTGGCGGATATTATCAAGCTGATGATTCCTGATGCTTGGCGTTTACTGAAGTCAGACGGCACCTTTATTATTTCTGGCATCATTGAAGATAAAAAAGACATGATCCTAGAAGAGTTGTACAGCCAAGGTTTTGAAGTGGATCGGATTTTCCAACAAAAAGACTGGTATGCCATGATCTTGAAGAAACCTGAGGAAGACTAATATGCAGCGCTATTTTATCAATGAAGCTTATCAACCCACTGTCCAATTGACCGGCGAGCCCCATCACCACATGATGCGGGTAATGCGGATGTCGGCAGGGGATGCAGTATTCTTAGTGTTTAACGACCAAACAGCAGTTAAAGCGGAGATCACGGCGATCGATTCCGAAAGTGTTCAACTAAAAGAACTGGAAAAAGAAACCTTCTCCCGTGAATTGCCTGTAGCTATCACCTTAGCCAGCGGCTTTCCTAAAGGAGAAAAGCTGGAGCTGATCGCCCAAAAAGCCACAGAACTAGGTGCTCACCAGTTTATCGCTTTTCCGGCTGAGACCTCGGTGGTGAAATGGGATCATAAAAAGCAGCAGAAAAAACAGCAGCGCTTGAACAAAATCATTCAAGAAGCGGCAGAACAGTCCCATCGACAGTTTTTGCCGCAGCTGGAGTTTTTAGCCAACGAAGCTGAACTGGTGAAGACCTTTGAGGAATATGATGAAGTTTTAATTGCTTATGAAGAATCGGCTAAGCAAGGTGAGCAAGCGCAACTAGTTCAGACGCTGAAAAATTTAAAAACAGGCAGCAAATTACTGGTTATCTTTGGACCAGAAGGCGGCTTTTCTGTTAAGGAAGTCGAAGCTTTTCAACAAGCAGGTGCCAAATTATGCGGCTTAGGTCCGCGTATTTTGCGAACAGAAACAGCGCCACTTTATGTCATGAGCGCGGCCGGCTTTTATTACGATTTACTTAATGATTGATTGAAAAGCCTTCAGCAACTCTGTATAATAGAAACAATTATTTAAAAATAACTAGGAAAAGTGCCAGACACAAGAAAAAATACGTCCCTTTTAAGGAGGATGTCTAATGGCAAAAGATATAGAATTAACAGGACCCGATGTGATTGAGCTGGTTTCCGGCTACATGAGCGAGGAGCATACCGCCTTTGTAAAAAAGGCCTACGAATATGCTTTCGAAGCTCATAA
The DNA here is from genome assembly GCF_017377575.1 of Candidatus Enterococcus moelleringii. Lineage (GTDB taxonomy): Bacteria > Bacillota > Bacilli > Lactobacillales > Enterococcaceae > Enterococcus_A > Enterococcus_A moelleringii. The sequence continues at coordinate 58,143 of NZ_JAFREM010000017.1, forward strand.
AGAACAAATTCGGAAATCTGGCGAGCCCTACATTATCCATCCAATTCAAGTAGCAGGAATCTTAGCGGATTTACATATGGATCCTCACACCGTGGCGACGGGTTTTTTACACGACGTGGTGGAGGACACCGAAGTAACACTAGCTGATCTGCAGGAAGAATTTGGCTCAGATGTCGCTTCGTTAGTCGATGGTGTTACCAAATTAGGGAAAATTAAATACAAGTCCCATGAAGAACAGTTAGCAGAAAATCACCGGAAAATGCTATTGGCGATGGCCCAAGATTTGCGGGTAATCATGGTAAAACTAGCCGATAGACTGCATAATATGCGAACGTTGCGCTATTTACGAGACGACAAGCAACGTCGAATTGCCCGAGAAACTTTAGAGATTTATGCGCCTTTAGCAGATCGCTTAGGGATGAGCCGGATCAAATGGGAGCTGGAAGATACTGCTCTGCGCTATTTGAATCCGAAGCAATATTACCGCATCGTTCATTTGATGCAAAGCAAGCGGGAAGAACGGGAAGCTTACGTCAAAGAAACCGTCGAAGAAATCAAAGAAGCCACCCAGGAGTTAGACATTATCGGCGATATTTATGGCCGGCCGAAGCATATCTATTCCATCTACCGTAAAATGCGAGATCAGAAGAAGCAATTTGATGAAATTTATGACTTGTTAGCCATTCGCGTAATTGTTGATTCAATTAAGGACTGTTACGCCGTATTAGGAGCCATTCATACCAAATGGAAACCAATGCCAGGACGTTTCAAGGATTACATTGCGATGCCGAAAGCCAACATGTATCAGTCATTGCACACCACCATTATTGGACCAAGCGGCAATCCAGTCGAAGTGCAGATTCGTACCCACGAAATGCATCAAATCGCTGAATTCGGGGTTGCGGCTCACTGGGCCTACAAAGAAGGCAAAACTGAGAAATTGGATGCTGAAGCTGACAGTAAGCAGCTGGACTGGTTCCGGGAAATTTTGGAGCTGCAGGATGAAAGCTACGATGCTTCTGAATTTATGGAAAGCGTGAAAGGCGACATTTTCAGCGACAAGGTTTACGTATTCACGCCAAAAGGTGATGTAACCGAGCTTCCAAAAGGTTCAGGTCCATTAGATTTTGCCTTCAGTATTCATACCGATGTCGGCAACAAAACTACCGGTGCCAAAGTAAACGGCAAAATGGTGCAATTAGACTATAAGCTGAAAAACGGCGATATTATTGAAATCATGACTTCACCGAATTCCTTCGGTCCAAGTCGCGACTGGCTGAGTATGGTAAAAACCAGCAAAGCCCGCAATAAGATCAAACGCTTCTTTAAGACTCAGGATCGCGACGAAAATATCGCGAAAGGGCACGAAGCCGTGGTCAAGTGCTTGAACGATATGGGCTTTACACCAAAAGAAGTTTTAACCAAGGATAAATTGCAGAAAACCTTAGACAAATTAAACTTCCACAGTGAAGATGATTTGTATGCATCAATTGGCTTCGGGGAATTAAGTGCACTGACCTTCTCTAACCGTTTGACGGAAAAAGAACGCCGCGAACAAATGAAGCAGAAGAAACAAGATGCGGTTGATGAATTAGTTAACCAGCCGCAGAAGAAAGAAGCAGAGAAAATCAAGATTCGTCATGAAGGCGGCATTGTGATTCAAGGGATTGACAATCTGCTGATTCGGATCAGTCATTGCTGTAACCCGGTGCCGGGGGATCAAATCGTTGGTTACATCACCAAAGGCCGGGGAGTTTCAATTCACCGAAGTGATTGCCCAAATATTACTAATCAAAAGAGTATTCAAGAACGCCTGATCGAAGTCGAATGGGAAGATACCTCCAATATCAGCCAGGATTATAATGCGGACTTGGAAATTTACGGCTTTAATCGTGATGGCCTGTTAAATGATGTGTTGAATATTGTCAGCGGCATGACCAAGCAATTGGTCAGCGTCGAAGCCAAGCCGACTAAGGATAAAATGGCGATGATTCGCTTAACGATCAAGATTCAAAATCTAAGCCATTTATATTCGATTGTTGATAAGATCAAATCGGTCCCAGATGTTTACAGTGTCAAACGGACCAAAGGATAGGAGACCAAACATGCGAGCAGTGATTCAGCGAGTAAGTCAAGCATCGGTAACAATTGATGAACAGGTTATAGGCAAAATCGATAAAGGCTATATGATTCTGTTGGGCATTCATGAAGAAGACACCCAAGAGGATGCTGATTATTTGATTCGTAAAATTCCTTTGCTGCGGATATTTGAAGATGCCGATGGCAAGATGAATCAAAACATTCAAGACGTCGGAGGCAGTATTCTAAGTGTCTCGCAATTTACTTTGTATGCAGACACCAAAAAAGGCAACCGCCCCAGCTTCATTAAAGCTGCCCGGCCAGAAACAGCGATTCCGCTGTACGAGTACTTTAACGAAGGGCTCCGCCAACAAGGTTTAGTAGTAGAAACCGGCGAGTTCGGCGGCGATATGGATGTAGCCCTAGTCAATGACGGGCCAGTAACGATTATTTTTGATACGAGAGACAAGTAGAATCTTTGAGGAGCACAACAGAGTGCTCCTTAAAGGTTTTTTGTTTATGCTCACGGAGTGTGCGCAAAAGTTGAAGCTTATTGAAAATTAAGCGAATCTATTCATCTATTCAAGGATAATCAGCTGACAATTAATCCTAGACCCGAACTTTCTCCAAGGTTTCGGGTCTTTTTTGTCAGGAAAACTACCAAAAGGGAAGAAAATAGGTGATAATTGAAAAAAAGCCAAAGGAGTAATGCTATGCAGACGAGAATAGAAAGAGATTCAATGGGCGAAATTGAGGTACCGATTGATGCATTATGGGGTGCGCAGACGGAGCGCAGCCGTCAAAATTTTAAAATCGGTGGAGAAAAATTGCCACCGGAATTACTGGAAGCATTAGTGATTGTGAAAAAGACGGCGGCAACCGCAAACCAAGTAACGGGGAAATTATCAAATGAAAAAGCGGAAGCGATTAAAACGGCTGCTGATCAATTGCTGCGGGAAAAACGCTGGGATGCTTTTCCATTAGTGGTTTGGCAAACAGGCAGCGGTACACAAAGCAACATGAATGCCAATGAAGTAATTGCTCATTTGGCGAGTGACAGCACGTTGAAGGTTCACCCGAATGATGATGTGAACATGTCTCAAAGTACCAATGATGTCTTTCCAACAGCGATTCATTTGGCGGGCACGTTAGCGATTGAGAAGCATCTGCTGCCAATGATCGAAAAAACAGTCGCTGTGCTGAAAGATCTGGAAGAAGCGAATCGTGAAGTCATCAAAATCGGCCGGACGCATTTGCAGGATGCAACACCTGTTACCTTCGCCCAAGAAATCAGCGGCTGGCGGGTAGGTCTGGAGCGTAACCGCCAAATGCTGATTGACAGCTTGGCTGAGTTGAAGCAATTGGCCATCGGCGGGACAGCGGTAGGTACTGGATTGAATGCGTCACTAGCTTATGAAGAAGCGTTTATTGGCGCTTTGCATGTAGAAACTGGGATTCATTTTATCAGTGCAGAAAACAAGTTCCATGCTTTAGCTAATCGTGATGCGGTAGTGTTTACCAGTGGTGCCTTGAAAGCGTTAGCGGCCAATTGTATGAAAATGGCTAATGATGTTCGCTGGCTGGCCAGCGGCCCCCGCAGCGGGCTTGGAGAAATCTCAATTCCGGCCAATGAACCTGGCAGTTCCATTATGCCTGGCAAAATTAACCCAACCCAGTGTGAAGCCTTGTCCATGGTAGCAGTGCAAGTAATGGGGAACGATACAGCCATTGGGATCGCAGCTTCACAAGGGAATTTTGAATTAAATGTCTATTTACCAGTGATCGCTTTTGATCTTCTGCAAAGTATTCGTCTGCTTGGCGATGCATTAGAGTCCTTTACTGACCATTGTTTAGCGGGAATTACTGTTAACAAGGAACGGATGGCAGAATTACTATCTAGTTCATTGATGCTGGTAACGGCTTTAAATAGCCACATTGGTTATGACAAAGGGGCAGAAATTGCCAAGAAGGCTTTTAATGAAGGAACGACCTTGAAGGAAGCAGCTTTGACGCTTGGTTATGTAACCGAGGAAGAGTATGACCAATGGGTACGTCCGGAAAAAATGATTGGGGAGAAAAATTAATGAATATCTACGAAGAAGCCTTAGAAGCACACAAACAATGGCGTGGGAAAATCGGAGTAGCGGGAAAAGCCAAAGTAGTCGATCGTCATGATTTGTCTTTGGCCTATACGCCTGGTGTAGCGGAACCTTGTCGTGAAATTCAAAAGGATGTCAGTAAAGCCTATGACTATACTTGGAAAGGCAACACGGTCGCGGTCGTAACTGATGGAACAGCAGTGTTAGGCTTGGGAGATATTGGTCCAGAAGCAGCTTTGCCAGTTATGGAAGGCAAAGCGTTGCTGTTTAAGGAATTCGCGGACATTGATGCAGTGCCGATTTGCTTGGATACGAAAGATCCCCAAGAAATTATTCAGATCGTTAAAGCCATAGCTCCAACTTTTGGCGGGATTAACTTGGAAGACATTAGTGCGCCCCGTTGCGTCGAAATTGAGCGAGCGTTGATTGAAACTTTGGATATTCCAGTTTTCCATGATGATCAGCATGGAACTGCGGTTACCGTAACAGCAGCCTTGATTAATGCTTTGAAGATTGTTAAGAAGCAACCGGAAGACTTAAAAGTAGTCGTTTCGGGAACTGGTGCAGCGGGCAGTGCAATTATTCATATGTTGGTTCATTTCGGTATTAAACACGTTACTGCCTTCAATAAATTTGGCTCTTTACATGAAGAAATGAAGGATGCCACCTTTGTGGAAAAGGAAATCTTAGAGCTGATTCAGCCTAAGAATTTCACTGGAACCATGGCGGAAGCCTTTGAAGGAGCAGATGTTTTCATTGGTGTATCTGCACCTAAGTTAGTCACTAAAGAAATGGTAGCTTCCATGAATCAAGGCAGCATTGTCTTTTCGATGGCGAATCCCGAGCCGGAAATTATGTACGAAGATGCGTTAGCTGGCGGAGCAGCGATTGTTGGGACAGGCCGTTCTGATTTTCCGAATCAAATCAACAACGTTTTAGCCTTCCCGGGAATCTTCCGAGGAGCCTTCGTTGCCGAAGCGAAAAAGATTACCCCGAACATGCAATTGGCTGCGGCTCATGCGATTGCTGACTCAATTGCAGAAGAGCGTTTAACCAGTGATTTCATCATTCCGTCGGTCTTTGATAAGCAGGTGGTTGAAGCGATTACTTTGAAGGTATCCGAGGCGGCTGTAAAAGATGGTGTAACACGTTAGTAACAGTAAAAACCTCCTACTGTAAATAGAAGTTGTGGTATACTAGCAAAGAATGATTTGTGATCAAAGGAGGAGCCTCATGGCAGAGAAAGAAACATTTTATATCACTACACCGATCTATTATCCCAGCGGTAAATTGCACATCGGTAACTCGTATACAACGATTGCCTGTGATGCGATAGCTCGGTACAAGCGTCTGATGGGCTATGACGTATTCTATTTGACTGGTGTCGATGAACATGGTCAAAAAATTGAGAAAAAGGCCGAAGAATTAGGCGTTGAACCGAAAGAATATGTTGACAAGATGGCCACAGATATTACTAAATTATGGAAAACGCTAGATATTAGTTACGATAAATTTATTCGTACCACTGATGAGTATCATCAAGAAGGTGTGAAGAAAATCTTTGATCAGCTGTTGGAGCAAGGGGATATTTACCTTGGCGAATACGAAGGCTGGTACTCGGTTTCGGATGAAGAATACTTCACGGAAACCCAATTGGATGAAGTTTATCGTGATGAAGAAGGCAATGTGATCGGCGGGAAAGCACCGAGTGGACACGAAGTTGAATTGGTTCGCGAAGAATCTTACTTTTTCCGTATGAGCAAGTACGCAGATCGTCTATTGAAGTATTACGAGGACCATCCAGAGTTTATTCAACCAGAATCTCGTAAAAATGAAATGATCAATAACTTCATCAAGCCCGGCTTGGAAGACTTGGCGGTTTCACGAACAACTTTTGCTTGGGGAATCCCAGTAAATGCTAATCCAAAACACGTGGTTTACGTGTGGATTGATGCTTTGTCTAACTACATTACAGCGTTAGGCTACGGCTCAGATGATGACAGCCTGTTCCAAAAATATTGGCCGGCTAACGTTCAAATGGTTGGAAAAGAAATCGTGCGTTTCCATACGATCTACTGGCCTATTATGCTGATGGCATTAGATTTGCCATTACCTAAAAAAGTCTTTGGCCATGGCTGGTTAATGATGAAGGACGGTAAAATGTCTAAGTCTAAGGGCAATGTGGTTTATCCAGAAATGCTGGTGGAACGCTACGGCTTAGATGCATTGCGTTATTATTTGCTGCGGGCAGTACCCTTTGGTTCAGATGGCGTCTTCACACCGGAAGATTTTGTCTCTCGGGTGAATTACGATTTAGCCAATGACCTGGGCAACCTGTTAAATCGTACTGTTGCTATGATTAACAAATATTGCGGTGGCGTCGTACCGAAATATAAATCATTGGTGACACCGTTTGACAGCGAATTGTCGACGACGGCTGCTAATGTAGTTGGCCGATACCGTGAATCAATGGAAAAAATGGAATTTAACAATGCTTTAGCTGAAATTTGGGTGCTGGTTTCTCGTGCCAATAAATACATCGACGAAACTGAGCCTTGGATCCTAGCTAAAGACGAAGAGAAGCAAGAAGAGCTAGACAGTGTAATGGTTCATTTAGCGGAAAGCTTGCGCATTGTCGCAATTTTACTGCAACCTGTAATGACTCAAACACCGAAGAAGATCTTCGAACAACTTGGTTTGAATACTGAAATGATGCAGCTGGAAAAAATCCATTTTGGTGAATTCCCTGAAGACACTAAAGTGATTCCTAAGGGCAAACCAATCTTCCCGCGTTTAGACATGGAAGAAGAAGTTGCCTATATCAAGCAAAAAATGAGTGAAGGCAGTCAACCTGAAGAAGCAGCTATCAAATGGAATCCTGAAGAAACCGAATTAGTTTCAGTGAAGGATAAAGAAATTAAGTTTGATGTGTTTGATAAAGTAGAACTGAAAGTAGCCGAAGTCATCGACTGTAAAAAAGTTGAAGGCGCCGATAAACTGCTGCAGTTCCGTTTAGATGCCGGCGATAAACAAGACCGCCAAATTCTGTCAGGCATTGCTGAATTCTATGCTGATCCAGCTTCCTTAATCGGCAAAAAGCTGATTATCGTAGCGAACTTGAAACCACGTAAAATGCGAGGCGAGGTCAGTCAAGGAATGATTCTTTCGGCTGAAGCACCTGACGGCAGCTTAAAAGTTGTTGAAGCGCCAAAGGATATGCCAAACGGATCAATTGTTGGATAAATTACCGGACTTGGAGCCATATTTAATGGTTTCAAGTCTTTTTTTAGTCATTAATTGTAGATTTTTGAAAAAAAGTTGTTGACAGCGTTTTCTATATTTGCTAAGATAAATGAGAATTAAATAGACCAGTGATGGATAGTGATTGTTTAAATACAAGCTAAACCTGATGACGTAAGACAAGTTTTTTTGTCGTGCGCTCGTCGGGTTTTTTTGTTGCTCTTTTGGAGGTGAAAAAGAACACGAGTGATCAGAACTTGATTGACAATAATTACTAAACAATCTATCATTTTAATGAGAGAAAAATTAAGTGTTACTAAATTTCTCTGCAACGTACAGCGTAGAACGGGGGAAGCTTTACATGCAGATCCAGAAGATCTTGAATAACAACGTTGTAATTGCCACCGATTCAAAAAATAACGAAATCGTGGTAATGGGCCGGGGTCTAGCCTTTCAAAAAAAAGTAGGAGATGAGATTTCAGAGGAAAACATTGATAAGAAATATCGCTTAGCAAACAATGAGCTATCTCAAAAACTGCAAGAATTATTGGAAGACGTTCCGGTAAGCTACTTAGAATTGGCCAATGACATTATCGAAGATGCAAAAGAAGTACTAAAGGATCCCTTAAGCGATTTACTGTATATTTCAATTACCGATCACTTGTATTCAGCGATTCAACGAGTAAAATCAGGCGTTCGTGTCCGCAATTTACTTTTATGGGATATTAAGCGTTTCTTCCCGGAAGAGTTTGCCATTGGTAAGAAAGCGGTTGCTAATATTTATAAAAAATATCGGGTTGATCTAGGCGAAGACGAGGCGGGCAATATTGCATTGCACCTGGTAAATGCTCAGACCGAAGCTGATAACGAAGATGTCTACGAACTAACCGAACTGATGCAAGAGATTATCCAGATTACCAGCTATTATTTTAAGGTTCAGTTTGAAGAAGACTCGGTCTATTTCTACCGTTTTACTACCCATTTGCGATTCTTTGCCTCTCGGATTATGAGCCACAATCAATTAAGCGATGAGACCGACGATGAATTGCTGCTGATCATTCAAAAGAAATATAAAAATGCCTACCAATGTGTAGAGAAAATCGCTGAATTTATTCAAAAGAAATATCAGTATCCAATGTCTAACGATGAAAAATTATACTTAACGATCCATATTGCACGACTTGTCCAAAAAGTCGAATCATAACAACATTAAAGGGAGGAATTACCCCATGGGAAAATACCATGATTTAGCAGAAAAAATCGTCGCAAATGTCGGCGGGAAAGACAATATCAATAGCTTGACCCATTGTATTACACGTTTACGATTTAAATTGAAGGATGAAAGCAAAGCCAACGACGATGTATTGAAAAATATGGATGGCGTTGTAACTGTTATGAAAAGTGGCGGTCAATACCAAGTAGTTATCGGCAACCATGTTCCTCATGTATATGAAGATGTATTAGATGTTGCCGGTATCAGCGGTAATAGCAGCAGCTCTGAAGAAGATGAAGGCTCTACTAATGTCTTCAATAAATTAATCGACGTAATCAGTGGATGTTTCCAACCGTTCTTGGGAGCGTTATGTGCCTGCGGTATGCTGAAGGGTTTCAATGCATTATTCCTTTACTTAGGATTATATGAAGCAGCTTCAGGGACAGACTTGTTCTTTACTGCAGTTGGCGATAGTATTTTCTACTTCATGCCAATCTTAATTGGTTTGACTGCTGCTCGTAAATTTAAAGTTAGTGAATTTACTGGTATTGCCATTGGTGCAGCGCTAGTTTATCCAACAATCCAAGCAGCCGCAGTTGGTGCAGGCGATCCTTTGATGACTTTGTTCCAAGGTACAATCATTGAGAGTCCTGTATTTATCCAAGTATTTGGTTTACCAATTATTGCCAATAACTACACAAGTAGTGTAGTTCCGGTTATCTTGGTGGTCTGGTTTGCGAAATATGTTCAAAAATTTGCGAAGAAGATTATTCCAGAAATCGTTCAAACCTTCTTGGTACCATTCTTTACTATCGTTATTTCAATGTTTGTTGGTTTCTTGATTATCGGCCCAATCATTACCTTTGCGACAAATATCCTGGGCGCTGGATTTACTGCCTTGTATGATTTCTCTCCAATCGTAATGAGTGTCGTGGTAGGTTTCTTCTGGCAGCCGTTGGTTATCTTCGGATTGCATTGGAGCTTGATTCCACTAGCGATGATCAATATTCAAACATTAGGCTCAGATACCATTTTAGCGGCTTCATTTACTGCCAGCTTTGCCCAAACAGCGGTTGTTATGGCAATGTACTTCAAACTAAAAGACAAAAAACTTAAAGAACTATGTATCCCAGCAGTTATCTCCGGCTTCTTCGGGGTAACCGAACCAGCGATTTACGGTTTGACTTTGCCTAAAAAGAAACCATTCGTTATCTCAATGATCGGTGCTGCTATCGGTGGATTAGTTACAGCATTATTCGGTGCGAAAAGCTATGTTATGGGCGGATTAGGTGTCTTCGGCTTTGTTAACCACATCAATACGGAAACTAATGATATTAGTAATATGATCGGCCAGTTTGTTGCTGTAGGGATCGCAATGGTCTTCAGCTTTGTAGTAACTATGCTTTTCTGGAAAGATGAAACTGTTGTAGAAGAAACACCTGAAAAAGCAGAAGGCTTAAGCGTTCGTAAAGAAACAATCCAATCACCAGTTGAAGGTCAAATGATGCCTTTGTCTACTGCGAAAGATCAAGCATTTGCGGAAGGGATTTTAGGAAAAGGTGTCTTGATTCATCCAACTAAAGGCGAAGTTGTTGCACCATTTGATGGAACAGTCATGACCTTGTTCCCAACAAAACATGCGATTGGTTTAGTATCAGAAAATGGCTTAGAATTATTGATCCATATCGGTTTAGATACTGTGCAATTAGACGGCAAACATTTCACTGCCCATGTAGAACAAGGCGATAAAGTGAAAAAAGGACAAAAATTAGTCAGCTTTGACAAAGAAGCAATTGAAGCTGCCGGCTACAGTGTGGAAACACCGGTCATTGTTACCAACTCAGCAGATTACTTGGATATCATTGACTCAGATAAAAAAGAAGTTTGCAGCGACGATGATCTGCTGACAGTCTTGGTATAAGTAAGTTGTCGGAAAGCAGAAATTAAAAGGAGGGGGAGCCCCCTCCTTTTAATTCGGGCGAAAAGACTCAGTAAAGTGGACGCGAGCCTCTGAGGATTCCTCCATAATGGAAGAGCTGGATTTTCGAGTATCCACATGTTCGCCGATTTTGATCAAATGGTTAAGGTTCAAAGAGTATTCCTCAGCAAAACAGCAGCTGTACAAAACATCCAATAAGTAACAGATGGATGTATTAATCGTATAGTTGCCAATCTTGGAATACAGGCGTTCGCGAGTTGTCAGGCGTAAAGCGGCATCACTAGCAGCAGCCAGTGAATTTTCACCAATACTGGTTAGTCCGATGATGGGAATTTGCTGCTTTTGCAAAATTTCGGCTGTTTGGATAATCATTTCGTTTTCGCCAGTATAAGAAATCAGTATGCAGCAATCTTTGGGATGACAATTGTAAGCTTCATAGGCATTTTCTCCCATAGTTTGAGAGATGATCACATTCTTTTTGATGCGGCGCATTTTTAAGGCAAAATCCTGGGCGATCAAGGTATTAGCATTGCTGCCGAAAATCTTGATTTGATTGGCCTGCAGCAATAACTGTTTGGCCTTTTGAAGATTGTCGTGATTCAACAAGCTTAATGTATCATCAATGGTGGTTCGCTCAAGCGTGGCAACTTTATTGGCAATCGTCATTAAACCATCAGTTGCAGAAAAGGGTAGATTGGCATCTACGGTATCAAAGTAGGTTTGCAGATAGGTCTGTTCTTCTAAAAAAGCCGTCTTCAGCTCCACCCATCCGGCGAAGCCTAATTTTTTAGAAACACGGATTAAAGTGGATGGATGGACAAAGGTTGCCTGGGCAATTTCTTTGATCGTTTGCTCTTCAATGGCGGTACCTTTTTCTAAGATATAGTTGACTAGAGCAGATTCAGCCGCTGAAAAGTCGGTTTGCTTCATTTTTTCGCTGATTAACACAGGTTTCACCTCGTTTTTACAATATCGTTAAATTGATTGTAAATGAAGACAGGTGATTTGGATAGCTTTATTCCTAAAATACGCTGGATTTATAAACGATATTTACAAAACGAAGGGGTTATCCGTGAACATTTGTAAACGAGCATGCAATCGAAGCGTTTTCTATTGTAGTTGGTGTTTACATATCTGATAATGATATTGTAAATAAAAACAAAGGAGAGAATTCAATGACCCAAGGTGTGAAAATTGCGACAATCGGTGGAGGCAGCAGCTATACCCCAGAATTAATGGAAGGTTTCATCAAACGTTACGACGAATTACCAATTCGCGAAATCTGGTTAGTCGATATTGAAGCGGGTAAAGAGAAATTAGAGATTGTCGGTGCGATGGCGCAGCGGATGTGGGATGCTTCCCCATATGATGTGAAAATCCACATGACTCTAGACCGTGAAGAAGCGTTGAAGGATGCGGATTTCGTTACTACTCAATTCCGGGTTGGTTTATTAGAAGCTCGGATCAAAGATGAACGGATTCCAGCTTATTATGGCATGTTGGGACAAGAAACCAACGGTGCCGGCGGTATGTTTAAAGCCTTCCGAACTGTTCCGATTATCTTGGAAATCGTTGAAGACATGAAACGTCTATGTCCCGATGCTTGGCTGGTCAACTTTGCGAACCCAAGCGGCATGGTGACCGAGGCAGTTGTTCGTTATGGTAAATGGGACAAAGTCATCGGCTTATGTAACGTACCAGTAATGGCAACGATGGTGGAACCTGAATTGTTAGGCAGAAAACCGGAAGAATTGATTTACAAATTTGCCGGCTTAAACCACTTCCACTGGCATAAAGTTACTGATAACCACGGCAAAGACGTAACAATGGATATCGTCGATAAAATGTACGAAGGTGAAACCGGCCTACCGAAGAACATTCACGACATTCCTTTCCAACGGGAATTGTTGGAACAAATGAAGATGATTCCTTGCGGCTACCACCGTTACTACTATTTAGAAGAAGAAATGCTGGAGCATGCCTTAGAAGAATACAACAGCCCAACCGGTACGCGGGCACAGCAAGTCAAACAAACCGAAGCCGAACTGTTCGAATTGTACAAAAATCCTGAGTTGGATTACAAACCAGAACAGTTGCAACAACGAGGCGGCGCGTATTACTCAGATGCAGCCTGCGAAACCATAGCTTCAATTTATTCCAACAAAAATACGCAATTGGTTGTCTCAACTAAAAACAATGGTGCGGTTCCTGACCTGCCAGCGGATTGCGTTGTGGAAGTATCAGCTTATATCGGTGGACAAGGTGCCCGCAATGTGGCCTTTGGTTCATTACCAACTGCTGAACGCGGCTGGTTGCAAGTGATGAAGGCCATGGAATTGTTAACGCTGGAAGCAGCCGTAACTGGTGATTACAATACAGCATTACAAGCATTTACCATTAACCCAATGGTTCGTTCTGGTAAAACAGCGAAACGAATCATGGATGAATTATTTATTGCTCACAAAAAACATTTACCAAACTTCAAAGAAACCATCGAACGCTTAGAAAAAGAAGGCGTTGAAGTGCAAGACGAAGTAGCAAAATCATTACGAGAAGTATAAAAGAAAGCGAGTAGATAAAACATGGGATTTAGAAAAGACTTTTTATGGGGCGGCGCAACAGCGGCCAATCAATGTGAAGGCGGCTATGATAAAGGTGGACGCGGTTTAGCTAACGTAGACGTTGTGCCAATCGGCAAGGATCGTTTTCCAGTAATCAGCGGACAACAGAAAATGTTCGATTTTGACGAGGACCATTTCTATCCTGCTAAAGAAGCGATTGATATGTATACCCACTACAAAGAAGATATTGCTTTGTTTGCGGAAATGGGTTTTAAAACCTACCGTCTATCGATTGCTTGGAGCCGGATCTTCCCGAAAGGCGACGAAACTGAGCCAAACGAAGAAGGTCTGAAATTCTACGAAGATATGTTCAAAGAGTGCAAAAAACATGGCATCGAGCCATTAGTAACGATTACTCACTTTGATTGCCCAATGCATTTAGTTGAAAAATATGGTGCATGGCGCAGCCGTGAATTAGTCGGCTTCTACGAAAACTTATGTAAAGCGATTTTCACTCGTTACAAAGGCTTAGTTAAATACTGGTTGACCTTCAACGAAATCAATATGATCCTGCACGCACCATTTATGGGCGCTGGGTTGTACTTTGAAGAAGGCGACGATGTGGAACAAATCAAATATCAAGCCGCTCACCATGAATTGTTAGCTTCAGCAGTTGCAACGAAAATTGCCCATGAAGTTGATCCAGAAAACCAAGTTGGGTGTATGCTGGCAGCGGGTGCTTATTATCCATATTCATCAAAACCTGAAGATGTTTGGGCATCTCGTTCAGATGACCGTGAAAACTACTTCTTTATCGATGTACAATCTCGCGGCGAATACCCAGCCTATGCATTAAAAGAAATGGAACGTAAAGGCATCGAGATCAAGATGGAAGAAGGAGACAAAGAATTATTGAAGGCTCACACTGTTGACTTCATTTCGTTTTCTTACTATTCTTCTCGTGTATCAACAACGGACCCAGAATTGTTGGAACAAACTGAAGGCAACATCTTTGCTTCAGTGAAGAACCCTTACTTGGAAGCAAGCGAATGGGGCTGGCAAATTGACCCACTTGGATTGCGGATTACGATGAACGACCTGTATGACCGCTACCAAAAACCATTATTCGTAGTAGAAAACGGCTTAGGTGCTGTGGACAACCCGGATGAAAATGGTTATGTGGAAGATGATTACCGCATTGAATATCTAGCAGCACATATTGAAGCGATGCGTGATGCAGTGGACGAAGATGGTGTGGACCTATTAGGCTACACAACTTGGGGCTGTATTGATTTAGTATCTGCGGGAACTGGTGAAATGAAAAAACGCTACGGCTTCATCTATGTCGATCGTGACAACGAAGGCAACGGAACGTTAAAACGCAGCAAGAAAAAATCATTTGATTGGTACAAAAAAGTCATTGAAACTAATGGCGAAGATTTAACCAACTAGGCAGCACCAATAGACCGAGTATGGCAGCCCCCGTTGCCGTACTCAGTCTATTTTTTTCGAGTTAAAAAATGCCGGGCACTAGCCAGCTGCATTTCTCGCTGTTGTCTAACCTGTAATGAATCCTTAGGAAAAAGCCGGTTGATCACTTTAATTCCGTAATCTGCCGAAACTAAGGCGTGTCCCCGCATGTGGCCGGTGGCGATGGCTTGAGCAAAGACTCTGCCCGCGTATTTACTAAGTTCTGAAGAAGATTCCTGGGCTAATTGATTTGCCGCAAACCCGGCTTGCCGGAGTTCGTGAGCCGAGCACTCACCTTTGATTCGCCGATTTAAAGTTTCGATTGCTTTATTAATTCGCGGATCTTTTTGCAAGGGTACATCCAGGTAACGCAAGTAGGGCAGCGCTTGGTGTATAGTCCATTCAGCTAATAAGGCATGGGGAAGCAGTTCTAAAGTAGCTTCCAGCTGGATGCGCAGCTGAGGATCATCCAGTATTTTTATTTTGGGAGCAGTTGGCAATTGCTTTTCCGTTAGTTGTTCATGGGTGTTCCACGAGTAAGTTTGATCCATGCCTGCCTCCAATGTTAATCGTTTTTTACAGGCTATTATACCAAAAAAGGCTGGCAAGGCCAGCCTTAAGTGGATTATTTATTTTGGGTTCTTCTTTTACGAATGATGCTGACGATTAACATCGCACTCACCGCTGCTGCTGCTACTAATACTTGATCCATTTTCATCCATCTCCTTTGTCCTTCTTGTTGTATTTATCATACCAAGCCGATAAAGGAGAAACCACTTACAAAATAGGCAAGCAACCTTACAATGCTGAAAGCTACCGTTTATAAACGATTTTCTCGAAACGATTATCTGGTAATTGGAAGTACATTTCGAGATTTTTTGTATTCAAGTAGGCACAGGCAATGATCATGTCTTGCTCGCACCACATAGTAGCTGGTGTACCATATAAATATTCAGCTATGTAAAATAATGAACCATTTGTTTTTTGATAGGAGGTAACCCGGTGGGTGCTGACCATCGTTGAAGCACAGTAAAAGCTCAATTCCTCGGGTTCCTTATAAGGCATAATGGTCTTGAGAAAGGGTGCTCGAGTTGCAGTCATTGGTTTCACTTCCTTTCGATAATAATTACAAATTGGCTTATCTTCAGGTTTATCGTAACAAATCGGCAAAATCACGACAAAATTAATGCTTATTTGAATAAGAAAATCCTCATAAATTGGCTCAACCTAAAACTAATCAAGTAGAGCAATTAAAAAAATTAGTTGACAACGCAACTAATTCTTCTTAGTATGAATAGGGAGGCGAAATGTATGGCACAAAGCTTAGGTCGATTAATTTCTATTTTGTATCGTAAAAATCAGGCCTACTTAAATGAAGCGCTGGTGGTTTATGATCTGACAGCCAGCGAACAGGCAGTTTTAATGTATCTATATAAGAAGAGTCCGGTTACCCAAGACGAGATTGCCCATTATCTGCAATTGGATAAGGCATCAATCACCCGGACACTGCAGTCATTGATGAAAAAAGAGTATGTGACGAAGAAGAAGGATGCTGCTGATAAGCGGTATAACCTCGTTTCAATTACGGAAAAGGGTGCAGCAATCAAGCCTACGATTATGGAAAAGCTGCAGGACTGGAATCGGTTTTTATTAGAGGATTTTGATCAGGAGCAACAGGAATTTATTTACAATAGTTTGTTAGATATCGTTGAAAAAGCAGAAAAATATGAGGGGTGAAGCAATGGAAGAAAGTAAAAATCCATTAGGAATCGAGAAGGTTTCAAAATTAATTATTCAATTTTCAATTCCCGCAATTATCGGCATGGTGATTAATGCCTTGTACAACGTAGTAGACCGGATTTATATCGGCAATGCACCTGGTTTAGGCCAAAATGGATTGGCTGGGATTACAATCGGGTTTCCGATTATGATTATTCTGATCGCGATCGGACTATTGTTTGGTGTCGGCGGTGCAACGCTGTTTTCTATCAAACTAGGGGAAGGGAAGCCTAAGGAAGCGGAAGAAGCTTTGGGGAATGCCTTTACTTTATTGATTGTCAGCGGATTAGCCTTTATGATATTGGGCCAATTATTCTTAACCCGCGTACTGACGCTATTCGGTGCCAGTGAAACAGTCTTGCCTTACTCAATGGAATACATGCGGGTTATTTTCTTTGGTGCGATTTTTCAAATTGTCAGCCTGGGCATGAACAACTTCATGCGGGCAGATGGTCAGCCGAAACTAGCCATGATCACTATGTTCATGGGAGCCGGCGTGAATATCGTTTTGGACCCAGTCTTTATTTATGTCTTCAATATGGGAATGGCTGGTGCGGCTTGGGCGACCATTCTTTCACAGTTTATCTCCATGGTTTGGATTCTAGCTTATTTTAAAGGCAAACGCAGCCGGCACAAGATTCACCTGAAAAACATGCGTCTAAAATGGCGCACGGCTAGCCGTCTAACTGCGCTGGGCTTGCCTTCGTTTTTCATTCAATTGGCTAATAGCTTGTTAAATGTTGTGTTGAATGTGAATTTGACCGCTTACGGTGGCGACATCGCAGTTTCTGGTATGGGGATTGTTAACAGTATTCAAACGATTTTGTTGATGCCGATTACGGGATTGGTGCAGGGAACGCAGCCGATCATCAGCTTCAATCATGGAGCGAAGAAATTCAATCGGGTATGGCAGGCGCAGAAAATCGCCATTATGGCAGCGACCACCATCGTTGTGGTTGGTTGGATTGTCACTCGTGTGGCACCAGGATTGTTGGTATCTATGTTTAACCGCGATCCAGAGTTGATGGCTTTTAGCTCATTCGCCTTACAGGCTTGGTTCACTTGTTTGCCAGTGATTGGCTTTCAAATTGTTGCCTCTAACTACTTCCAGGCGACTGGTAAGACGACAATTGCGATTATTTTGACCTTGACTCGGCAATTTTTATTGTTGCTGCCAGCGATTTTCGTGTTCTCTAATATTTGGGGCTTGGAAGGTATCTTATATTCCGCACCATTTTCCGATGCAGTGTCAGTTTTATTGACAGGCACCCTTTACATCGGAGCAGCTAAGAAACTAAAGAGAGAGATGCATGCACAGGAACGATTAGATTTTGAATAAGAAAATAGCCGCGGGCACTCTGCCTACGGCTATTTTTTCGCCTAAAATCGGCTGGTTTTATGGATGGTTGGTTTTTTCCGGTAATCCGGTCCTTTGAAACGGTTCTTGAAGCGTTTTGGCAGCAGCAAGGACATCAGCTCAAAAGGAGTGGCTAAAATAGTCCAAGCCACTTGGCGAGCGTTAGGATGATAAGCATAAACTTTGGTCAAGCCAAAGTGCAGAACAATCAAACCCGGTAACAGCAGTAAAGCGGATTGCCAAGTAGCTGTCCAGTTAGTGAAGTGCTGCAGGATACTGATTCCTAACGGGTAAAAATAAAACAGGGTGGTAATCAGATTGACGCGCCAGCTGCGAGTCAGCAATCGAATGTTCAGCAAAAAGAAAATAGCGGACAAAACGATCCCTAATGGTGGAAACAAACTGACTAAAAAGGAATAAATAATCCCCCAAATCAGTAAACCTGGTCCTTTTACTAAGGCGGTCAAAAGAATTAATCCGCCAATTGTCCACAGCTGATTTTGGATGGTGGTGACGGTTAGAAAACTGAAAAGTACTAAGACTACCCAGTGCCAAATGCTGGATAAGGGCGCTTTTTCGGGAAATTTTTGTTTGAGAGCTTTTGCTGTATTGGGATATTCTTGTTGAAAACTATTCATCGAATCCCTCCATCTAGTTAAAGTATGTCGGTTTGCTGCCGACATTAAGTTATTATAGAAAGTTTTGACCCGACTTACATCCGACTAAAGATGTAAGTTTCTACCTAATAAGTTTAAGAGTCAGTTTAGAAAAAGGCGAACTCTGCATTTCGGCTAAGATTGTAGTAGAATGGAAAGCGTGAAGAAACTGAATTTGAAGAAATAAGGAGCGATAAATAATGCTTTTTGATTCACATACCCATTTGAATGCAGAACAATTTAAAGATGAAATCCCAGAAACGGTGGAACGTGCGAAAGAACTAGGAGTTACCGAAATGGCGGTCGTGGGCTTTGACACACCTACGATTGAAAAAAGCCTGGAGTTGAGCCAAACCTATGAAGGCATCCATTCGATTATCGGCTGGCACCCAACTGAAGCCGGCAGTTACACCAAAGCAGTAGAAGAAAAACTGTTGCAGCAATTGACCTTGCCAAAAGTCGTGGCCTTAGGTGAAATCGGTTTGGATTATCACTGGATGGAAGATCCTAAAGACGTGCAGGATAAAGTCTTTCGCCGCCAAATCGCGATTGCCAAAGAAATGAACCTGCCTATCAGCATCCATACCCGCGATGCGATTGAAGATACCTATAAAGTTCTGAAGGAAGAGGACATTCGTGAAATCGGCGGTATCATGCACAGCTTCAGCGGTGATGACGAATGGGCGAAGCGTTTCTTGGACTTAGGCATGCACGTGTCTTTCTCTGGTGTGGTGACCTTTAAGAATGCACCAGATGTTCAGGCAGCTGCCAAAGTTGTGCCTTTGGATAAAATATTAGTGGAAACTGATGCGCCTTATTTGGCACCGATGCCTTATCGCGGCAAACGCAATGAACCAGGTTACACTCGCTATGTGGCGGAAAAAATTGCTGAGTTGCGGGAGTTGCCATTGGAAGAAATTGCCCAACATACGACTGAAAATGCTCATCGTTTATTTAGGATTGCGGCCCATGACTGAGCATAGTATTGAAGAAATTATTGTGGTTGAAGGTAAAGACGATACCAAGCGTTTAAAGGAAGTCTTTGGCGATGTGGACACGATTGAAACTAGAGGCTCAGCAATTAACGAAGATATTTTGGAGCAAATCGAACATGCCCAAGATACTCGTGGGGTAATCGTGTTTACTGATCCAGATTTTTCCGGGGAGAAGATCCGCAAAACCATTATGGCAGAGATTCCCGAAGCTAAGCATGCTTTCTTGTCTCGGCGCATGGCCACCCCGGCAAAACGCGGAGCCAGTCTTGGAGTCGAACATGCCAGTGACGAGGCAATTATTGAAGCGCTGCGGCAGGTGGTTACGCCGCAACAAACAAAAAGTACGATGATACCTAGACAAACCTTGATGGAATATGGTTTAATAGCGGGAGCTCAAGCCCGTGAAAAACGGGAACGTTTAGGTGAAGAACTGCGGATTGGCTATATGAATGCCAAACAGCTGGAAAAGCGTCTAGCGATGTTTCGTATCACCGAAGAAGAATTGCACGCGGCCATGAAGAAAGTCGAGGAGACACTGTGAATAAAGATATAGCAACACCTTCAAGAACCAAAGAGATTTTGAAAAAACACGGTTTTTCCTTTAAGAAAAGCCTAGGTCAGAATTTCCTGACTGAACCAAATATTTTACAAAAAATTGTCGAAACTGCCGGTATTGATGCCCAAACCAATGTCATCGAGGTTGGTCCTGGGATTGGTGCTTTAACTGAGCACCTGGCTAGAGCCGCGCATCAAGTGTTAGCCTTTGAAATCGATGATCGTCTAATTCCTGTGTTGGAAGATACACTGAGCCCTTATGACAACATCAAAGTGGTACACGAGGACATTTTGAAAGCGGACTTAGTCAAAGAAGCTGATTATTTCGACCAAGCAGGTCCGATTAAAGTCGTGGCAAACTTACCTTACTACATTACGACACCAATCATGATGCACTTGCTGGACTCAGCGCTGGAAGTCGATGAAATGGTAGTAATGATGCAGCGGGAAGTGGCGGATCGTGTGTCAGCTCAGCCGGGAACCAAGGCTTACGGCTCACTAACCATTGCTGTGCAATATTATATGGAAGCAACTACGGCTTTTATTGTGCCTAAAACCGTCTTTATTCCGCAACCAAATGTGGATTCAGCAATTTTGCGTCTGGTCCGTCGGGAAAAACCAGCAGTGACGGTTACCAACGAAAAAGAATTTTTCCGTTTAACTAAAGCCGGTTTTGCTTTGCGTCGGAAGACTCTTTGGAACAACTTGCTGCACAGCTATGGCAAGGATGAAGAAACCCGCGCCTGGTTGGAGAAAAGTTTAGAACAAGCTGGCATTGATGCAAAACGCCGAGGCGAGACCTTGTCATTAGCGGAATATGCTGATTTATCCAATGCATTAGAAGCCAATAAAACGATACGAGAAGAGTAATTCTTTTCGTATTTTTTGTTAAAAAGAACCCGCGGCTCTGCTTTATTCCTCGGAATTTATTTATACTAAGCTGCAAGGAGGATTCCTATGAAAAAATTGATTTACGGCTCCATGATCGGATTACTGGCGTTAGGTTTGCTTTCTGCTTGTAATCAAAACGATAAAAAAACTGAAACCAAACAGTCAGCGGCGGTAGAAACACCGGCTAAAACCGGGGATACGATTGAACCATCTGATTATCATGATGTGGACAATTGGTTGGCGAAAACCACCGATCCAACTGAACTGGCGGACGTATTTATTTTATATCCGACCGCTTATCAAAAACAGGGCAATCAATCTCCAGTATCGAAGATTGATAATTTGAGTATGCAAGCAGGTGCGCAAGTCTTCCTGGCCAACCAAGGCTCAGCCTTTGAAAGCAGCGGCAACGTCTTTGCGCCATATTATCGTCAGTTGGATGCTAATTGGCTGCTGAGTCAATCAGCGGAAAAGCAGGCTGAATATGCTAACGGTGTACCGAAAGCTGATGTACTAGCGGCCTTCCATTATTACATCGAAAATTATAACAATGGTCGACCATTTATTTTAGTTGGACATTCTCAAGGGGCTTCAATGGTGAAAGAAATTTTGTTTGACTATTTGAAAAAGAATCCTGAGGTAAATGAGCGAATGGTAGCGGCTTATGTGTTAGGTCAATCAGTAACTCAAGCTGAACTAGATGCCAATCCTCAAACTAAGTTTGCGGAAGGTCCCGATGATACTGGCGTAATTATTTCTTATAACACAGTTTCGCCAACCTTTGAAGGAGAGCTGTCTACTACGGCTCCTGGTGCTTTGGCAATTAACCCGATCACTTGGACGCGAGATGAGACACCAGCACCAGTGGAGGCTAACCTAGGCTCCTATGTGCGTAATGAGGAAGGGAACTATGAAAGAGCAATGGGAGTGGCAGATGCCCGCGTTGACACCGCGCGCGGCTTAGTTATTTGTTCCACTGCCGATGTCGCTCGTTACGGAATGCCGGAAAGTGCCCGCAAAATTTTCCCAGAAGGGTCTTTCCACAATAACGATATCAGCTTCTATTACTACAACCTGCAGCAAAATGCGGAAAACCGAGTGGCGCAATATTTAGCCGCTCATCCAGCACCAACTCCGGAAGCGGAACAACCCGTAGCAGAAAATGTAGAATCAATTCAATAAGCAAGCTAACTGATCCGGCGAATTACGCGCGGGTCAGTTTTTATTTGTTGGAAAGATCAGAGGGTGCTTGAATCCGAATTTTATTTATGGGATACTAAACATATAATGACACTATATATGGTGCGTGGTGATATAATCTGACAAGAGCGGAAAAAGAGTTAGAGAAAATGAGGAATAACCCTAAGAATGTTTCGAAAGAAAAACTAATAACTATTCTTAGAAGATTTGGATGTACTGTTTTTGAGAGGTCGGGTGGAAGTCATTTTGCAGTTAGTCACCCAAAAATTGAAAGGACTCTGACAATCCCTTCAAAGAAACCAATAAAAGCTGTTTATATAAGAGATTGTGTCAGGTTCATAGATGAGGTGAAAGAAATTGATGACTAAAGAAGAGTATTTAACTTTAGAATACCCTGTCGTAATCAAGAAATTTTATGATGAAGATGAGGAACAGGATATTTTTTCAGCCGAGATTAAAGAAATGCCCGGCTTGAAAGTTTACGGAGACTCTTATCAAGAGGTCTATGATGAATTATTGGAAGCAAAAGAAATTTGGGTGGATGCTCGTTTAGCTGAAGGCAGAGATATTCCCTTGCCATTCAAAGAAAATCATAGTTATAGTGGCAGACTAACTGTGAGAATTGGAAAAGATCTGCATCGAAGAGTTGCGGACTATGCGGAAGATGATGGCATGTCTTTGAATCAAAGTATAATCAGTCTTTTGGAAAAAGGACTCTCTGCAACAGCGATAGGCAGCCAAGGTGGCTACCTAAAAGAGACTAATCGTGAATTAGATAAAATTAGTGAGACTTTGTATGAGTTAAGTATAAAGAACTTTAAAACCAAACGTTAGTTGGTAAGTCAGCTAAAAGAAAATGATCAAGAGTAAAATAAATGAAGATCTTAGCGTCTCGCTAAGATCTTTTTCGTACCCCGGTAGTTCTATTTGTACATAACCGAACAAGCAAAGCAGTCGTCAATTTCCTGAACTTTCCGTATAGTGGGAGAAGAAAGTGGGGGAATTATCATGAATTACCGTGTTTTATTATATTATCTATACACACCAATTGCCGATCCGGAGCAGTTTGCGAAGGAGCATTTGGCTTTTTGTCGCGAGCTGGATTTGAAAGGGCGGATTCTGGTGGCTGAAGAAGGCATCAATGGAACGTTATCCGGCACCAATGAAGCAACTGATCGCTATATGAAATACATGCATCAAGATGAACGCTTTAAGGATACTTTTTTCAAGATAGACGAAAGTGAAGATCATGCCTTTAAGAAGATGTTTGTCCGACCTCGTAAAGAGTTGGTTTCTTTGAATTTAGAAGACGACATCGATCCGAAAGAAGTAACGGGGAACTATTTGGAACCAAAAGAATTCAAGGAAGCGCTATTAGATGAAAATACTGTCGTAATTGATGCTCGAAACGATTACGAATATGACTTGGGACATTTTCGCGGCGCTGTTCGTCCCGATATTCGTGCGTTTCGTGAGCTGCCTGAATGGATTCGCGCTAACAAAGAAAAATTTATGGACAAAAAAGTCGTTACCTATTGTACCGGCGGGATCCGTTGTGAAAAATTTTCCGGCTGGATGCTGCGAGAAGGCTTTGACGATGTAGCTCAATTACATGGTGGAATCGCCAACTACGGCAAGGACCCAGCAACCAAAGGGGAGCTGTGGGATGGCAAAATGTACATCTTTGACGAACGGATCGCAGTCGAAATCAACCAAGTGGATAAACAGGTTGTCGGCAAAGAGTGGTTCGACGGAACACCTTGCGAACGCTATATCAATTGCAGCAATCCAGAATGCAACCGTCAGATTTTAGTCTCAGAAGAAAATGAAGCACGCTATTTAGGCGCTTGCTCTTATGAATGCGCGGCTCACGAACACAATCGTTATGCCGAAGCACACGATATTTCCGAAGCAGAAAAAGAAGACCGTTTAGCTCAAATCGCCTACCGCTAGAAGCATGGATCGCCATGCTTCTTTTTGATATGTCTTGACACATCTGTCGACTTCAACTAAACTTGAACTCAGCTATATATGTCAAGACACCTCAGGAGGCAATTATGAAAAATAATTCTGTAAAACATTTAACGATTTCAGCTTTACTAATCGGGTTAGGGGTTTTGATTCCTATGGTAATGCCCAAGGTAGTGATTCCACCGGCATCCTTTACGTTGGCCAGTCACGTCCCAGTATTTATCGCCATGTTTTTTTCACCAGGAATGGCAGTAGCGGTAGTTCTCGGAACCGCCTTTGGCTTTTTCATCTCAACATCACCAATCATCGCATTGCGGGCGTTTTCTCACATTTTGTTTGCGGTAATCGGCGCTCGTTACCTGCAAAAGCATCCCGAAATCGTCTTTAAAAACGGTCAGTTTACTTTGTCGAATGGAAAATTTCAAGTCTTTAACCTAATTATCGGCTTAATTCATTCAGCTGCGGAAATGATCGTAGTCAGCGTGTTCTACTTTATGGGAAATATGCCGGATACGTATTATTCGCAAGGTTATATTTACACCGTGTTTATTTTGATGGGGATCGGCGGAGTGATTCACAGCCTAGTGGATTACAACATTGCCTACTTTGTGGCCGGCACGCTTTATAAACATTTCAATTTACCAATTTTTGATAAAGCAATTAAACAGGAAAAAGAACTGAAAAAAATGGTCGCTTAATCGCAGTTGCTACTGCGATTTTTCTTTTTTTCAGTAATTTTTTTGACAAATTATTTTCAGTTTTGTAAAAAAAATGGAAAAAGAACAACTGAGCCTAGTATTGGCGCGGTTTCCCCTTCTTAAATAACAAGTATTGAAAGAAAAAGAATTTTCTAAAAAAGCAAGACTATAATATTATTTTATTGTATAGTAATAGAAAGTTAAATTTTAGAAAATTAATACATAAAAAGAGGGAAGACCAATGATCAGAATACTATTACTCACCAAAAACGTGTTGTCCGAACAAGAATTACTTCAACAGCTTCAACGATTAAACTTCGAAGTTTTCTCATCTTCAAGTACCCTTCAGTCGTTAATCGTATCTGACGACAGTGCTGGCTTAGCCGATTATTTCTCAGTAGTGATCCTAAGCGAAACAATCTCATGTCGGGAAGTTCAAGAAATTCTGCCTCATATCGTTAAAGAAGGACGGTTGATTTTCCGTAAAGCGAATCGTTCGTTTGTCGAAGAAGAAAAAGTGTTGTTAGGTCAGGATCAAATTACTGACTGGATGTTCTCGGACGCTTCGGCAGAAGAAATTCGCGAACTAATTGCTTCGCCATTTTACAATATTGCCTTGGACAACTCGTCATTCCAGCAATTTACGCAAGGTCAATTTTCGAAAATCAACAGCAAACAAATGGAAAATGTACTGGCGTCCTTCTCAGCTAGTGAGTTCAAGGTTTTCCAGAAGCTGAAACAAGAACGTGGTCAAACAGTTGGCCGAGAAGAGCTGTGTGAATTGCTGTGGGGTGAAATTACCCAATCAAGAATGGTTCAGTTGTCTTCCTTAATCAAAAACATGCGGGTGAAATTTGAAGCCAACGACATCGAAGGCGAAATTATTCAAACCGTTTGGCGCAAAGGTTACATCTTAAAACAATAAGCAAACACAGAAGAGGCTGTGACATAAGTC
>NZ_JAFREM010000018.1 GCF_017377575.1 Candidatus Enterococcus moelleringii
TTCCCCTCTACCCTATTTTTGACCTCGCAATCAGCTGTTTTTTGCCAAAGGTGTTCGTTTAATTTTTTGATATTCCTCGTACAAAAGTTTGAACATTCCAGTTTTGGTTTCAGTGGACAGCCCCTTCAAATCGATTAAAATGCTGGGCTTCGTCTGCTCAGGCAGATGATTCACAAAAGTTGAAATATATAGATCCACCTCTGAAGCAGCGTTCTTCGCAAAGCTGTATTCAACGAAGGAAAGCTCAGCGAGAAATTCAATGATCTCCACCTGCAAGGGATAATTCGGCATAGGAGCAATCCCCACCTTCAGTTTTCGCTCATGCTGCTTCAAAAAAGGCGTTACTACATAATTCAGGTACAAAATAAGACTGTCGCTGCAATCCTCCACCCATTCCAATTCCATTTGGCGAGTGATTTTGTTTACAAAGGCGGTGATCCTTTTAACAGCTGCGCCTCTTGCCGGTAGCATATCCTGGCTGCGGACCTTAAATTCCGAAATGTTGAAAATCACCCGTTCCATCGGGAAAAACTTCAAAAGCACAATCAGAATATTGGCAGATTGTACCGGGGATTTCTTGTCCACTAATTTTGGCCCTAAATGAGTTAAGCATTGCTTTACCAGCTTAGCCAGCGCAGACTTTTCCTTCGCCAGCACCTCAAAGTAGTCCATCATTTTTTCCGTGCGAAGATCGTCGGGTTCAATCACAAAGTTGGAATGAAAAATTGCATAAAGCAGTCCGTAAAATTCCTGCTGTGCCTGCTGTTGATCAGTCACATACTGGCCAATATATTTCCCTAAATACTGACGGTCGTTTTCACTAAAAGGCAGATTATCCAAGGGGAAAAAAGGCATCGGATAATTTGCCGCCATCCGCTTCTTGGCAATTAAAAGAGTCAACAGCACTTCATCGGTATTAATGGAAGGACAGGTCAAAACACCAATTTTTTCCAACACTTCAATTTCCTCAGAAAGGTCGTTTTCATTTTCAATAATATCAGCCCCATAAGAAATAACCCAGAAAGCCGAATAAAAAAGACTGCGAATCTCAAATTCATTGCCGATAAATTTCATGCTGGAAAGGCGAATTTTAATGTCAAAACGTTTAAAAAAATCAACTAGGGGTGTCAGTATTCTCCTAGCTGAGGAGGTGGTGACATAGGAAAAAGTACAGAAATCAGCAAAGTCGTTCTCTGGATACCTAAAGGCGTACAAAATAAAACGATAGGCCAGCGACTTCCGAGCCAAATACAGGCGGTATTCGGAAATATTCACTTGTTTTCTGATCCATGTAATGCGTGATTCTTCATCTAACAGTTTAAAACTATACAATTCAGCGACATCTCGATTTATTTTGGGTAAATAGGAATTAATGGTTCGTTTCGATAAGTTGGTTAAGGAACTTAAATAGGCGACTGAATATGTTCCCGAATCCAAATGAGTAATAGCCTCCAAAATAGCTATTTTCTTTCTCGCTTCTTCGTTTAAAAATATTGAGAGCATGGGTTTATTCTCCTCCGTCTATAAGGGCAGATGGTTCGGTCTCGAAATAATAGTGCAGGATCGGGACTAAGACTGCCGCTTCAGAATTTATTGTACCAATTCTTTTCTTAAAGTAAATATACGCAGAAAAAAAGATTTCGCTTCAAACCGGATAAAAAAGATTTATTTAATCGAAATCGAGTAATTTTGGTGAGAAATTATCAGTGAAAACGGCTAAATGAATAGCGGAAAATTTTTTTTCTATTTTTTACCCCGTTCGCGGTGCATAAAATGGAAAAAAATCGAAAAAAAGATCATTTTGATAACAGTATAAAAAGGGGAAAACCTTGTTAATCAAGCCTTAATTTGTTTATCAATAACCATTCTAGATATTAGATTTTGCTTATATCATAATGGAACCTGAATTTTTATTTAATCATAATTGCAGTTATAATCTTAAGTGCTGAAAGTAAGAAACATTTAATAGCGTATAAAGTGTACATAAGTAACGTTCTGTAATGATAAAAGGCGAAACCTGTGATCGTCAAGCTGGTACTAAGCAGAAATTAATTGAGAATGCGAATGAGAAATTTGTTAAGCACTGAAAAAAGTAAATCGATAGGTGGTAGATCAATCATGAAATTTGAATATGTCTTGCTTCTGACCAAGAATGCGTTAAACGAAACAGATATCCAACTAAAGCTGCAGAGAATGGACATCGATGTGTTTTGTACAACCCATTTTTCCGATGGTATTGAATTTTCAAAACGTTTCAGTCAGTTGCTAGGTAAACACTGGCTAGTTATTTTGAGTGAGACCTTGTCAGACAACGAAGTGGAAGAAATTGCTGAGAAATTAAACGGTAGAATCACTATGATTCGAAAAATGGACAGCCCTCCAAAAGTAGAACGGCTGGAAAAAATGAAGAATCAAGGGATTAAGGATTGGATACCTTGTGCGGCAACAATTGAAGACTTTCACGAGCTGTTTGCCGTCACTCAATCAACTGTGACTATAGAGGAAGAACAAGATTTAGTAGGAAAACAAAATATCGCGGTATTGTATAGATTAACTAAAATAGAAAGAGATTTTATTAACAAATTGTTTGAGGCAAAGGGAGAGGTGTTATCTCGGGAGGAACTCGCCCAAGATCTATGGAAAAGCAATGAATCGAAATCCTTGGATTCCAGCAAGGCTCAGCTATCAATGATTACCAAAAATATTAATAAGAAGGTTGGCGAGCTTTTCAAATACGGCATCATGATCCAGACGGTTTGGGGAAGAGGGTATCGGTTAACTGATGAAGTGCTGCGCAACTACTATATATAGGGCGCTATTAATTGATTAGTAAAGCCAGCTATTCAAACGAGTGTTAGACACGATAGCGAAGGGTGCGAAAGTTCATGCTGCAAAAATTAAAGAAAGCAGGGAATCGAAAGTTGAAAAAGGGTCTAAAGATTCTTAGTTTGATGTTTATTGCTTCCGCGTCAGTGGCGCCCGTATTTGCGGAAACGGTCACTAAGAGTGGGGAAGTTCAAAGCAATCTTTCCAGTTCTGAAGAGCTGCCGCAGTCAAAATCAGACGAAATACTGGAAAACAGTCTCGACCAACTGAACCAGCGGGACATCGAAACGGAGGATTCAACAACCGCTACTGTTGAATCAACGGATGAGTCAGAAGCAACCGACACCTCAGACTCGATTGCTTCGACAGCTGAAACAGATCAAATCGATGAACTGAATCGTGGGGAGCAATCCGAAGAAACCAGTCAAACGGAAGAATCCACAGAAGCAGCAATAAAAGAGACAACGGATCAGGCAGGGACTAAAGCCGCGGTAACACTTGATGGACCGACTGAACGACAGCTGCCGGTGGATACAGCTGCACTTGAAGGGGCGGATAATGTTGCGGTTCGTGAAGTAACGAATGAATCGGAGTTCCAAAGCGCACTTGGACTTTCGAGGGATGGCAAAAATATTACGGTTATTAAGATTAAAAATGATTTCAGATTAACTTATTCTGGTCTTGGTCGCACTATGGTTTCCAATGAGGCTAATAGAATCATCGTCATCGAAGGAAACAATTACGCGATTGAGTTTACTGGAAGAAGCTACCAGATGACGAATTCGGTCGATGTGGTTGTCCAAAATCTGAACATAGGCAACGGTAATCCTTGGGGGATATTCGATGGCTACACGTATAGTCTTAATGACAATTCTGTTTATACTTTTCACGACATTAAGCAAGCAGGAACCCAAATATTTGAAGGTGGTCGTAGCAAAGTCATCCTGTCTGGGGAGACTACCCTAGAAAATGGAGTGAGCGGAAACCCCAATTATATTTCGCCTTTTGACGGACAGACGTATAATTTTACCTACGATCGAGCTTATTACAACTCATCAAATATCGAAGCCGGACAAATTTATATTAAGGAAGGTTCGAATATATTGGTTCGAAGTGGTATGAAGGGCGCCAATTTTGCTATTACTAGAAATGGCAATTTTTATATTGAACCTGGTGAACCTACTACAGTGACCTTAGATAATAATATCGTTTCTAGTTCTAATATACCGAATTGGACAATCGCCGATTATTCCCCGGCGGCCATTGCACTGAATAACGCAGCTCAATCTGCTCCTTGGCCTAATGGAGAGGTGAATTACGAAGGACAAACGAGTAATTTATTTTATATTCCAAAAAGCGCCACGGTCGAAATTATCAACGGTCAATCAAGACAGAGCAAAGCAGCTGTTCTCGATTTTACTGGAACAGGAGCTCGCGCCCAAATTGATGGCACATTGAAAATCACTTCCTATGGAGATGGGAGCAGAAATAAAGGACCCGGCGGTGAATTTTCTGGTGGGGAAGTCCCTGTTGAATTCCGCAATCGAGGGCTTTTAGCACTGGGGGAAGATGCAAGCTTTGAGATGAACATTACTGGTGCAACTTATAATAGTGGTCATGCACTCATGATGCGTGGCGAAGGTTCTGAGATTCGTTTGGGTAAAAATGCCAGCTTTAAAATTCGTTCGGATAGCCTAGATACCAGTCGAAACGATGGAACGATGATCTACATGGAAAAGCGCTCGGCAATCAACATCGGTGAGAACGCAATATTTGACATTGCTAAAACAAGAAACGGCAACGACAACGCTCTGATGAGATTGATATCAACCACTCTCAAAGCGGAAAATCCCCATTCAATCCGGTTATGGAACAATCAAAACCTGAGTGAGACGTCAAACTATAATTGGCAGCCGCTGCGGAATACGACTATTACCTACAACGGTACGCCGATCAGCAGCAAGAGCACAAGTTCCACTCATTTAGCAAGCCAAGAGGGGTTTAACGCAAATTTTAATACCAATGCTCATCAACGAGTAGTATTTGAACCGCCGACAGCAGCCGTGTTGACCATTCATCACCAAAAATATAAACATGGTACCGCCGAAGAAGAACCGGAAGAGGAAGAAATCTTAGTAAGCGTGAATGAAGAAATGGATACGGATTTCAGTCGCTATCAAAAAAATTATCCGGGTTACACTTACCGCGGACTCAAATCATCAAACCCTGATCCGCTGCCGCAATACATGCCTCCTGAAGGTATTGAGGTGGAATTAGAATACACCTACGACGGCAGTCTCAAAATGAATTATCCGACAACCTATGACTTTGGCAGCCACGCAATCAATATAAATGGATTAACTCTTACCCAACCAAAAACGTTAGATGCCCAAGGCCAACCTACCGCTTTAACAATTACCGATGATCGCTATACTACAAATTTATGGCAACTCACCTTGGCCGAAACGAAGCCATTAATGGTGAACTTAAGCGGTGGTGGAACGAGTTCATTAGCAGGTTGCTTGTACTACGACGACTTAGAAATCTCCAGCGCAGCGCGCATGGTAGAGTCAGACACCTTTGCGGCCAATACCGAAACTACTAAGAATATTAGCGACACCTGGTCTGAGACAACCGGCTTAATGCTGAAAGTGCCGATTGATCAGCAATATGCCGGGGATTACTCTGGTGAATTGACTTGGACTCTGACGGCTGGACCTAGCAATGAGTAGGGAGGAAAAAGCGATGCTCAAAAGAAAAAGATTTATTTCAATTATGTTGCTTTATTTACTGTTTTCGTCAGTTGCGTTCTCCTTGCCAACAGCCTACGCCAGCAGCTATGGCAGCAACGGTCAAATCGGGTTTTATGGAGAGTACGAGGAACCGCAAGAAGACAAAGTTGTTCCTCCAGCAGATTCGGCACCTGAATCTCGCACTTCAACAGAGCTTCCAAGGACAGCTGGAAGAGGCAGCCGGTACGGGATAACTGCCAACGGTAAGCGAACGCTGCCGCAAACCGGTCAAGTAAACTATTTTGGCATTAATCTAATTGGCTATCTGCTGGTAGGATTGTTGCTTTTATTAATAGTAAAAAACAAAAAAGGAGAACAGCAATAATGAAAAAAGCACATGCAGCAATTGTCTGTTTATTACTAGGAACAACCATGCTAGGCGGTCTTTCAGCCAACGCAGCTGAGGACAAGACAGCAACTGGGAAAGTAACGTTTACTCGCGGTGGAGATGAAGGAAACAACGGCCTTTACATCGAAAGTGTCTCAGATCTTGACTTCGGATCACAAGTTATTTCCATTCAGGAACAAAACTATATGACTACCGGCAATAAATTTGAAGTAGTCGACATTTCTGGTTTGTATTCAGGCTGGAATCTGCAAGTAAAACAAGGCGCACAATTTGCGGCAAATGGTTCTGAGCTTAACGGAGCCGAATTAACCTTAACCAATATCGCTTCTGACGGCACAGGCGTTGGTACAGCACCAGCAACAGTAGCCAGCTCTGTTAAGTTTGACAGCATGAACCAAAACTTTCCGATTGTATCAGCTGAAGCAAACCAAGGCAAAGGGAAATGGGGCTTTGACCATGGCAGTAATTTAGAAGTTCCTGCCAGTGCACTTCCTAACGCAGCCGAATATACCACTACGTTAACTTGGTCATTAGTTTCAGGACCTGCTTAATAATCAATCAAAAAAATTTATCGGAGGAAAATATATATGAAAAAGGCATCAATTCTAATCGCAGCGTTACTAGTAAGTGTTTCCGTTTTAGGCGGAACAGCGGCCCATGCGGCAACTTATGGATCAAACGGAGAAATCACCTTTATTCAAGACACTGATCCAACCGAACCAGGCAATCCAGAAGAACCGGGAAAACCAGTGGAGCCAGTTGATCCGACTGACCCAGAAGGACCCGGCGAAGGAACGGCCGGCCCGTTATCAATCGACTATGCGTCGAGCTTCCAATTCGGCAACCAAAAAATCTCCACCAAAACCGAAACCTATAACGCGCAGCTGCAAAAATACAACGGAGAGACTCCAGACGGCCCTAACTATGTCCAAGTAACTGACAAAACCGGTGAATATACCGGCTGGAATTTAACGGTTACTCAAGGCAGCCAATTCAAACAAGGAGAAAAAGAATTAAAAGGGGCGAAATTGTCCTTGAAAAATATTACAGCGAATAGTATCAACTTAGGCAACGGCGAAGATGCGATTGCAGGAGAAGATATTACCAACTTAGTCCCTGGAACTGCATCGCCAGTCGGTTCAGCTGAATCAGGAAAAGGGAAAGGAACCTGGACAATGCGCTTCGGTGCTGATGCAGAAGAGGCTAAAACTTCAGTTCAGCTGGAAGTTCCAGGCACTGCGAACCCTGAAAAAGGCAAATATGACACCGAGCTTACTTGGACACTGACTCAAGGACCAACTGCATAGACTGATCTTCAGCAAAGGAGAAAAAATGAAAAGAACAACAATCCGTTTTGCTTCAACGAACCAGCCCAAAATTAACACTATTTCACATAAACAAGACGGGATTTCCGATTTTACGGAAATTCCGTTCATTTGAAAGGAACGCGCAGTATGAAGAATAAATTCTCATTTATTTTATTAGTTACTAGTTTTATTGCCTTGTTTATCAGCTTAGGAGCAGCTGATTTCGCCGAAGCCTCCGAGTTTCCCTTCAGCGTGAACCCAGTATTGCCGGAAAATCAAATTGCCGGCCAAAAAGGCTATTACGATGTCCTGATGCAACCGGGGCAGGAACAAGAGCTGAGCTTAGAGCTGGCCAACGGCACCGCTCAAGATGTAACGGTGAATATTGCCTTATCTAACGCCAAAACCAATGATAACGGCGTAGTTGAATATTCAGCTAATGAGATTCCTGTACATAGCTCCTTGAAACATCCCTTTGAGGATTTAGTTGAATACGAAAAACAAGTCACCATTCCAGCAGGAAGCCAGCAGGTCTACACTTTTAAAGTGAAAATGCCAGAAGAAGAAATTCCTGGAGTTATTGCCGGTGGGATTTTCCTGCAAGCAGTCGAAAATGAAAACCAAGAATCGTCGGAAGAGCAAGGAGTAGCAGTAAAAAATAAGTTTGCCTACGCCTTGGCGGTATTGTTGAATCAATCGGAAGCTAAAGGGATCGGCGAATTGAAGCTGACCCAAGCCGAAGCTGCCCAACGAAATGTCCGTAATGTCATTAGAGGGCATTTTGAAAATCCAGCACCTTACTATCTAAATGGCTTAGCAATTATCGGGGAAGTTACCAGAGAAGGTGAAGACGAAGTACTCTACTCCTCAACTAGCGAAAATATGCAAATGGCGCCGAATTCATCCTTCTGGTACAGTATTCCGCTGGATGGGCAGGAGTTAGAAGCCGAAAATTATGTTTATCGAGCTACAGCCTATGCCGTTAAAGACACCGATGGGGAATATACCTTTGGTGAAGACAACGAAGGCAATCCGCAAAACTATCAGAAAAAATGGGAATTTGAGCAGCCCTTTGAAGTAACCCGGGGAACTGCGTCTTCCTTTAACGAGGCTGATGTGGATGTACAAGAAAACAAACCAGATATGACTTGGATTTATTACTTGCTGGGTGCGATTATCTTCCTATTGTTAATCGTCGTTATTTTGTTAGTCAGAAGAAACAAAAAGAAAGATGAATAGGATTGCTTTACGCCTGCTGATGCTGGTTTTATTAATCGTGGGAACCGCCTTTATCAGCTTGAATATTGCCAAAGGCTGGATGCTGGTTTTCCACCAAGCAGGAAACGAACCAGTCACCAGTCTAACCGAACTAAAAGAACCTAAATTCGAACCGATCCAACCGATTACCTTATCCGATGTCTGGCAAACTCCACCTACCGAAAATCAAGCGATAGGAACACTGATTATCCCATCGTTACAGATGAACTTACCAGTTTACGCTGGCCTAGAATCAGTGGATTTATTGTCAGGAGCCGGGACGATGTTTCCCGAAAGAAACCCGCAAACCAATAATTTTGTGATTGTCGGGCATCATGTCGGCTATTCGGAGCTGTTGTTTGGCAGTCTAGGTCAGCTGGAAAACGGTTCTCGTATTTTTCTCAATTATTTGGGTGAGGATTATGAATATGAGACCACTAAAAACCAAGTGATTCCCGAGACTGCGGTGTCCGTAGTGGATGAAGCAAATCGAGGAGAACTGACGTTGCTGACGTGTGACAAGGCTGGGGCTACTGAAAATCGCATTATGATCAAAGCTGCTCAACTACAAAAGGCTGCGATTTCTATCGCCGAGAATCACAAGGTTCGCCACCACAGGAAAATCCCAGCCAAGCTCGTCTGGCAGACCGCTGTTTTGAGTGTGCTTTTCACCGCTTTCCTGTTGATTATCTTTTCAGTTACCAAAAAGGAGCAGTAGTATAATAGTAGAAAGCCGCAAGAGTTTGAATCACGAATCTCTTGCGGCTGTTCTTTTTTGGAAACGCCCATAACCTAATCCACAACCTCAGCATAAAAATACCTCTTAATCTGCCGATAATCCTCCATTGACGAATGTCCGCTCTTCAAATGCAGCAACTCAAAGGTGGCACCCAACACCTCGACAAAATCATCCTTACCTTCAAAGCCGTTTTTCTGATAAAAGTTTTTGCGGTGGATTCGTTCTTCCTTGTTTTCGACGTCCTCTAAGATTTCTTCGATCAGTAGCATAAACTTATAGTCTCGATATTTTTCCTGCATCGCTTGCATCATCTGATGACCATATCCTTGCGAACGAATCGCTGGGTCGACAGCAAAGTAAAAAATATAGACAATCCCAGCATCCACAGTGTAATAGGTCATTCCTACCACCCGATTTTCTTGGATCAATCCGCCAAAATGACCTTTTCCAAGCCTAGCCATCTCCACCAGCCAGTCAAAGGGATGCTGCTCTTCTTTCGGGAACGACGCGAGATAAATTACCTTCACTTCAGCCAACAGGTCTGAATGAATTGAAATTTCTGTAAATTGCACCAGCGTGAATCCTCCTTTTAAAACTTTTCTTCATCATAAAGAATCGCTAAACAAAAAGCCAATAAATTTTGTCAAAAAATCATGCAGGCAACTAAGCAATAGCTTGACTTCTTTTCCAGATGATGAAATAGTAAGGAAGGCTTTTGGTGAATGCTGCCAAGCAACCCTCAAGAAGTTTGTTATTTGAAAGGAACTTAAGTATGCCAAATTTACATAAATCAGGCGCGGAGGATATCTCCGCCTATATCCATATACCGTTTTGCGAACACATCTGCTACTACTGCGATTTTAACAAGGTTTTTATTGAAGGACAGCCGGTGGATGAATACATCGAAGCACTTTTAAAGGAAGCCCAACTGCTGCATCAGCAATATCCGGCAGCTTCCAGCAAGACCCTTTACGTGGGTGGCGGCACACCGACTTCATTGAGTGCGCCCCAACTGGATCGTCTATTAAGCGGCCTGCGCAACACCTTGCCTTTTACTGAAGGAGAATTCACAGTAGAGGCCAATCCCGGGGACTTAACGGCTGAAAAGCTGGATGTCATGAAAACTTACGGCGTCAATCGTCTCTCTATGGGGGTGCAGACCTTCGACAATCGTTTACTGAAGAAAATCGGCCGCAAGCACACAGCCGAGGACGTCTATCAGACCATCGCTTTACTAGAAGAAAAAGACTTCTCCAATGTGTCGATTGATTTGATCTACGCTTTACCCGGCCAATCCTTGGAAAGCTTTCGGGATACAGTCAAGCGAGCTTTAGAACTGGATTTGCCTCATTATTCCTTGTACTCGCTGATCCTGGAAAACAAGACCATGTTTATGAACTGGGTACGGCGAGGAAAACTGGAGCTGCCGGATCAAGAGGTAGAAGCCCAAATGTTTTTAGAAACCATTGAAGCGATGGAAAAAGCCGGCCGCCATCAATACGAAGTCAGCAATTTCGCTAAACCCGGCTTTGAAAGTCAGCACAACCTGGTCTACTGGAACAACGAAAATTATTACGGTATCGGAGCAGGCGCCAGCGGTTATTTAGGCAACCTCCGCTACAAAAATCATGGCCCCATCCAGCACTACTTAAAGCCGCTAAAAGAAAATAAGCTGCCCATGATCGAAGAGGAGCTGCTTACCCGAAAAGCGCAAATTGAAGAAGAAATGTTTTTGGGTTTACGGAAGCTCTCAGGGGTCAATAAAGAAAAATTTAAGCAAAAATTTAACTGTTCATTGGCAGACATTTACCAGGAAAAAATCGACGTTTTAGTGGCAGAAGGGCTGCTGAAAGAGACCGCTGAAGCCTTGATGTTAACGCAAAACGGGCTGTTTCGCGGCAACGACGTTTTTGAACAATTTTTAATCGAATCCGACAATTAGCACTCTCGACCCGAGAGTGCTAATTTTTGCATATAATTACTTGACTTCCTGTGTCAATGTGATATATTAGTAATCGGGTTAGCACTTATCAAGAAAGAGTGCTAACAAGAGGGTGAAGATCATGTTAACGGAACGACAAAATTTAATTCTTAGTTTAATCATCCAACAATTTACCACCAGCGGACAACCCGTTGGCTCAAAGAAATTGATGGAAGAAGGCGTCAATGCCAGTTCAGCTACTATTAGAAATGACATGAAGGCATTGGAAGAATATGGTTTGTTGGAAAAGACACATTCTTCTTCTGGACGAATCCCATCAATGAAGGGCTATCGCTATTATGTTGATCACCTGCTGAAGCCAGGAATGGTGACAGATCAAGAAGTGGATCAAATCCGCTCCTCTTTAAGGAAGGATATCCACGAGATTGACGACATTATTCGTCAGTCTGCCGACATTCTTTCTCAAGTGACCAGCTACACGGCGTTTTCTTTAGGCCCTGAGATGAAGGATCGCAAGCTGACCGGCTTTCGGATTGTCCCATTGAATGACAAGCAGATCTTAGCGATTATCGTAACCGACCGCGGCAACGTGGAAAGCCAGGTGTTTCGCATTCCCGACAACGTGGAAAGCAGCGACCTGGAAAAAATGGTGGCGATTATCAATGACCGCTTAGTGGGTGAACCCCTGCTGACGGTGTATCAGAAGCTGCGGACGGAAATTCCGATGATTTTGCATCGTTATTTTCAAACCACCGACGGCATCTCGCACCTGTTTGATGTCGTGTTGAATGAAGCCTTTGAAGATAAGGTCTTTGTCAGCGGCGGCATGAACATTCTCAACTACAATCATGATCCAGATGTACAGCAGTTCAAGACGATGTATTCGTTAATGCAAGACCCTAGCAAGTTAACGCAGCTTTTGCAGCCTTCTACCGCGCCGATTCATATTCGGATTGGTACTGAGCTGGGCAATGAACTTTTTGATAATATGAGCCTGATTCAAGCAAGTTACGAGATCGAGGGACATGGAAAAGGTATAATCGGTTTGTTGGGTCCAGCAAATATGCCTTATTCCCGAATGTTCAGTTTGATTGACGTATTCCGCAAGGAGCTTGGAAGCAAGTTGGCGGACTATTATCGTTCGCTTGACCGACCAGATCAATAAAGGAGCTGTTGGCAATGAGCGACAAAGAATTTGATAAAGAAGCTGTCGATATGTCCGGTGTTTCTGAAGAAGAAGCCGAGGCAGTCGAAAAAGCTTTTAAAAATAAAAACACCCAGTATGATCAATTTTCCGAAGACGCCGTAGATGATTCCGGTATGACTGAAGAACAGACGGAAGCTTTTGCGGAAGCGTACGAAGAAAGCAAAAAAGAAAAGCTATAAGTTTTACTCCCTGCTGATGCAAATCAAAACAAGGGAAGAAAGGTGGGCCCAATTGTGAGTGAAAAAGAAGTAGAAAAAAATGAAGAGCTGGAAGTTGAAGAAACCGAAGCAACCGAAGAAGTGGAAGCTTCACAAGAAGAGCTTTTACAGGCCAAAGTGGACGAACTTGAGGACCAGTATTTGAGAGCACGAGCGGAGATTGCCAATATCACCAACCGCAACCGCAACGAAAGAGAACAATTGCAAAAATACCGTTCTCAAGACTTAGGTAAAAAACTGATTCCAGTCATTGATAACTTGGAACGGGCAATGGAAACCGAAGTAGCTGATGATCAAGGCCAAAGCTTGAAAAAAGGTGTGGAAATGACCTTGGAAAGCTTGCGTCATGCCTTAAAAGAAGAAGGCATTGAAGAAATCAAGGCGGACGGCGAAGCCTTCGACCCGAATCTTCACCAAGCCCTGCAAACTATGCCGGCAGAAGACGGTGTGGCCGCAGACACAATTATTCAAGTCTTGCAAAAAGGCTATAAACTTCACGATCGTGTGTTACGCCCAGCAATGGTTATCGTAGCACAATAATATAGATAAAAATTTAAAGGAGCGTATTCAATTATGAGTAAAATTATCGGTATTGACTTAGGAACAACTAACTCCGCTGTCGCAGTGTTAGAAGGCGGCGAAGCAAAAATTATTGCTAACCCAGAAGGAAACCGTACAACACCATCAGTTGTATCATTTAAAAACGGCGAAATTCAAGTAGGGGAAGTTGCGAAACGTCAAGCAGTTACTAACCCAAATACAATTTCATCTATCAAACGCCACATTGGTGAAGCTGGATTCAAAACAGAAATCGAAGGCAAATCATACACACCTCAAGAAGTTTCAGCAATGATCCTGCAATACATCAAAGGCTTTGCGGAAGACTACTTAGGGGAAAAAGTTGAAAAAGCGGTTATTACTGTACCAGCTTACTTCAACGATTCACAACGTCAAGCAACTAAAGACGCTGGTAAAATTGCTGGTTTGGAAGTTGAACGTATCGTCAACGAACCAACAGCAGCAGCATTGGCTTATGGTTTAGACAAAACAGACAAAGACCAAAAAATTCTAGTATTTGACCTTGGTGGCGGTACGTTTGACGTATCAATCCTTGAACTAGGCGACGGCGTATTCGACGTATTGTCAACAGCCGGCGACAACAAACTAGGTGGGGATGACTTCGATAACAAGATCATCGATCATTTGGTTGCTGAATTCAAAAAAGAAAACGGCGTAGACCTTTCATTAGATAAAATGGCAATGCAACGTTTGAAAGACGCTGCTGAAAAAGCTAAAAAAGATTTGTCAGGCGTAAGCTCAACTCAAATCAGCTTACCATTTATCACAGCTGGCGATGCTGGTCCATTGCATTTGGAAACAACATTGTCTCGTGCAAAATTTGACGAAATCACTTCTGATTTAGTTGAACGTACTAAAATTCCAGTACGCCAAGCCTTGAAAGATGCTGGCTTGTCACAATCTGAAGTTGACGAAGTTATCTTAGTTGGTGGTTCAACTCGTATTCCAGCGGTTGTTGAAGCAGTCCGCAAAGAAACTGGCAAAGAACCAAACAAATCAGTAAACCCAGATGAAGTAGTAGCAATGGGTGCTGCTATCCAAGGCGGCGTAATCACTGGTGATGTGAAGGACGTTGTTTTACTAGACGTAACGCCATTATCATTAGGTATCGAAACAATGGGTAGTGTATTTACTAAATTGATCGACCGCAACACAACGATCCCAACAAGTAAATCACAAGTCTTCTCAACAGCAGCAGACA
The DNA here is from genome assembly GCF_017377575.1 of Candidatus Enterococcus moelleringii. GTDB lineage: Bacteria > Bacillota > Bacilli > Lactobacillales > Enterococcaceae > Enterococcus_A > Enterococcus_A moelleringii. Next base: position 14,418 of record NZ_JAFREM010000018.1, read on the forward strand.
ACCAACCAGCCGTTGACATTCACGTTCTTCAAGGGGAACGCCCAATGGCCAGCGACAACAAAACTCTAGGACGCTTCCAATTAACGGATATTCCACCAGCACCACGTGGTATCCCTCAAATTGAAGTAACCTTCGATATTGATAAAAATGGTATCGTAAATGTGTCTGCCAAAGACTTAGGCACTCAAAAAGAACAAAAAATTACTATCAAATCTTCTTCAGGTTTGTCTGACGACGAAATCGAACGCATGGTGAAAGACGCAGAAGCAAATGCTGAAGCCGATAAAGCCCGCAAAGAAGAAGTTGACCTACGCAACGACATCGATGCTTTACTATTCTCTGTTGACAAAACATTGAAAGAATTAGAAGGCAAAGTTGACGCTGACGAAGTGAAGAAAGCCGAAGATGCTCGTGAAGAGTTGAAGGCAGCAGTTGAAGCCAACGACTTGGAACAAATGAAAGAAAAACGCGATTCATTAAACGAAATCGTACAAAACTTAACAGTAAAACTTTACGAACAAGCAGCGCAACAACAAGCGCAAGAAAACCCAGAAGCAGCGCAAGGCGGCGCCGACGATGTGGTTGATGCTGATTTCGAAGAAGTAGACGACGATGATAAATAATTAGCCAGTCGATAAAAAGCCAAAGTCATCGCTTTGGCTTTTTATTTTCCATTAAAAAATTGGCTTTTGCACCAAAAAATATCGGGAAAATATGCGTATTGATTTTGAATTATGATACAATACATAAGATGTGAATAAGATGGAGGGAAGCCAATGGCTAACAAACGAGATTATTATGAAGTCCTAGGAGTGCAAAAAGGGGCTTCAGATGATGAAATCAAAAAAGCGTACCGCAAGCTTTCCAAGAAATACCACCCAGATATCAATAAAGAAGCTGATGCTGAAGATAAGTTTAAAGAAATCTCTGAAGCATATGAAGTATTAAGTGATGCGCAAAAACGGGCAGCCTATGATCAATACGGTCATGCTGGTACCGATCCAAACTTTGGTGGCGGAGCTGGAGGCTTTGGCGGATTTGGTGGAGCAGGCGGTTTCGGCGGCGGCAATGCGGGATTCGGCTTTGAAGATATTTTTGAATCATTCTTTGGAGGCGGCGGTGGTCGTCAAGCCGATCCAAACGCACCACGACAAGGCGCAGACTTGCAATATTCTATCAATTTGGAATTTGAAGAAGCGATCTTCGGTGTGGAAAAAGAAATCAAATACAACCGTGAAGAAGTTTGTCACACTTGTCACGGAAACGGCGCTAAACCTGGTACTGAACCAGTTGTCTGTCATAAGTGTCACGGCGCAGGAACGGTTAACGTGGAACACCAAACACCACTTGGCCGCGTAATGAGCCGTCAAACCTGTGATGTATGTCACGGAACTGGTAAAGAAATCAAAGACCCATGTCCTACTTGTCATGGTTCAGGTCACGAAAAACGCCCTCACACTGTGAAGGTTAACGTGCCTGCCGGCGTAGAAGATGGTCAACAAATGCGTTTAGCCGACCAAGGGGAAGCTGGTGTAAACGGCGGACCTTACGGCGATCTGTATGTAGTCTTCAAGGTTTCTCAAAGCGACATTTTCGATCGAGAAGGCGCAGAAATTTACTACACCTTGCCACTAAGCTTTGTCCAAGCAGCACTAGGGGATGAAGTGGCGGTACCAACCGTTCACGGCGACGTGAAGTTGAAAATTCCGGCTGGAACCCAAACCGGCACGAAATTCAGACTTCGCGGAAAAGGTGCGCCAAAATTACGAGGTAATTCAACCGGTGACCAACAAGTAACCGTGCAAATTATCACACCTCGCAACCTAAATGATCAGCAAAGAGACGCTTTGCGTGCTTTCGCTGAAGCGGGTGGACAAAAAGTAACTGAACAAAAAGACGAAGGATTCTTTGGCAAAGTCAAAGACGCTTTCGGCGGTAAAAAATAGTTAAGAACGAATATAGGCCCAATCGGATGATTTTTCCGGTCGGGCCTATTTTTTCTGTGTATCGCTTTATCGAAAGGATGCTATACTTTTACTAAAGAAAGACAAACGAAATTGGGTGAGAGACAATGGAAGACTTCAGAACCTATTACGACAACTACAAAAGTATCGTGGCTGCGCAGCCGGATTTTATCCCGGATTTACGAAAAAACGTCAAACAAATCGTTGAGCAGAAACAATTGATTCCGCTGATGAATGACCTGAAGTGGCTCAAGCTGCAATACGGCATCAAAAAAGACTTCACATTTTCACCTGCTTATTTAGTGAAATGTGTTACTGATGAAACTGAACCGGATATTCGTAATTTCAGGAAAAATGTTCCGCGTTATCACGGCGTCTGGTCTAACTATTATGAAGAGGGCATGCCGGTTTTATTTACGATCCAGTGGCTGGAGGCGTATCCGAAATTTGAAAGATTCCAAGGCCGGCTGATTGAAGGTAAAGTTATCGATGAGTCTGAGAAGTTTAAGCAGCTGTTGGTGGAACTGCGGATTCCCTTTGAACAAATAGGTGACACCTTTAGAATCTACGGCTATAAAAATAAAGGAACATAAATTCTTGCACACAAGAATTTATGTTCCTTTTCAGTTAAGCTTTTTCCGGCAGCTCCAGAGTCAAAAGATTGGCATATTGCTGAGAACCATGCATATCACTTTCCCCCACACTTCCTTGCGGCCAAGGACGAGGGATGGTGATCTTGAATCCCCGCGCTGCCTCAAAGCTTTCGAAGGTAATAATATCTTCCGGGTCAATTTGATACAAGTCAGCAAAGACTTCCTTGGTCAGGACATTGCTATCGATAAAAAATTGATAATCCTCTTGCGTCTTAAATAGGATATCAAAGGTTATTTCGAAAGGACCAGAATTCTTACTGCGAATAACTTGGGCTAATTCTTGTAATTTCATAATTAGTTGACCTCCTTAACGGTAACTGGAAATTGAGCAGTCGGATCGCTGATCGTCATCAAATGATAGACGTTGAATTGGCACACTTTACCCAAAGGAATTTCTAACGGCGTAAAAGGCATACCCACATTTCCAGAAGTTGCTACCCGATTCGGATAATGATAATGCAGCAAGGTTGTCCGAATACGATTCACGATTAGCTGTGCCATTTCTTGAGTCGGTGAAGCTACTTCAGCAATTACACACAGTTCGTGGCCTAACTCGTTTGATAAAGACTCCAAGTTTTTCATAATGGCATTTTTACCGTATGGATGGAAAATGATTTGGCTTTGTTCGCATTCCTCCGGCAGCTCAGTTTCCGTTTGTTTTTGCACATAGTCTAGGACATCATCCAGCTGACTGATCAAAATTGGGTCCCGCAAGCCCATCACGGTAATGGAACGGTAGCCAACGACTTTCGCTCCTTCTAATTTGATCTGGTACTCTTCAGTGGGAACAAAAACACTTCCTGATACTCGGGCAATTCGCTCCGTTTCGGCTTCAAATTTGCAGTCCTTTAGCAGTAAAGCCCCGCCTGGTCCCGGCAAATGGGTGGGACTACTTTTTTCGTACATCGTATGGGCAGCAACGGTATGAGGCAGAGCTTTTGAGTTCGGATTCATCGGTTCAATTAAGAAATGATCTTTACGCAAGGTACCCAGGGCAGTTTTACCAGCCGGCACGCAGCAAATCGCACCACATTCAATGATTTTCCCCATATGCCAAGCTAAAGCCGGATCAAAGCCGTAGTAAATTCCCACAGCAGCAGTTGGGGCCGGGTCATAGCTTCGTCCCCCGACAATCACATCAGGAAAGCCGGCTTTATCCTGTAGTAAAGCAAGATAAGGTTCAGCCCCCATTTGAGCGGTAACGACAGTGGCTTGCTCAATTTCTTCATCAGTTAATTCCGACACGTTGGTCATTGCAGCAACTTTTCCAGCTTGTAAAGCATCTTTGATTTGATCCTTTGGAATATCACTATAGATCGAAGCGATTTTAAGGGTCAATCCCTGATCCTGGGCAATTTTTTCGATGATTTCTACAAACAAATCCACGTGCTGATTGGTGCCGTCTCCGCCAGCTGAGCTGATAATCAACGGAATGCCCGCTTCTTTTGCGGCTGGGACTAAGATCGCTAGCTCTTTTTCATAGGCAGCTTCAGGGCAGGTCATCTCGCCTAATGCCAGTTTTTGCGGTCCACTATCGGTGGAGCCAGCATCCACCACAACAGCATGAGGCTCCCGCGCCATTCCTCGTTTGAAATCTTCAATTGGAAACCCATAACCTAACATGCCGTTTGGAACTAAAATACGCAGTTCATCCATGTAAATTCCTCCTATTTATTCTAATAACTCTATTGTATAATCAAGAGTGAGGATCGTCTAATACGATTAAACGATCAAGAGTATCTGTTAAACCGATAGGAGAAAACATGCTGTCTAAAAATTATCATTACGTGATCACTGTAGCTGAAACCGGCAGTTTTTCTAAGGCCGCCAAGCAATTATTTATCGCTCAGTCCTCGTTAAGCCAATACATCAAAAATCTGGAAGAGGATTTAGGCGTATTTCTATTTGACCGCCGAACCAAGCCGATTACATTGACTCAGGCAGGGGAGCAGTTTGTAAAAACAGCTTATGAAATTCGTTATCTAGAAGAAAAGATGGAAAAGCAGCTGACCCAACTGCAAGTAGTGAAGATGGGAAGCTTGAAGATTGGGATTACCAGGTATTGGGGGAGTCTGCTTCTACCTAGGATTCTCCCGGAATTTCAGGTTCGCTATCCGGAAGTGGAATTGAAAATTATCGAAGGCCGGACCATCGATGTAATGGAGCGTTTAGAAAAGAAACAGGTGGATATTGCCTTTTTTACGCCGCCTACTCACTACACGCCAGACGATAAGTTTGCTTACGACATCATTTATCGTGAAGAAATCATGCTGGCTTTGCAGCAAAAAATATTGCCAGGTAAAAATCAGCTGCCAGAAAAAATCCACTCAGAACAGCTGGGGAAAATCCCGTTTATTTTACTGCGAAGAGGGCAGAAGTTACGGCAAATTGCCGACTCATTTTTTCAAGCCGGCGATCTGTTGCCGACTATCTTAATGGAAACGGAAAATATCACAACAGCGTATAAATTAGCCAGTGTTGGCTTTGGTGCTACTCTTGTTCCCAGCAGAATTAACGAGTTAACCAATCCGGTTGGACCGATTCAGCATGTGCATTTCGAGAAGCCGATCTATTGGTCGTTAGCAGCCGTCTATGAAAAAAATACTGCTACCACAGATTTTTTCGATTATTTATTAATGCTGTCCAAAAAGAATATTCTATCCAACTAAAAAAAGCGGCAAATTCGCCGCTTTTTGTTTTAAACCAAATCACTTTTTTTTACCTGCAGCTGCCAATATTGACGCAGGAAGAAGACCGACATGCCCAAGGTGATAATTTCTGTAATCGGCAGGCTGATCCAAACCCCGAATAAATCAAAGGCTTTCGCCAGCAAAATCACCAACGGAATCAGCAGGAAATACCCCCGTGACAAGGCCAGTACAAAGGATTGCTTGGCTTGACCTACTGCTGAAAAGAAGATACTGAAAACTACGTTAAAACTGGAAGCAAACAGGGAAATAAAGAAAATCGGAATCCCATATTCCGCAATTTCCGTCAGCATTAAATTGCTGTCCCGGTTAAAGACTTGGATAATCGGATATTTGAAAAAGAACAAGACAACATACAAAACCACACCTAAAGTAAAGCTGACCTTCAAGCCGTAACGCAGAATCTGCTGAATACTTTTATCATCCTTGATGCTAGCTGCTCTACTAACCAGCGGCTGAATCCCTTGCGCCACCCCAGTGAACAAGGACAAGCCGACAATTAAAATGTTCGCCAACACACCATAAGCTGCTACCGCAATATCTCCGCTCAAGGCCAACAACACTTGGTTAAAGACCAGAATACTCACCCCGGTACTCATTTCCGCTAAGAAAGAAGACAGTCCCAATTGGGTGCTTTTCCAAATCGTTTTGAATTTCGGCATCGCCCAAGACAAACTGATTTTCCGTTTTGAGTAGTTGCGATGGGTACATAAAATTGCCAAGCTGACTACCGGTGATAGCACGGTTGCCAAGGCTGCTCCAGCCATTCCCATATGAAAAATGAAAACAAAGACATAGTCAAAGACAATATTAAACAAGCTGGAACTGATCATGGCTTTCATGGCCAGCTGCGGATTCTGATCGTTACGAATAAACGCCAAGCACAAATTGTTTAAAATAAAGAAGGGAGCCATCACCATAATAAAGCGCATATAGGTGACAGTGTAGCCAATCGCATCATTACTTGCCCCTAAGAATTGCGCAATCGGATGGACAAAGAAAATGCCCAGTACGGTAAAGATCAAACCGATGAGTGCCCCAGCCATCACCAGCTGTGAAAAATAGTTGTTCTTGCCAGACTTCAAGGAAAACAGGGTAGCCCCGCCCATGCCCAGCAATAAACCTAAACCCGTTAACAAATTGAACATCGGCAGCGCAATGTTAAGCGCTGTCAATCCTAACACGCCAACTCCATTGGCAATAAAGAATGTGTCCGCCAAAATATACAACGACAAACCTAACGTACTAAACACACTACGCGTTACATAACCTCTAATTTCTTTCATCCTTAACAACCTCCAAAAAAAGAGAGCAGCTGCTATCCCCCTTCAATGGCCTATGGGATAGTCAACTACTCAAAGCAAAACCCGGCGATTTTGCTCAAGTGTCCGTTTAATTTCCTTTATTCTAGCAAGTCTTGCAGCAAAAGGCAATCTTTATTTTGAAAAAGAATAAAACATAATCCGCTCACCGTTAGCCGGATCGTGTTTCCCGCTGTCAATAAAACCGAAGCGTTCGTAATAAGCAAAGATCTTTTCGTTCTCTTCATGGGCACTAAGATAAACTTTTTCTACGCCAAAATTTGTCTGCATATAATCCAGCAGCAAAGGAATAAAATGCTTGCCGTAGCTTTGACCCTGGAAGTGCTGATCCATCATAATCCGATCCAGCCACATACTTTCATCACGATGGGCACCAATCATGGCAAAGCCTACCATCGTATCACCATCATATAAAGCTAAGGGATGCCAGTTTAGTGAACGATCATAAGCTGCCTCCAGCAAAGACTGCGCATTGCTCTCGATAAAATCCCTTTGCTCAGGCTGGACACTTAGCTGAGCTACCTGCCGCCAATTGTCTTGGTTGACTGGTTGAATTGTTAAGTCCATTCTTTTCACCCCCTAATCCTTCATAATCAATCGTTTCAATCCTCGCGGACGTTTCTGCTGCTGCACCGGCGCGTTGTCGGTAATCAATAAAGCAATCATCACATAACCAATCCAACTGTCGCGAGAGTAAAGCACATACTCCGGAATCCATTCGGTCGCATATTTTTCCTTATATTCCTTCAACCCGCCAAAAGAATAGAAGCGAGAGCCGAAGTTGTAGACTAGATAAGCAATCCGTTCTTGAATAAAGCTCTTGCGGGAAGTGCCCACGTTGGCTAACGGCGCCATTCCCAGGTCGAAATATTGAATTTCCTGATCCCGCATGTATTCAAACAAGTTAATAAACAAGAAATCCATTGTTCCACCAGGAGCTTTAGAAGGGCTGTGGCGCATCAAGTCGATGGTACCAATTTCCTTGGTATATGTTGGCATAAAATTGGCAAAAGCCACAATCTCGTCTTCGCTGTTTTTCACCACCGCAATCGGTGCCCGCTGCAAGTAATCCTCTGAGAAGAATCCCAGCGAGAAGCCTTTTTCCTTACGGCCATTCAACCATTCATCGGAAACTAATTTCAGTTGTGCCATAATAGCCGGATCAAAAGGCGGCTGCAGCACTTCAAAACGGAAGCCTTGCTTAATATTTTTGTTAAAGCTGGCACGCTGCCCCTTCATTTTCTTGCCGCTCAAGGTGAAGTCCGGCAAATAAACATGAGCCTTTTCACCAAACTTAATGAAGTCATAGCCGAATTCATGCAGCGTCATTACCATGTCTTCACTATTTTCGTAAAAGACCGGTGAATAATTGTATTGATCTGCGGTCTGGATCAAAGCCACCGTCGCCGCTTCAAAGTCCGCCTGCTTCCCAGAAGGATCTCCCATCACCAACAGCTTATTATTAAAGGTTGCCAACTGGAAATAGACCGTATCCGCTTCGCCGTCATTATAAATGAAGACTTCTTTATCCTTCAAAAAAACCAACTGACTGTCAGGATTTCCACCATAAGTCGTTAAAATAGTCTGTACCCGATCTTCGTCCAGCGCTTCACCAACCTTGATTCGCTTGCCCTTCAAGAATTTAACGAATAGCAAGACAATCACTGAAACCAGCAAAATTGCCACAAAGCCCGCCATCCAAATATCTTCACTAGGGAACAAGAAAAATTCCGGCAGGTGATGGCGATGATGAATCGTCGGACTGTTGTAAACACCGATAATGATGTAAAGCAGCGTCAAGCCGCCGATAATCACACTGTCAATCGTCAGCCATTCCGCACCGTAAACCAGTTGCTCCCGATACAATTCACCCCTAGTGAAAATGACGAACAGCAGCAGTAATACAAGGAACAATCCGGTTGAAATACGAAAGCCCGCTGCTGCCGAATAAAGTCCGGTTAAAACCACCAGCACAATCGTAGGATAATAAGCCCGTTTCACTCGGGCTGCAACTCCGCGACCAGCAATAATCAAAAGGAATCCCAGTAAAATTGCTGGAAAAACTACAATCACCCGCGAGTGAATCGGATTCAGCTGCCGCAGGAAGCGAAACCGCACAAAAGCTTCCGGAATCGTCGCCGACAACACCAGCATAATCCCAGTGAAATACAGCAAAAAGCTCTCGATTTTATGTGCCAGCTCTTTCAGCAAATCAATCGGAATATTGTTGTAGCGCTCATTCAAGGTAGTGCCGATATTTTTGATAAACAGCACAATCCCAATCAAAAAAGGAATAATGTAATAAAACAGCCGATACAGCAAGATCCAGGCCACCACGGTTTCCCGATTGATCCCTAGCGCTGACAAACCAATAATCATCATCAAGTCAAAACTGCCCAGCTCACCAGGAATCATGGAAACAATCCCGATTACTGTCGCCGCAATAAACAAGGGAACCACCTGAAGCACATTCAGCTGCACACCCATTAACAAACCAGTCGAGATAAACGCGACCAACACGCCGGTCCATTCAAGGAAGGAAGCAGCCACCAGCTGCAGCCGATCCTTGTTTTTTAAATCCCCTAAATATTCCCCTTTGCCAAAGACACTCAAGCCGAAAACAATCGGAAAATACAACCCGCCGCCAATCAGCCAAATCCAATACTGTTTCAAATACTCGTTGTTTTGATCAAACACTACTAAGAAAAAGGAAATCAGGGCAAAAATAGACAGCCCAGACATAGTAAAAACTAAGATTTTAGACAAAGCCTGAACCACTTTTTTACCAGAAGAATCCTTGCCGTAAAACTCCGAACGCAGCCCAGCGCTGATAAATCCGCCAAAGCCGGCAATGTTATTTAATGTGTTGATCAGCCAGCTGGTTTCCAGCAAATAAAGCAGCTTCGGTTTTTGGCCTAAAAGACGATTCAAAATAAGATCATAGCCAAACATCGGGGTAATCGCCACAAAAGAAATAAGAGCCATCAAAACAATATTCCCTTTATTAATATCGCTGAAAATCGTTCCCAACTGATCAAAGGAGATGGTTTTACCAATATTTCCCAGCTCCACTCCGACGATTACAATGACCGACAGCAGGAAAATCACCTTCAGCTTTTTAGCATGTGCTTGAAACCAATTGATGAGTTTTTTCACCTAATCACTCCCATCCTCTAATAAAAATTGCAGCACCTCTTGGTTAAAACGTTTCGGGTTGCGCCGGGCAAACATATGTCCTTGACCAGAAACCAACGCAAAGCTGGCATCAGGAATCGAACGAGCAATGTACATAGAGTGCTGCGTCTTAACAACATCGTGCTTGCCAACAATAACTAACGTCGGTGCTGTAATTTGTTTCAAATCCGCCGTTGACAACCCGATGTCACGAAACAGCAGGCGTAAAATTGGCAGGAAATTCCGCATGCCGATATCAAAAAAGGCCCCCAGCCAAACGATGGCGTACTGAATATAGCTGCCAATATGGGGAAGCAGTCGAATCCCATCTGGCCGCGTATTGCCGGCATTTAGAATCAAGTGGTCCACCTTGTCAGGATACAAAAAGGCAAAGACCATCGCCAAATTCGCACCGTCGCTAAAGCCTAATAAATCAGCCACGGTTAGCTGCTCGGCATTCATAATGTGCAGCAGATCCTCCGCCATTAATTGAAAACTAGTTTCACTCTGAGTATTGGTCGATCTGCCATGTCCGCGGCTGTCTACCACGAACACGTTAAAATGCTTACTGAAGCTGTTAATTTGCCGGGAGAAGTACTTGCCGCTGCCGCCGTTGCCGTGCAACAGGAACAAAGCCGGTCCTTCGCCATATTTTTCATAATAAATTTGCGAGCCGTCAGGCATAATCGCAGTCGTTTTTTCACTCTTCAAAAAATCACCTACTGCTATTAGTATACCGATTTTTAAGGGGGATGAACAATAATTCAGACGCAGCGCAAAATTAAGCCTTTTTTAGTAATGATTAAAGAAATATAAAATGCTTTAGATTCTCTTTCAAAAGAGCGATGCCTTCTTGTACTATATAGAAAACAGCGGATAGTTTGGATGGAATCGAATGAAATTTCTTAGAAAACTTTTTAAATGTATCGTCATTTTTCTTTTACTATTAAGCATTATGGCGGGTCTTTTTGTAGGGTTCAGGACTTATCAATTTACTAATAATGTGAATCAGCACCGGCAAAATGTGGAAACTGTCGCCAACGAACAGGGGGTCGGCGAGTTTACTGACACCATTTTAGGTATTATGTACACCGAATCTAAAGGAATCGGCACTGATTTGATGCAAAGCTCCGAAAGTGCCTATGGCAGCCGCGGGCAAATCAGCACGCAAGAGGAAAGTATCCAATACGGCGTGGAGCACTTTGCCCAAGCCTACCAGCTGAGCCAACAGGCCGGCTGCGACTTGTCCACTGCGGTGCAAGCCTACAACTACGGCTTTCAGTACATCGATTATGTGAAAAGCAAGGGCGGGAAAAATTCCGTCGAATTAGCTGAGGCCTATTCTCGAGATGTCTTATCACCTGGCCTGGGCAACGTCACCCAAAACCAGTATCGCTATGTAAAAATCCAAGCTTTGCTTTATAATGGCGGGTACCTTTACAGTGATGGCGGTAACATGTTTTATGCCGATATCGTAGACATGAACGAACGGTTAGTAGACTGGTTTTATCAGATTCAAAAATGATCCCGAAAGCTTGAAAAATACTGAAAATATGCTATAATGATATTTGTATAATTTTGCCTTAAAAGTCGCTCTGATCAAGAAATGAATTGGGGCGATTTTTGTAGCTGTTATTGTATTTTTTGGAAGCTCAGGTGAGGATAATTGGCACAAAGAATTCCACAACAGGTAATTGATGAAGTTCGTGAGCGAACCGATATTGTTGAGGTGGTTGGACAATACGTTCAGCTGAAGAAGTCAGGCAAGAATTATGTGGGACTGTGTCCGTTTCATGAGGAAAAGACGCCATCGTTTTCAGTAGTAGAAGACAAGCAGATTTTTCATTGCTTCGGCTGCGGCAAGGGTGGCAATGTGTTTACCTTTTTGCAGGAGCTGGAGGGACTAAGTTTTCCAGAATCAGTCAAAAAAGTTGCCGACATGGAGCAGATTTCGCTGGGCGTTGAGATTTCAACTGAACCAGCAAATGAAAATGCCGGTCGTCAGCAGCCGTTGATTGCATTGCACGAAAAAATTCGTGACCTGTACCATCACATTTTGGTAAATACGAAAGCCGGCGAAGAAGCTTTAGCCTATTTGCACAAACGAGGATTAAGCGATGAGCTGATCAATGAATTTAAAATCGGCTTTGCGCCGAATCAACGGGATTTTCTAGTACAAGTCTGTCAAAAGGACCGGGTGCCAGAGGACGTAATGGCCCGCAGCGGACTCTTTATTCAACGAGACGATGGCCGCTTTAGCGATCGCTTCTATCAACGGGTCATGTTTCCGTTAAATGATGCGCGAGGGAAAACGATTGGTTTTTCTGGCCGTTTGCTGCAAACCAAAGATTTTCCTGGCGAAGATCAGCCGAAGTATTTGAACTCGCCGGAAACGGAACTGTTTAACAAACGGGAGGTCTTGTTTAACTTTGACAAGGCCCGCAATGAGATTCGCAAGCAAGGGGAAGCCATTCTGTTTGAAGGCTTTATGGATGTGCTGGCTGCTTGGCAGGCCGACATCAAAATTGGTTTGGCCTCCATGGGAACCAGCTTAACGGAGCAGCAGATCATGGCGATTGAACGGATCACCAGTCATGTGATTGTGGCTTACGATGGCGATAAGGCCGGATTAGCCGCGACCGATCGCGCCTTGGCAATTTTAGGCGCCCACAGTCGGTTAAGTTTATCCGCTGTAACCATTCCGGAAAAGCTGGACCCCGACGAATACTTGCGTAAATACGGGGCCGAAGAGCTGCGGAATTTATTGCAGCATGGTCGGCAGACGCCGTTTGTTTTTAAGATGCATTACCGCAAAAAAGATGTGAATTTAGATAACGAAGCCGATCGTTTGGATTATTTAAACGGATTGGTGGATGAGTTAGTGAAGGTTCAGTCACCGGTGGAGCAGGATTTATATCTTGGTCAGTTGGCTAACGAATTTAACCTAACAAGAGACAGCTTAAAACAGCAGCTGAGGCAGGCGCGCCAGACATCACGAATGGAACGCCGCCAGCAAACGCCGCAACACAGCAACAACGCGGCTATGATTACCGTTGCACCCAAGCCCGTTCTGACCCAACAGGAGAAGGCGGAACGCATGCTGATTTATCGTGCAATCCATGAAACTAGTGTACGAGAACAGCTGGTGCAGCAAGAATTTCAATTTATCCATGATCGCTATCAAGAGTTGCTACTCTACCTTGATAGTTATATGATGGTTCATGGACAGTTCGTATTGGCGGACTTTTTGAACTATTTAAAAGAAGATGCGATGAAGCAGTTAGTCATCGATATCTCAGTGTTACAAATGTCAGAAGATAGCAATGAACGTGAAATCTATGACCTGATGCAGGTGATTGCCCAATCTGGCATAGCTGATGAAATCAAACAACGGCAAAAAGAGCAGCTGGAAGCCAGAAAAACGGGAAACCAGCAGCGGGAATTAGAGTTAACGATCCAAATTATCGAATTGACCAAGCGCTTGAAACAAGCCTAAATGTGAAAGGGGCATTTATTTAATGGCAGACGTAAAAAATAATAAAGAATACCAAACAGCTTTAGCAGCACTTCTTAAGGAGAAAAAACCGTTGGGACAAGTCGTTTACGACGAATTGACCAACCGCTTGGCAACACCTTTTTCTTTAAACGCTGAGGCAATGGATGCGTTAATCCAAAAGGTTGAAGATGCCGGGATTAGTGTAGTGGACGAAAATGGTGAACCTTCCAAGGCTAGCTTAAAGACAAATGAAAAAGTGGCGAAACAAGCCCAAGTTGAAGATTTATCTGCCCCTACTGGAGTTAAAATCAATGACCCTGTACGTATGTACTTAAAAGAAATCGGTCGGGTACCATTGTTAACGGCCGAAGAAGAAGTTCAATTGGCATTATTAATTGAACAAGGCGATCAAGAAGCAAAACAACGCTTAGCTGAAGCCAACCTGCGTTTAGTAGTAAGTATCGCAAAACGCTACGTGGGCCGCGGCATGCAGTTCCTGGATTTAATCCAAGAAGGTAACATGGGATTAATGAAGGCTGTTGAAAAATTCGATTACCGCAAAGGATTCAAATTCTCCACCTATGCTACTTGGTGGATTCGTCAAGCGATTACTCGGGCGATTGCCGACCAAGCACGGACCATTCGGATTCCGGTGCATATGGTTGAAACCATCAATAAATTAATTCGCGTACAGCGTCAATTACTGCAAGATTTAGGCCGGGAACCAACGCCTGAAGAAATCGGAGCAGAAATGGATCTGCCAACTGAAAAAGTTCGCGAAATCCTGAAAATTGCTCAGGAGCCTGTTTCGTTGGAAACGCCAATTGGTGAAGAAGATGATTCACATCTAGGTGACTTCATCGAAGACCAGGAAGCAACCAGCCCAGCTGAACATGCCGCTTCTGAAATGTTGAAAGAGCAATTAGAAGACGTGTTGGACACCTTGACAGACCGGGAAGAAAACGTGTTGCGTTTACGTTTCGGTTTAGATGATGGACGTACCCGTACATTAGAAGAAGTCGGTAAAGTCTTCGGCGTAACTCGTGAACGGATTCGTCAGATTGAAGCCAAAGCCCTGCGCAAACTTCGTCATCCATCTCGTTCAAAACAACTAAAAGATTTCCTAGAATAATTTATGAGGCATTTGTCCACCGGACAAGTGCCTTTTTTCTATTTTTTTATTTAAAATAGCCGGGAAGTTATTGGAACTAATGGAAAGATGTGGTAGATTAAGGCGTAAGATTTAGAAAAGGAGCCGATTTCAATTGCATAAATGTCCTAACTGCCGATTTGAACCTGTCGACGGATTAGAAACTTGTCCCAATTGTGGTTTTTCCTTAGTGTCAGCCAATGACACTTTGCCTAAAGATAAAAATGATGAGATTGAATGGTCTGAGTTATCTCAGCTGTCAGTTGAATCTGTCCAAGAAATGTTTGCCGAAAACGAAGCAGACGCGACGGATAAAAATGAAAAAACCTCAACTGAAGAAGACGCGGTCGATACCAATCCAATTTTGGCGCAATATATCCGAGAACATAAAGGCGAATACATTCCGAGAAGAGATGTAGGACCCGAAAAGCCAGCCGAACCTGAAGAAACTAAAGCTGTCGAAGCTGAAGTTCCAGCTGAACCCGAAGTTCCCGTGGAAACTGAATTACCGGTTGTCGACGAAGCACCGGCTGAAGAGCCAGTAACGATCGCTGCTGCCAACGTTTCGGAACCCGTGGAAACACCGGAGGCTGCTGCCGAGCCGGAAGCCGAAGCACCAACGCAATCCGAAACAGAAAAAGCGACTAACCCGACACCTCAGCGTCCTCGTAAAAAGAGCCGCAAAAAATGGTACATCACCCTAGCTGCCGTAGCAGTACTAGGAGTGGGCGGCACTTATTACTACCAAAGCGAAAAAGAAGCTGAAGCACAACGGGTAGCGGAAGTGAAGAAGGAAAATCAAGAAATTGATGCCTTGGAGGAAACAATCCAAGAATTCTACACTGACGATAACTTAGTTTATTTAAAGGCCGATAAGGTTGGACAAAACACCAGTAAATTAGCCGAAGAAATTGCGAAATACAAAGACAGCTCTCGTTATGATGACCTGGATGCGTCCTATGACCAGCTGGTTGACAAAATGAACAGCATTCAAGAAGTCAACCTGTTGTTCACTAATCCGGCAATTAACGGCGATAAGCTGGCGGATAATTTACAGTTAAAAGCTGATCAGCCAGTGGACTTAACCGTCAACACCAGCGATCAAAGCTTTAACGATCTGTTGAATCAAGCCGTAGACAAAGCCAAAGAACAATATGGTAAAGTTGAGGCGGCCAAAAAGGCCCTTAACGGATTAGTTCAAGATGGAACAGTCGTAGAAGGTGTCACCCGTGACCAATACAACGCAGCCAATGACGCGGTGAATGCGGTGGCCAATCAAGAATTAGTCAAGACGCAAAAAGCGGATTTGACGAAGGTTGATCAAGAACTAACCGATAAAGAGAAAAAAGCCGAAGAAGAAAAGCAAGCAGCTGAAAAAGCGGCTAAAGAAAAGGCCGAGCAGGAAGCTGAAGCAGCTCGCCGCAATCCAAGCACGAATTCCGGCGGTGCCAACCAACCGATTATGGACACAGACCCAAGTCAGGCCTCTGACTTAAGTAATGCAGCTTGGGGCTGGAATCCTGGCGTGAAGGAAAAAGTAATTCAAACCTGTATCGACCGCGGTTATATCACTGAAGGCGGCTATTTCGTAGAACCTGCCCGCATCGAAAACGGCGAAGGCTACTACAATTTATACGCAACCACTAATCAAGCATCACTAACTAGAAATATGAGTCCATCCGATTTGCCAATGTACGTTGTTACAATTAACTGTAAAACAGGTTGGTTTAGAGGAAATGGCGGCAATTAACCATTAAGCCGGGGAATGATTTCCCTGGCTTTAACTATGAATAAAGCCTTTTATCAAGCACATTATAGAGAAACAAGAGGAGAACAAAGATGAATGAATTATTAGGACAAGTGTTTACTGCACTTATTATGGATGAAAACGATCAAACCTTTTTCGTCCAAAAAAACGGCGTTACCTTCCGCCTAGTTACCGACAAAGAATACAAAATCGGCGATGCTGTGGAAGGCTTTGGCTACATTAATCAGAAAAAAGAAGCCATTTTTACTACTGAATTACCGAAAGTACGGATGGGCCAATACGCATTCGGCGAAGTAACCAACGTGCGTCGCGACTTAGGTGTCTTTGTGGATATTGGCTTGCCTGATAAGGACGTCGTTGTTTCCATGGACGAAATGCCAGCAATGAAAGAGCTGTGGCCGAAAAAAGGCGACCGCTTAATGATCAGTCTGCGAGTAGATGACAAAGAACGCTTATGGGGCACGTTAGCGGATGAAGAGATTTTTCTTTCACTAAGCCGCAAAGGGACCTCTGAAATGCAAAATGAAAACAAGCAGGGAACCATCTATCGCTTGAAGGTAATCGGTTCTTTCTTGATTACCGACGACTTATACTTAGGCTTTATCCACCCTTCTGAACGCTACCGCGAGCCGCGACTGGGTGAAGTAGTCGAAGCACGCGTGATCGGGGTACGTCCAGACGGCGCATTGAACATGTCCTTGAAACCACGGGCCCACGAAGTAATCAACGACGATGCAGCTATGATTTTAACCATGCTTCAGCGTAAAGACGACCATCGCTTACCGCTTTGGGACAAGTCAAGCCCGGAAGACATTAAGCAAGCCTTTGGCATTAGTAAAGGTCAATTTAAACGAGCAATTGGTCATTTATTAAAAGAAAAACTGATTATTCAAGAAGACGGCGAAATTCGTTTGAAAAACTAATTGAGAATCACTTGCGAAACTGCTAAGGATAAATTATAATGATTCTTATCAGAATAAGGAAAAGCAAGAAGTTTATTTATAATAATTCTAAACAAGCAGGAGGATTCCTATGAATGCAGCGTTAGCGCTACAAAAAACAAAAAAACAATTGCATGACTCTGGTTTCAAACTGACGCCTCAGCGGGAAGCAACCCTGCTGGTTTTGCTGGAAAATGAAAAAGATCATTTGTCAGCAGAAGAAATTTACTTTTTAGTCAAACGTAAAAGTCCCGAAATCGGTTTGGCAACAGTCTATCGCACCTTAGAAATCTTAACCGATTTGCACATTGTTGATAAAGTCAGCTTCGATGACGGCCTAGCGCGCTATGACCTGCGCAAAGAGGGTGCTGAGCACTTTCACCATCATCTGTTGTGCTTAGATTGCGGCAACATTGAAGAAATCGAAGAAGATTTGCTGGGAGATGTGGAACAAATCGTGGAATCACGCTTTAATTTCCAAGTTAAAGATCATCGTTTGACTTTCCATGGTATTTGCGAAGCTTGCCAAGCTAAAAAGGAACAAGAACAATAAATAAATTTTCTGCAAATCAGCAGAAAGCCAATTCTAATAGACCGGTCCCTTGAAAAGATAGTGAGACAAGACTATCCAATCAAGGGACTTTTTGGTATGATAAAGCGAAAGTGGTGAAGAAATGGACGAACAAATCAAAGAATATTTACATTATTTGACGATTGAACGAGGACTGTCGGTGAATACCCGGGCCAGCTATGAGCGGGATCTCAGACAGTATCTGACTTTCCTAACTGAAAAAGAAGTGAAGGATTGGCAGGATGTCGATCGTTATACGGTTGTGGACTTTTTGGCGATTCTTTCTGACGAAGGCAAGGCTTCCACCACCATTACCCGCATGATTTCCAGCCTGCGGCGCTTTCATCAATTCCTGCGCCAAGAGCGCTACACGGATCATGATCCGATGCAGCATATTGAAAGCCCGAAAAAGGCGCAAAAATTACCGCAAACCCTATCGTTGGCGGAAGTGGAGCGTTTAATCGCGGCACCGGATACCAGCACCACCTTAGGCATTCGTGACCGGGCGATTTTAGAAGTCATGTATGCTACCGGTTTACGGGTCAGTGAGTTAATCGGCTTGAAGCTAGGAGACATTCATTTAGAAATGGGCCTGCTGCAGACGATTGGTAAAGGAGATAAGGAGCGAATAGTGCCATTAGGCGACTATGCGATTCATTGGCTGGAACGCTATCTATCAGAAGCTCGTCCACTGTTAACCAAAAAGAATCAAAGCGAACCCCATCTGTTTGTGAACAATCATGGCAAAGGGTTGTCCCGCCAAGGAATCTGGAAGAATTTAAAGCAGATTGTTATCAAGGCTGGAATTACGAAAGACGTGACTCCGCATACCTTGCGCCACAGTTTTGCGACCCATTTACTGGAAAATGGGGCGGATCTAAGAACGGTGCAGGAGTTGTTAGGCCACGCCGATATCTCGACGACGCAGATTTATACCCATATAACCAAACGCCGAATGACCGAAGTATACAAAGAATTTTTCCCACGAGCATGATTGGAGGAAGAAAATGATTACTCATTATCGAAAAAGCCAGCGAAAGATTGCAATGGGATTACTGAGCTTTCATAAGCATTTGAAGCACGAGCATCCGTCGTTAAAAGAAATTGATCACTACGAAGAAAGAGATCAATACGAATTGTACTGCTATTACTATGACGAAGCGGCAAACAATATTCAAGGAGTCTTAGGGGTCGAGGTTTTAAATGACCACGAACTGATTCTCCATGACATCAGCCTGAACCCTTCGTATCGCGGAGAAGGCCTAGGCTTTGTGATGCTGGATCAATTACAGAACCGCTACCCAGATTACCAAATAATCGGAACGAAGGCCACAGCAGCTTACCTAGCCAAGTGGCATAGAAGGATAGAGAATTAATGGAACAAATTAACTTGAAGCTGGATGTTTTTGAAGGTCCGCTGGATCTGCTTTTACATTTAATCAAGCAGCTGGAATTGGACATTTATGATATCCCCATTGCCAAGGTAACAGAACAATACATGGACTTTATTCATGCTATGAAAACTCTGGAGCTGGAAGTGGCTGGGGAGTATTTAGTCATGGCCGCAACTCTGATGTCGATTAAAAGTCAGATGCTGCTGCCAAAACCGGAATTGGATTATGAATACGAGGAAGAAGTGGGGGAAGACCCGCGGGAAGCGTTGGTTCAACAGCTTTTGGAATACCGGAAATACAAATATGCTGCTTCTGTCCTTTCAGAAAAGGAAGCGGAACGCAGCCTGTTTTACACTAAAGCCCCGATGGATTTATCCGATTACGAAGAAGAATTACCGCCGCTGCCGATCAATCAATTGAACACGATTGATTTATTTTTAGCCTTGCATGATGTATTGCAACGAAAGAAGAACAATCAGCCGATTGAAACCACCGTCAGCGGTGAAAGTATCACGATTGAAGAAAAGGTCAAGCAAATCCACGCCCGGATTGATTCTTTAGGTGTCGAAGAAAGCCTATCGCTGGACAGCCTGTTTTCACGTCCGACAAAGGATGAAATGATTACCACCTTCATGGCCTTGTTGGAATTAATGAAAACCGGAGTGGCCATTGCCTGCCAGGATGACACCTACGGACCGATCGTTATCACTAAAGGAGCAACAAAATGAATCAACTAAGTCAAATCGAAGCCCTGCTGTTTGTGGTAGGAGAGGAAGGCATCGAATTAGAAGAAATCGCCTTTACTCTAGAACGCCCCACAGCAGACGTGTACCAATCATTAACTGAATTGAAGGCAAAATACGCCGAAGATCCAACCTCAGCGCTAACCATCTTGGAAGTAGGCAACCGCTTTGTTTTAACCACTAAAAAGGTATATGCACCACTGCTGAAGGAATTTGCCCGTTCGCCCTTGGCCAATCGCTTAAGCCAAGCCGCACTAGAAACCTTATCAATTATTGCCTACAAACAGCCCATCACCCGCGGCGAAATTGACGAACTGCGGGGTGTTCAGTCCAGCGGTGCTGTCCAAACCTTAGTTTCTCGCCAGTTGATTGAAGAAAAAGGGCGAGTAGAAGGACCAGGACGAGCAATTTTATATGGCACCACCACCTATTTTATGGATTACTTTGGATTAAAGGACTTAACGGAATTACCTGATGTCCAACAAATGGAAACCGATCTAGCAGATGACGAAGAAACGTTGGACTTATTCTACGATCGCTTTAAAGAAAAGGATGAAAACTAAATGGAAAGACTACAAAAAGTAATCGCTCATGCCGGCATCGCTTCACGCCGCAAAGCAGAAAGCTTAATAACCGAAGGCCGCGTCAGAGTAAACGGCGAAGTCACTGAAGAACTAGGAACCAAAGTCTCGAAAAAAGACCTTATTGAAGTTGACGGTGTGCCGATTTATCAGGAAGAACCTGTCTATTATCTATTTTATAAACCCCGCGGCGTTATTTCGGCCGTTTCTGACGATAAAAATCGTAAAGTGGTAACAGACTATTTCGTTGGAATCCCTGAACGAATATATCCGGTAGGCCGCTTAGACTATGACACATCAGGAGCCTTGCTTTTAACCAATGATGGGGATTTTTCTCAGCGTTTATCTCATCCAAAACATCAGGTAGACAAAGTGTATGTAGCAAAGGTCAAAGGCTATGCCGATAACAAAACCTTGTACCCATTAACCAAAGGCGTTATGGTGGAAGGCAAGAAAACCGCACCAGCTCGTTTTGATGTTATTTCTACTGACCGCAAAGCCGGTACCAGTATCGTTGAATTGACGATTCACGAAGGCCGCAATCACCAAGTGAAGAACATGCTGGCGGCAGTTGGTTTACCAGTTCAAAAGCTGAAACGGGAACGTTATGGTGATCTGACATTACAAGGACTGCGCCCTGGTGAATTCCGTCGTTTGAACGCCAAAGAAGTCAATGGCTTGCGCAATATGTCAAAATAAAGACACGTTACTTGTTTTTTGTTAGTAAACTTGCTATAGTTAATGTACAAATAAAAATAATTTTAGGTTCGTCTTCAGGGGCAGGGTGAAAATCCCGACCGGTGGTGATAGTCCACGAACTGCGCAAGCAGCCGATTCGGTGAAATTCCGAGACCGACAGTACAGTCTGGATAAAGAAGATAGGCTTATTTGGGTATGACTATATTCAAGTAACTCTATGCTTTTTCTGAAGCATAGAGTTTTTTTGCGTATATGAGACAACCTGGATAGCTTTGATGAAGATGATTCCGCACAGGAGGAATTCTTAATGAAGAACGTAAGGTTACAAAAAATGACAGCCGTCGCAGTGGCAGCCGCAATGGGATTGATTTTGCAATTTATTGCTTTACCGATTATCCCGATATTTCCCTTTTTAAAACTGGACTTTAGTGACATTCCAGTACTCATCAATATGTTTATCTTTGGTCCGTTGACCGGCGTGGCTACTGCTTTGATCCGATCTCTGCTGCATTTAGTAACGACTGGCTTTTCGATTGATAATTTAATTGGAGATACCGCCAGCTTCTTAGCATCCAGTATGTTTACTTTGCCAATTTTTTACTTATTTAAACAGCAAACCACAAGAAAAAAAGCGATTGGCATCGGTCTGGGTATCTTTGCC
The DNA here is from genome assembly GCF_017377575.1 of Candidatus Enterococcus moelleringii. Lineage (GTDB taxonomy): Bacteria > Bacillota > Bacilli > Lactobacillales > Enterococcaceae > Enterococcus_A > Enterococcus_A moelleringii. The sequence goes on from NZ_JAFREM010000018.1 coordinate 36,243, forward strand.
ATGACGATTTTTATGAGTATCGCCAACTATTTTGTGATTACTCCGCTGTATCTTAAAGCCTTTGGATTATCTGCCGGCCAAATGCTGGGGATGAGCTTAGGTAAATATGTTTTAATCGGGATTGTACCGTTTAATCTGATTAAAGGGATGATCGTCAGTGCTGTCTTCTTAGTCCTGCACGCCAAGATGCTGCCATGGTTAAGCAAGAAAACTGTCCTATCCCATCACCATAAACCAATATAAATTAGAAATGACCGCCCAGCATTTGTTGGACGGTCATTTCTTTGATGTCCGTCCTAAAATAATAACGACGAACTTTAAAAATCCTGCAAACCTTTTTTCTTTTGCATATGTTATAGTGAATCATGCAGAAGAATTGCATGAGCTGGACAGCGTCGGCCGGATTGTTTAACCGCCGCTTGTTCTTTTTCAGGAACAAATTCCTGCAATGCATGCGCTTCGCCAATGAAGGTTACGATTCCTTCATCTGTATAATCAAAAAAATGGGGAGCCAGTGCTTGGCAAAGCCCGCAGGCAATGCAGCGCTCTGGTACGATCTCGCATTTCATATAAATTTCACCTTCTAGGAGTTTTATCATGGTATCATTCATTTTAACGTTATTTCATACAGGACACAAGCTGCGCATATCCACCTTATATCATTTATTAACCGGCAAACGTACCAGCTCGGTTTTGCTGCATGGCTTTTTTTATCAAAACCTGCCTTTTTTTGGTTGTCTGCCGGAACTAAAGGAAAGTACCTTCAAGCAGGTAATTGATCAACTGACTAAAAAGCAGTGGATCTCGCAAGATGATGGCTTTGGACAATTGACATCAGAGGGCAGCAATCACTTGCCTCTAGATAAGCAAGCAAAATTAATCGATCTTAAGGGGCTGCGCTACAGCCGGGAACGGCAGCGCATGTGGCAGTTAACCTTGTTATCGGTTCAAGTAATCAGTTATTTGAGCTATCATGAAAAAGAATATGTTCCGTTAGATTCACGGCCTTTTTTTCTCTATCAAACAAAAAATTGGCTGCGACACTCAGAAGGAGATATCCTTACGGAGTTTCCTCGAGAGTTGAGTCAGATCTTAGCGGTTTTGACAGAGGAACAAGCCAATTTCTTAGCCAACCAGTTTAGCGGGAAAGAACAGCTGGGAAAAGTCCCTTTTCAGTTGCTAGCATCAGAGTGGCAGGAAATGCCTTGGGCCCTGCTGTTTTATCAAAATAGTCTGGACGCCTTTATTCAGCAGGCCCAGCAGCAGCCCAATTTCCGACGATTGCTGTCACAGTTTGATCAGTTAAACTACAATCAAAGCATGATTAAGACCCGTCAATTATACTTGACCGGGTATTCTGTTGAAAAAATCGGTCAAGCGCGGAAGCTAAGACCTGGTACGCTAAATGATCATTTTATTGAGTGGGCACTATTGGATCCGCAATTTCCTTTTGAGCAATTTGAATTGCTGGAACCAGCTAGTGAAGAAGAAATGTTGGCGTGGTCCTATCAACTCTTCCCGGATGTACCTTATCTGAATTTCCGTCTTTCGCAAATTTTCTTTTTGAAGGAGCTGCGAGTATGAACATAGAACAAGTCCTGAACCAGCGTTTTGGTTATCAGACCTTTCGCCCCGGTCAAAAAGAAATTATCGATACCTTATTATCTGGGGAATCGGTCATGGGAATGTTGCCGACCGGAACTGGGAAATCCCTGTGCTATCAGCTTCCTGGCTATTTAATAGCTGGAACAGTGGTGGTTATCTCTCCCTTGATTTCCCTGATGGAGGACCAGGTTACTCAGTTGCAGCAGCTGGGGGAGCGGAAAACCGTAGCTTTGAACAGCTTACTTTCCATGCCGGAAAAACAGTATGTGTTAAAGAGTCTTTCCAGTTATAAATTCGTCTTCATGAGCCCCGAAATGTTTCTGGCTGAGAAAACCCAGCAAGCCTTGACGAAGACGAAAATCGCCTTTGTCGTAGTAGATGAAGCCCATTGCGTTTCCCAATGGGGCGTGGATTTTCGACCAGAATATTTGAAGCTCAGCGAGGGGATTCGCCGCTTAAACCAGCCGTTAATTTTAGCACTGACGGCAACGGCAACTCCTGAAGTGCGTCAAGATATTCAAAAACTGCTGTTTACTGAAACAGTCAAAGAAGTTGTTTATTCCGTTGACCGACCAAATGTCAGCTTGTTTGTAGAAACCGGTGACAAGCGGGATCGTTTAACCGCCATGATTTCTCAGCTGCCAGGTGCCGGCATCATTTATTGCGCTACCCGCAAGCATGTCGAACAGCTTTACGAACTGCTGAAGGATCAAGAGCGGATTGCTTATTACCACGGCGGCTTAACCGGTCAAGAGCGCCGTATGCTGCAGCAGCAGTTTATCGCAGGTGAGCTGCGAATTTTAATTGCCACCAATGCGTTTGGGATGGGGGTCAATAAAAACAATATTCGTTTTGTCATTCATTATGACCTGCCAGCGTCTCCAGAGGATTACTTGCAGGAAATTGGCCGAGCTGGCCGAGACGGGAAGCCGAGCCAGGCGATTTTGCTCTATGACGAAGGTGATGAGTATGTGCACCAGTTTTTGCATCAGCAAAGTATTGACAGTCGTCGCCTATTTGAAATGAAAAAGCAAATGACTGATTTAGTTCTGGATGACCCCTTGATTCAAAAATGGGAAGAGCTGTTTCCCGATCAATCGCAAGAATTAATCGGTTTGTTGGAGCGTCGAGAAGCAATCCGAAGAGAACAATTGCAGGAAATGCTCAGCTACATTCAATTAACCAGCTGTCGTCGGAAATTCTTAATCAATTACTTTGGACAAAAATTAGAAAATCAACCTAAAGACTGCTGTGACAACGATGGTGCCCAGTTAAAACAGGATAAAAACGCGGGGAATCCGGTTGTTTCAGCAGAAGATTGGCCGGTTATTTTACTAAAATTATTTAAAAAAACGACGAAAGATTGAATTTGTCAGCCACTTTTTTTCGAGCTATGGTATAATACTTGGCGACAAGCAATTAGGAGGTAAGATAAAGTGAGTAGAAGAGATCGCAACAAAGAAACAAATAACGAGCCTTGGGATCAGCATATTTATGAAACAGAAGAGGAAGAATACGCATCACGCCAATCTCGTCAGCAACAAGGTAAAGGCGGAAACACTCGCTTCTTGACGATTTTAGTTATTTTGCTATTATTGTTGATTTCTATTCCAGCAGGTGCCTATTTCTGGATAACTCGTGATACGGGTGAACCGGCGGCCTCTCCTGAAAGTACGACACAAGTGTCTACTTCTTCATCAACAGTGGAGTCGACAGAGTCAAGCACGGAAGAGTCTTCAAGTACCATGGAAAGCTCTGAAGATCCTGCGGCTCAACAAGCTGCTCTAGAAGCGCAACAGCAGCAAGCAGCTTTGGAAGCACAACAACAACAAGCGGCTTTAGAGGCGCAACAACAGCAACAACAGCAAACAGCGCAACAACAACAGCAGCAAAATCAACAGCAGCAAACCCCAAGTGGACCAACCACTACGGTAGAAGCTGGTGAAGGCTTGCAGCAAATTGCTAACCGCACAGGTGTCCCAGCAGAAACGATTGCTGAACTAAACGGTATTACTATTACAGGTGATACTTTCTACCCAGCAATTAACCCTGGGCAAGAACTGCGTATTCAATAAGAGTGAGAATTCAGCCGTAATCTCTTGATTACGGCTGATTTTTTGAGAAATAAATCAGTCATCCGGCGCTATAAACCCAAATTGATGTACAAACATCGCGGGAGTTTAAAAAGCCTTTTTTAGAGAGGAAGAATTTCGTGAAAAAAATCGCCATTGCTATCGACGGTCCAGCCTCGTCCGGCAAAAGTACCGTAGCTAAAATTTTAGCAAAAGATTTCCACTTCATTTATGTGGATACCGGCGCAATGTATCGCGCTGTTACTTATTTAGCTATTCAACATCAAGTAGCTTTTGATCAAGAAGACCAATTGGTGGAATTAACCAAAAACTATCCCATCTCCTTTGAACAAACTGGAAATGGACAATTAGTATTTGTTGATAACCAAGATATAACAGAAAAAATCCGACAAGCCGATGTGACCGCGGCAGTATCTGAGGTATCAGCCCATGGGAAAGTTCGCCAACAGCTGGTGTGCATCCAACAAAAGCTGGCTGAAGCTGGCGGCGTTGTTATGGACGGTCGTGATATTGGGACGACGGTTTTGCCAAACGCTGAAGTAAAAATTTTCCTAGTTGCCAGTGTTGAGGAACGGGCTCAGCGGCGATATAAGGAAAACCTGGAAAAAGGAATGGCGTCAGACTTTGAATCCATCAAAGAAGCCATTGCCCAGCGGGACTATTTAGATTCGCATCGTGAAGTTTCTCCACTGGTTCAAGCAGATGATGCGGTGAAGATCGATACGACTGGTTTGTCAATTGACCAAGTAGTTGCGAAGATTCAAGGAGTCATCCAGGAGAAAGGTTACGAAATTAGCTAAAAAATGATTGAAAAAAGCGGTTTTTATACTCTTTTTGAGAAAAAGAGAAGAAATCGCTTTATTTTTTATGGCTAATATTCTAAAATAGAGAATGTAGTCTATTTACGTATGAATTGTTGGTTAGGAGGACAAACGTCATGACAGAATTTGAACAGAATCAAGTGGATAACGAAAATGTTTCCATGGAAGCAGCAATGGAAAGTGTCCAAGAAGTAAAAGTCGGCGATATCGTCAGAGGTGAGGTACTTGCCTTAGAAGACAAACAAGTAATTATTGGTATCGAAGGCGCAGGTGTCGAAGGGGTTGTTCCTGCAAAAGAACTTTCCACTTTACCTGTCGAGGATATTAGTGAAGAAGTAAAGGTCGGCGATGTCCTTGATTTAGTTGTCATCTCGTCTATCGGGAAGGACAAAGAAAATGGTAGTTATTTACTTTCTAAACGTCGCTTAGACGCGAAAAAAGTTTGGGAAGATATCGAAAAGGATTACGAAGCCGGCAAAATCATTGAAGCACCAGTTACAAGCAGCGTTAAGGGCGGTCTAGTAGTAGATGTTGGTGTGCGCGGATTCGTTCCTGCATCAATGATTGACGATCATTTTGTTGATGATTTTTCTGAATATGTTAATAAAACATTAGCATTCAAAATCATCGAAATCGAACCTTCTGAGAATCGTTTGATCCTTTCACATAAAGCGGTCGTAGAAGCTGAGAAGAATGAGAAGAAAAAAGAAGTCTTGGCTGGCTTGCATGAAGGTGATGTAATCACTGGAAAAGTTGCCCGTTTAACAGACTTTGGTGCGTTTATTGACCTTGGCGGTATTGATGGTTTAGTACACGTATCTGAAATTTCCCACAGCCATGTTGGCAAACCTTCTGATGTATTGACAGTGGGCGAAGAAGTGGATGTACAAGTATTATCAGTTGATCCAGATAAAGAACGTATTTCACTTTCTATCAAAGCAAACTTACCTGGACCATGGAGCGGTATTGAAGAAAAAGCTGCTGCAGGAACAGTTTTAGAAGGAACTGTGAAACGTTTGACCAGCTTCGGTGCCTTTGTGGAAATTTTCCCAGGGGTTGAAGGATTGGTTCACATTTCACAAATTTCACACAAACACATTGCGACACCACATGAAGTTTTACATGAAGGTGACAAAGTGGAAGTGAAAGTATTGGAAGTTCATCCAGATGATCATCGAGTAGCTTTATCCATTAAAGCCCTTGAAGAAAAACCGGAAGAAGAAAAAGTTGAAGTTGAAGATACTTCCTACGAAATGCCGGAAGAAAGCTCTGGTTTTACCATGGGCGATATTTTAGGCGATGCCCTAAACAACAGCTCTGACGAAGATTCTGAGGAATAAAAAAGGGAAGACGTACACTTTTGTGCGTCTTTTTACTTGCAAAAAAATAGCTGAGCCACTCCCGAGTTTAGTCCTATTGCACCAAAGCTGAGTAATTTTTGCACAGACTTTTCTGGAAATTGGCTAATTTCATAGATTTTTAAACTCCCTTCTCTTGCAAGAGGGGAGTTCTTTCGTTAAACTAAGGAGAATTGCCAGTTCTACTTCACGGAAATATTTAGTAGAATGGGTATACGCACAAGAGTAAAGTAAATTTGATAGAATTTCTTCCCTTTAGACAAGTGAGTATCGCAACATGTAAGTGAAATGGCATTCATGTGAAACCTATTTTTCACACTAAACTATAACTATATAAGGAGTACAAACATGTCAAATCCAACTATTGCTATTGTTGGTCGTCCCAATGTCGGTAAATCAACGATATTCAATCGAATCGCTGGTGAGCGAATTTCCATCGTTGAAGATACACCGGGTGTAACTCGTGACCGGATTTATGCTAAAGGCGAATGGTTAAGTCACGAATTTTCCATCATTGATACCGGTGGGATCGATATTGTCGACGAACCATTTATGGAACAGATCAAACAACAAGCACAAATTGCTATTGATGAAGCAGATGTCATCATTTTTATAGCCAGCGGCCGCGAAGGTGTTACCGATGCTGATGAAGCAGTGGCTAAAATTCTATATCGCAGCAAAAAACCAGTCATTCTGGCTGTCAATAAAGTCGACAATCCAGAAATGCGCAGTGAAATCTATGAATTCTATTCTCTAGGCTTAGGCGATCCATTGCCAGTATCAGGAAGCCATGGTTTAGGTTTAGGAGATGTTTTAGACGAAGCGGTTAAGCATTTCCCTGATGATGCAGACATGGAAGACGACGATTCTATCAAGTTCAGCTTAATTGGCCGTCCGAATGTCGGCAAATCTTCGTTGATTAACGCGATCCTTGGTGAAGACCGGGTAATTGTTTCTGATATCGAAGGAACCACCCGTGATGCGATCGATACCCAATTTGTTGGCGATTCTGGTCAGGAATTTACCATGATCGATACAGCTGGTATGCGCAAACGTGGGAAAGTATACGAAAATACCGAAAAATACAGCGTGATGCGCGCAATGCGGGCAATTGACCGTTCAGATGTCGTATTAGTCGTTTTAAACGGCGAAGAAGGCATTCGTGAGCAGGATAAACGGATTGCCGGTTATGCCCATGAAGCAGGCCGTGGGATCATTATTGTAGTGAACAAATGGGACTTGGTTGAAAAAGATACCCATACCATGAAGAAATTTGAAGAAGACATTCGTGATGAATTTGCTTATTTAGATTATGCACCAATTGTTTTCGTTTCAGCGACTACCAAGCAACGCTTGAACAAGCTGCCTGAAATGATTGAAGAAGTCAGCATGAATCAAAATCTGCGGGTACCTTCTGCTGTTCTTAATGATGTGATCATGGATGCGGTAGCCATCAATCCTACACCAACCGATAAAGGCAAACGCTTGAAGATCTTCTATGCGACGCAAGTAGCGGTTAAACCGCCGACCTTTGTGGTTTTTGTAAATGAAGAAGAGCTGATGCATTTCTCTTATGCACGCTTCCTAGAAAACCAGGTTCGTAAGGCTTTCGGCTTTGAAGGAACACCGATCAAAATCTTGCCAAGACGCCGGAAATAGTGCATTTTACCATACTTTTTTTACGCTGACAATTATTTTTCTTTTTCGGCGAAAAAAGGATGAATTTTGTGTCATAAACAGCTAAAAACCTTGCTATCACAAGGTTCATATGCTATCGTTATAAAAGAATATTGACCAAATCAATATTTCAACACTAACGGCTGGACCACTCAGCGGTTAGATTAATGATGTATGTACATCAGACTCATTTCTCAGGAGGTGAATTCATTCATGGCAAACAAAGCGGAATTGATCGAAAAAGTTGCAACTGCTACAGACTTAACTAAAAAAGACGCAACCGCTGCTGTTGAGGCTGTCTTTTCAACAATTCAAGACGCATTAGCAGAAGGCGAAAAAGTTCAATTGATCGGTTTTGGTAACTTTGAAGTTCGTGAACGCGCGGCTCGTAAAGGACGCAACCCACAAACTGGTGAAGAAATCGAAATCTCAGCAAGCAAAGTACCTGCATTCAAACCAGGTAAAGCATTAAAAGACGCTGTCAAGTAATAGCAGCATAAAAACCGTTGGGGCCATAGGGCTCCAGCGGTTTCTTTTATACCTGCCGCAGTAAAAGGGGCAAAAAAGGGGCAATATTTTCCATTCATTAGTCTTTTGAATTTCTTTACATAACTTTTATGAGGGTTGCCATTTCAAAATAAATAAAGCCTGATCAAGGAGAGCAGTAGACTGCTGTTCTTGATCAGGCTCTTTATACCTTCACGTTCATAGTATCACAATTATAGCTATTCTTTTTTCAGCAAATAATACCAAACAATGCACAGAAGCAAAGTGGAAAGTAGGAATCCAATGACGTAATAAACAAAGTAACGATCCGGTTCCCAATGATGGTAATTAAAAATTTTTATAGTAAAGAAAGCAACCGGCAGAAGCAAGCCTGCAATGATCGCTTTTTTCTTAGTCATCCGTCCCGAAAACGATACTATTACTAAGCAAAAAATTAAACATGGTATCCAAAAAATCAATTTACTTAACCAGATCATGATCCTCGAATTCCTTTCAATTTATAACAATAAAATTATATAAAACTCTTTATAAGCTACCATGAGAACTAACACACAAAACGGATATAATCCAATTAGTAAAAGATCTGATTCGCATTATTTGCTAATCGAAGGTTGGTTAATTTTTTTGCTTCATTCAAAAAAGTATTATTGCTAATAAACAATAGCTAAAAGTACACAACAAGAATGCATCTTTTCTAGAATGTTTATATAAAATGAAATATAATGATAGTGAGAAGAAAAGGCGGTGATGGAGCAGATGGACTTTACCTACCAACAGAACGAGCTAAAAACGCAAATTACTTATGGGGAAACCGTGGCGTCAATGATGCGGGAAAAGGATCTAAGCAATTATCAGATCATCATTTGCGGTAATCAACGCTATTATGATTTATATGCTGATAAGCTGGCTCAGTTTATACCGAAGTCCAGCCGGCACGATTGGTTCATCACTACCAATAACCATTATTGCAACGACATGAATCATTTTGAAGATTTTATCTTCTTCTTGAAGCGATTCTCTCAGCAGGAAAAATTTCTTTTCATTGGTATTGGCAATGAAGGGGTGATGGAATTAACGGCTTTTTTGCATCATGTGTCTAATTTGACTGCAGAATTATGGCTTTTGCCGGTCTCAATTCGGGCTTTCGCTCAAAGTCTGACTTTTCAACGGCAAATTGTTTTAGCCGGAACGATTCAACCAGTAATGGAAATTGATGAAGCACCAGACGGTATTCTCTTTGATCATACGATGGCTGATCAGCAGTCCGAGGGGAAGATGGTGGATTTGCTAAGCTTGATTCGTTGCGGAGTGATAAGCGACCATTCCTTTATGCAGCGTCTATACAGCAATTATCCGACCCGCCAGCTTTTGATGCAGCGTTCTTTCTCAGCTTTTATCGAACCAATGCTGGGGTATTATCAAGAAAACGGCAAAGCCATCAAGCAATTTGGCAAAAATTTCGAGCTGGCTTTTTACCGGACTGAAAATGGTCATCTCTTGTCCAACAGTATGAAGAATATGTTCGGCCTGTTATTAGAGCTTTGCTGGAATGTTTATGCAAGAGGTTTGCATTTCAATTTTAAAAATTTTGTGATATGGTTGGGTCAATTAGGCTACCCATTAACCCTGCCAGCACCCTTTTCTCTCGGAGAATACGGCCAGCAGGTGATTGCCTTGGCACAGGAAGATCCCTTAGTTGCTTTGGAATCAGTCGGTATCGTTGGAAAGCTATGTGTCCCGACACAAAAGGAACTTATTCAAACATTCGAAAACTATCAAAATCTTATAGAAGAAATCAGAGGTACATAAATGGCAAGTTATAGCGAAAAAATGTTAGCAGCTTTGGAAGCTGAAGATTTAACTGAAGCAAATTTATTATTCGAACAAGCGTTGAAGCAAGATGAACCGGAAATGTTGGCCAGCTTGGCAGAAGAGCTGCAAGTATTAGGCTTCTTGGAGGAAGCAAAACGCATTTACGGCAAGCTGATCGTTGATTTTCCGGAAGAGGACAGCTTCTATCTCTATTTAGCTGAAATGGCGATCGAAGATGATGAAATTGATCAAGCTTTTGATTATTTAGAAAAAATTACACCTGAAAGCGATAATTATGTCCAAAGCTTATTAATCACTGCTGATTTGTATCAAGTACTGGGGATTCCCGAAGTCAGCGAAGCTAAATTACTGCAGGCTAAAAATGCTGCACCTGAGGAACCATTAATTATTTTTGCTTTAGCAGAGCTGCATTTTTCTAACAACCAACTAGGCGAAGCAATCGATGAATACGCCCAATTGCAAAAGCAGGGAATCAATGAAGTAGCAACTATTTCTATCAATGAACGTTTAGGGACAGCTTACAGTCTTTTAGGGGGCTTTGAAGAATCGTTACCGTTTCTAGAACAAGCCTTAGAAGAAGACCGGACAGCCGATCGTTTATTTCAAATCGGCTTTACCTATTACCAGCTGCATGACTACCAACGGGCAATGATCTATTTGCAGGAAGTTATCGCGCTAGAACCGACTTATCAAAGTGCTTACTACTACTTAGCTGATGCAATGAAGGAAGAAGAGCTCTTAGAGGAAGCCTTCGAAACTGCAGAAGAAGGCATCAAGGAAAATCCCTTCCAAGTGGACCTGCTGCATTTAGCCTCTGAAGTTGCCTATCGTCTAAAAGATAGCAATAAGGCAGAAGAATTACTGCTGCAGGCTTTAGAGCTAGGTGAAAAGACCGACGAAACTTTGTTAACCTTAAGCAACCTTTACTTAAATGAAGATCAGCCGGAAAAAGCCATTGAAATGGTAGAGAAAATGGATGAGCAGGACAATCCATATGGAGAATGGAACTTAGGACAGGCCTATAATGAAATAGAAGAGTTTGCGCAAGCAAGACAGCATTACCAACAAGCTTACGCGCAGCTTTCCCACGAACCAGAGTTTCTGAAGGAATACGGCATCTTCTTACGGGAAGACGGTTTGGCCGAGCAAGCCAAGCAAGTGCTGTCAGCTTATTTACAGCTTGAACCAGGTGATTTAGAAGCAGCGTCGTTATTGGAGGACTTACTATAAAGGGGTGGTTAGATGATTGATGTAGCTGAAAAAAGAGAATTCCTTGTTTGGTTAATCAACAACGTTTCTTTCAGACGCCGTGAAGTTATTTGGATTTTGAACTATTTAATCAATCACGAGTCGATTTTAAAAAATGTTCACATCGTCGAGAATGCCAACCTCACCAAGCGCGGCCTAGTCATTCGCGATATTACACAAGATGAGGAACCCATGACCTTGTATGTTCAGGGGCAATCTTTTGCTAACAGTGACCAAATTTTCCACGAAATTCGGTTGCACTGGCAACAGCCTTTGTATCTAGAATGTATTTTTCCTAATTCTTGGCAAAATGAACAATATTTATCGGTGCTGGAAGATAACCCCGTGGCCTCATGGAACGATTCAGTCAGTGAAGAAATTATTCGTGAAGTGGAAGAGCACATTGCCCGGGAAGAAAAAGAAGCCAAACTGAATTTGTTGACTCATCAAATCAATCAAGCACTGGAGAATGGTGACAAAGAGGCCTTTTTAGAATTATCCGACGAAATCAATCGCTTGAAGTTAGTCATTTGCGAAGATGAATTAACCAAATAAAAAAGAATGGAAAAAGTGAAAAAACCACTCTTTCCATTCTTTTTTGCTGTGTTCAGGTTTTTACAGTTATTCTTAATTCCCTTTTTTCAAGAAAAACTTTCTGCGCTGGGGCTTCATATAAGTAAAGCCTTCACCGGCTACATCATGAACATTAGTAATCGAGATAAAGGCATGCTCGTCCACTGTATGGATAATTTTCTTTACTTCATTTAGTTCCTGCTGAGACACAATGATATAAACGATTTTCTTCACTTCAGAAGAGAAGCCGCCTTCTCCGTGAAAATAAGTGACACCTCGTTCTAAATGCTCCATTAATAATGCTGCAATGGCTTCGCTTTGATTAGAGATAATCATCACGCCTTTTGCTGCGTAACCGCCGGAAGCAAGAACATCTACCACCTTGCTAAAGACAAAAGAAACAATCAGTGTGTACATCATGCGTTTCAAATCAAGATAACTCAAGGAAAGCAGTAAAACGATGGCATCAAAAATAAGCAGGGACTTTCCCATGGTAAAACCATTTTTTTGCTCCAAAATACGAGCGATGACATCGGCACCACCCGTGGTTCCCCCATAACGATAGACTAAGCCGCTGCCGAAACCAGCAAACAAGCCGGCAAGTATCGAAACGATAAAGAGATCGTGATCTAGATTGATCGCAAACGGCACCCGTTGCCAGATCCATAAAAAGGCTGAAAGGCTGACCGTTCCTAAAATAGTATAGTAAAATGAGCGTTTTCCTAAAACTCTCCCACCGATCAAAATCAGCGGAATATTGATAATTAAAGTTGTGTAAGCCGGGTCAACGCCAAATAGAGCACGAATAATCAGGGTAATCCCAGTTACGCCGCCTTCGGCCAAATGATTGGCAATATTCAAATAGACTAGTCCGAATGCATAAATAGCAGTCCCAAAAACAATAAAAAAGATTTCCTTTGCGCGTGTTGCAGTAGTTGTTTTCATAAGCCCCTCCTTTGATGACACTCCTCAATCAACATATCATGAAAGGCAATTTCTTACAACAACTTGATAGGAAACAAAGGGCTTTTTTGTTAAGATAGAATGGAGGTGGTTTGATGGAAGAAAAAACATTAGCAGCAATGCAAAAAGAAGTGGATACGTATATCCAACAATTCAAAGCCGGTTATTTTTCACCCTTGGCTCAAATGGCTCGCTTAACCGAAGAAGTCGGAGAGCTGGCTCGGGAAGTCAACCATCATTATGGTGAAAAACCAAAAAAAGCCGAAGAAGAACCTAAAACTGTAGCTGAAGAGCTGGGGGATGTTTTATTTGTCACCCTAATTATGGCTAACTCAATGGATATAGATCTGACGAAGGTCTTTAATCAAAATATGGAAAAATTTAATCAACGGGATCGTTTTCGTTTTGAACGTAAAGATGGCAAAGGGGCGGAAGAATGAAGCTAGATGCATTACCAATTGAATTTCAAGGAGCGATGCCGGTTTTGCGTGATCTTCAGGTGGCAGGCTATGAAGCCTATTATGTCGGCGGAAGCGTCCGTGATATTTTACTGAATAAGCCAATTCACGATGTGGATATCGCCACCAGTGCTTTTCCAGCCGAGATCAAGCAGCTGTTTCGCCGAACAATTGATATAGGTATCGATCATGGTACTGTGATGGTAATCACTGATGATGCTACCTATGAAGTAACAACCTTTCGAACAGAGTCTACTTATCAGGACTATCGCCGACCGGACCATGTGGAATTTGTGCGTTCCTTAAAGGAAGATTTAAAACGCCGCGATTTTACTATTAATGCGCTGGCAGTGGGGATTGATGGAGAAGTCATTGATTTGTTTGATGGTCTCAGCGATTTAAGAGCCATGAAATTACGCGCGGTGGGCAATCCTTATGAACGATTTCATGAAGACGCCCTGCGAATGATGCGCGGGTTACGCTTCATTAGTCAGCTGGGCTTCACCTTAGATCCAGAAACCTTTGAGGCCATTCGGGAATATCATTCGCTGCTGGCAAAAATTTCGGTGGAACGAATTAATGTCGAATTTGTTAAGCTGCTGATGGGCTCCTCCCGCCAAGCAGGAATCAAAACCTTTGTTGAGTCCGAATGCTATATTTATTGCCCGGGATTAAGTGAACACGGAGAAGCGCTTTTGCGTTTTGCGGACTTAATTGGGCCGGCGATACCTACGGAGTGCCAAGCCTGGACCTTGCTAGTTTCTATGTTGGGACTTGAACCAGAACAAATCAGACCCTTCATGAAGGAATGGAAATGCTCCAATCAATTAATCAAGGAAGTTAGTCAAATGGTTCCTGCTCTGGCTTTACGCCGTACCCAAGACTGGGACAACTGGCAATTGTATCAACTAGGGCGTGAACTGGCTGTATCGGTGGAGTATTTGATGATTTATTTTGGTGAAAAGCCTAATCAAGCCAAAATCCGGTTGATGTATCAGAATTTACCGATTCATAATTTGCAGGAATTAGCACTTAAGGGCAATGACTTGATTCAGCAGTTCGATTATCCTAAAGGTCCATGGATAAATGCGGTCTTGCGGGCGATGGAAAAAGCAGTAATTGAGAAAGAACTAGCTAATACCCAAGAGAGTCTGCTAGCTTTTGCTCATAAATTTATGGAGGAGGAGTACCATGACTAAGTTAATTAAAACCTATCCCGTTGCTGAGACGGCAACAGCCAAGAATGTCGGTTCAGGAGATTTAGCGGTGCTGGCGACTCCAGCTTTATTGGCGATGATGGAAAATTGTGCTAAAGAATTGCTGCAGCCGCAATTGACATCTGAAGAAACAAGCGTGGGATTTTCAGTTGAAATGAAACACTATGCGCCTTCACCTGTGGGAGCCGAAATAGTTGTAACTGCTACTATTACAAAACAAGAAAATAAAAAGGTTGAGTTTCTGATTGAAGTTTACGAAGAAGATCAGCTGATTGGGAAAGCGGCCCATACTCGAGTCATCGTCAATAATGAACAATTCATGAGAAAAATGAAGGAAAATCACAATAAGTGACCGTTTGCCGATATGTATGATAAAATTAAATTATACTAATTATTGTTAGGAGAATGACTATGGCTAGAGAAATGACAGCACTAAAATTTTATTTCCGTAATGGAGAAACTTGGACGATCGAGCGTCGATATATTGGAGACCTATGGATTAAGCAAGTTACCACCAGCTTCGGCCGAATCAACGGCAGCGAATTCGTGGAAATTCACCCATGTGCCGGCTTTAAGATTGAGATTTATCAAGAAGGTGACCACGTACAGACTGCCGATATTAACTTAGGCGGATTAGAAATGGGTATGTTCGATCGCGCTAAAAAGTTTGAAGATATCGAACGGATGGAAATTATTTATCGCAGCGGTCATCCTGATTCAGTTTACTTCCCTTACAAGGATAAAGACACCGATGGATTGGACAATATTTACCAATCAACTAAAGAGTCAGAAAAAACTAAGAGCCTATACATTGTAATCGACCCTGAAAAATCAGTCGAAGACGTATACGGCGATCGCTTCTAAACAGATTAAAACACTAAAAAAAGCTAAATGGCTAAAACCATTTAGCTTTTTTTGCGGGTTTAAGCAGGCTTTTTTACCGAGGGATTATTGAAGAAAAGTGCTAAAGGATACAGAAGCATTCCTTTGACGCTCTTTTTTTGTTACAATAGCCAAAGAGAAAAATTGAGGATGATTCGGATGAAAGAACTAAAAGTAACCGATTTATACAAAACGTTTGGTGATAAAACTTTATTTGACCGTATTTCTTTTCTGATCCATGAAAAGGATCGGATTGGTTTGATTGGGGTTAATGGTACCGGAAAAAGCAGCCTGTTGAATATTTTAGCAGGTCTGGACAGCGGGGATGGCGATGTTTCAGCGATTGAAAAAGCCAGCGACTATCGTATCAGCTTTTTAGCTCAGGAGCAGACCTTTGATCCGGAAATGACGGTACTGGATGCAGTATTTATGGGCGATAATCCCTTAATGCAAACTGTACGAGCCTACGAACAAGCGTTGATGAAGTTAAATGAAAATACCTTAGATAACACCTTGCAGGAGCGTTTTGCAAAAGCTGAAGAAGCTATGAACGAACAGAATGCCTGGAATGCTGACAGCGAAGCTAAAGCTATTTTAAACAAGCTGGGGATCGATACACTGGATAAGCAGATTAAGGAGCTATCTGGGGGACAGATCAAACGGGTTGGATTGGCCCAAGTCTTAATTGATGCACCGGATTTGCTGCTGTTGGACGAACCGACCAACCACCTAGATTACGAAGCGATTCAATGGTTGGAGAACTACTTAAAGAATTATCAGGGTGCTTTACTGATGGTTACTCACGATCGTTACTTTTTGGATCGGGTAGCGAATCGAATTTTCGAGCTTTCATTTGGCAAGCTGTATGAGTATCAAGGAAACTATGAAGCTTACGTGATGGAGAAGGCCGAAAGAGACCGGGTGGCTCAGGAGCAAGAAGGCAAACGAGCTCAGCTGTATAAACAAGAATTAGCCTGGATGCGTGCTGGAGCCAAGGCCCGCACAACCAAGCAACAGGCACGGATTCATCGTTTTGAAGACTTAAAAGAAAATCTGCATCAAGTAAAAACCGACGGCCAAGTAGAAATGAATATTGTTACTACCCGCTTAGGTAAAAAAGTACTAGAGTTAAAGGATGCTTCTTACCAAATTGAAGGCAAACAGCTGCTGGATCATTTTGACTTATTGATTCAAGCACGAGAACGCCTGGGTATTACCGGGAAAAATGGTGCTGGAAAATCAACGCTGCTAAATATTTTAGCGGGTCGAATTACGTTAGACAGCGGTATTTTTGAAATCGGCGAGACGGTTCGTCTAGCTTACTACACTCAGCGTAACGAAGAAATGAAGCCTGATCAACGAATGATCGCTTATTTGCAGGAAGTCGCTGAAGAAGTAAAGCAACGTGACGGCAGTCAAATCGGTGTTGCCGAATTATTAGAGCGTTTCTTATTCCCACGGTTTATGCATGGCACGGTCATCGGAAAATTGTCCGGTGGTGAAAAACGCCGACTTTATTTATTGAAATTGTTGATTCAACAGCCGAATGTGTTGCTTTTAGATGAACCAACCAATGATTTGGATATTGCTACCTTAACTATTTTAGAGGATTATCTGCTGGATTTTCCGGGAGCAGTTATTACGGTATCTCATGACCGCTACTTCTTAGACAAGGTGGCTGAAAAGCTGCTGATTTTCCAAGGAAATGCCGTGATCGACCGCTACTTCGGTTCGATCATTGAGTATTTGGAAAAACAAACGCAGCAGGTAAAAGAAGAAAAAGCCGTGAAAACACCAGCTCCAACGAAAGAAAAAACGAAGAAAAAGAAATTGTCTTACCATGAGAAAAAAGAATGGGAAACGATTGAAGATACTATTGCTGAATTAGAACAAAAAATTGATGATTTGACGGAAGCAATGAATCATCAAGGGGACGACTTTACTAAGCTGCAGGAATTGCAGCAGGGCATTAGTGATACGGAACAAGAACTAGAAGACAAAATGGCTCGTTGGGAATATTTAAGTGAAATTATGGAGGAACAATAATATGGAACAAGCTTACTTGGATTTAGGAAAAAAATTGCTGACAGAAGGCCATCAAAAGGGCGATCGTACCGGTACCGGCACCAAGAGTCTATTCGGCTATCAAATGCGCTTTGATTTAAGCGAAGGATTTCCATTACTGACTACTAAAAGAGTTCCTTTCGGTTTAATTAAAAGTGAGCTTCTTTGGTTCATTAAGGGCGATACCAATATTCGCTATCTTTTACAGCATAACAATCACATCTGGGATGAATGGGCCTTTGAGCGCTATGTTCAATCTGAAGACTATCAAGGCCCCGATATGACTGATTTTGGACGCCGTGCTTTGCAGGATGAAGACTTTAATCAGCAATACCAAAAAGAGCTGAAGGCTTTTTGTGAGAAAATTGTCGAAGATGAAGCTTTTGCCGAAAAATATGGGGATTTGGGAAATATCTATGGCTCTCAATGGCGTCATTGGGAAACGAAGGATGGCGGTTTTATTGATCAGCTAGGAGATGTGATCGAGATGATCAAAACCAACCCTAATTCTCGCCGTTTAATTATTTCAGCTTGGAATCCGGAAGATGTGCCGTCAATGGCGTTGCCTCCTTGTCATACAATGTTCCAATTTTACGTAAATGACGGCAAATTAAGCTGCCAGTTGTATCAGCGCAGTGCGGATGTCTTTTTAGGCGTTCCCTTTAATATTGCCAGCTATGCCTTGTTAACGCATTTGATCGCTCATGAAACGAATTTAGCAGTAGGAGATTTCGTACACACTTTGGGAGATGCTCATTTGTATTCTAATCATGAAGAGCAAATGACTGAACAGTTGAGCCGTACACCAAAAGCTTTCCCTAAACTTTTGCTGAACCAAGACAAGCAATCAGTATTTGATTTTGAAATGGAAGACATCAAAATTGAAGGCTACGATCCAGCTCCGGCTATTAAAGCGCCGGTAGCCGTTTAGGAGGAAACTATGCTAATTGCAATTTGGGCTCAAGATAAAAATGGTTTAATCGGCAAAAATGATCGGCTGCCGTGGCATTTGCCGAACGATTTGCGCTTTTTTAGAGAGAAGACTGTGAATAACACTCTGGTGATGGGACGAAAAACCTTCGAAGGAATGGGCGGACGTCCATTGCCTAACCGACAAACCATTGTGTTGACTAAAAACACCGCTTATCAGAATGATCAGGTCCTGGTGATGCATTCGGTAGAAGAAGTCATCGCCCATAGTAAAAAAACAGAAACTATCACTTATATTGCTGGCGGTTCAGCAGTTTATGAAGCCTTTCTTCCTCATTGCGACGAACTGTACCGAACAGTGATTGATCACAGCTTTGAAGGTGATACGTACTTTCCCGCCGTTGATTGGAACGAGTGGCAATTAGTCCAACAAATCGCTGGAACAATGGACGAAAAAAATCAGTATCCTCATGTATTTGAAACTTTTAAGAATAACAAAGACCGAGCCGAATAAGGGTTCGGTTTTTTTCAAGATTCTTTAAAATATGTGCTTTATCATGATTTATTTTAAGCTCTCTGATATACTGAGATTAATTTCAAAACGATCTGGAAAGAAGGATAGGAATGTCTAAAGTTAAAATTGTAACAGACTCTTCATGTACTTTTGAGAAAAAATACCAAGAAGAATTAAATATCACGGTTATCCCACTATCAGTTATGATTGACGATGTGGTGTATCCGGATGATGATAAATTAACAGGAGAAAAATTTATGGATATGATGGCTGGCGCGCAAGCTTTGCCTAAAACCAGCCAGCCGCCAATCGGTTATTTTGCAGAGCTCTATGATGAACTGGGCAAAGACGGCAGTCAAATCGTTTCCATCCATATGACTCAAAGCCTGAGCGGAACAGTGGAAGCTGCCCGCCAAGCAACATTTTTAACCAGCAGCGATGTAACAGTGATTGATAGTGGGTTCATTGATCAATCATTGGCTTTTCAAGTGATTCGCGCAGCGGAACTAGCACAAGCTGGAGCAAGCCGGGAAGAAGTTTTGGCAGGCGTGCAAAAGGTGAAGGACTCTAGTCGCCTATTCATCGGTATTTCTTCTTTGGATAATTTAGTAAAAGGCGGGCGTGTCAGCCGGGCCAAGGGTGTTTTGTCGAATATGTTGAACATGCGTGTTATTATGGAGTTGGAAGATGGTGCTCTGCTGCCGATAGTTAAAGGCCGCGGCAAGAAAACCTTCAGCAAATGGCTGGAAACTTTCAAGGATGAGTTGAGCAAGTTCTCGCAAGTAAAGCAGATCGGCATCTCTCATACCGGCAGAACTGAATTTATCGAAGAAGCCAAAAGCAGCTTGCAGGAAATGTTCCCAGAAATGGACATTCCGGTATTGCATACCAATCCAATCGTCGCTACGCATACCGGCAAAGACGCATTTGCAATTATGTACTATACTGATTAGTTGTTACAGGGCCTCTAATTAATTAGAGGTCTTTTTTATCTCAAAGAGGAGGCGAAACATTGAAAAAATTTATCACACCGATTATTCCTGCAGTAGTTGCTGTGCTGGCTTTCGTCTTTTTGTCCTTTTTATCACCTAAGGCAGCACCGAGGCTAAAAGTTGAGGCGAATAATCAAAACCAAAACTACAAACAAACCGTTCATTTTGTAGCGTTGGGTGATTCACTAACACAAGGGGTCGGAGATGAAACCAATCGCGGCGGATTTGTTCCCTTAGTCGCCGACAGCTTGAAAAATGAATACGGACTATCCACTGTGCAGACAGAGAACTTTGGTGTCTCCGGTGAGCGCAGTGATCAAATTCTAAAACGCTTGAATAAGGACGATGAGCTGCAGCGCAGTTTGGAAAGTGCCGACATGATTACGTTGACCCTGGGAGGAAACGACCTGCTGCAGGCCTTCCAAAAAAACATGACTGCTACTTCAGCGAAAAAATTCAATTCTTCCATTAAGAAATACCAGAAGAATGTAGAAAAAATCTTGACTGAAACACGAAAGTTGAATAAAGACGCGCCAATCTATATTCTAGGAATATACAATCCCTATTACTTGAATTTCCCGGATATCGATGAAATGCAGCAAGTAGTAGACAACTGGAATGATGCTACTGAAGAATTAACCGGGGATACCCGGAACAGCTATTTTGTTCCTGTGAATGATTTGTTGTACAAAGGCTTGCCGGAAAGTTCCAGCGATAGTTCCAGTGAAAGTTCAACAGAAGCATCGACTCGCGAGTTCAGCAAGGATTCGACGGAACAAACTTCAGGACAAACAAGTGAAGGAACAACGGTTAGGAATAATGTGTTATACGACGGGGATAATTTCCATCCCAACAATCTTGGTTATCAATTAATGGCTAATGCAGTTAAAGAAGAGATGATGGAAACCAATGATTTATGGCTGTTGAAGGAGCGTAAATAGATGAGAAAGAAAATAAATGGCTGGAAAATTGCCTTTTTAGTTCTGGTGGGCCTTTTACTAGGCAGCGGTGTCTTTTTAGCAACGCGTGTACTTTCGACTCGCGAGACTAACTTGCCGCCAAGCAGTGAGACCACCGTCCCGGAAGGCTCTCCGGTATTAACCATGAATATGGACAAGAAGAAGCTGAATACCGTTATGGAGTACTTTTTGACTGAATTTCAAAAGGATTCAGATATTAAGTATGAATTCTATTTAGAAAATCAAGCCTTGCTAAAAGGCCAGTTCAGTTTACTAGGAGCGGATATCAATTTCTATCTCTATTTTGATCCTTACGTGATGGATAATGGAAACGTGCAGTTAAGAGCGCGAGACCTTTCCATTGGTACCTTAAACTTGCCGGTCAGTGAAGTCATGTCGATGATTGTGCGCAGCTATAAATTTCCTGAATGGGTAGAAGTCTCGCCCAAGGATCAAACGATTGAATTAAAGCTAGACCAATTCAAGCTGCAGAATGGCATGTTCATCCGTGCGGATCATATCGATTTAATAGGTGATGACATCCAATTTGGATTGTATCTCCCTCAAGAAAAGGGTTCTGAATAAGCAACTAGTAAAGTATATCTATCAAATAAAATTGGAGTGAACCATGAGAAGAAGTTTTTATCATTACATTATGACTCAGCGGGGGAATAATTTAAAAGATCCCACCCAAGCATTTGCGGCGGCTGTCAGCAAAGATATTATGTTTCCCAAGCAATCGGAGGATTATCATGAAGTTGCCGATTATTTGGAGTTAAATACAAATTACATTGAGTCAATGGATCTTTTTGATCAGCTTTGGGATTATTATATCGAAAATAATCAATAAATTTCTAGGAAAAGTCTGAGAGGGCTTTTCCTTTTTTTTTAGTCATGATATGATGAAAATATGTGAAAGGGTGATGGGTTTTGCAGAAAAAAACAGTTTCATTGTCCTTCTATTTGGTCTCTTTGTTTTGCACCATTGTGCTTACAGCTGTAGTGGTGTTTTTTTTAGAAAAGACGCAGTTTACTCATCAAGAATCAGTGATCAAAGTTACTCGCAGCGAACTGGACGAGGTACAGGATCTATATGACTTGATTAGTACCAACTATGTAGGAGAAGTAGATAAAGATGAGCTTATTAAAGGTGCTCTTTCAGGTATGACGAATGCTCTAGGTGACCCCTATTCAGAGTTTTTGTCTGCTAAGGAAACCAAAGAGCTGGACGATGAGGTAGCAGGAACTTTTGAAGGAATTGGGGCGAATTTGCAATTAAAAGATCGAATGCCGACCATTGATCAAGTACCGATTAAAGATTCGCCGGCAGAAAAGGCTGGACTAAAATCAGGAGATGTTATTTTAGAGATTAACGGGGAAGCGACTCAAGGTCAATCCTTAGATGTAATTGCCAGCTCGATCAGAGGAGAAAAGGGGACCGAGGTCCATCTGATGATTCAGCGAGGAACGGAACAATTCAGTGTCAGTATTAAAAGAGATGTCGTTCCTAATGAAACCGTTAAAGGTCAGATTGATAAGGATCATCCGACAATCGGTGTGATTCAGCTAGCTAATTTCCGTGAAACGACAGCACTAGAATTCCGCAACAAAGTCGAAGAATTGAGAGAAAACGGGGCGGAGTCCTTTATCGTGGATATCAGACAAAATTCTGGAAGCCTTTTAAATGAAGCTGAACGAGTTGCCAGTTATTTTATGGAAGATGGCGACACCATTGTACAGTTTGCGGATGAAAACGATGTAGTAGCAGTTGAAAAAGCGAATAAGGAAATCGATGACGGTTTTAAGGTCAAAGAACCGGTTGTATTTTTGGTAGATCAAGAAACTGCAGCGGGTGCTGAGTTGGTGGCAGCGGCAGTCAAAAGTAAGGACATTCCTGTGATCGGTACAAGGACTTTTGGTAAAGGCACCGTTCAAAATGTTCAACCAATTGGAGAAGAAAGCTATGTACAGCTGACTATTTTGAAATGGCTGACACCAGATGGCGAATGGCTTAACGAAAAAGGCGTGACACCAACGATTGAAGTTGGCGAACCTGGCTATGCGAATTTACCGCCTTTATCTCGCCAATCAAACTGGCGGATTGGCGATCACGGAGAAGCAATCACTAATTTGAATGCCATGTTGAACGCCTTAGACTACGATACTGAGGGTGATCAATTCGACATTAGAACACGTCATGCAGTGACTCAGATTCAAACTGAAAACAATCTGCCTGCTACAGGTGCAGTTGATGTTAAAACCTCTCAGGCTATTCAAGAAAAATTGTTTCAATTAGTTAAATCAAATGATGCGACTTATAAACGAGCAATCGAAGCTTTGTCTTAACAGCAGAGACTTTCTCTGTTGTTTTTTATTGGTAATGTTAGGGTCTGTTCGCCTATAATAGATAATGAAGGGGGGAAGAGCAAAGTGAAAAAATGGCAAGACCGTTTGTGGTTAGCAATAAAATATTTTTTGATTGCGCTCTTTCTTGGCGTAATTATTCGTGGGTTTCTGCTTATTCCGATCCCCGTTACTGGTAATTCAATGAATCAGACTTTAAAGCAGGGTGACATGGTTGTGATGGAAAAATTTACGAAAGTTCAACGCTTTGACGTAATCGTTTTTCGAAAAGAAGATGGGACAACCTACATTAAGCGGGTAATTGGCCTTCCAGGGGATTCACTTCGTTATGATCAGGACAAGCTTTATGTCAATGAGGAAGAAGTACCTGAAAACTTCTTAACAAATAATCAGGATCATGATCACGAAACTACCCCTTACACAACAAACTTCATTCTGCGAGATTTAATCGGTTTGGATCAGCTCCCGCAAAATGAATACTTTGTACTGGGGGACAACCGCCGGATATCAAAAGACAGCCGCTCCTTTGGTACAGTCAACAGCCGAGAAATTATTGGAAAGGCACGTTTTGTTTATTATCCTATTACAGATATGAAAATCATTCGTTAGCTGATTTTTCAGAAAATCTGAAGCAATGTGAATAAAGATTTTTTTCTTAATTAATTTATAGTTGAAAAAAGATTAAGGTTTTCTAATCTAATTTAACCTTCAAAAAAACCAAGATACAAAGTTTTCGATTTTTTTAATGATTTTTTCCCACGCTCTCTGGACTATGGTTGAGCGATATTTTCAATACTATGTTGTTATTTCAAAAGCCTTTTGAAAAAAGGCTTTTTTTTATTTATTAAAATGATGCTGCTTTGGAAAAATTTAATGTTTGAATTAATGGACAAAAAAACATTTTTTTAGTAAAAATATTGATATAGATATATTTATTTGCAAGTTTTGTCAGCAACTAAATTCCATTGTAAGTTTCACACACAATGTCCAAATAATTTCAGTTGGGGAAGGTTCATTGTGTGAGTGCAAAAGTTTTGATACCACAGCTCAGATTAATAATATAGAAAGTAGTGAATTGAATGCAGCAAGTCTTATTGTTAACCAAAAATATTTTATCAGAGGAAAAACTTCAAAAAAGTTTGCAAACATTAAACTATGAAGTTTTTAGTACCGCCAGCTTTTTAGAATTAAGCAAATATACCCAGGTGAATGAACATTTTCTAGAATATTTCCAATTTGTCATTTTAAGTAAAACCATTTGCAATGAAGAAATCTTAGAGGTATTGCCGTTGCTTAAAAGACATAAACTGACAATCCTAAGAAGTTTCGAAGTGGATCCAAGTGAACAAGAACGTACTTTTCTTGAAAATGGGGGAATCAAGCATTGGCTAGTAGACAGCAGTCCATCCGAATTGCTAAGAGAAAAATTACAGCAAGCTTTCTTAGCTGATACTTATCCAACTTCAGAAGGAAGTACGGTTGAAGCTGACACATCTTCTCCATTTCAGCGTCAAAAAGTTGAATATAAATTATCGAATACGATTAAACATTTGTCCAAACAAGAGACAGAATTCTTCAAAATCATTTTCACTTCTCCATCCCAACCGGTAACGAGAGAAGAATTGTGTGAACGGCTATGGGGAGATAAAACAACTAATTCCCATTTAAGTACGCTATCCAGTTTGTCGAAACGGATTGAACAAAAATTCAACAAAAATGGTTTTACAGGTTCGATCATCAAAACCCAATGGGGAGACGGCTATACACTTTCCAATGAATTTGCTGATCAAGTGGCCGGAATTCGCCGCTCACCTGAAGTTGTTGGTCACCTGTTTAATATCGCCTAAGAACTAAAGATGTATCTGATTAGAGAAGGTCCTCCACCAACAGGGCCTTCTTTTTTGTGCAGTTTATCTCTTGGCAATCAGCGACTGTATTTTTACTGAAAATTCGAAAAAAGGTTTTTTTACGAAATATTATCGCTTAAATGTTTTACTGATATGGTAGAATGTCTGAGGAAGAGTCTACTGATTAGCGAATCATTATTCAAAGGAGGAAGAACATCAAATGACCATTCAATGGTTTCCAGGTCATATGGCCAAAGCAAGAAGAGAAGTATCTGAAAAGCTGAAATTCGTTGATATTGTTTTCGAATTAGTGGATGCTCGTTTGCCGCGATCCTCTCGTAATCCGATGTTGGATCAAATCGTTCAGCAGAAACCGCGTCTGATCTTGCTAAACAAGGCGGATCTAGCTGATCCCAACCAAACAGCACTATGGACAAGCTGGTTTAAAGAACAGGGCTACGAAGTACTAGCAATGAATGCAAAAAACGATAAAAGTGTGAAACAAATCGTACCGGCAGCCAAAAAGGTCTTGGCTGAAAAACTAGCGCGTGACAAAGAACGCGGGATCAAACCACGGGCGATTCGGGCCATGGTGCTAGGTATTCCCAATGTCGGAAAGTCAACCTTGTTGAACCACTTAGCAGGAAAAAAAATTGCCAGTACCGGTAACAAGCCTGGGGTAACAAAAGGCCAGCAGTGGCTGCGTTTTGGTTCCCAATTAGAACTATTGGATACACCCGGAATTTTATGGCCGAAATTTGAGGATCCCGAAGTAGGAAAAAGATTAGCACTAACTGGAGCGATCAAAGATGATCTACTGCATTTAGATGATTTAGCCATTGATGAGCTAGGCTTTTTGCGCCGTTTCTACCCTGAACAGCTAAAAGAACGCTACAAGCTTACGGATGAAGAAATATTCCAAGAACTGCCGGAATTATTGATGCTGATTGCCAAAAAACGCGGCTTCAAAGATGATTATGAGCGAGCTAGCGAAATGATGATTATCGAATTACGTCAAGGAAGATTAGGTCGTTACACCTTGGATCGTTTTGAGGAGTATACAGAATAATGGAGAAACTTTCAATTCAAGCAGTCAAGGAATTGCTGTTGGAGATCAATGACGAACAAGATCCGCGACTGGCACCGTTAAAAGCGGACGAACGCAAAGGGGTACAAACTGCTTTGCAGCAGTGGCAAAAGCGTCAGGCGAAAGCAGCAGCTTTAGTCACTAAGTATCGTGAGATGTCTAGTTTCGAAGAAGAAAAGAAAGCATTAGGTTTTCAAGCTATTGCCGGAATTGATGAAGTTGGGCGGGGGCCATTAGCCGGTCCGGTTGTCGCCGCGGCAGTCATTTTAAATGACAATCATCAAATACTTGGCTTAAACGACTCGAAACAGCTGTCAGCAGCTAAACGTGAAGAGCTGGTAGCAGAAATTAAAAAGCATGCCCGAGCAATCGGAATTGGCGAAGCAAGTGCCGCAGAAATTGATGAATTGAATATTTATCAAGCCACTAAAGTTGCGATGCAGCGAGCTCTTGATCAGTTAGACGTTCAGCCTGATTGCTTACTGATTGATGCGATGGTATTGGACAACGGCCTCCCGCAAGAAAAAATTATTAAAGGTGATGCCCGATCCGTATCGATTGCCGCCGCCAGCATTATCGCAAAGGTCTATCGGGATAAAATGATGGCAGATTATGGCCAGAAATATCCAGCCTATGGTTTTGAACAAAATGCCGGCTACGGCACGAAACAGCACCTAACGGCGATTGAAGAATTCGGCGTGTTACCTCTGCATCGAAAAACTTTTGCACCAATTCGAAAAAAATAAAATCAAATCTCTCTTTTTGGACTATCTTATATTAGACAGTCAGAAAAGAGGGATTTTTTTGGAAAAAACACTATTTTTATTACGCATGAGTGTAACACGTGGTATAGGTCCGGTCACAAAGCAAAAGATCTATCAGTATGCTAAGAAATTGGATTGTTGGCAGTTTTCTGCGGCTGAATTATTTCCTTTAACTCGTGGAAAAGGGCTTGGTGACTGGGACAATTGGACAAACGACAGATTGCAAGAAATTTTGGCGAACCAGCAGCTGATTACGATTGAAGATGAGGCCTATCCTGAGCAGCTACGTTTAATTCCCGTTCCACCATTAGTATTGTTTTACAAAGGAAATTTGGAGTTGCTGAAAAGAGAGGGGTTGTCAGTTGTCGGAGCTCGTTTGGCTTCGGATTATGGTTATGGGGTGCTTAAGCGATTTATGCCAGAAATGATCAAGCGGCAATTTGTGATCGTCAGCGGATTAGCCAAGGGCATCGATTCCTATGCCCATCAATTTGCAATATCAAATCAAGGAAAAACTATCGGAGTGATTGGCACCGGATTAGATATCTGCTATCCTAAAGAAAGTGGTAATTTACAAATAGAGATGACTAGAAATCATTTAGTGTTAAGCGAATATCCTGAAGGTACGCCGCCTGCCAAGTTTCATTTTCCGATGCGTAATCGGATTATTGCCGGTTTGGGCCAAGGTGTACTAGTAATCGAAGCCAAGCAGAAGAGCGGTTCTCTGATCACTGCTCAGCAGGCTTTGGACTACGGGAAAGAGGTTTTTGCGGTACCGGGAAATATTTTAGACGGCCGTTCAGCCGGCTGCCATCAGCTGATTCAAGATGGTGCTGTTTGTGCTGAAAAGGTACAAGATATTCTCGATTCTTTGCAATTATTGAAAAAAATTTATTAGTCGTTACTTGACAAATAAAAATCGAATCGCTATGATAGGCTACGATTTGTCAGTAAATTTCCTGTATATAATAGAAGAAAAAAATTAGGGAGGCAAAAGTGATTGGCCTATAAATATTTAGTGATTGTAGAATCACCTGCAAAAGCAAAAACAATTGAAAAGTATCTTGGAAGAAATTACAAAGTAGTAGCGAGTGTTGGACACGTGAGAGACTTGCCAAAAAGTAAAATGGGGATCGACATTGAGAACAACTACGAACCTCATTACATTTCCATTCGTGGTAAAGGCGATGTCATTAAGAGCTTGAAGCAAGCTGCGAAAAAAGCCCAAAAAGTATATCTCGCAAGTGACCCGGATAGAGAAGGGGAAGCTATTGCTTGGCATTTGGCATTCTTACTGGGATTGGATCTTGAGGACAAAAACCGCGTAGTCTTTAACGAAATCACCAAAGATGCGGTCAAGGCAGCGTTCAAAGAACCTCGTTCAATTGATGTTTCATTAGTAGATGCTCAACAAGCGCGTCGTGCCTTAGACCGATTAGTTGGCTACTCTATTTCACCAATTTTATGGCGTAAAGTGAAAAAAGGCTTGAGTGCTGGCCGGGTACAATCGATTGCTTTAAAAATCATTATTGACCGTGAACAAGAAATTCGGGAATTTATTCCAGAAGAGTATTGGAGTATCGACGGCAACTTTAAAAAGCAAACAAAAAAATTCAAAGCCAATTTTTGGGGTGTGGACGGCAAGAAGAAAAAATTGTCGAATGCTGAAGCAGTCAAAGAAATTACCCAACGAATTGACGGCAAAGATTATCAAGTAACCAAAGTTGAGAAAAAGGAACGCAAACGCAATCCGGCTCAACCATTTACTACCAGTAACATGCAACAGGAAGCGGCCCGCAAGCTGAACTTCCGTACCCGCAAAACGATGATGGTGGCACAACAGCTTTATGAAGGGATTTCATTAGGTAAGCAAGGGACTGTCGGTTTAATTACTTACATGCGTACCGATTCCACGCGAATTTCGGATACGGCCAAAGCTGAAGCTGCTGAATTCATCGAAAACAAATACGGCAAAGAATATTCTCAGCATAATGCCCGGAAGACTAAAAATCCTCAAGGGTCACAAGATGCCCATGAAGCGATTCGTCCAACCAGTGTGATGCGGACACCGGATGAAATGAAACAATATTTAGACAAAGATCAATTGAAATTATATACGTTAATCTGGTCTCGGTTTGTGGCTAGTCAAATGACGGCTGCGGTAATGGACACAATGAAAGTGACACTGGAACAAAACGGCGTGATCTTTATCGCCAACGGTTCTAAGATCAAGTTCAAAGGGTTTATGCAAGTGTATGTTGAAGGCCGCGACGATGGCAAAGAAGACAAAGAAAATATCTTGCCGGAGCTTATTGAAGGGGACGTTGTTCAATCAGTGAGCATCGAACCGAAACAACACTTTACTCAGCCGCCAGCTCGCTACAGTGAAGCGACATTGATTAAGACCTTAGAAGAAAACGGCGTAGGCCGTCCTTCTACGTATGCACCAACTTTAGACACGATCCAACGACGGTACTATGTGAAGTTGACCCAGCGGAGATTTGAACCGACAGAACTTGGTGAAATTGTCAATTCACTGATCGTGGAATTCTTCCCGCAAATTGTCGATGTTAACTTTACCGCTGAGATGGAAAATGACTTAGATAAAGTCGAAGAAGGCAAAGAAGAATGGGTTAAAGTAGTTGACCGCTTCTATCGACCTTTTGAAAAAGAATTGGAAAAAGCTGAAGATGGCATTGAAAAGATCCAAATTAAAGATGAACCTGCCGGCTTTGACTGTGACGTCTGCGGACATCCAATGGTGATCAAGCTGGGGCGTTATGGTAAATTTTATGCCTGCAGCAATTTCCCAGAATGCCGCAACACTAAACCAATTATTAAAGAAATCGGTGTAGAATGTCCTGTTTGTCACAAGGGACAAGTTGTTGAAAGAAAATCGAAGAAAAATCGGTTGTTCTACGGCTGTTCTCGCTATCCAGATTGTGATTTCACTTCTTGGGATAAACCAGTTGGTCGTAATTGTCCGAAATGTGACAACTATTTAGTCGAGAAAAAAGTAAAAGGCGGCAAACAAGTAGTCTGCATCAATGGCGATTACGAAGAAGCCGTTCAAAAATAGCGTAAGCGAGGAATAAAATGGTAAAAACGGTGAATGTTATCGGTGCAGGACTTGCTGGGAGCGAAGCTGCTTGGCAGCTGGCTCAGGCAGGTGTACCGGTTGATTTATATGAAATGCGCCCGGTGCTGTCAACGCCGGCTCATAAAACGGAAAAATTTGCTGAATTAGTTTGCAGCAATTCTTTGCGAGGCAACAGTCTAACTAACGCTGTGGGTGTTTTGAAGGAAGAAATGCGTCGACTAAACTCAGTGGTTATCCACTCGGCAGATGAAACTGCTGTACCAGCTGGTGGTGCGCTAGCAGTGGATCGTGAAGGCTTCTCAGCCTTGATTACGGAAAAAGTAAAAGGTCATCCTTTAGTTACAGTGCACAATGAAGAAGTGACGACTTTACCAGAAGGTATCACGATCATCGCGACTGGACCTTTAACTTCTGAAACGTTAGCCGAAGAAATTGCTGAATTTAACGGCTCTCATGGTTTTTACTTTTACGATGCAGCTGCACCAATCATCGATGGTACGACCATCGATCGTGAAAAGGTTTATTTGAAATCTCGCTACGATAAAGGCGAAGCCGCATATTTAAACTGTCCAATGGACAAAGATGAGTTTATGGCGTTTTACGAAGCATTGATTGCGGCAGAAGTTGCCGAATTAAAAACCTTCGAAAAAGAAAAATTCTTTGAAGGGTGCATGCCGATTGAAGTCATGGCTAAACGTGGAGTGAAAACGATGCTCTTTGGTCCGATGAAACCCGTTGGATTGGAAGATCCTAAAACAGATAAACGACCTTATGCGGTGATTCAGCTGCGCCAGGATAATGCAGCAGCTTCCATGTACAACATGGTTGGCTTCCAAACCCATTTGAAATGGGGCGAACAAAAACGCGTATTCCGCATGATTCCAGGCTTGAAAAATGCTGAATTCCTGCGTTATGGTGTGATGCACCGCAACAGCTTTATGAATTCACCGGAACTTTTGCGTCCAACCTATCAAAGTCGCAATCGGGATGATTTATTCTTTGCTGGTCAAATGACGGGTGTTGAAGGCTATGTTGAGAGTGCAGGAAGTGGTTTGGTTGCTGGAATGAATGCAGCTAGATTAGCAAAGGGCGAACCGTTACTGGAATTTCCGCAAGAAACAGCTTTAGGGGCAATGGCTTATTACATTACCCATGCTGAAGGGAAACATTTCCAGCCAATGAATGCTAATTTTGGTTTGTTCCCTAGTTTACCAGAGCGAATTAGAGATAAAAAACTGCGTTACGAGACATTAGCGCAGCGAGCTTTAGATGCTTTAGCTCAAATGGATATTTAAAATAAACGAGACCTGTTGCAGAAAATGCAGCAGGTTTTTCTTGCGGTTTCTAAGGAATTGTAAACAAATTCGTGAAAACTCAATAAATTCTGACAATTTAATTGTATTTAAAATCTGGTTGTGCTAAATTTGGAATATGTTTGTGAGGTGAGGTTTTGACAAACGAAGAACGAATTCAAGAATTTATGCGTTATTTGATCACAGAGCGAGGTTATTCGGTTAAAACAAAAGAAGCGTATTTGCGAGATTTGCAGGATTTTTGTGATTTCCTAAAGGACTCCGGAAATGAAGAACTGCTGACAATTGATCATTTAGATGTACGCGTTTACTTAGCTTATTTGAATGATCAGGAATATAGCCGGAATACGATTAGCCGCAAAATTGCCAGTCTGCGTTCCTTTTATCAGTACTTGCTGAGACGGGAGCAAATCGCGGAAAATCCTTTTTCCTACGTTCACTTGAAGAAAAAGAAAAATCGCCTGCCGCGCTTTTTTTACGAAAAGGAATTGGACGTCCTATTTCAAAGTGCGGAAGGGGACAAGCCGCTGGATCAGCGAAATCGGGCATTACTAGAGGTGTTATACGGTGCAGGGCTGCGGGTCAGCGAATGTGCCAATTTGACGTTCTCTGTTATTGACTTTGATAACAGTGTTATGCTGATTCACGGAAAAGGCAACAAAGACCGCTATGTACCGCTAGGCTCCTATGCAGCGGATGCGTTGCAGGAATATCGGCTAGACGGTCGTAAAAAGATCATGGAGCATTTTGGTAAAGATCACGATTCGGTCTTTATCAACCATCGTGGAGAACAGATTACACCAACTGGAATTGAATACGTATTGAATCAGCTGATTAAAAAAAGCAGCCTGAATTCAACCATTCATCCCCATATGCTGCGGCATACCTTTGCGACTCATTTATTGAATAATGGGGCGGATTTAAGGACAGTCCAGGAATTGCTGGGGCATGCGAATTTATCCACGACTCAAATTTATACCCATGTGACAAAAGAAAGCTTACAAAAAAGTTATCGCTCGTTTCATCCACGAGCTTGAAATTAGGAGGAATACCAATGTCAGAATCACAATTTCATTCAACCACTATCTGTGCTGTAGAAAAAGATGGTAAATTAGCAATGGCTGGCGACGGTCAAGTTACTATGGGCCAACAGGTAGTTATGAAAGGCACTGCGCGCAAAGTACGCCGTATTTACAACGATCAAGTAGTTGTTGGCTTTGCTGGAAGCGTAGCAGATGCATTTACCCTGGAAGAAAAATTTGAAGGAAAACTAAACGAATACAATGGCAACCTGCAGCGAGCGGCAGTTGAACTGGCGCAAGAATGGCGCACACAGCAAGCTATGAAAAATTTAGAAGCACTGCTGATTGTTATGAACAAAGATGAAATGCTGCTGGTTTCAGGCAACGGGGAAGTCATCGCTCCTGATGACGGCATTTTAGCGATCGGATCAGGTGGCAATTACGCACTGGCTGCTGCTCGTGCTTTAAAACGACACAATCCCGAAATGTCAGCTAAAGAAATTGCCGAAAGTGCTTTGAACATTGCGGCAGATATTTGTGTCTTTACAAACCATAATATTATTGTTGAAGAGATGTAAAGGAGAATGTTGAATGTCAGAAATAAATAAAACGCCAAGAGAGATTGTCAGCGAGTTGGACCAATATATCATCGGTCAGAACGATGCAAAGCGTTCGGTTGCAGTCGCACTACGCAATCGTTATCGCCGGATGCAGCTGGAAGAAAGTATGCAGCAGGAAGTTACACCCAAAAATATTTTGATGATTGGGGCTACTGGTGTCGGCAAGACTGAGATTGCTCGTCGTTTGGCTCGCATCGTTAAGGCACCTTTTGTAAAAGTAGAAGCGACTAAATTCACCGAAGTAGGTTATGTAGGCCGAGACGTTGAATCAATGGTCAGAGACCTAGTGGAAAATGCGATTACGATTGTGGAAAAACAACAGTACTCACAGGTTTACAGCAAAGCGCTAAAACGGGCTAACAAACGGCTGGTTAAAGCGTTAGTTCCGGGTATAAAACGGGAACAAAAGAAATCCAACAACCCGTACGAGCAAATGATGAACATCTTTAATCAAAGCCAACAGGCTGAACCGCAAGAAGAATTGACGGAAGAAATCAAAGTTAATCGCAAGACGATTTTAGAACAGTTGGAAAAAGGGCAGCTGGATAGTCGTGAAGTGACCATTGAGGTCGATGAACCGAAAAAAACTATGCCGATGAACAATGGCTTAGAGCAGATGGGGATCGATTTGAATGATACCCTGGGGGCCTTAACACCCACTAAGAAGATCCAACGCACAGTGACGGTTAAAGATGCACAAGAATTACTAGTTAAGGAAGAGCAAGCTAAATTAGTCAATGAAGCGGATATCCACACTGCGGCTATTAAACTAGCTGAAAGCTCAGGCATCATCTTTATCGACGAAATCGATAAAATTACGTCAAAATCTCAGCAAAATTCCGGCGAAGTTTCTCGTGAAGGGGTTCAACGAGATATCTTGCCAATCGTAGAGGGATCACAAGTAAACACAAAATATGGCGCTATTCAAACGGATCATGTGCTGTTTATTGCTAGTGGAGCCTTCAGCTTCTCGAAACCGAGCGATTTGATTCCAGAATTGCAGGGGCGCTTCCCAATTCGTGTTGAGTTGGATGATTTAACAGCTGAAGATTTTGTTCGCATTTTAACCGAACCGAACAATGCATTGATTCAACAATACATTGATTTGATTGGAACAGAAAATGTTAAAGTAATCTTTACGCAAGAAGCGATTGAAAAATTAGCTAAAATTGCCTTTGATGTGAACCGCGAAACAGACAACATTGGTGCTAGACGTCTGCATACGATTCTAGAAAAACTTCTGGAAGATTTGCTGTTTGAAGCACCGGATATGCAAATGGGTGAAATTACAATTACTGAAGCTTATGTCGATGAGAAGTTGGCTTCAATTGCTCAAAACAAAGACTTAAGTCGTTATATTCTATAATTTGGAGGGGAAATGATGGTAACCTTATTAGAAAAGACACGCCAGATTAACAAGCTGATGCAGCAAAAAAATGCTTTTGAACCAGCAGCTGAACTGCCGTATAACAATATGGCTCGTATCCTGGGGGATGTGCTGGATTCATTGTCGTATATTATTGATTCGAAAGGGAAACTCTTAGGCTACAATGAAAAAATTGATATCAATAATGATCGAGTAAAATCGTTTCTTGTTGATCGGCAGTTTCCCGATAGTTATGTGGGTGAGTTGACGCAGGTTGTTAAAACTGAATCGAATATCCCAAGTGGCAGTTCTGGAACAGCCTTTCCAACCGAGCGTGCTCAGTATTATCCTAATGGGGTAACCACCATTGTCCCAATCTTTGGTTCTGGCGAACGCTTAGGAACAATTATAATTGCTCGAACAGATGAATCGTTTACTGAAGATGATTTGGTGTTAGCAGAGTATGGTGCTACAGTTATTGGTATGGAAATTTTGTATCAGCAATTCTTGCACGTAGAAGAGAATGTGCGTAGCCAAACCGCAGTTCAGATGGCAATAAGCACGCTTTCTTACAGTGAATTGAAAGCTGTCAAAGCAATTTTTGAAGCCTTGGAGGGTGATGAAGGACGCTTAACTGCCTCTAACATCGCAGATAAAATCGGTATTACCCGGTCAGTCATCGTGAATGCTTTGCGCAAATTAGAGTCAGCAGGTATTATTGAGTCACGCTCGCTAGGTATGAAGGGAACTTATTTGAAAGTATTGAATCCTTTGTTTAAAAAGGAATTGGTTCGACATCACTAAGAGAGGCGGAAGAGCTTATGACAGTAATAATTAAAAATGACTATTTACAGGCAGCAATCAATGAAAAAGGGGCCGAGTTAACTAGCTTGAAGGCAAATGAGATCGAGTATATGTGGCAGGCAGACCCAGCATTTTGGGGCCGCCACGCACCGATTCTATTCCCCTTTGTCGGCCGTTTGAAAGATGATCAGTATAGTTATAAAGGAAAAACTTATCCGATGTCGCAACATGGCTTTGCTCGTGACGAGATGTTCCAAGTAAAAGAACAAACGGAAGAAAAAGTCGTTTTAGTCTTGGAAAGCAGCGAGAAGACTAAGGAAGTCTATCCTTTTGATTTTCTATTAACTGTCAGTTATGAAGTTTGGGGTGAAGGCCTGCGTGTACGTTTTGAAGTAGACAATACGGGAGACGACGAAATGCTGTTTGCTTTAGGCGGACATCCGGCTTTTAATGTTCCGATGGATAAAGGGCTGGACTTTGAAGATTACTTCTTTTCTTTTTCACCGCAAAAATCACGGGTGAAAATTCCTTTAGAAGGACCTTATGCCAATTTGGATCAAAAAACGCTTGGTCAAACCAATACGAATATTCGAATTAGCCATGATCTGTTCCAAAATGATGCGCTGATTTACGAAACAAAAGGTCTGAATACCTTTACTATTAGTGCAGAGGACTCGCCGCATAGTGTTACACTGGCGTATAACCATATTCCTTATGTAGGTTTGTGGTCGCCTTATCCCAAAGAAGCACCCTTTATTTGTATCGAACCATGGTGGGGCTTCGCGGATACCGTGGACAGTACCGGCAAACTAGAAGAAAAACCAGGAATGAATCGCTTGGCAGCTGCTGAGAAATTCAAAACCCAGTTTTCAATTACCGTAAGATAAAAAATAGGATCACAAAAAAACGCCGAGAAATCGGCGTTTTTTATATAAACTATAGTTTTAATCAAAAAGCACTTGCCAATTGGGATCATTTTTAGCAGCAAAGCAAAGAGCGATTTGCTCAGTCGTTGTTTTTTCCTCTGCTAATTCTGGTAGATCGCCTAAATCAAACCAGCCAATCTGCAACGTTTCAATATTTTTTTCAAACTGACCGCCGGTTCTTTCGCACAGGACAAAAATTTTGCAAATACCATAGGCATAACGAGGCAGGTTGTGACGATTGCGATCTTGCAAAGCAATGATTTTTAAAGCTTGCGCATCAAAGCCAGTCTCTTCTTTGACTTCTTTTAGCGTATTGTCCTTAATCGACTGATTGATATCTACCCAACCACCTGGCAAAGACCACTTGTAGTTGCTTTCTTGGACCAGCAATATTTTGTCTTCTTCAAAGATCGCCGCCCGAGTATCTAGCTTAGGGGTCGGATAGCCACTCTCTTCAGCAAATAATTTTTTGATTTCTAACTCTGGTAATGGCGATTGAACCGCCAGCATTTCGACTGCCATTGTCCGAATACGTTCGAAGCGCTCTTTATCGAAGGAATCTTTGGTGTAAGTGAGTCCAGCTTGGGCCAAGGCTTGAAGTTCAACTGCCCAATCAGTTAATTGCTCATTAATATTCATCTTACGACTCCTTTTTATTTAATCCAAAGGGCACACGACTTTCTGTGCCGTTCTTAATTCGTTGAAGGTTTTCCCGATGACGATAGATAATGTAGGTTGTCAGCACAAGACAGATGAGGGTTAACAACCAATTGTGTTCTGGCAGGATGGCAGGCCAGATAATCGGTAAAACGACGGTGGAAGCCGTCACGAAAATAGCAGAAAGCATGCTGGTTGCACTTACCATACTGGTAATATATAAAACAATTAAAAAGAATACCAAAGAGTAAAGGAAAAATAATGGACTGTAGCCTAACAGCATTCCGGCGCTGGTTGCGACAGCTTTCCCGCCTTTGAAGCCGGCAAAAATCGGGAGTGTATGTCCGACAACGGCGACTAAACCAAACCATAAAGGATTAACATTTAAATGGAAAAGTATTGGCAGGCTGGTGGCAAGAGTACCCTTCAAAAGATCAATCGCAAATACCACAAATCCGGCTGGTTTGCCTAATATCCGGAAGGTATTAGTGGTTCCCGTTCCTCCACTGCCGTAGTCGCGAATATCTTTTTTAAAGAAAATTTTTCCGATCCAAACACCCGAAGGAATCGAACCTAAAAAATAAGCTAGCAATAAAAGCATAGCTGTTTTCATTGGACTTCCCCATTTCATAGTTGTTACAGTTATTTTAACAGATTTGAAATAGGTGAACAATCACTAAAGCAATGATATACTAAGTATTAAGAAAGGTGGTCATTTTATGCATTTTGAAAATCCAAGTCAAGAAACCATTTTTGAATATTTAGATACCGCTAAAGTAATCGCGGTAGTCGGTTATAGCGAGAATCCTGACAAAACCAGTCATCAAATCGCACAATTGTTGAAAACGAAGGGATATACTGTGTATGGTGTAAATCCTAAATTAGGCGGTCAGACAGTCGCCGGAATTCAAGTATTTGCTGCTTTAGCAGATGTTCCCGAAAAGATAGACATTGTGGATATTTTCCGCCGTAGTGAATTTTTGCCGCAGGTTGCTAAAGAATTCTTAGCAACTGATGCAAAAGTTTTTTGGGCACAATTAGGATTAAGCAATGAGGAAGCTGCACAAATGCTGCAGGATCAAGGCCGAAACGACATTGTGATGGACCGCTGTATTAAGATTGAATTAGCGAAAAGAGCTTAAGAGCTAGTTGCTTTTCTGCCGAAAAATTGATAAAATGCCTTCTCGGGTCATCGGAAGGCTTTTTTTTTAGGCTTTTTTAGCGTATCATAGCAATGATGTATTTTTAGATAAGGAGCTGTTAGCTTGGCTACAAAAAACAACAATGAATACAATGACGCTTCGATTCAGGTCTTAGAAGGCTTAGAAGCAGTAAGAAAAAGACCTGGTATGTATATTGGATCCACAGATGGGCGCGGTCTACACCATTTGGTTTATGAAATCGTTGACAACGCAGTGGACGAAGCACTGTCTGGATTCGGTAGTGAAATCAACGTAACTTTACATCCTGACAACAGCATTACAGTAAGTGATAAAGGACGGGGAATGCCTGTAGGGATGCACGCATCCGGGATTCCGACAGTCGAAGTAATTTTCACTATTTTGCATGCCGGGGGCAAGTTTGGCCAAGGTGGCTACAAAACTTCTGGCGGTCTCCATGGAGTAGGTGCCAGTGTTGTTAACGCTTTGTCAAAATGGTTAACTGTTACCATCGTTCGTGATGGTGTCGAATATGTACAGAAATTTAAAGATGGTGGAAAACCGGAAGGCAGCCTGAAGAAGATTGGCAAAACCCGTCAGCCAAATGGAACAAGTGTCCATTTTTTACCTGATGACAGCATCTTCTCAACTGTGCGCTTTTCTTATGAAACCCTGTCTGAACGTTTGAGAGAATCAGCCTTCCTTTTACGAGGCGTAAAAATTGGGATTACTGATTTGCGGGGAGAAGAAGTTAAAGAAGAAATCTTCCTTTTTGAAGAAGGTATTAAAGAATTTGTTGAATACTTGAATGAAGATAAGGACACCTTGACACCAGTCACCTATTTTTCTGGTGAAAAGGATGGCATTGAAGTGGAGTTCTCTTACCAATACAACGACGGTTATTCGGAAAATGTTCTGTCCTTTGTTAACAATGTACGTACAAAAGACGGCGGAACTCACGAAGCGGGTATGAAAACGTCAATGACTAAGGCCTTTAATGAGTATGCTCGGAAAACCGGTTTGTTGAAAGAAAAAGACAAAAACTTAGAAGGCACTGACTTTCGAGAAGGTTTATCAGCTGTCTTATCCATTCGCGTTCCAGAGAACTTGCTGCAATTTGAAGGGCAAACAAAAGAAAAACTGGGAACACCAGCAGCACGTGGTGTCGTAGATAACGTGATCGGCGAACAGATGGGCTTCTATTTGCAGGAAAACAGCGAAACCAGCCAGATGTTGGTTCGTAAGGCTATTAAGGCCAGAGAAGCACGTGAAGCTGCTCGTAAAGCACGTGAAGAAAGCCGTAATGGCAAAAAGCGTAAAAAGGGTGAATCACTGCTTTCGGGTAAGTTAACCCCTGCGCAGTCTCGCAATGCTAAACGTAACGAATTATTCCTAGTCGAAGGAGATTCTGCCGGCGGTTCAGCCAAACAAGGGCGAGACCGGAAGTTCCAGGCGATTCTACCGTTGCGGGGAAAAGTTATCAATACAGAAAAAGCAAAACTGCAGGACATCTTGAAAAACGAAGAAATTAACACCATGATCTATACGATTGGTGCGGGTGTTGGTGCGGAATTTTCAATTGATGATTGCAACTACGACAAAGTCATCATCATGACCGATGCGGATACCGATGGTGCTCATATTCAAGTTCTGCTGCTGACTTTCTTCTATCGTTACATGAAACCGCTGATTGAGGCTGGTAAGATTTACATCGCTTTGCCGCCTTTGTATAAAGTATCGAAGGGCAGCGGAAAAAAACAAGTGATGGAATATGCCTGGACAGATGATGAGCTTGAAGGTGTCATTAAAAGAATCGGCAAAGGTTACATGCTGCAACGCTACAAAGGTTTAGGTGAAATGAACGCAGAACAGCTTTGGGAAACAACAATGGACCCTGAGCAGCGGACACTGGTTCGTGTACGAATTGACGACGCAGCGAAGGCTGAACGTCGAGTAACCACATTGATGGGGGACAAGGTTGAGCCTCGTCGTAAGTGGATTGAAAGTCATGTACAGTTCACCCTGGAAGAAGATGGCAGCTTATTAGACAACAAGGATGAAATTCAACCATCGGTATCTAATGAATTGCTGGATGAAGAAAATTACGAAGCTGTACAATTGTTTGAAGAGTAGGTGGTGGTCAACAGATGGAAAATAAACATTCAATTCAGGAGTTAACGTTAGAAGAAGTCATGGGTGACCGCTTCGGTCGTTACTCGAAATATATTATTCAAGAACGGGCGTTGCCGGATGTACGGGATGGTTTGAAGCCGGTACAGCGTCGTATTTTGTATGCGATGAACAAAGACGGCAACACCTATGATAAAGGTTTCCGCAAATCTGCTAAATCTGTCGGAAATATCATGGGGAATTACCATCCTCATGGTGACAGCTCGATTTATGAAGCAATGGTACGGATGAGTCAGGACTGGAAACTAAGAGAAGTTCTGATTGAAATGCACGGAAATAATGGATCGATGGATGGCGATCCGCCAGCAGCGATGCGTTATACCGAGGCACGTTTGTCTCAGCTGAGCGGCGAAATGTTAAAAGATATAGAAAAAGACACTGTCGATTTAGTTTGGAACTTTGACGATACAGAAAAAGAACCAACCGTGTTGCCTGCGGCTTATCCTAACCTGCTAATCAACGGTTCAACCGGGATTTCAGCTGGATATGCTACAGAGATTCCGACTCATAACTTGTCTGAGGTGATTGATGGTACGATTTATTTACTGGATCATCCGAATGCCAGCCTAGACAAAATTATGGAATTTATTCCCGGACCTGATTTCCCTACAGGCGGCATTTTACAAGGAAAAGATGAAATCAAGAAAGCTTATGAAACTGGTAAAGGCAAAGTTAATTTGCGTTCGAAGACGTCTATCGAACCATTAAAGGGCGGTAAGCAGCAAATTGTCATTAACGAAGTTCCTTACGAAGTGAACAAAGCGGTCTTGGTTAAGAAAATGGATGAAATTCGTCTGAACAAAAAAATTGACGGAATTGCTGAAGTCCGTGACGAAACCGACCGTACTGGTTTGCAGATCGTAGTTGAATTGAAAAAGGATGCCAATGCAGAAGGTATTTTAAACTATCTGTTTAAAAATACGGACCTGCAAATCAATTACAATTTCAATATGGTGGCTATCGACAATATGACACCAAAACAAGTCGGTTTGAAGCACATTCTGACCAGCTATATTGCCCATCGTCAATCGGTCATTACTAAACGTAGTCAGTACGAACTAATAAAGGCACAAAAGCGTCAGCATATTGTTGAAGGCTTAATGAAGGCCTTGTCTATTCTAGATGAAGTGATTGCGGCAATTCGTGAAAGTAAAGACAAAAAAGATGCTAAAGGTAATTTGGTGAAGAAATTCGACTTCACCGAGGAACAAGCCGAAGCGATTGTAAATCTGCAATTGTATCGCTTGACCAACACTGATATCACACAGTTGAAAAAAGAAGCAGCTGAGCTAGCGGCTGAAATCAAGGAATTACAATTGATTTTATCCAGCGAACGCGAATTAAACAAAGTGATGAAGCAAGAGCTGCGTCAAATCAAAAAGCAATACGGCAACGGAAGGTTAACTAAGATTGAAGATCAAATCTCTGAAATCAAGATCGAAACGGAAGTGCTGATTGCTCAAGAAGATGTGATTGTATCAGTTACCCAAGAAGGGTATCTAAAGCGCAGCAGTTTGCGTTCTTACAACGCGTCACGTCCAGAAGAGTTAGGAATGAAGGACGGCGACCGGGTACTATTTGCTCAGAAAATGAATACCCTAGAGCATGTCCTGATTTTAACCAATCGCGGGAATATGATCTATCGTCCAGTGCATGAAATCACTGATCTGAAATGGAAAGATGTCGGCGAGCATATTTCTCAAACAGTTACGACTCTTAAAGTGGACGAGGAGATCATGGCAGTCTTCCCTTACAAAGAAATTGATGCTAATCAATTGTTTGTTTTCATGACTAAAGAGGGTATGATTAAGCAAACTCGGATGACTGAGTTTTCGCCATGGCGTACGTATAAGAGCCGTCCGACGCTTGCCATGAAACTGAAAAGCGACACCGATCGAGTGGTTTCGGTTCAGGTCATTAAAAACGCAAAGAACTTAGATGTCTTTGTGGGAACCAATCGCGGCTTTGGCTTGCGTTATCCATTAGAAGAAGTTCCGGTAGTTGGTGCTAAGGCTGCTGGTGTGAAAGCAGTCAATCTGAAAGACGGCGATTTTGTAGTAGGTGGAGCCCTAATTATTTCTGAAGGTGATTCACCAATTGTTTTAGTCAGCCAACGAGGAGCAGTTAAACGGATGCTGGCTCAAGAGCTGCCGCAATTAGGTCGGGCAAAACGCGGTCTGATGATCTTTAGAGAACTGAAGAAAAATGCCCATCGTCTGGTTTACTTGACTGATACACCAGAAGGCGAGATTGAATTACTTACTCAAAAGGGTACAACAAAAGTGATGGACATCAAGAAAATTCCGATTAGCGACCGGTTAGCCAATGGTTCTTTTGCGACTGAAGAGAAGAAAGATGGCGAAGTATTAGCTGTTTATGAACCCAAGCAATGGGATGAACAACCAGAGTAACTGTACTATATAAAAACGATGAAAACGGCATCCTGTGTTAGTACAGGTGCCGTTTTTTTGATCACATAAGCCTGTTAGATGTATGATATGTAAGAATTTTTAATAATTTGAATACTCGTATGATTGTTGTTACGACGGCATTGTTACCGATGTCAGGGTCCTGAATATTAACTTGTTAAAGTTTTTACATGAAACTATTGCAATAGCTTGAGGATGTGTTATACTGTGTTTGTAAAGCTGTAGCAATCACAAATGGTCATAATTTCTAAGGAGGTCTCTCTTAAATGGGAACTGCAACAAAAGAACTTGAAAAATTAAATGTAACTGAAAAGGCAGCATGGAATGGATTCAAAGGTACAATTTGGAAGACAGAAGTAAACACACGTGACTTTATCCAAGCAAACTACACACCGTATGAAGGCAACGCGGATTTCTTAGCAGAAGCAAGCGACGCTACCAACAAATTGTGGGGCAGACTGCAAGAGCTGCAAAAACAAGAACGTGAAAACGGCGGCGTTTTGGATATGGAAACAGATGTTGTTTCTTCAGCCAATGCATATGGCGCTGGTTACATTGATGAAGAGTTGAAAGAGGCAGAAAAAGTTGTCGGACTTCAAACAGATAAACCATTAAAACGTGCGTTTATGCCTTATGGCGGTATTCGTATGGCAGAAGAAGCTTTAGAAAGCTATGGATACACTCCAAACCCTAAATATACTGAAATTTTCAATCAATACCATAAAACACATAACCAAGGTGTTTTCGAGGTCTACACACCAGAAATTCGTGCAGCACGTCGTAATAAAATCATCACAGGTCTTCCAGATACTTACGGCCGCGGCCGTATCGTAGGTGACTACCGTCGTGTAGCATTGTACGGAATTGACTACTTGATGCAAGAAAAATTAAAAGATCATGCTAACGTTGGCAACGGACAGTTCACTGACGAAGATATCCGCTTGCGTGAAGAAATTAATGACCAACACAAAGCATTAAAACGCATGAAAGAAATGGCTGCAGCTTATGGCTACGATATTTCTCGCCCAGCTGAAAATGCGAAAGAAGCAGTTCAATGGGTATACTTTGGTTACCTAGCGGCTATCAAAGAACAAAATGGTGCAGCAATGTCAATCGGACGTGTATCTACATTCTTAGATATCTACATCCAACGCGACATGAAAAACGGCTTGCTTAACGAAGAAGAAGCTCAAGAATTAATTGACCATTTAGTAATGAAGTTACGTATGGTGAAATTTGCTCGTATCCCTTCATACAACGAATTGTTCTCAGGAGACCCAGTTTGGGCAACTCTTTCAATCGCTGGTATGGGTATGGACGGACGTACATTAGTCACTAAAAATGACTTCCGCTTCTTGCGTACGTTGCAAAACATGGGACCTTCTCCAGAACCAAACTTGACAGTATTGTATTCTTCTCGTTTACCTGAAGGCTTCAAAGATTATGCAGCAAAAATTTCGATTGAAACTTCATCAATCCAATACGAAAACGATGATGTAATGCGTCCAGTATGGTTAGATGACTATGCAATCTGCTGCTGTGTATCGGCTACAGAAACTGGTAAAGAAATGCAATTCTTCGGCGCTCG
Source organism: Candidatus Enterococcus moelleringii (assembly GCF_017377575.1). Taxonomy (GTDB): domain Bacteria; phylum Bacillota; class Bacilli; order Lactobacillales; family Enterococcaceae; genus Enterococcus_A; species Enterococcus_A moelleringii. The sequence goes on from NZ_JAFREM010000018.1 coordinate 80,174, forward strand.
TGCCAACCTTGCAAAAGCATTGACTTATGCAATCAACGGCGGGATTGACGAAAAATCTAAAACACAAGTAGGTCCTAAATTCCGTCCGATTTCTTCAGATGATGCTTTAGACTTTGAAGAAGTTATGGAAAAATACGACGATATGCTTGAATGGTTAGCAGGCTTGTATGTAAATACTTTGAACTGCATCCACTATATGCATGACAAATATTACTATGAAGCAGCTGAATTAGCATTGATGGATACAAACTTGAAACGTACCTTTGCAACTGGTATTGCCGGCTTCTCACACGTAGTTGACTCATTATCAGCAATCAAATACGCAAAAGTTTATCCAGTCCGCGACGAAGACGGCTTAGTAATTGATTACAAAACAGAAGGCGAATTTCCTAAATACGGAAATGACGATAACCGTGCCGATGACATCGCTGTATGGTTGTTGAAAACTTTCTTAGAAAAATTAGAACACTACAAAACTTACCGTGATTCTGAACCAACAACTTCTATTCTTACAATCACTTCAAACGTGGTTTACGGAAAAGCAACTGGAAGCTTGCCAGATGGACGTCCTGCTGGCGCGCCATTATCACCAGGTGCAAACCCATCTTACGGTGCAGAACAAAACGGCTTGTTAGCTTCATTAAACTCATTGACTAAATTGCCTTACGAATACGCATTAGATGGTATTTCAAATACACAAAGTATCAATCCTGATGCTTTAGGTCATGATGAAGAAGAACAAATTGAAAACTTAACAAATGTATTGAACGGTTACTTTGACCAAGGCGCTCACCATTTGAACGTGAACGTATTCGGCAAAGAAAAATTAGTTGATGCAATGGAACATCCAGAAAAAGAAGAATATGCTAACTTTACTATTCGGGTATCTGGATACGCAGTTAAATTTATCGACTTAAGTCGTGAACAACAGCTAGATGTAATCAGCCGTACATTCCACGACAAAATGTAATAACTTAAAAACAATGTAACGCGAGTAAGGGCGGATGGACGGAGGTCTATTCGCCTTTACCCATGTTTATAAGGAGGAAATGTTTATGTCGACAACGACTGAACAACCCATTATCGGAAATGTCCACTCAATTGAAAGCTTTGGCTCCGTTGATGGACCTGGTGTACGCTTTATCGTCTTCATGCAAGGCTGCCGCATGCGCTGCCAATTTTGTCACAACCCTGATACTTGGCAAATCAAAGATCCTAAGGCTAAAAAACGGACGGCGGATGATCTTTTAGAAGAAGCGATTCACTATAAGAGCTATTGGGGCAAAAAAGGCGGAATTACCGTCAGCGGTGGAGAACCATTGCTGCAAATTGATTTTCTAATTGATTTATTTAAAAAAGCGAAAGCTCAAGGAATACATACAACGCTGGATTCTTGCGGAAAACCATTTACTTTTGAAGAACCCTTCTTCTCTAAGTTTGAAGAATTAATGCAATATACTGACTTGATTTTATTTGATATCAAACAAATTGACGACCAAAAACACAAAGAACTAACTGGACAAGGCAATGGCAACATTTTAGAAATGGCGAAGTATCTATCGGACATTAACAAACCGGTTTGGATTCGCCACGTATTAGTACCATTTAGAAGCGACTATGACGAATTTTTAATTCGATTAGATACATTTATCAAAACCTTGAAGAATGTGCAAAAGGTGGAAATTTTACCTTATCATACAATGGGTAAATACAAGTGGGAAGAAATGGGCTTGAAATATCCCCTGGAAGGCATTGAACCGCCGACGGATGATCGGGTAGAAAATGCCAAGAAGCTTCTCCACACGGAAGATTACAAAGGCTATCTGAAACGATAAACTTTCCAGAAAAGAGCGACTGTTGGTTGCTCTTTTCGTTTTTTTTGATATCATTAAGAAGAACTTATTTAAAGGAGCGAATCGATTATGACAAAAGTTTTAGTTTTTGGTCACCAAAATCCGGATACCGATGCGATTGGCGCGGCGATTGCCTTTGCTAATTTGCAAAAAGAATTAGGGGTAGATGCTGAAGCAGTAGCTTTAGGCGACCCTAGCGAAGAAACGCAATATGCATTAGATCAATTTGGTCTGACTGCTCCTCGCGTGGTTGAGAGCGTAGTGGCAGAAGAAGCAGACGTAATGCTGGTGGATCACAATGAATTCCAGCAATCGATTACTGACATTGAAAAAGCCAATATTTTGGCTGTCGTTGACCATCATCGGGTAGCAAATTTCCAAACAGCTGATCCATTGTATTACCGCGCAGAACCAGTGGGTTGTACTTCAACTATCGTATTGAAGCTGTACAAAGAAAACAACGTGGCTGTACCGAAAGAAATTGCAGGCATGATGTTATCAGCGATTGTTTCTGACACGTTATTATTCAAATCACCTACTTGTACTGAACAAGATGTTGCTGCAGCAAAAGAATTAGCTGAAACTGCAGATGTTGATTTAGACAGTTATGGTTTGGCGATGTTGAAAGCTGGGACTAACTTATCTACTAAGTCTGAAGCTGAGTTATTAGACTTAGATGCGAAAAGCTTCCCAATGGCTGACAAAACAGTGCGAGTTGCTCAAGTGAATACTGTTGACTTAGATGAAGTGTTTGCTCGTCAGGATGCATTAAAAGCTGCAATGATCGCAGAAAATGCTGAAAAAGGCTATGACTTATTCTTGTTGCTAGTAACGAATATCTTGAATTCCGATTCAGAATTATTGGTTGCTGGTGAGCCACGGGAGAAAGTTATCGAAGCTTTTAACGTTCAATTAGAAAACGATCGTGCTTTCTTACCTGGTGTGGTTTCTCGTAAGAAACAGGTTGTTCCTCAATTGACAGCAGCATTCGAAGGCTAGAAGAAAAAAGAGGATTTGTGAAAATCCTCTTTTTTGTGCAATTTTTTATTTAGGATTATACTTGGAAATGGAGCGGTTATGAAGCTATTAACAACCAATAAACAATTAAAGAAGAGTCTATCAGATGCTCAAACAGTTAAATTGCTGGAGTATCTCTATCAATTGGAGCAACCAGTCATTTTACGCGAGATTCGGGCAGCTTTTACGGAAGATCAGCAACTGGATAAACGTTTAGACTTGTTAATTCAAACCGGCGTGGTAGAACGCATGGATCGTCGGTATCGGCTGATTTTGCCGATTTATCAGGAATTCCCAGACGATTTATTAACAGATCAGCTCGAAAAGCTGATTGGTTCAGCGGATTTGCTCAACTTTGTGGAACAGTTCTACCCCGAGGAATTGGCCGGACCAGTCGCCGTTACCTTTGATTTGGCTAGTCGGACAGTCATAGAAAATGAGACTTATGCAATCGTTACTTTAAATAAGAAGAGTTTTTTGCAGCCAAGCTTGCCGAATTACTTTTATTATCAGCAGCAAAAGCGTCCGGAACAGTTTGAGGATTTGGAAAAACTTCTGGGTGATGTAAATCCAGCTTTCTTTTTCAATCAGGTAGAACTGTTGTTGGATTCTTTATTGAAAGGGAAGAAGCCTAAAAGGACATCCATCTTCCTTGAAAGCCTGGTGATGACAAAGTTGGCGATATTGGAGCCGACAGTACAAGTTGATGCACCAATTGTTAGAATTGAAGACTTATCCCCGGATGTTGTGGAACTTTGGCAGCAGGCTGACGAGATGACTCGCTATTTTACTTTTCATCAGTTGGTCCAGCGTTTGATGGGCTCAGAAGATACGCTCTCCTACATTATTTCAAAGAAGGATTAACATGAAGAAATTTGCTAAGATCATGACTTTATTGCTTTCGTTTTTATCTGTGGCCGGACTGATTTATTATACTCAGATTCGGTATTTGAGTCAGGGTACATTGGTTAAACAAAAAGGTGTCCGGTATTCTAATACGCCGACTGTGTTTATTCATGGCTATCAAGGCAGTTCTTTGTCTTTTGGGCCTTTACTGAACAAGCTGGAGGCAGATAATATTGCGAAGCGAGAAATGACGATCATAGTAAAATCAGATGGGAAATTATCCGTTGAGGGAAAGTTGACCAACAATCATGAAAATCCAACAATTATGGTTTTATTTAGTGAAGATGTGACGGATGAGGTAAAGCAGAGCCAGTGGATTGCTGAGGTCATGAAGTATTTATACACACAGCATGTGACGGGAGTAAATTTGGTTGCCCATTCAATGGGTGGTGTTTCTGCCTTGCGTTACTTGTTGGAATATGCAGATAGTCAAGTGCCGGAAGTAGAAAAGCTGGTGACCATTGCATCACCTTTTAACGACTTGGAGATTGCGGAAGATACTGAAGAAATATTTGCCTATGAATTAACGGAGAAGGGTCCTAGTGATACGACACCGATTTATGACTACTTTGATCAAGCAATGAATCGATTACCAAGCAACTTAGCAATTTTGAATATTGCAGGGGATCTTGAAGATGGCTCAGCTAGTGATGGATCTGTTTCCACCCACAACATCTTTTCATTACGTTTCTTATTGCAGCAGCACACCAAAAATTATCAAGAGCTGCTGATAAAAGGACAAAAGGGCGGACATTCAGCGATTACACGCAGCCAGCAGCTGCAGAACAACTTGATGGCCTTCTTATGGCGTTAACTAGATAGCAACAGCCCGCGTGTGATAATGCTCGCGGGCTGTTTGCGTACCATTAGCTTTGGGATGAGTTTTGACGTTTGCGTATTTTTTTGGTCCAAAAACCGCCAGAAATATATTTTGGTTCGTAGGAAATGATAAACGCCCGCTCTTCAATTTCTTTGATCAAGCGGTAAAGGGTCCGCTCAGTCTTTCTCGGAGATAGGATTTCTAAAACCATCCGTTCGCCTTCCAGTCCTTCAGCATAGGATTGGGTTACACCATAGCCATTGTCGCGCAGCACTCGAGGTAAACTTTTTTCTTGATCTGTGTTGGCAGGTAGGATGACTGTGACCATCATATATCCCAATGCCAGCTTGTCCTCAATCTTTATGCCGACGCTAATTCCGATTGCATAACCTAAAGCATAGGCAAACAAATTGATTGGATTGTCTAAACGGTCCAAAACCATCGAAAGTCCCAGAATATAAATAGTTATTTCAATCATACTAAGTAAAGGAGCTAAAATACGGTAACCTTTCATAGTCAGCATAAAGCGAATGGTATTCAGTGCAACATAAGCAAAATTGATACCGAAAGTCATCAAAAGCAGCTTTGGATCAAACATATGAACTCCTCCTTTTCATTATAAGAGTATCGGTTCTATTATAAAAAGGCAAACAGAACTGTTTATTGAAAAGTATCAACAACAGTAAAATAACGGTTGTAATTAATACAAGTGTTATTTATTTAACATGAGTATCAAATGTACAAAAAATGAAATTTTTGTCATAAAATAACCCTTCTGGCCTAGCATTTCAATTCTAAGTATAATATAATGAAATTAGAGTGATGTTAATGCTTGTTTTATTGCGGTTGATCAAGGTTTTTGGCTGTATTAGTCGTAAAAGTATGTTATTATAAAATAGAAGAATCGAATGCAAAATTAGGAAACGTTCATTCTTTAAAGGCAAAATTTCATTCTTTTTGACAAAAAATAGTTAAGGTGATGAGTATGGGAGAAAAGACTAATAAGCTATCAGCAGAGGTAAGTCAAGCGAAAAATAACTTTTTGACTGGTGAAAATTTTTATGTGCAGCATTTACTAGGAGCACACAGGCTTTCTGAGGGGAGTTATTGCTTCCGTGTTTGGGCACCTAATGCAAAAGGTGTTTTTTTAGTTGGCGATTTCAATGAGTGGCAGGACACCTTGCCAATGAATTTCGATGGGGAAACAGGTATTTGGGAAATTATTACCGATCAGCCGAATGAAGGGGACCTTTACAAGTTTAAAGTCCGCCAAGCAGACGGACGTGAAGTAATGAAAATTGATCCTTTTGCTATCCGATTCGAAAAAAGACCTGGGGATGCGGCAGTGCTATATACAATTCCAGCTAAAAAATGGAAAGATGGTTTATGGCGCGGACGCAGCAAACGAGTGAATGCCTTAAAGAGACCAATGAATGTTTACGAAGTACATGCGAGTTCTTGGAAACACCATGAGGACGGAACCCCATACAGCTTTGGAGAGCTGGCTGAAGAGCTAGTTCCTTATTTAGCGAAGATGGGCTATACCCACGTTGAATTTATGCCTTTAATGGAGCATCCATTAGGACGTTCATGGGGCTATCAACTGATTGGCTATTTTGCATTGAGTTCTTACTATGGAACACCAGAGGAATTCCAGCAGTTTGTTGAAGCCTGTCACTTAAACAATATTGGTGTTTTTGTTGATTGGGTACCTGGTCATTTTTGTATTAATGATGACACACTACCTTATTATGACGGAACAGCCCAATTTGAATACAGCGATCCTGACCGGGCCAAAAATATTCGTTGGGGTTCAATCAACTTTGATTTAGGCAAGCCGCAGGTTCAAAGCTTCTTGATTTCCAGTGCGATGTTTTGGATTGAGATGTACCACATCGATGGCATACGAGTGGATGCTGTTTCCAGCATGCTGTATCGCGATTACGATGATGGCCCATGGACACCAAACCATGAGGGTGGTAATCGAAACTTCGAAGGTTATTACTTCCTGCAAAAGCTCAACTCAGTAATTAAACTGGCTCATCCGAATATTTTGATGATTGCCGAAGAAAGCTCATCGGAAACTCAAGTGACCGGACTGACTGAAACAGGTGCTTTAGGCTTCGATTACAAATGGAATATGGGCTGGATGAACGATGTTTTGCGTTTTTACGAGATGGACCCGATTTTGCGTAAGGATCATTTTAACTTGGTAACTTTTTCTTTTATGTACATGATGCAGGAAAATTATATTTTGCCATTGTCTCATGATGAAGTTGTTCACGGTAAGAAAAGCTTAATGCATAAAATGTGGGGTGATCGCTACAAACAATTTGCCCAGCTTCGCAATTTGTACACCTACTTTATGACTCATCCTGGAAAAAAATTACTGTTTATGGGAAGTGAATGGGGCCAGTTCCTAGAATGGAAATTTGATGAAGGATTAGAGTGGGCAGATCTAAACGATTCGTTAAATAGCAAAATGCAGCACTTTACGGCTACACTGAATGAGTTTTACAAAGAGGAAACAGCCTTATGGGAGCTGGAAAACACCTATGACACCATTCAGATTATTGACGCCGACAATGCTTCGGAGTCGGTTCTCTCTTACATTCGTCAAGGTAAACGCAAGAAGGACTTTCTGATTGTTGTCTTGAACATGACGCCAGTTGAACGCAGAGATTTCCACGTAGGTGTTCCGTATCCTGGTACGTATAAGGAAATTTGGAATACTGAAATGGAAGAATTTGGCGGCACCTGGACGAAGCACAATGAGGATTGTGAAAGTGTACCGGTTGCATTTAAAGATTATGAGCAGTTAATCAAAACCACGATTCCTGCTTTTGGCGCAGTGATTTTCAAACCTGAGTCAATTGTTTTAAAGCGAAAAAACAAATAATAATTTGAGAGGAGGTTGATGAAGGACTGCCTTCATCATCCAATAATGAAAACAGAAATTTTAGCTATGATCTTAGCTGGAGGAAAAGGGTCACGTTTAGGTAAACTGACACAAAATATCGCAAAACCAGCGGTGCCTTTCGGCGGAAGATATCGAATCATTGATTTCACATTAAGTAATTGTATCAATTCGGGTATTAACAATGTGGGTGTCGTAACCCAGTACCAACCCTTGGCTCTAAACAGCCATATCGGAAATGGCTCCAGCTGGGGCTTTGACAGTCTTAATGCCGGAGTAACTATTTTGCAGCCTTTCTCAAGCAACGACGGCAGCAAGTGGTTTGAAGGGACGGCTCATGCCATCTACCAAAATATGGACTATATTGACCAAATGGATCCGCAATATGTCTTAATCTTGTCAGGGGATCACATCTACAAGATGGACTATGAAGCAATGCTGGAAAATCATAAAGAAAACAATGCAGCGCTGACTGTTGCGGTTATTGGTGTTCCAATTGAAGAAGCCTCTCGCTTCGGTATTATGAACACAGACGAAAACGATCGCATTATTGAATTTGAAGAAAAACCGGAAGAACCTAAGAGTAATCTGGCTTCAATGGGGATTTACATTTTCAACTGGAGCCGTCTGCGCAGCATGCTGTTAAACAGCTACCAAAAAGATGACCATATGTTGGATTTCGGTAAACATGTGATTCCTGCTTATCTAGAGGCGGGTGACAATGTTTTTGCTTACCACTTTGAAGGCTACTGGAAAGATGTGGGTACGATCGATTCCTTGTGGGAAACAAGTATGGAATTTATTGACCCTAACCACAGTTTGGACATTCGGGATAAAACGTGGCGCATTCTGGCTAAAAATACCGTTTCACCACCGCATTTCTTTACCGATACAGCCAATGTGAAAGACTCACTGGTTGTTGATGGCTGCTATGTGGCTGGAGAGATCACTCATAGTATTTTGTCCAGCGATGTACAGGTTAAAGAAGGTGCCCAGGTTATTGACAGTGTGATTATGCCAGGAGCAACCATTGGGAAAAATGCCCATATTAATAGAGCTATTGTAGGTGAAAATGCGATCATAGGTGATAATGCTGTTGTAAACGGCGAAGAGGAGATCGCTGTTGTAGGTTATTCAGAAGTGATTGGAGTGTCGATTGATGAGAGCTAATAAAATGTGTGCTATTTTGGGTAATGCCCATGAATGTCAAGAATTAATGCCTTTAACGGAGAAACGTCCATTAGCGACGCTGCCGTTTGATTGTAAATATCGTTTGCTTGATTTTTCTTTATCCAACATTGTCAATGCCAATGTAAAATCGGTTTACATGGTGTTTAATCAAGGCTTGACCCGCTCTGTTTTTGACCATATCGGCGGCGGCCGTGAATGGCATTTAGACAGTGTTGACAGTAAGTATTTTATTCACTTTTACCAAGACTATTTGCAAAGACGAGCAGAGGGTCGTCCTTATTACGAGGCAGCAATTGACTACTTGAAGAAATCGAAAAGCAAATACACTGTATTTATGGGAAATAAAATGCTGTGCAATATTGATCTGAGAGCTGTTTTGAAAATTCATCAACAGCATGACAGTGATATAACCGTTGTTTACAAAAAAATGCCGATTAACCAAATCGCTTACCAAGATATCATATTGGATATCGATGAACATGGTATTGTCGAAGGGCATCATTCTTACTTTGATGATCCAGTTGAATCCGAAATTAAAAATCTAAGCATGAATATATTTATTGTTGGAACAGACTGGTTGATTAATGCTATGACAGATGGTCAAAAGAAGGGGACACCTGTTGCTATTCAGGATTTCTTAACTCTTTGCATGGACAAACACAAAACTTCAGCTTATGAATATACTGGCTTTTTAAGTAATATTTTTGATGTGAAGGCTTATTATGATGCGAATATGGCAATGCTGGATTCCAAGAAATTCTCTTCGCTGCTTTATTCAAATCAAAAAATCTATACTAAATTAAAAAATGAAGTAGCTACCTATTATGCACCAACTTCCGATGTTCACAACAGTCAGTTTGCTACAGGCTGTATCGTCAAAGGGAAAGTAAGAAATTCGTTGTTCTCTCGCAGTTCAGTTGTGGAAGAAGGGGCTGAAGTGAGAGATTCAATCATTATGGCCAGTGCGGTAATTAACGAAAATGCTTCTATTTCTTATGCTATTTTGGATAAACATGTCTATGTTGATGCAGGAGTAAAAATTGTTGGAACGCCTGAGAAACCAGTCGTGATTAAAAAGAATGTACATGTTACTTGCGACATCATCGGAGGCGAAGAGTAATGAAGATTCTTTTCGCTGCAGCGGAATGTGCACCTTTCTTTAAAACAGGCGGTTTAGGGGATGTTGCCGGCGCTTTACCTAAAGCCTTGAAGGAAAAAGGGGCGGATATTCGGGTAGTACTGCCTTATTTCTCTAAAATGGCCCAGCAATACAAAGAAAAAGTAGAAGATTTATTTGATTTTGAGGTGCATGTTGGTTGGCGCAAGCAATATTGCGGCGTTAAGCATTTAAGACTTCAGGGAATCGACTATTATTTCATTGATAATATGTATTATTTCAATCGTCCAAATTTGTATGGCGACTATGATGATGGCGAGCGTTTTGCCTTCTTCCAAATGGCGCTGATTGAAATGATGGAAAAGATTGATTTTATCCCGGATGTTATTCATGTGAATGATTATCATACGGCGATGGTTCCCTTTTTATTGAAGGAAAAATATCACTGGATTCAAGACTTCCAAAAAATTCGGACAGTTTTAACTATTCACAACATTGAATTCCAAGGGCAATACGGTGGCGAGGTTCTTTATGATTTGTTTGGCATGGGAACCGAACGTTATGATGACGGCACGATTCGCTTCGAGGATTGTGTGAACTTCATGAAAGCTGGTATATTGTATGCGGATCGCGTGACAACTGTTAGTCCATCCTACGCCGAAGAAATCAAAACACCTGATTTTGGTTCCGGCTTAGACATAATCTTGCGGATGGAAAGCGGGAAACTTAGCGGTATCGTGAATGGGATTGATTACGAGACATTTGATCCTATGACTGATCCAGCTATTTTTACCAATTATAATAGTAAGAAACTAGACAAAAAACTGGAAAACAAAACCAAGCTGCAAAAGCTGCTAGGCCTTCCAGTGCGCAAAGAGGTTCCGGTAATTGGCATTGTCAGCCGGCTGACCTATCAAAAAGGCTTCCATTTGCTGCTGCAGGAGATGGAAAATCTAATGCAGTTTGATGTACAATTAATTCTAATTGGTACCGGAGATCCGGATTTCGAAAGCGGCTTCCGTTACTTTGGTGAAAAATATCCAGAAAAAACCAGCATTCAAATTGCATTTGATGTACAATTGGCTCAAAAGGTTTATGCAGGAGTCGACATGTTCTTAATGCCGTCTGCTTTTGAACCTTGCGGCTTGTCGCAAATGATTTCGATGCGTTACGGCACCTTGCCAGTAGTTCATGAGATTGGCGGCCTGAAGGATACGGTTGAGCCTTACAACCCGTTAACCCATGAGGGAACCGGTTTTGGTTTTGTTGATTATGGATCCTACTTCTTAATGCAGGCCTTGAAACAAGCCATTGAGCTTTATCAAGAAGAGCCGAAAGTTTGGAAAAAATTGATGAGTAACGCCATGGCCAAGGATTTCAGCTGGGATGTATCAAGTCAACGCTACTTGGAGCTGTATCAGCAAATTAGTTAAAAGATCAAAAAACAGCGACTTGCTAGTCTGCGTTTTTTGGTAGAATAAACAAAAGGCAGTACCAAAATGTTGGCCTTGTGAACTTACTTTTCGACAATAAGGAAATTCTTTTCGGAACTAGCTTTTCGAAAACAGTTAAAACTTATTGCTCAATCGTTGAGCGAGTTCACAGGGCCTTTCTTAGTCAAAAAGGAGAAAATTAAGTGGAGAAAACAGAATTTAAAGCAAAGTTTAAGAAAAGGTTGGCTGAAAAGTTTGCAATGGAAGTTAGTGATGCTTCAGCTAATGAGTTGTACCAAACGCTAGGCTCGATTATGACAGCCGCTTATTCACAAGATTGGCAACAAACCTGGCAGGATTATCGGGATCAGGAACAGAAACAAGCCTATTATTTTTCAATTGAATTCTTGCCTGGCAAGATGCTGAAAAGTAATTTGTTAAATATGGGTTGGTTGGAAACTGTTGAAGAAGCCTTGCAGGAAATGGGGATTTCCTTAGAGGATTTGGCAGAAGTGGAACCGGATATGGCGCTAGGTAATGGTGGTTTAGGACGTTTGGCTTCTTGCTTTATGGACTCAATTGCTTCTTGCGGTTTGCCGGGGAACGGAAATGGGATTCGTTACGAATATGGTTTGTTTAAACAACGTTTTGTGGACGGTTATCAAGTTGAGTTGCCTGATGAGTGGCTGCAAAAGGGAAACAGCTGGGAAATTCGTAAAGAAAGCAAAGCAGTAGACGTCCACTTTGGCGGTAATGTTTATTTGCAAAAGGATGGCAAGGATCAATTAAAGCCTGTCTATGAAGGCGGCTATACGGTTCGGGCAGTTCCTTATGATACGGGAATGGTTGGCTACAAAAACAATATCGTTAACACGATGCGTTTATGGAGTGTTGAAATTCCAGCAGAAGAAGAGGATCGTTACCGGAGTATTGAAGATCGACGGGTGATTGAAGATCTGACTTCGGTTTTATATCCAGATGATTCAAATCAAGAAGGTCGAAAGCTGCGTTTATCCCAAGAGTATTTCTTTGTTTCAGCTGGGGTACAGAGTATTTTGCGCTATTATAAACGTTTAGGTTATTCATTTGATCAAATCAATCAATATATTGCGATCCATATTAACGATACCCATCCGGCTATGTGTGTGGCCGAATTTATGCGCATCTTGATTGATGAAGAAGATGTATCTTGGGAAAAGGCTTGGAACTTGACGATCAAAGTAATGAGCTACACCAACCATACGATCATGGCTGAAGCGTTGGAAAAATGGTCAATTCCGATGATGCAGGAGGTATGTCCACGGATTTACCAAATTATTGAGGAAATTGATCGCCGCTTTGTTAAGGATATGACTGGAGTTCAGCCGGCAGATCTGATCGAGCGGACGCGAATTATTCAGAATGGTCAAATTCATATGGCGAACTTGGCAATTATTGGCTCTCATTCAACTAATGGTGTGGCGAAACTGCATTCTGATTTATTGAAGAGTGTGGTACTGAATGATTTTTACGTGATGTATCCAACTCGTTTCAACAACAAGACCAATGGGATTGCTCAACGTCGCTGGTCGCAGCTGGCAAATCGCAGCATGACCAAGGTTCTAAATGAGACCATTGGGACTTCATGGAACAGCCATCCGGAAGATATTCGCTTTTTGATGAATTTTGCCGAGGATGACAAGGTTCTAGATGCGCTTGCTGAAGCAAAGCATGAGAACAAAGTGAAGTTGGCTGCTTACATCAAAAAAGTGAAAGGCATCGATGTTTCACCGGACGCTATTTTTGATGTGCAGATCAAACGGCTGCATGCCTACAAACGTCAGCTTTTGAATTTGCTGCATATTATGAAGCTTTATTTTGACTTGAAGGAAAATCCAAAGCTGGCAATTCATCCAAGAGTCTTTATTTTTGGCGCTAAGGCAGCACCTAGTTATCATTATGCGAAATCAGTGATTAAAGTGATTAATGAAGTAGCTAATTTGATCAATAATGATGCTTCAATTGATAATAAATTGAAGGTTGTATTCTTAGCAAATTACAATGTGACTTTAGCAGAACGGATTATTCCGGCAGCGGATGTTAGTGAACAAATTTCACTGGCTTCAAAAGAGGCCTCTGGGACTTCCAACATGAAACTGATGCTGAATGGCGCGGTGACGATTGCCACTTTAGATGGCGCGAACATTGAAATTCGTGATGCTGTAGGTGACGAAAATATTGCTATTTTTGGTTTGACTGAAACGGAAGTCTATCGTTATTATCAAGAGCATAACTACAATTCTTCTGAGCTTTATCATAACGATCCAGTGTTGCATAAAGTACTGAATGCCTTTGTCGACGGAACCATTCCGAATATTGCCTTTGAAGGACAAGAGATTATGGATTCATTGCTTAAGTACAATGATGAATTCTTTGTATTACGGGATTTTGCGGCGTATTGTGATGCACAAGAAACGATTAATCAAAATTATCAAGATCGTCGTCGCTGGAAACAAATTAGTCTGAAAAACATTGCCAATGCTGGACGCTTCTCTTCTGATAATACGGTTAAGCGGTACGCCGAGGATATTTGGCAAATCGAACCCGTTTTTGCTCATAACAGCGAAAAAGGAGCGAATCAACATGGCACATATCTACTATAATTCATGGCTGGAACGCTATAAGTTTCCTTTTGGTGCAGTGCAGGAAGGAAAGCGAGTTGATTTTTGGATCTCGGTTCCTTCTGAACTGGAAACGAATGTTTATTTTGTTGTTCGTAAAGAAGGCAGCAGCATTGGAAAAATTAGTTTTCCTATGACGGCAGCGGAGGAAGATCGCTACCATTATCAATACAAGTTAGATCAAGGCAGTGGTTTGTATTTCTATTACTTCAAGGTTGTTCAATTTTGTTCTGACGGCAGTAAACGCACCTTGTTTTATGGGTTTGACGGCCAAGGCGGCGAAGGAAAAATTGAGCATCAGGAGTCGGAAGTTGCGTCCTACCAATTAACCTGCTTTGAGAAGGCTGAGATTGCCCCTAGTTGGTACCGTGAAGCAGTCTTTTATCAGATTTTTCCGGATCGCTTTGCTAACGGCAATCCTCATAAAGAAGTGAATCAGCCGAAAAAGAATTCTTTTATCTATGCAACTGAAGAAGACGAACCGATGTATATCCGCAACAAACAGGATGAAGTCGTTCGTTGGGACTTTTACGGCGGGAATTTAAAGGGCATTACCAAGAACATTCCGTATTTGTTGGAGTTGGGAATCACTGCCCTTTACTTGAATCCGATTTTTGAAGCTACCAGCAACCATCGGTACGATACCAACGACTATTTCAAAATTGATCCGGTATTGGGAACCGAAGAGGATTTTGTCGAGATGTTGGCGGCTTTGCATGAAGCTGGGATCTCGGTCGTTCTGGACGGTGTCTTTTCACACGTTGGAAAAAACAGTCGTTATTTCAATCAGGCTGGTTTTTATGGCCAGGATTCGGGAGCTGCTCGTACTATTGACAGTCCGTATTATCCGTGGTTTAAATTTGACAAGTATCCTACTAATTATCAAGCCTGGTGGGGAGTAGCGGATCTTCCAGAAGTGGACAAAGATAATAAAGACTTCCAAGAGTTTATTTATGGCGATTACGATAGTGTACTGGCTAAATGGACCAGCTTAGGCGTGGACGGTTGGCGGTTGGATGTGGCCGATGAGCTGACTGATGAATTTATCGGCGGTATTCGCAAGCATCTGTTAGGTTACCAAGATAAAATTTTAATTGGTGAAGTCTGGGAGGATGCCTCCAATAAGATTGCTTATGATCAACGAAGACGTTATGTCTTTGGGGATCATCTGCAGGGAGTAATGAATTATCCGCTGCGCCAACAGATTCTGGATATTTTGAATCAGACCCGCTCCTTTGATAAAATTTCAAAAGAAATGGTCAGCTACCAGGAAAACTATCCAGAAGACTTTTATTATAATCAGTTGAATAATATTGGCACTCACGATACAGAGCGGATTTTGTCTATGCTGGGAGATTCAGTTGAGAAATTGGCTCACTCCTGGGGATTATTGTTCATGATGCCGGGGATTCCATGTGTGTATTATGGGGATGAAGCGGGCTTGACGGGTGGTAAAGATCCTGAAAACCGTAAGTTCTTCCCTTGGAAAAACCAGAATGAGGCGATTTATACGCCATGTCACACCTGGATTCAGCGGCGGAAAAAACACAGCTCTATGAAATTTGGTGAATTCTTTCCTTTTTACTCTTCCGAAAATGAAATTTTTGGGATTGTTCGTTATGATGAGGAGGAGTACACGGTTTATTTGCTGAATGTCTCGAATAAGCCTCACAAGATTCGCATTGAAGAGCTGGTTAGCCCGCGGCAATACCGGGGAGATTATCAAATCCTGGAGTCTTTAATTGAAGAAATTGAGGTAGGACCGCAGCAGGATTATTTTGCTTTTGAATCACTAATTGATTAAAAAAATGCTCAAGTTCCAGACCGCTTTGGTCAATTGCTAAGCTTTTTTTGACCATTTATGCTAAACTAATAAGAAATCAGAAAACGAGGATGGTTTTAATGGAGAATCGGCCATTTGGTGGAAGACGTGCGCGTTTTCCCGCTTACGATGATGAGACTGGGGTAAAATTGAATAAGAGCAGTCAACGGGTGTTGTTTGATGGTAATGATGATTTTCTCACTGATTACAAATTAGACGCCAAAGATGTTCTGGAACGAGCAACTCGTCACAATAAACGCTCTCGCAGAGTACACCTGGATGAAAAGCCTCGTGAAGAGCTGGTGCGGCATCGCGGGAATCTGCCTACTTATGAAACGATGGCCAGTGAGCAAAAGCGGGCACCCCGTAGATTATTTGCTGAATCGAAGACGGTTGCTGAGGATAAACGGGTGAGCTTCCATGAAAAACATAGGAATGGTACGCCATTTAAACCTAAGCATGTTCCGGAGTCTCTGATCCCGGATGAACCTAAGGATGCGATTCCGTTGCAGGAGCTGTATACCACGTTGCGGGAATCAAAGAAATCGTACCTTTTATTTGATACTGGCAATAAAGGCTACCAGCCGTCAATTCAGACCAATAAGGCTAAACAAGCGCAGTCTTCCCGTTTGGATCGATCGTTGCAAGGCATTATGACCGACAATAATCAAGAATTAGAAACAAGTAAATATTTTAACGAATAAGGAGGATACTGAGTATCTTCCTATTCTTTTGAGGTGAATAGAGTGAATAATCCGTTTGAAGAAAAAATGGCTCAATTGCGCAACGGCGAGATTGAGAAAATTGAGGTAACAAGAGAGGACTTCTTTTTATTTCGTGAGGTGTGGTTAAAGCAGGAAGATCGTAAATATTTCCGCGGCATCGCAGGACTAAATGGCAGTGTGATTTATGTCTACGATACCACTACCGTTTAGCAATTGACTTTTCCTACAAATATCGCTATGATGAAAAAGTTCTCGCGGAAGTGATGGAACGGCAGACATGCAAGATTGAGGGTCTTGTGAGCGTAAGGCTCGTGTGGGTTCAAATCCCATCTTCCGCATGAAAATAAGAGGTTATGGACGTTGATTTTCCAGCGTTTATAGCCTCTTTTTGTGCTTTTATAAATTAGGTAAGTGACAAAACTGTTAGTCGAAAATACAACCTGAGACTGAATTGAAGCTTTCTTTCTTCCGCTATGCTAGTTTAGGAAAGGGAGATGACAAATGAGTATTGTAAAAAAATTGATTTCTACTATTATACTAGTGGTCTTGGTATTATTTGGCAGCACATTTTACACCAAAAATTCTAATAGTGAGTTGGCGGGAATTATGGACCAATTAAATCCGCTAGTAAGTGAAGGCGCGGTTTATGTTAAAACGACTACACCTGAAAGTGTGAACGAGTATGGCACAGCTGCCTACAACCAGGTGGCAGCGGATGAAAATGGAAAAACTCGTCCAGTGGCTTTTAACGGGTTGAGTGAATTAAAGGTGGATCATTATTTGAAATTGACTAATAAAGGTGCCCATATCGAGAATTATGAAGAGGTAGCAAAGGATCAGGTACCCGCAAAAGCTTTACAGATAATCGATAAGTAACTGGAGGTCATTTAATTGTCTAGGATTTGGTTGCCCTGCACCCTTGCATAGGCTACAATAGGGTAGAAAATGTGAATATGCATATTTTGGGGGAAAATGTAGATGGAATCCATAGGCCAGGCCTTAAAAGACTTCCGCAAAGAGCATGGAATGACGCAAAAAGATTTATCGCGGGATATTTGTTCTCAAAGCGTTCTTAGCCGGATTGAAAATAATGAGGAAATTCCCAACATCTTGGTGATGCAGCAGCTTTGTCAGCGGTTAGGAATTACAATTGATCAATTAATGGTGGATTTTCTGCCAAAAGAGTTGTTGCTGCGGAAATATTTTCAAAAGATGTACAATTTGCTGCGGCATCAGCGGTTTGCAGAGATCCAAACCATTTTAAACTATTTAGAAGATAAAAAGCGGATTGTTTTAGATAAGGATCGCCAGCAGTATTATTACTTTCAGGCAATTTGCGATTTTAACTTGGATGATAATCCCAAGCACGCGTTAGAAAATGCTAGAAAAGGGCTGGAAATGCTGGTCTCTAAAAAGTATCAGGGCTACTTTGACAGCAAAATTTTGCTGATGGCTTTCACGGCTAAAATGAACGACCAGCTGGGCAAAAAAGATGAGGCACAGCGCTTGTACAGCCAAAGTATTGAGCTGTTTGAAACTATGATGTGCGACTATACGGAAAAGATTGAGTTGAGTGGATTGTTTTTGGATTACGGATTATTTTTACTAAACCAAGGGCAGTACCATGAGGCAGATCGGGTTCTTAATTTAGGGCTGCATTGGAACCAGCAGCAGGCCAGCTGTTATAAGCTGAATGAGTTGTTGACGCTGAAGGTGAAGCTGTTGAAAATGACCGGTGATGAGGAAGAGCTGCAGCGTTATCGGGAATGGCTGAATGCGACGACTAAATTACGGGATTTTTTCTAAAAATGGTCTACACCATTCTTGACAGAACGCTCGTTTCGGAGTACCTTTAAGGTATCAAGCAAGAAGGAGCGCTCAAAATGAAAACATTTATTTATGCGGATAAATTCTTTTTGAAATCCGGCGTAAAAGAAGCAGGCTATTTAGAAATTACTGATGGAATTTTTGGCGACTATACAAAAGAATTAACGGACAACGAAGCAAAAGTGATCGATCAAAGTGGCAAATGGATCGCACCAGGACTTGTGGATACCCATATACATGGTTTTAAAAATCAT
The DNA here is from genome assembly GCF_017377575.1 of Candidatus Enterococcus moelleringii. Lineage (GTDB taxonomy): Bacteria > Bacillota > Bacilli > Lactobacillales > Enterococcaceae > Enterococcus_A > Enterococcus_A moelleringii. The sequence continues at coordinate 98,716 of NZ_JAFREM010000018.1, forward strand.
GACGTGATGGACAACGATGCAGAAGGCTTAAAGGTTATGTCAGAAGGCTTGTTATCCTGTGGAGTTACCAGCTTTTTACCAACAACCTTAACTTCTTCAAAAGAACGATTGAAGGATGTAGCCGAAACAATTGGAAAAACTTACCAAGAAGTTCCTGGCGCGAAAATTCAAGGCATCTATTTTGAAGGTCCGTTCTTCACTGAAGAGCATAAAGGCGCGCAAAATCCTAGTTATTTTGGCGATCCGGATATGGCAACATTTAACGAATGGCAGGAAGCTTCTGGCGGCTTAATTAAAAAAATCGCTTTAGCACCTGAACGCCAAGGCGTGGCCGAATTCGTCAAAGAAGTGACAGAAGAAGGCGTCGTAGTGGCTTTAGGTCATTCCAATGCAACTTTAGATGAAGCACAAGCAGCAGTGGAAGCTGGCGCAAGTGTCTTTGTTCATGCTTACAACGGTATGCGGGGATTAAACCACCGCGAACCTGGTATGGTAGGTGCTTTGTTATCCTTGCAGCATGTCTTTTCTGAATTGATTTGCGATGGGCACCATGTGCATCCCCAAGCAGCTGAAATCCTTATGGAAAAAGCGGGACACGATCATGTAGCGTTAATTACTGACTGCATGATGGCTGGTGGTATGCCGGACGGCAATTACAACTTAGGAGAATTTCCAGTTGTAGTGAAAGACGGAACCGCTCGTTTGGAATCTGGCAACTTGGCTGGAAGTATCTTGAAGCTGAAGGAAGCTATTAAAAACGTAGTAGACTGGAACATTGCGACTCCAGAAGAAGCTATCATGATGGCGACTTATGTACCAGCTGTCAGCTGTAAAATTGATGACCGCTGCGGGATGATAGCTAAGGGTCGCGATGCTGACTTTATCGTGTTGAATCCAGACATGGAATTAGAAGCAACTTACCTGGATGGTGTGGAACGTTATCGTAAATAAATAACTATTGAAAACTCGATCGTAAATGGTCGAGTTTTTTTGCGTGGAGAAGAGTTAAGGTGGTATTTGCCAAGCGTCTTTTCATTTTATTGTTGGAAAAGTAGAATAGAAGTAGGAAAGCGGTTTGATCGGAACTGGATCACAATAAAGAATTACATTAGCAGGTAATTTATTGAAGGAAGGTGGAACCAATGAGAAAGTACAAATTTTTTAGTGCAAATATAGAATTGCAGCAAAAGTGGTTGAATGCTATGGCACAAGATGGCTGGCGATTAACGGAAGTGAAGCGGGCCTTCTATTATTTTGAGAAAGCTGCGCCAGGTGAATTTCAATACGAGGTTGTGTTTGTCGCGGATAAGTCAAATCGAGGATACACAGATTATGTTACTTTTCTCGAAGATAAGGGATATCGGGTTTTTCCTAAAAATATCAATCTGAATTATTCTGTGGGTAAAGTGCGAATCAGACCGTGGGCTAAGGGGAGTGGGATGCTTTCCACTTTTCCGGGCAGGTACAACAAGGAACTCCTTATTGTGGAAAAGACGAATGATGGAAATCCTTTTGAAATTTAGAAAAAATACTAAAAGAAATCCATCATATGTTTATAGGGATGTTTGTTATTCAGCCATTTTTTATCTAGGTCTTTACGGTTTGCTAAGCCATTTTTGCGGCCTTATGGTAGACTAGAATAGAATGGAGGCGGAGACATGGGTTATATTGAAGTAATTAATGAAACGAAACGGTATAAAATGGGTGAGACGGTGATTCATGCCAATGATCAAATCACTTTTACCATTAAAAAAGGCGAAATCGCGGTTATTCTGGGGCCAAGTGGTGCTGGGAAATCTACCGTGTTAAATATTCTAGGCGGAATGGACAGCTGTGATGAAGGACAGGTAATTGTCGATGGAACTGACATTGCTACCTTCAACAATAAAGAACTGACGACTTATCGCCGCAATGATGTAGGTTTTGTTTTTCAGTTTTACAATTTGGTGCCGAACTTAACGGCCAAGGAAAATGTCGAGCTGGCTTCACAAATTGTTTCTGATGCCTTAGATCCAGCAGAAGTCTTGCGCTCGGTAGGCTTGGAAGAACGAATGGACAACTTTCCGGCGCAATTATCCGGCGGCGAGCAGCAGCGGGTAACTATCGCCAGAGCTTTAGCAAAACGACCGAAGCTGTTATTGTGTGATGAGCCGACAGGTGCGCTGGATTTTGAAACTGGGAAGCAGATTTTGAAAATTTTACAGGATAGTGCTCGTAATCATGGAACAACGGTGGTAATCATTACCCATAATTCCGCGATTGCGCCGATGGCCGATCGGATTATTCGGATTAATGACGCCAAGGTTCGCAGTCAGAAGCTGAATGATACGCCACTTTCAATTGAAGAGATTCAGTGGTAAGGGGGCCATGGTGTGAATAAAGTATTATGGTTGACGAGTATACGGGAAATCTGGCGGTCTAAAGCCCGCTTTTTATCGATTTTAGGCATCGTTTTTCTAGGGGTGGCTTTTTTTGTTGGTCTGAGTGCAACGGGACCGGACATGATCAATACTGCCGACGAATATTATCAGGACCAACAGCTAGCGGATACGCAAATTTTTACTCCCTTGGGTGTAACGGAGGATGATCTTGATTCTGTGAAGGCGGATGACAAGGTGGCGACTGCCGAAGGGCGTTATTTTCAGGATGTTTTCCTGGATGATAAGGATCAAACGATTCGGTTGTACAGCTACGATCAGGATCAAAAGTTAAATCGGGTCAATGTGACTGAGGGCCGTGTGCCGAAAAATAACGATGAAGTGGCTTTGGATTCGATCGCTGAATCGGGACATGATTATCAAATTGGCGATACTTTTACGATTGACGATCCAAATCAGAAGTCATTTAAAGAACATGAACTAACCGTGGTCGGCTTTGTGGAGAGTCCTCAGTACATTGAGAATTTTTCCCGGGGCAATACGACGGTCGGCAAAGGAACCATCGACTTCTTTGCTTTAATGACCTCGGACAATTTCAAGCAGCCGGTCTTTTCTGAGCTGCTGGTACGCTACAAAAATTTGGAAAATATTACGGCTTATTCAGATACGTATGACGATCGTTTGGCTGACAATCAAAAGCAGCTTGAAAAAGTACTGGAAAAAGACGGCGAAAAACGCATGGCTGATTTGAAAAAGTCCAGCCAAGAACAAATTGACGAGGCCAAAGCACAGCTGGCAGCGGGCGAACAAGAAGCCAGCGAACAAACCCAAGAGCTGATGGAGGCTAAACAACAACTGGAAACGGGTCAACAAGAGTACGCGGCTAGTCAACAAGATTTTGAAGAAAAAAGCCAGGCGGCTCAGGCTCAAATCGATGAGCGGGAAAACCTGCTGGCACCGCAAAGAGAACAGCTGGAGCAGCAAAAACAAGAGTTGGCTGATCTTCAGACTGTAGCGGAACGCAAGAAAGAAGCCGAAGAACAGAAGGATACATTAAGTGCGCAACGAAGCCAAGCAGCGGTGAAGTTGGATCAAACTACAGCGCAAAAGAACCAGCTGGAACAAATCCAAACCTTGGCAGCCCAAGGCAATACCCTGCAACTGCAAACAGCAGCAGCTGAGTTGGACGCCCAAGCCTTTAGTGATTTAATTCAGGCGATCCAACAGCAAAACAATGACCAAGTCCAAACAATTGCGGCTCAGCATTTAGAGGAAATTAACGGAACCTTGCAGCAACAACAGCAGCAGGTCACTGAACTGGAAACTAAATGGAATGAAATGCAGCAGTTGCTAGCTCAGCCATTGCCCACCGATGAAGAAATTGCTGAAATGCAAGGACAAGTGGAAGAGTTTGACGAATGGCTGACAGGTGGTCAACAACAGTTGGATACTGCTAAAGAAGAGCTGGCCGCTAGTCAGGCTCAAGGGCAGGCCCAGCTGGAGCAAGCCAAGCAAGAATTGGATCAGGCGCAACAAACGTATGAGGATGGGCAGGCGGCGCTGGAAGAAGCCAGCACCGAAGCGTTAGCCAAGGCGCAAAAAGAAATTGCTAATCAAGAAGCGGCTTTAGCCAATCTTGATGAATTGGAATACACAGTCCAAGGACGAACAGAAAATCCGGGATACAAGGAATACCAGGACAATGCGGATCGGATTTCTTCTTTGGCGACGGTCTTCCCGTTGATTTTCTTCTTGATTGCCGCGTTAGTTACTTTAACTACAATGACTAGAATGGTAGAAGAAAAACGGACAGAGCTGGGAACCTTCAAGGCATTAGGCTATTGGAACCGAGAAATTTCGTTGAAGTTTGTTATGTATGCGGCTTTAGCTGGCGGCATCGGCGGAGTTCTTGGTTTAGCGGTAGGATTTTATCTGCTGCCAACCATTATCTTCAATGCTTATGGGCAACTGTATAATTTGGATCAAGTGGTGACGCCATGGTATCTCAGCTATGCGTTGCTTGCGATGCTGGTAGCATTCCTTTGTTCTGTGGGAACGGCACTGTTCGTATTAAGGTACGACTTGAAAGCAACACCGGCTACTTTGATGCAGGCGCGGGCACCGAAAAAAGGCAAGCGGATTTGGTTGGAGCGGGTAACACCAATTTGGTCACGTTTAACCTTTATCCAAAAGGTAACGATGCGCAATCTGTTTCGTTACAAGCAGCGGATGCTTATGACGATTCTAGGGATTGCCGGTTGTATGTCAATGCTGATTACCGGTTTTGGTTTGCGGGATTCGATTGGGGATATCGTACCGATTCAGTTTGATCATATTTTGCAGTACCAGGGAACGGTGGTTTTCAGTGAGCCGTTATCGCAAGCAGAAAATGCCGATTATCAGCAGATGCTGGCTGACCTGCCTGACTTCAAAGATCATTTAGCCATGTCAACAGAAATGTACACGGCGGAAAGCGACGAAGTCAACCAGCAGGAAATTTCGATACATGTACCACAAGACAGTCAGAAAATAGATTCCTTTGTTTCCTTTAATGATCGGACCAGTGATGCTACTTATCAATTAAACGATAAAGGCGTGATTATTAATGAAAAATTGGCTGAGCTGTTTGAGTTGGAACCAGGGGATATTTTTGAAATCATGGGAACTGATGATGAAACTTATCAGGTGAAAATTGCGGCGGTGGCCGAAAACTATGTTGGGCATTTTATGTATATGACGCCGGATTATTATGATGAGTTGTTTGATCAGACGCCGACTTATAACACCGATTTGCTACTGTTTAACAAACAGCCAAGCAGCAGTACAGAAACGGCGATTGCCCAGGATCTGATGGACAAGGATAAAATTATCAGCGTGGCCTTTTTATCAGAATCACGAAATGCGCTTCGGGATACGGTGGATAGTTTGAATATTATTATGTGGGTCTTGATTGTGTCGGCTGGTTTGCTAGCCTTTATCGTCTTGTATAATTTGACCAACATCAATATTTCAGAGCGGATCCGGGAATTGTCTACTATTAAGGTATTGGGCTTTTACAATAACGAAGTGGTGGCTTATGTTTATCGGGAGAATGTGCTGTTGACCTTGATCGGGATCGTTGCCGGGATGTTCTTAGGGAAGATTGAACACGGCTATATTTTGAAAACAGTGGAGCTGGATGTCACGATGTTCTCACCCGATATCCAACCGATGAGTTATATTTACTCAGCTTTGATTACCTTATTCTTTGCTTTAATTGTGGGCATTCTGATGTATTTCAAGCTGAAAAAAATCAACATGATTGAGGCTTTGAAAGCCAACGAATAAAAAAATCGGAATCAGGGCGCTTGTCCTGGTTCCGATTTTTTGCAATTAATAAGCCTGTTGGAATAGTCGTTGTCTGGCTTAACAAAGCTGGACGAGTTCGTGAAGCCTTTCTATTAATCCTTTAATCCTTCGACTGATCCTCAATTTGTTTCCGGACATCTTCCAGCATTTCGGAGAGTCCGGCTTCTTTTTTCTTCAGTTCCACTAAATCTTCTTTGATCTGTTTTTCTTTTTCGACCTTCGGCGGGGTGACGATGCCGTTTAAGGAGATCGCAATGACGGTTCCAATAAAGGTGTCCAGTACCCGGTTTAAGGCGTAGATGGTGGATTCGCCTTGGGGAATACTCAGGGAAATCAACAGCATCGTGGCAATCGCTGAAACAATTCCCGGATTATTACCAATCCCGTCTGAGACGACAATCACTAAAATGACAAAGATCGGCAAAACAATCAATTCAACATAAAAGTCATTTTCAAAAAAAGCCTGAATATAGAAGTAAATTAAGGCTAACAAACCACCGATAGAATTGCCTAAAATTCGTGAACGACCAAAGGAAAAGCTGGTGTTCAAATCCTGCCGCAGAGAAAATACCGCAGCCAGCGCAGCAATTAAGGGACTGCCGCGATCCAGCAAATGAAAAAGAAGGATACAGATCATTACAGCTAAGGCTGTTTTAAATGTCCGCATTCCTAATCGGAAACGGCCAAAATGCATGAGAGAGTCCTCCTTTTTTCTTCTTACTATTAGTTTACCGGATATATTACAAAAAAACTACAAAAAAAGACGCTATATAGCAGCGTCTTAAGCATTCCAGGCTTGGGTCATTTGATCCAACAGGTCAATTACGTCCTTGGTGAAGAACAAGGAGTGGTTAGGCATTTCTTTATGAATCATTTTCACCATGTTCTCAATTTCGTAATTCATAGCCTCCATTGAAGCACCGGCTTCGATAAATTCTTTGGTGCCGTCGTTAAAGAAAACTTCGGCTTTGTCAGCACGGGGATAGTCATCCACTGTGATATAGCCGTTTTCAAAAGCGACGATACCCTTTTTCGGCATTTTGGCTTGGAAGGTCAGGCTAATCGAAGCTAGTTCGTTCTTGGCATTTTGCAGAATCGTCACGGATTGTTCGTCCACGCCAGTAGAAAATGGCACCATCGTAGAAGCCACCACCTTAGGCTGTTCAGTCATAAACCAGCGGGCAAAGGAAACAGCATAAGTTCCGATATCTAACAAGGCACCGCCAGCTAATTCTGGATTGAAGAAGCGGTTCTTTGGATCGGGTTCTTTGTAACTGCCAAAGGGTGCTTGAATCATCTTCAATTTGCCCAATTTACCATTGTCCATCAAAGCATGCAGCTCATGATACAAAGGCATGTTGAAAATAGTCATCGCTTCGGCCAGGATTAGGCCCTTTTCTTCAGCTAGTTTCATGGCTTTTTCCAGTTCTTGGCTGCTCATAGTAATGGCTTTCTCGCATAATACGTGTTTTCCGGCATTTAAGGCCTGCAAAATGTGCTGAATATGTTGACGATTTGGTACAGCAACATAGATAATAGAAATAGCCGGATCAGCCAGCATGTCCTCATAGCTGCCATAGGCTTTCGGTAAATCATGAGCTTTGGCAAATTCCTCCGCTTTTTCTTGCGTGCGTGATGCGCAAGCGGTTAATTTACTGGTGGTTTGGTTGAAGCTTTTGGCAAATTCGTGAGCAATATGTCCTAATCCGACAATACCCCATTCAAGTTGTTCCATAATCATTCTCCTTTTTAGCGTGCAGGTGTAGGTACAATGTTATAATAGCTTTGATAGACTCTTAAGACAAGCCGATCGCACCTTTTGATCTGTCTCAAGTATAGCAATAATTCTTAAATTATTTCAATCATTAGGGGAAAGCACTGTCTTTTTCAGCAACTATCAGTAAAATAATAGAGGAGGGATTTACTTTGAATCCAATTTATCTTGATTTAGTGTTAAATACGATTTTAGAGCAATTTCAATCAGAAGAAGATTTTTACCACAACTATTTAGGGATTGAAGAATTTCAATGGCAGCAATGGAAGTCAGGCAGCAGCAATCTTACGCCAGAAATCAACCAAAAAATTAAAAACCTGTTCAGCGACTATGAATGGATGCTGAGCCAAAAGGTGATTCGTCAGACCTTTTTATTCCCAGAAAAACGCCCGACAGCGGTGGCGGAATATCGGGAAATGAAGACGATTGTGGCGCAAAAATGGATTGCCAGCGGATTGGGTACCGTGGAATTGATCCCTTACAAAAATACCAACGACGAAGAAAGACAAGATTATATTGATTTGCGAGTGACGATTGATTATGATAGCTGGGGCTACGATGATATCCTAAGCTTCCGTTTGCCGGCGCAAATTCAAAACCAGATTGAAAGTTCACAAACGCAAACCGCCTTATTGAACTGGGTAAACGAGAACTTAACCGAAACCTACACCACCTTAGAGGATTAACGAGAGGAATTTTTACTTGAAAAAAACAGTTGGACTGCTTTCCATGATTGCGATGTTTGGAATGACTGGCTATTCATTATTTTATAGCAATAAGGACACCGATACGAATGCGGATAAGTTAACCGTGGCTTCTACTTATTCCTTTGAGCAATCTTCGGAGCAAGCGAAAAAGCCGAAAGATTTGCCGGATGCTGATCCAGACTTATGGGATTTAGTACTAGTTGGTCCTAAAAATGAAATCAGTCAAGAAATTGACGAAACCGAGCTGGCTACCTTATCGGACAACAGTCATCAGGTGGACAGTCGGATTGCGGCTGATTACGAAGCCTTCTCAACTGCTGCGACTGAAGCCGGTTATCCGTTAGTGATTATTTCTGCTTATCGCTCCGTGGCTGCCCAGCAGGAAGTGTTCAGCACCAATGTGAACAGCTTAATGAGTAGTGAAGGCTTGTCAGAAGCCGACGCGATTGCGAAAACCAAAGAAACTATTACTGAATCAGGCTACAGCGAACACCATACCGGTTTAGCGGTGGATATCGTTGACCAAGAGTGGTACAACAATTATCCAAGTCAATTATTGGATGCTTCTTACGGCAGTCAGCCGGGGGCACAGTGGATTGCGGAAAATGCACCAGAATACGGATTTATCATTCGCTATCCTGAGAACGAAGAGGATATTACTGGGATTACTTACGAGCCTTGGCACATTCGTTATGTCGGCAGAGAAAACGCTGAGTACATCACGAAAAACAATCTAACTTTAGAGGAATACTTGAAGTTGTTGTCGTCAAATTAAGGAGGCACTATGCCAGTAAGAAAATACAAAAAACGAAAGCGCAAGCTGTCTCTGCCCTATGTCTTTGCGGGGCTGCTGTTAGTCGGCCTTGCTTTCGTTTTTTCTATACATACGTTATCAGAAAATTCAATTGAACAAGCCGCTACCAATGAACAATATACTCATGAAGAGTTTGTCGCTCATCTAGCACCTCATGCCAAAGAACTGCAGCAGGGCTACGGCATTTTGCCTAGTATTATTTTAGGCCAGGCCATTTTAGAATCCAATTGGGGCCAGTCGTCTTTAGCCAGCCAGTACAATAATTTGTTTGGTATCAAGGCTTATGGCAACCAGCCGAAGATCACCTTGGAAACGCAAGAATATGTCAATGAAGCCTGGGTTACGATTCAGGGAGACTTCCGAGTGTACGATTCATGGGAAGCTTCAATGGATGACCACACGTTGCTGTTCGTCAATGGCACCAGCTGGAACCCGGGACTTTATGAGAAAGTTCTAACAGCGGGCAATTATCAAGAAGCCGCCCAAGCCTTGCAGGATGCGGGTTACGCCACCGATCCCACCTATGCGCAAAAGATCATTAACGTGATTGAGACTTATAATTTGTCGCAGTACGATCAACCATAGTAAACTAATCGTACAAGGTGTTGAGAGAGGAGGTCAGTCCTTTGGAGAAAACCAGCGTAAATGAAATTATGACGGAACTGCGCAGCGACATCGTTCGGGTTCCTAAGGTGATTCATCAGGCAACCGGATTAATGATTTTTGGCAAACGAATTCGTTCGATTATCTTTACCACCGATATTGCGATCATTCGCAATACCGATGCCGATGCTGTAATTGCTGTTTATCCATTTACCCCGCATCCAGCCATTACCAAAAGTATTATTGAAGCAGCCGATATTCCGGTATTTTCAGGAGTTGGCGGCGGATTAACCCACGGTCAGCGTTCGGCCTTTATGAGTATTTTTGCGGAAGCGCAAGGCAGTTTAGGTGTGGTAGTCAATGCACCTACGCCAGTTGATACGATTAAAGCCGTCACTGATGTGATTGATATTCCAGTGATTAGTACCGTAACTTCGATCCATTCACAAATTGACGAGAAGCTGGAAGCTGGCGTACAGATTATCAATATCAGCGCGGCAAAAGACACGGTAGATACCGTGAAGTATTTCCGAGAGCGCTATCCTGAATTACCAATTATGGCCACCGGCGGTCCGGATGAAGCGACAATTAAGAAGACGATTGAAGCTGGAGCCAATGCTATCACTTACACACCGCCATCCAATGGCGCGCTGTTTAGTAAGAAGATGGAGAAGTATCGTAAAGAAGAACTTGGCGATGAAAAATAACGCTGAACAACTAAAATAACCTTAGAGAAATGATGACAAACATCGTTTTCTCTAAGGTGTTTTTTGTTATATTAAGCCTTAACCAATAATTCTTCCGTTTGAAGCATTTGCTGGATAGCTGGTAATAATTCCTCAAACGAGGTGATTTCAAGATCATGAAGCGGCAACGTATTTTCAGCTAATTGACGTTGACGGTGGTTAAACCATAAGGCTTGCCAGCCGGCACTTTTTGAACCAACTACATCATTGTCAAAGTTGTCTCCTACGTAAAGGGTCCGTTCATAGTCTAGGTTAAATTGCTGCTCGGCTAGTTGAAAAATCTCTTTGTCGGGTTTCTCGTAACCCGAGGCTTGGGAGATAATAATATGTTCAGGATTGACCCAGTTTAACAAATCTAATTGCATAATTTTTTTGTGCTGATGATCGGTGGGACCATTGGTAATAATCCCTAAAGCAATTCCTTGTTCCTGCAGATAGTCTAACGTTTTGCGAACTTCCTCATGCATCACGATGGCATCCAGTTCTTCCTCGTAGACTTGTTGAAAGGTTAAGGCCTCTTCATCGGTAATTTCCGGGTAATTTAGTTCCTTTAAAGATTGGCAGACCCGGTAATTGCGCATGTAGGTTAAGGTCCAATCGCCAGAAATGACTTTGTTAAAATTCTCGTCGCTATGTACACGGAAGCGAATGTACAGAAAGTGCATATCCTTCATACGCACGTAAGGGAACACCTTTTGAACGGCATTGCGAAACGGCTGCTGCTGATCATAAATTGTATCATCCACATCAAAAATAATTGCATCAAGCAAAATAAAAACACGCCTTTCAGTTTGTTGGAATTTTCACGAATATTTCCATGGCTATTCTAGCTCAAAAAAAGCCGCTTGAAAAGGGGTAAAACCTTGATAAATAAAGGTTTTCTGTACTATATTTGAGGAAGGCTGATTTAACAGTTTTCAGTTTTTTTCACTCTAAAAAAGATTTCTTTTCAATTTCTAATCTTATATAATAAAGAGACAAAGGAGTGAGTTCATGCGCAGAAAGAAAAGACAGGTTACTGATCTGGATCGAATCAAAGCAGTAGTGGAAGAATGTCAGGTGGTTCGCATCGCTTTTAATGGGGCAGAGTATCCGTATATCGTGCCGGTAAACTACGGCTATCAATGGAATGGGGAGCAGCTGGTTCTTTATGTTCACGGGGCAACTGAAGGGGAAAAGATCAGCCGAGTGCAGGCCGACAACAAAGTGGCTATTGAAATGGATCATAAGCATGCCTTAGTGGAAGGCGGCCGAAAAGCAGAGAAGTATTCTTATGCTTATGAAAGTGTGATTGGCTTTGGCGAGGCTGAACTGCTGGAAGACGTAGATGAAAAACGTATGGCCCTGCATGTATTGATGGATCATGCGGCAAAGGGTGTCGAATTTGACGAAATTCCTGAAGGCATGATCAAACGGACCGGGATTATCAAAATTACAGTAGACAAGTATACCATGAAAGAACATGCACCAAAGCATATGGAAAAAGCTGGTGAGGAGTAACTTCATCGGGTTTTTCGGATAATAAAAAGTTCTCATCTGCCCTGGTGATCAGGAAGATGAGAACTTTTTGCTTGTTTATTTTATTTTTCTCAAACGATATTCTTCAAAATGACTTGCCTTGCCTCTGGCTTGAATCGCTGCGTATACGCCCATAATGAGGGCACCGACTGTGTTGGTTAACAGGTCACCCATCGTATCCATCAAGGCTTCTCGGCCAACTAACGGCACACCGCCGGAAGTTGCGTAGCGCTGCAGATTCATATCCGCCACGGTGTCGCAGAGAAATTCCCAGAATTCCCAAAAGACGCCGCATAGTCCGGCGAAAGCAAAACCAAACAGCAGGAACAACCATGGGGAAGTTTTACTGATAGGCGCATCCTTCATAAAGAATCCGATTAGGCCGTAGCCAACAGCGGTTAAGACCATCGGACTCACGGCATGCAGAATTTTATCCCAATAAGAAATGCGGGAAATCATGTGCAGCGAAGTTCCTAGAAAGACCGAAATTACTAGAAAGAACCAGTAAAAATAAACGATTTTCTCAGGAAGCGCCAACTTGAAAAATTTCTGAACCAATTCTGGCAGAAAAATCAAGGCGATACCGGCAATACATTCCACCACAAAGATAATCCCCTGTTGGGTGGAGTATTTACTGATGAGTAGTTCATAGATGTTATAGGCTAAGCAGATCAGGCCGAAAATAACCAGCCCGATTTGCAGCTTACGATAGGTCATTTAATCCCTTCTTTCTAGAAGAGCCTGTTTAATAGCTTCCAGCAAGGCTTCTTCGGTAGCAACCACTTGACCGTTCAGTTTCACCAAGCCAACTGTATACAGGTTCAAATAATGGAACTGGTTTTCTGCTGGTGTGGACAGTGCTTCCAGCTTTTGTGGATTGTCGGCACCTTGCTGACGAGTATCGGAATACAGGGCAATCACCGGAATTCCTTTGGCATAGGCTACACCGATTTCTGAAGCGACGCCGGCATCGATGGTTATTCCATCTAAGACAGCCACCATTAAATCACTTTTCAAAACTTCTTCTGTGTCCGCCAAGGCGACCATTTTACTGTCGGCATAGGCGGATTTATCGTTAATCGCTTCATTTTCCTGGGGTAAATAAACCGTCAGCTCGGTTGAAAGTGCGCGAATTTGCTTGACCAAATGATCGTTGTAGCGCAGATCACTTTGGGCAAACATCGGTCCGGCAAAATAAATATGCTTAGAAATAGTCACTAAAATACGCCTCCATGTCGGGTAATGTTTCTTCTAAAAGTTGAATCGTTTCCTGGTCGGCTTCCAAACGCTCGATTCGCGCCAAGTAAGAAGCACGGCGATAATTCATCAGCATACAAGTCAAGGTTTGAATCGTCAACTTCACTGGGTGACCAATCGGCTCGTTGGAAACCTGCAGCTGACCGTCATCATCCCAGCTTACGCCAAAGATGCCATTGTTCCAGTCGGCTACCGGATCAGTAACTTCAAAATAGAATGGTTCGACCCGTTTGAAGAAAGGATACTCTTTCAAAAATTCTTTTACGTCCACGATCCGGGCCATGAAATATGGCGCAATCGTTTCGGTAATTTCGCTGTCATCCAGCAGGAAGGATAGAGGTTCGTTTTTGTAAATATCCCCCTTCACCCAGTAAATCATGGAAAAGTGAGCGGTGATGAAATTCCACAAGCCATTGCGGGCTTCTTGATTCAAATAGAACATTTCCTTAACATGGAAAATTTCGTCGTAAATCCAGTAGAAGAGCACGCCCTTTGGTTTGCCTTCTTCGTCATAATAGATTGCCGCGATGCGTTCTTCTTCATTTTCAAAGCGCCAATATTCTTCCCAGTTCAGTTCTTTACGAATCATCGCTCCATGATTTTTCAAGGCAAACTCGTCGTAAACCTTGTACACATCGGGATCATCCACGTCTCGGCGTTCAACAATTCCTGGAACGTCCACCTGTTTAGGCAGCTGGGTATCTTTTACTTTGAAGCTTAGTTTATCGGACATAATTTCCCAACCCTTGCGGCGGTAGTAAGGAATGTTGTAAGGATAAAGGTAGGAAATCCATTGCTTATCCTTGCGCATTTCCACCAAAGCCAGCTGGATCAAGTCCTTCATTAAGCCATGGTTGGCATACTCAGGGTAGGTCCCGACACCGGTGACACCGCCCATTTGAAAAATCTTCCCATGAATATTCACCTCACAAGGATAGATGGCGATCTGGGAAATCAAATTGTCGTTATGAAACCAGCCGAAGACCTTCGACAGCTCCAGCACCGGTTTTTTGGCACGAACCATTTCACGTTTATTCTCATAGCCGCTGCTTTCGATGTCCTCTTCCGTCACCTGAAATACATAACTAAGCAGCTCATCATATTGCGCCAGATATTTTTCACTGACCCGTCGCAGCTCCATTTCATTTTTCAACTCATGGTCCATTCTTTCATCTCCAAATTCAGTTTATAGAACAAGTATAGCAAAACCGACTTGATTTTTCTCTTCCCAACGTTGAGAAATGGTAAAAAGCCTTTTTTTATCGTACAATCGTTGGTATAATGAGTGGTGCTGACCAAAAGAAATGAGGAACATTGATGAATATAGAACAAATGCAAGAACGACAAAAGCAAATTCGGAACTTTTCGATTATTGCCCATATCGACCACGGCAAGTCGACCTTGGCTGACCGTATTTTAGAAAAAACCAACACCGTAAGTCTCCGGGAAATGCAGGACCAGTTACTGGATTCAATGGATCTGGAACGGGAACGGGGCATTACGATTAAACTAAATGCTATCGAGCTGCATTATGATGCCAAAGATGGTGAGACTTATACCTTCCATTTGATCGACACCCCAGGGCACGTCGATTTCACCTATGAAGTATCCCGCAGTTTGGCGGCCTGTGAAGGAGCTGTCCTAGTAGTGGATGCGGCTCAAGGGATCGAAGCGCAAACCTTGGCTAACGTATACTTGGCACTAGATAATGATCTGGAAATTTTGCCGGTTATCAACAAAATCGATTTGCCAGCGGCTGATCCAGAACGGGTGCGTAAAGAGATTGAAGACGTGATCGGGATTGATGCAGAGGAAGCAGTGCTAGCCAGTGCCAAAACCGGTATCGGTATCGAAGACATTTTAGAACAAATTGTCGAAAAAGTGCCGGCACCAAGCGGTGATTTAGAAGCCCCTTTGAAGGCCTTGATCTTTGACTCGGTTTACGACAGCTACCGTGGCGTAGTGTTGAACATCCGTGTTATTGACGGCGTGGTTCGTCCTGGCGATAAGATTCAATTAATGAACAACGGCAAAACCTTTGATGTGACGGAAGTGGGCGTGTTCTCACCGAAGGCTATTCAACGGGATTACTTGATGGTAGGCGACGTTGGTTACATCACTGCCAGCATCAAATCGGTTCAGGATACCCAAGTGGGGGATACCGTGACCTTGGCCAACAATCCGACACCGGAAGCTTTGCCAGGCTACCGCAAAATGAATCCGATGGTTTATTGTGGACTGTACCCAATCGATACTTCTCGCTACAATGACCTGCGGGAAGCTTTGGAAAAATTACAGCTGAACGATGCGGCCTTGCAATTTGAACCAGAAACTTCCCAAGCATTAGGCTTTGGTTTCCGCTGTGGCTTCTTAGGTTTGCTGCATATGGATGTGGTACAGGAACGTTTGGAACGGGAATTTAACTTAGAGTTGATCACCACCGCTCCTTCAGTAATTTATCACGTAAACCAAACTGATGGCACGAAGATTGTCGTGGATAATCCGGCTGACTTCCCAGATCCATCAAAAATTCAAACCGTTGAAGAACCGTTTGTTAAAGCCAATATCATGGTTCCAAACGATTACGTTGGAGCAGTGATGGAGCTTTCTCAGCGCAAACGGGGCGAATTTGTCACGATGGATTACTTGGATGACTACCGGGTGAATGTAGTCTACTTTATCCCGCTGTCAGAAATCGTTTTTGATTTCTTTGATAAGCTGAAATCCAGCACCAAAGGCTATGCTTCGTTGGATTATGAACTAGCTGATTATCGCGAAAGCAAGTTGGTTAAGATGGATATCCTGCTGAACGCGGAAAAAGTCGATGCCTTAAGCTTTATTGTGCATAAACAATTCGCCCAAGAACGTGGACGTGCCATCGTAGAAAAACTGAAAACCTTGATCCCTCGTCAACAATTCGAGGTTCCAATCCAAGCAACAGTCGGAACTAAAATCCAAGCTCGGACCGATATTAAAGCCCTGCGTAAAAATGTATTGGCGAAATGTTACGGCGGGGATGTTTCCCGGAAGCGTAAATTGCTGGAGAAACAAAAAGTTGGTAAGAAACGGATGAAACAGATAGGTTCCGTGGAAGTACCACAGGAGGCCTTCATGGCGGTTCTGAAAATGGATGAGGATGAACCGAAGAAATAGCAAGGTTTGTTTGGAAGTTGTGAAAGTTTTCAAGCTTTTCATAGTGAAGTGAATATAGTTTGAGGCGGCGGACTAAAATGTCCACCGCCTCATTTTTTATGCTCCATTATTTTTTGGAGTCAATTCAGTAAGATCAATGACGTATGCATCAAAATCGTCATTGTTGAAATTGTTAATTGTAGGAAATACCTGTACCTCATCGGTGGGATTATCCAACGAATAGGCATTGTAGATTTTCATAGTTTTTCCAGGTTCCAGGTCATCACTTAAAGCGTTTTGTCTTTCGGTCATTATGTTCACAGATTTGGCATCCTGTCCAAAAGCATCAAAACTGCGATAGCCGGAGGTCATTTCCATTGATGAAGCTGCAGTCTGCTGCTTGAAACCAATATCGTATAAAACGTCAAAGGGTCGCAGCGTTTCCTCGGATTTATTGGTAAGCTCGAAGGACACGTACAAGCCTGGCTTTTCAGCCGAGGCGCTTTGAATGATTTCGGTATTGATGATTTTCAATTTGTAGGTCTGTGTTTCCAGTACGCCCGCTTTGAAAGATAGATCGTCCTTCTCCGCTTTTTCCTTGGCCGTTACTGTTTCTAGTTTCTCAGCTGGTGTACCTGTAGTGTCATTATAATTGCCGCATGCGGAGAGGAGCAGGGTAGAAGAGAGCAAAAGTATTATGGTTAATTTTCTCATGTATCTTACTCCCTTCATTTTAATCGTCAGCGCAAGAGGTTTGGCAGTTTTCAGTACACCGATTCAAATTATTATACCATTTATCTAGGTGCGCGATAACCTGCTTGTTCCGCTTCTTCGACGGTTTTGAACCAGGCAGCTGGGTTGGTGGTTCGGTCATAATATTGGCTGCCGGGAATATGATAAATTCCGTTTTTTGATCCTTTGATTAGGCCATTTCCGTTGGCATCGACGTATTCTTGACCGCCGCCAGTGGAAGCAGCGGCTTGTTGCTTGGCGTCTTCTTTTTGCTGAGCGGCGGCGATTTCTTTATCAGTTTTACTGGTTCCGTCGGCATAGTTGATAGTGACACCATCTTGGACGTTGAAAATGTAGACGTTAAAGCTAATGGCGTCACTGCCAATCGACTTGGCCATCATGTGAACGCCGCGAGCCAGCAGTTCGTCACCTCTGAAGACAGGAGTCACTGAGTAGCGCACATAATTTTTTTTGCTTTTTTCAAGATAAGTTTTGATGTCCATTTCGTGCCGCAGCATCTCAGGATTATTCAGCTGGGTAGTTCCGGTAATTAGGTTTTTCCAGTTGTCATTTTCGCCGGAAAGGGTGTAGCCGATTAAGTGAGATCGATTATAGAGATAGCTTTTGCCAAGTTTTTTGCTGTGCCAGCCAGTTGGCTTGACTTTAGAAATGTCGCCGCGTTTTTTTGTGGGCATCAGGCTTTTATTCAGCATGGCCTCAGCGTAGGTGGCGCGGTTCAGATTATCCAAATCCCCGTAATTTTCCCAGGATTTATTGGCTAAGGATAAATCAGCTTTGGTAAAAGTTGGTTTGTTGTTGTTTACCTCGATGGTTTGGGTGCCGCTGTAGTCAAGAGCTGCGAGTTCGGCGTTCTCTTGTTGGACTCGTTCGTTATTGGCAGCTAAGGTTTTTTTCTGAGCCGCCTTGTCAGCCTTGCTTGGTGCCTTGTTCTGTTTGTCCTTTTCAGAAGCTTTCTTTTTGGCAGCAGTGTCTTTTGCGACGTTTTCGGATTTTGTGACGCTTGCTGCATGTACGGGTTCAACAGGCGGTGCCAGTGCGACCCCCGCAAAAATCATAGCGACAGCTATAGAAGTTATAGCAAGTGAATTTTTCTTAGGTGTTTTCGTGGAATATGATCGGATCACACCCACCAGAAAACCAAGAAAACCCACTAAAATCATGATAGTGCTCATTGTGGTAGCTCCCTTAATATAAATTTGGGATGATAATAAATAAAAATCAACCTCCACAAATTATAACTTTAAGAGATGTGGGATTCAAATATTTCGTGATCTAGAAAAATTTTATGAAGACTACCAGTTTCGTGTAAAATATTATCCCTACTCCAGTTTCAGCCTCAAAAACACTTGAGCAAAATATCTTATTTGACGTTCATTGACTGTCAGGCCTCGGATATTTTCCGGTTGAACATCAATAGAGTTGAAGTAACAGGTACTAATGTCGATATTTTTCAGATTGGTGTCCATGAAATTAATGTTGTCGATATCATTTTCAAGGAATTTCGTCTGCTTAAATTGGCATTCCACGAAATCATTGTAGGTCAGCTTGCAATTGCTGAACTCCACCGATTTATGGTTCGTATAGTTAAAGTTCGCCAGGTTCATCATGCAGCCGTTGAAGGAAGTATTGGCCAAGTAGCCATCCTTGAATTTTGTCCCCACAAGCTTGCAGTCGATAAATTGTGTCCGATGGATAATCGCGTGCTGAAAGTCGCAATTGGAAAGGTCACAATTTTTGAAAATCGTGTCGGTAATTTCGATTTTTGGAAAAACGTTTGAGTTTAGTGTCACATTTTCAAAGCTGCAGCCTTCAATCATGGGATGCTCAATTTGCTGATCCTCAATGATTTCTCCTTTAATGAGTTTTGCTTCCAGTAAGAAAAATTCGGAATCATAAATTTCGAAAAAGTTGGCGGCTGTCAGTTGTTCTTGGTTTATTTTTGGCAATAAAATAATCATCACGTCCCTTCTTTTCAAGTATCTTACTCAAAAAGTGAGGAGTGTTCATGAGTGAAAAATGAGAACCAAACAGGTGCTTTTCGACAAGGATAGTTCAGCGTCCTGTCGAAAAGTTCCCAGAATCCTCGAGAGAGACACGAAATGTTGCGTTTTATCATTGAAATCTTATTTTTAGCAAAGAGGGGTATGATGAATATGCTGCTAGAACCTAAGTACTTAAGAGAGTTGAAGTAGCAGATATATCATGCTTGTCTGAATGCTAGGTATAAGAAATTCATTTATCCTTACAATAACTGATTATTATGTAATATAATAAAAATGATAACGCTGTCAAAAAGCGGGAGGTGAGGTAGATGGGAAAATACACTGATGAAGAGATTCGATCAATGCCAAAAGTTACTATTAAGATTGCGGCCGATTATTTAGGTATATCATCAAACATGTTGACGCTAGGGATGAGAAACAATCTTCTACCAATAGGATTTGCATTAAAATCGGAAGAGGGATATCGAGCTAGCTGGACATATACCATAGTGCCAGAAAGACTAATAGCTTATAATCGCGGGAAAATAAACAATGTTCAAGTGGAGAATATTGAGAATGGACTAAACAAAATCATTGAACAGTTTGAAAGTATAAAAAATGATTTGGTTTTTCTATTAAGCGAAAACGAAGACTTGGAGGAATAGACAATTTTTGGTCTCTAATTGAAGAGATGAATCCTGATTTAGCTGAGATTATTATGCCAAAAACTAGCAAGAATAACAGCCCACCAGACGTTTTCGCAGATACAGAATATAATAGTAAAGTTAGCAGAAATGTGGTGAAAAATTCTATGAAGAAAGTGACGAAGCTGGAAACTATTGTCAAGCATACGACAACGAAAAAGGAGCTGTACGATGAGATATGGGATATATCTGCTGCTGGCGTTGCTAGAAAATACGGTATTCCCTATACACAGTTTTTGGCACAAATAAAAGAGGCGTCAATTCCTATCCCGCCCTCAGGTTATTGGGCTAAGTTGAGCAGCGGGAAATCGGTGAATGTAATAGCATTTACTGGGAATCCCGAAGAGACAATTCAATTGGCAGAAAAAATAAAACAAATTTCTTACGAAGAGCAAGCAGAAATACAAGTTGAACCAGAGAGCAGGATAATAGAAGAACAAGTTGAAATAGAGTCTGAGCTCAATCCTGAAATCATTGACACTATTACTCTTGGAAATCAGACTTACAACTATTACGATCGTTCCCAACTATATGAAGAAGTCTGGGATAAGCCAGTCACTGAGGTAGCAAAGAAGTATCATGTATCCGATAACGTTATTCGCAAAGTGTGCAAATCATTGGGCATTCCTACACCTCCTGCCGGCTATTGGACGAAGGTCCGCTCGGGAACAAAAATGAAAAAAACACCATTACCAAAAGGAAACTATTTACCTAGCAAGCATGGGCTTCGCAATAGTCAGTGGATTGAACTAGAAAAAGGCCAAACGATAGAGGAGAAGCTGAACTTTTTAGAAAAGGAAAACTTAATCGCGGTACTTTCTGTTGCTGATCAAATTTTGTTGCCGGATGAAACTGAGAAATTCCATTCCTCAGTTACTAAGCAACGGAAGAGTATAGTCGCTTGGCAAAAGGCTTACGCCAAGAACCTTAAAAAAGGGCGAGGTAAATACAATTTGGATCGTCCACCGATGAATGCAGACAATTTATCCGAAGAAGGAGTACAACGGATGTGTCGCATTCTTGATGCCTTAATAAAAGCACTGGAACCATTTGATTGCCAGCTATTACCGGACCGAGCTTGTTTCCTGATTGATGGTGAACAAGTAGGCTACTCTTTTTCGGAGGCGCAGGATAAAGTTCCTCACGTTCTTACAAAAGAAGAGAATATGGAAATGCTGAGATATGAAGAAGAAAAAAGACTAAGTAGTTATGCTTACAAACCAAGAATTAGGAAGTATGATTATCACTTTAATGGCAAACTTAGTTTTAAATTGTGCAATGAAAGAAGATTTAGAGATTGCAAAGCCTATCAATTAGAAGATAGATTAGGTGAAATGATTATTGCTCTGTACGAAGCTTCTGAATATGTTCGGCAGAGACGGCTGGAGTATGAAGAGGCTCAAAGAAAGAGAGAAGAAGAAGGCCGGCTGCGTGAAGAACGAAAAGACAGATACAATAAGGAAGTTGAACTAACGATTGCTTTGTTAAATGAAGCTGAAGATTTTGAAAAAGCTACCCGTCTTAGAAATTATATTTGTGCGGCTGAACACTCGATGGATAAAGATAAATTTTCCGATGAATGGCTTGCTTGGGCTAAAGGAAAGGCAGATTGGTTGGACCCTACAGTTGCACTAGAGGATGATTGTTTTGGTCGAAGGAATCACCAAAAAGATGAACGTGGGAAACAACTTGAGGAAAAACGGTATTGGTATTGAATAACCAGAAAGATGTGATGATATGTTTTATGGAGAGAAACTAACTAGTTTAAGAGAATTGAACGGGCTCTCCAGGAAAGACTTAGCGGATCAACTGAAAATAACTGAGCAGGCGGTCTGGCAATATGAAACAGATTCCATACTGCCCCGTATAGAAATACTCAATCAATTGCGCAGTTTATTTAATGTTGAAACAAAATATTTCTTTTCGCCAGTTTATCTTTCTGACAAATTTAGTGAAGAAAAGGTAGCTTATCGAGCGGAGGATAGAGAGTCTCGCAAGAAAACAAAGCTTGAACTTACTTTTCTAAATTATGTTTACTATTATATTAACTACTTTGAGCGAAACCTGGTAATTCCTGATGCTAAAATAAAAAGTATTAGACAGAAATGTATCGAAATTGTTCGAGAAAACAAACTAGAGAAAAAAGAGCTGATAAAGACAATCGCAGAATTATCGCGAGCAGAATTAGCTTTGGACAATAACAAAGATTTAATGTATGTGTTAGAAAACAGCGGCATCTATATTGTTGAAAAAAATCTAGGTTCACAAATAGATGCCTACAGCACGGTTACTTCAGACGGCCGCCTATTTATTATTCTAGGAACGTTGAAAAAATCTGCTGTCAGACGTAATTTTGATTTAGCCCATGAATTAGGCCATCTACTCCTTCATTCTGAGGTGGATATGGGTATCTTAACTACAGCTGAGTTAAAAGTGATAGAAAAGGAAGCCCACTTATTCGCCTCGATCTTTTTATTGCCAAAGGAAGAATTTACTAGAGACTTCTTGGAATTAAAAAGGAAATCGAATCCCGATTATTATATTGATCTGAAGAAAAAATACTTGGTTTCGATCTCAGCTTTAGAGATGCGGGCTTATGGACTCGAATTAATGAGCTATCAAGAAAATCGCTATTTTTGGGGGCAGTTAACTAAAAAGGAATACAAATCATTCGAACCTTTGGATGATGAAATTTCACCAGTGAAACCTGGAAAAATCCGTTCGCTTTTTAAGTTTGTACTAGATAAACAGGTGATAGACTTGCCCGTGTTGTTGGATCATTTCAATATACTGCCAGAATTTCTGATCGAGCTCTTTAGTTTAGACAAACACTTTTTTGAGGAGTATTTAGAAACTAAAAAGGACTTTTTCAGCGATACGACGATCATTGATTTAGCGAATCATCGTAAGAAGGCGGAGTTGAGCTAATAGTAAATCGTTCGTCTTATTTGCTGATATTACTTAAAATCAATAACTGCGTAAGAGTACCCTAAGGATTATCAGATCCTTTAGGTACTCTTTTTAGTTGAAGAAACTAGAGAAGCTGTTTATTCAAATTTTTAGACTTACTACTCTAAAGTGGAAACCATACTTCTCTTTGTTCACCCCTGTAGTGAGATAAGACTAGAAAGTAAAAAATCAGGTGAAATTGTAGTTTTGATCACTTCTATCGATATATTCAGATAAAAGTACGGATAAATAAAATTAATCTCTAAATACCTATCCAGGCAACTATTTCGCGTATGGAGGTGCAAGATAACGGCTGTTTAATTAGTCCATCAAAAATAATGTATACTTTATTTAAAAAAATGTATACAATCCGGATGATTTGTAGTATTATAATGAAAACGCTATCTAAACTATAGAGAGGTTGATCGATATGACGCAAAAAATAGGTTTTGTTGGATTGGGCATCATGGGTAAACCCATGGCAAAAAATTTAATTCAAGCAGATTTTGAAGTATCTGTTTTTGATTTAAATGAAATAGCTGTTAACGACTTAGTTGCACAGGGTGCTAAAAAAAATACAGTAGGAGCAATGGCACAGACAGTCGATTTTATTATTACGATGCTGCCGACTATGGCAAGTATTAAGGAAACATTTGAGCAACACATATTTAAGAACGCTTCCAACGGATTAGTGGTGATTAATATGAGTTCAATTGGTCCAAGCGACGCAATTGCTTTAGCTGAAAAAGGTAAAAAAATGGGTGTGAAAGTTTTAGATGCACCAGTTAGTGGTGGTGAGCCAAAAGCCATCGATGGGACTTTGTCAATCATGGTTGGCGGGGAGGAGAATGCCTTTAATAAATCATTATCAGTTTTTCAAGCAATTGGACAAGATATCGTATTGCTAGGAAGCGCTGGCAGTGGTTCTGTAGTTAAGCTAGCCAATCAAATTATTGTTAATTTGAATATTGCGGCTGTTTCAGAAGCCTTGGTATTAGCAGCCAAAGCTAATATCGATTTGGACAAAATGTATCATGCTATTCGTGGAGGATTGGCAGGTAGTGTCGTTTTAGATGCAAAAGTTCCTTTAATATTGGATCGGAATTTCAAACCAGGTGGAGCAATCTCAATTAATTTAAAAGACTTAACGAACGTAATGGAAACGGCCCATGATTTAGATGTGCCACTACCAATGTCTAGCCAATTATTAGAAATTTTCCATGCTTTAAAAGCAGATGGTAAAGCAACTGATGACCATTGTGGAATTGTTCAATATTATGAAAAGCTAGCCAATATAACAGTGAGTAGGTGAATAGTATGGAGCAAACAGAATTTAAAACAATGTGCGATGAATTACCAAAATTAGATGAGAAAACAATTGATCAAGAATTAAGGACAGCTTTAGAAACACTGAATAAAAAAATTGTTGTCTTAGATGATGATCCAACAGGTACTCAGACAGTTCATGATGTGTCCATTTATACCGATTGGACAATTGAAAGTTTGCGAAAAGGATTTTTAGAAAAGAATAAATTGTTTTTTGTCTTGACCAATTCCAGAGGTTTTACAAAAGAAAAAACACTACAAGTACATCAAACGATCGCGGAAAGAATTGCTATAGTTGCAAAAGAAACAGATCAAGATTTCCTCGTTATCAATCGAGGAGATTCTACTTTAAGAGGCCACTATCCTCTAGAAACAGAAATGTTGAAAGCTACTTTAGAACAGGAAAGCATGACATTTGATGGTGAAATAATCATTCCTTTCTTCAAAGAAGGCGGACGTCTAACGATAGAAAATGTTCACTATGTCAATGACGGTAAGAGATTGGTTCCTGCTGGGGAAACTGAATTTGCCAAGGATCGAACGTTTGGCTACCAATCATCAGATTTACGTAAATGGGTTGAAGAAAAAACTGCTGGTAATTTTGACGCAGACACTGTAATAACAATCAGTCTATTAGAACTAAGAAATAAACAGGTTAATGAAATAGCTGAAAAATTAATTAAGGTAACTGATTTTAATAAAGTCATTGTTAACGCTGTTGATTACCTAGACGTAAAAGTATTTGTCATTTCTTTAATCAAAGCTTTAAATCAAGGGAAACGCTTTTTGTATAGTAGTGCTGCGGCTTTTGTTAAGGTTTTAGGAGGGATTCCGGATCAGCCTCTGCTTACAAGAAAAGATATTGTAAATGAATCTAATCAAAATGGCGGCTTGATCATGGTAGGATCTCACGTCAAGAAAACAACAGATCAGTTGAATAGCTTGTTGAAAGTTGATGGGATTGTTCCTTTGGAATTTCAAGTTAGTAAAGTAGTCGATTCGCAAGAATTTGTCGCTGAACAGTTAAGAATTCGACAGTTGGTAAACGGATATCTGCAAGAAGGGCGAACAGTGGTAGTGTACACTGAACGCAAACGATTGGATATTGGGAAAGATCCTGAAGCGGAGTTAAATTTATCAGTAAAAATAGCAAGTGCTGTATCACGGATCGTTCATGATTTGACTTGCCGTCCCAAATTTTTGATAGCCAAAGGAGGGATTACTTCCAGTGATATTGCTACAGCTGGTTTAGGAATCAAACAAGCACAAGTGGCTGGACAAATTGCACCAGGAATCCCAGTATGGCTGGCAGGAGAAGAGTCTAAATTTCCTAAGTTGCCTTATATTATTTTTCCAGGAAATGTCGGTGAAGTCGATACATTAAGTCGCGTAGTCAAGCAATTAAAATAAATAATCAGCTAGGAGAGATTATATGCTTAAATTTTGCAGAGCTGTAATTGGTTATGGAATTGTCGGGATTTTAACGATGGGCGTCTGGGGAAGTCTGGTGGCAGCATATGGTTTGGCGGGAGGATTTTTTGCAGCAGTTATTTTTATTGGTCCTTGTTGGTTTCTGTTACACTTTTTAGGATTGGTTCATAGTGATACTAAGTCGATGTTTGTTGATTTAGGTTTTGGTGTCGGCTTTGCAGGATTGTTCAGAGACTTTTTCATGGTAGGCAGTGATGCTGCAATTGCCAGTCTTCCCACTTTAGCAGTGGTCTTGGTTGGCGGCATTATCGGTGGGGCGGTAGCCGTATTAATAGAGCGAGATATGGCGAAAGATGCTTCTTCATTAATAGAAGAAGCGGATGAGATTAGAATCGAACCGACGATTGCAGAAACCTTAAATCAAGGGGAGGAATAATTATGTCTAGTATGTTCGTTATTGCAACTTTAGTGGGAGCTTTTATCTTTCCTTTTATTTTACGTTTGTCATGGGATCGTCTAATTGAACACTTTGGACCTTTTGGTGGTTGGATGGCTGCAGCTTTTCTAGTCGGAACGATGTGGACACTGAATCACGGAGTTGGTCTAATTCATCAAAGTGGTGGTGCTTGGATTGATCAGGGATTCGCCGCAGGAATTGGACTTTTAGTAGCAACTAAAATGGCTGGTGGCAGTTTTAATGGAAACGTGGCGAAGAATATTCTAGGATCGGCTGTCGGTGGATTGATTGCAGGCTTTGTTTTGTCATTAATTTTATAAAAAATAGGAAGGAAGTTTTGTTTATGAAAAGAATTTACTTATCGTATCCTTTAGGAGTAGAAACACCAAGATTTGCTGAGAACCCGCCAGTTAGTATGTGGCCCCAATTTTCAACTGATCGTGGCGATGTCTTTAATCAGTCTTTTTACATGGCAATCAATCATAGTGGCACGCATATGGATGGAGCTAATCATTTTAATCCTGCTGGCAAACAGTTGTGGGAAAACGAAGTAGACACTTTTGTCTATGAAAAAGTGGTTGTTTTAGATATTGAAAAGGGTGATGATGAATTAATATCCAAAAATGACTTACAGCCCTACGAAAAAGAATTAAGTAGCTGTGATTTAGTTATCGTGCGAACAGGATTTTATAAAGTCAGAGACGACGCCTATCGTTATGGCCAGCACAATCCTGGATTTACAAAAGATGCCGGTGATTATTTAATGACTTTCCCTAATATTAAGGCTATCGGTATGGATATTCCATCCGCTGCTAGTGCTCAGAATGTTCACCCTCATGGTGTTGAGTTCCATCAGGCTGTTTTAGGGTTAGGCCGTTCAGATGATCGCGCTATTTTAATCATTGAAGATATGAAACTTGATGGAGACTTGTCAGGAATTTCTAAAGTTTATGCTTTGCCGTTACTAATACAAGGATTAGATAGTGGACCATGTACAATTTTAGCTGAATTTTAACAAAGGGGTGTTGATGACTTTAATCGGTCATCAACATTTTTTATTCAAATCAGGGATTTATGGTCGAAACTTTAATGTTCAGCTAAAGTCTGTTAAAATGAATAGTTGTAAAGCAAGATAATTAAAGTGCATGACAATGACATTTTTGATTGGTGTGGAAATGATGAAGAAAAAAGAAAATTATTTTTATGACGATGCCTATAAACAAATCCGTGACAAAATTTTAAATGGTGAGATTGATCCCAGTACAAAATTGACTGAAACAAAATTGGCTGAATCTTTAAATATTAGTCGAACGCCGATTCGCTACGCAATTTCAAAGCTTGAACAAGAAGGTCTGATTAAGAACAAGAAAGTTTATATCCCTACTGAGAAAGATATTCGTAATATTTTTCAAGTACGAACATTATTAGAAGGCTATGCCGCCAAGTTTTGTGCTTCATATATTTCAGTTGAATCTTTAGAAAAGTTGGAAGAATCTATCGAAATCGGAAACACCGGCACTCCGTCTGAACAATTGGAAGCAAATTTTCTATTTCATCATATTCTTGTGTCTGAAACCAACAATACTGAAATAATCAATATTATTGATCGTATGCAATCGATTATTTATATGTTTAGAAGAATCGTTACATTACAAAAACGCCCCCGTTTAGTAGAAGAACATCAAGAAATATTTGAAGCGATTAAAGCTGGAGATGGAGATTTGGCTGAAGAACTAATCGTTCAACATTTACAAAAAGACTTAGAGTTTAGTATTAATCGGATTGATAGGTTTGAACAAAACAATAGATTGTAAGTTATCCTGCAAACAGCTGGTTCTGTTTGCATTTTTTGTCTCTTGAATTTGTAATTTAAGATAATAACTTTTGAATAGGATTTAAGGAGATGTACATATATTTTTAGCGCAAATTGGCTTCTGCTTATAGTTCAAAAAAAAGGATGTGACTTCTCTCGTTCGAGAAAAGCTCACATGCTTTTATGTGATTCCAGAAGAACTAATCAAATCATCTTTATCGTAAAAATCAATAACATTATAACATCAATGAATGGTCGCGTAATCCATCTAACAGTTCTTGATTAGCTGGATTATTCTTACCGTTGAAAATGATGTTAAAGGTTTCGCCAGCTGAATCACGAAAGTCTTTCGTATCAGTAAAAATTCCTAGAATAATTTTGTAGGTGTTTCGATTAATTGAATTGTACATTTTGGTGTATTTTGTTTAATCACGGTTTGCTCTGAGTAGGGCATACTTTTTTAAAATGTTCATAAAACTGAGTTGTACCTTAATTAATAGAAAAGGGTGAATTCTCTACTATTCGAAAAAGCTTTAATATTTATACTACCTTAAGTAGGCGGAACCTTGGTTAATAAGTATTAATGAGGAATACAATGATATAAGTAGCAAGGAAATAAATGAAGCAGTAAAATTACATTACTATATAAACTCCTCATCAACCTCGTCTTCCAAACAACCACTCTTTTTCGTATATTGAGCCTTCACCAAAAAGATCCCGCCGATCACAATGGCAATTCCTAACATCTCCATCACTGATATCTTTTCCGAGAAAAGTACAAACGAATAAACGGAAGCAATCACCGGCTGAGACAGGCAAATAATCGAAGAGAGATTGACATTTATTTTGCCTTGGCAGTGAGCCAACAGGTTATGACCGATCAGCTGCAGACAGATGGTTAAGCCTAGCAGCGGGTACAGTTCGGTGACTCTATGTGGCACCTGAACTCCTTCTGCCAGTCCCGCCATGACAAAAAGAGCCGCGGCACTGCCAAAAGCTGAGACGAACATGATCATGCTGCTGGAGATGCGATCTCTTAAATGATAGGAAATAATCAAAAAGCAGCCGTAAAAGAAGGAAGCGCAAAAGGCCAGTAAATCGCCAAGGTAGTTTCCAGCGGTGGGCGTCACTTTTCCGCAAATCAAAATGAACACGCCAAGTATGGTAATCCCGGCTCCTAACAAGAACAACTTCGGCACTTTTTCTTTAAACAAGAAATACGAAAGCGGCACGACAGTAAAGGGTGTTAGGTTGGTGAGTAGATTGGCATTGGCGACCGAAGTGTAGCTAAAGGAAAGGTTCCAAAGAGCGATATCTCCCGCCAGAAACACACCCGCTGCTAAAATAATCAAGATATCTCTTCTGCTAATGGTCTTTAGCTGCGTTCTTACCAAGGGATAAAGCAAGGGAATTGAGAATAGCACCCGGTAAAATCCCGTGTTGATAGGGCCAAGATTGCTGAGTTTGACAAAAATTCCGCCAGTGGCCAAAAAAGCGATGGCGATTAATTCTAGTAAGATATCCTTTGACTCATTGTTTCGTATTTTTTGCTTCATTTGCTTTCCTCCTGTGAAAATTATTCTGATAATTCTGTAAATTATGATACGATGGGATTGGCACTAGAAAAAGGCCCACTAACCAACTATTTTATGGGGCCACTAGGAGGAACAGGATGATTTATATTGATAAAGCAACCAATCAGCCGTTATATGAACAAATATATTCAACGATCAAACAGGATATTTTGAGTGGCACCATGCCTAAAGATCAAGTTCTAATGGGGTCGAGAAAGTTAGCACAAATGCTGGAGGTCAGCCGCAACACTGTCGACAATGCCTACGGACAACTGGCAGCAGAAGGCTATATTCAGGCGGTTAAGGGCGTGGGCTTTGTTGTTTTGGAGTTGCCAAAGCTGGAACTTAGCGAACCTGTGACAGCTGATGCCGAAATCGGCCATGCACAAGTTGAGGACGAAGCGATCCCGCCATTGTACGATTTAACCAATCAGAGCACCACTAATGATTTATTCCCGAAAAACCTTTGGAAGAAATACACCTTAGAATGTCTGGAGCTGTTGGATCGTGAGGAGAAATTGACCTCTTTTCAAGACAAGCAAGGGGAGATGGTCCTGCGCCAACAATTAAAAACCTATTTAAAACAAATTCGAGGTGTGAATTGTGAGGAGGATCAAATTATTATTACTTGCGGCATCCAGCAGTCGCTAGAATATCTGTGTAAAGTACTGCCGTCGGAAAAAAATACCGTCTTAGTGGAAGAGCCGGGGTATAGCAAAGCCGTCCAAGTCTTTCGCCACAACGGTTATTCTGTTGCCACTTCGCCGGTGGATGAGCAGGGACTGAATAGCTCGAAGCTGCCAAAGGACTCAAAGATAAGTGGGGTGTATACGACACCTTCCCATCAGTTTCCCACTGGCGTCACCATGCCGATTGGCCGCCGCTATGAGTTGCTGGATTGGGCGCGGAAAAATGACAGCTATATTATTGAGGACGATTTTGACAGCGAGCAACGCTATTTTTCCAAACCGATCCCTTCACTGCAATCGATTGATCGGGAAGAACGGGTGATTTACCTTGGTACCTTTTCCAAATCGCTTTCGCCATCACTGCGAATGGGCTACATGGTGTTGCCGCGGAAATTGTTAAACACCTATTTAGAAAAATTCCAGCAATACAACAGTACGGTTCCTTTATTGAATCAATACGTGGTGGCGAAGCTGATCGAAACAGGAAACTATGAACGGCACATTCGCCGATTGAATAACACATTCCGCAAAAGGTTAGAGCTCTTTTTAAAAGAATTTTCAGTGTTCGATGGCAAAATCCGCATCTCCAGCAACGGAACCGGGCAGTACTTTTTAGTAGAATTTCCGGAACATATTGATCAGGCGGATCTAATCGAAAGAGCGTTGAAAGAAGGCGTCAGAGTCTACTCAACCATGCAATTTTGGCAGGACAAAGCGGAGTGTCCACCGAATAAATTATTTCTCGGATTCAGTAAAATTGCGCTGGCAGACATTCCAGATTGCGTAGACCGACTTCACCGTGCTTGGAAGAAGTTCTTGTAAAGTTCGGGGGAATTGCCGGTTGGATCAAATATGAGACAGTTATTTCAGGTACAATGATTAAGTAATGGAAAAGTCAAAACGATAGGCGGCTCGTGATTTCAAAGGATAAAAGGAGGATTCATCAAATGAAAACAGCAAAATGTTTATGTGGCAAGGTTTCGATTGAGATTCAGGATTTTCACACGAAAGTGGGGGCCTGCCATTGTTCCATGTGCCGAAAATGGGGGTCGGGGCCCTTGCTGACGGTGAATGGCGGTACGGGTGACCAAATCAAAATTACGCCTGAAAACTTAGTCACTCGCTACAAATCGTCTGAATGGGCGGAAAGAGGTTTTTGTTCAAATTGCGGCTCAAATCTTTTTTACCGCCTGCTGCCAACGGATTTCTACAGTATTCCCATCGATTTATTTGATGAGCAAGAGGATGCCAACTTAACGGTGGAAGTCTACTATGATCAAAAGCCGAAGTATTATGACTTTGCCAATGAGACGCAGAAATTAACTGAAGCGGAAATTATGGAAATGGTTCAAGCAGAGTATTTTGATGAGAAATAATTAGATGGGGAACCTAGAAAAGTGGATCAAGCGCTTTTTTAGGTTTTTTGCAGCTAGAAAAAGATAATTTGAGAAAAATTCTCAAATTGTTGATATCATACTATTGTATGAGTTATTCTGTAGGTAGAGGTGATGACGATGCTGCATCAATTTACATTCAAAAATTTTAAGTCTTTCAAAGATGAGACAACCTTAGATTTAACAGCGAGCGCGATAAAAGAACACCCGAATGATGTAGTTAACGATGTTCATGACGAGAAGGTCCTGAAGGTAGCAGCTATTTACGGAGCAAATGCATCAGGAAAAAGCAATGTCATAAAAGCTTTTCAAAGTATGAGGCTTCGAGTGTTGACGTCATTTAAAGCAAACGACTTTTTACTCGGCATGGAAAATACTCCACATTGGTTTGAAGAGGAAACTGTTCCTTCCGAATTTTCCGTACTTTTCTCAACAGCTGGAAAAAACTATCAATACTCTTTTTCAGTTTTAAAGGAAAAGATCGTAGAAGAAAGTTTGTATATGAGAGATCCTAAGCTCAAGAAAGAAGCCTATATAACATTGCTGGAAAGAGAAGGGAATCAGTTCAGTGGGGAGCTGTTGAACTTAACAGAATCAGCTGTGATTTCAGAGCTGGTTGAAGATGATATTTTGCTGGTCTCTGTGTTAGCCAAATTCAAAATTGATTTTATTCAAGATGTTTATAATTGGTTCGAAAGTGTCCGAGTCGTTGATTACGGAAATCCTTATTTGGAAAGGGTCGCCCACTATTCAACGACGAAGGGAAAAATGCAGCCGTTGAAAACACTCATCGAAGATCCCAAAGAAAATGAACAACTGACCGATTTTATCCGAGCAATTGATGTGGGAATCGACCATTTGGGAGTCATCGGCAACGAAGTCCAACATTTAGTTTCCGAAAATGAATTCATGGAAACCAAACGGATCGTCAGCTATCACAAAAATCCTAGAACCGGTAAGACCATTACGACACCAATCGAAGATGAATCCAGTGGAACATTAAAAATGCTGAATCTTTATGTAGACATGAAAAAAACCTTAGACATTGGCGGGACGATCTTCATTGACGAAATGGACGCGAAACTTCATCCATTACTAATTCGCTATATCATCATTCTGTTCCATAATCCAAAAACGAACCCTAAGCATGCACAGCTGATTTTTTCGACACAAGAAGTCTTTACGTTAGACAAAGATAACCTAAGAAGAGATGAAATTTGGTTTACTGACAAAGATGAATTTGGCTGTTCTGAACTTTATTCGTTAGTTGATTATGTGGATGATGAACAGCGAAAGGTTAGAAATGATGCCAGCTATGGCAAGGATTATATTTTAGGAAGATATAAATCAGTTCCCTCATTGAAACGGTGGGAGGGATTGGATGGCTAAAGCTCCCGGGAAAAAACAAAGGAAAAAGAAAAGAATGGTCGAACCTGCCAGTTACTTTATCGGCACTGAAGGAACGAAAACAGAAGTTCTCTATTTTCAAGAGATTGCGAAGCACTTAATCCAAGAGTATGGCGATTATGCTGGAAGAATTGAAGTGCCAAATATGACTGTTGAAGGAATAGGAACCAGTAATTTCAGATTGATTCAGGATGTAGAAGAATATATCCGAACTAATCCTAGACTTTTTGAAAATGTTTGGATCGTTTTTGACAAAGATGATATTCCTTTAGATTATTTTGACAATTCGATCCAGCAAGCAGAAGCCAAAGGATACAAAGCTGCTTGATCCAATGATTTTTTTGAATTGTGGTACTTGCTGCATTTTGAACTGCTTCAATCGGGGATTACTAGAGAGCAGTATAAGGAAAAACTGACAGTTCACTTAGAAAAAAATGGGTTAGAAAAGTACGATAAAAACAATTTATCTATGTTTGATATTCTTCTTGCAAGAAAAGAAACTGCAATCCGAAATGGATGTAGATTAGAAGAAAACTTTGAAAATGAACCTCCTTCAAAAAGAAATCCTTGTACAACTGTCCATCATCTAGTAAAAGAACTTTTTGCTATTGAAAAAGAAGTCCAGAAGATTAAGGCTATTGAAAAATATTCTTCATCTGATTAGCCCAAACAACTTTTGACAACAATCAAATCCTACACAATCATAAACAAAAAAATCGGCATTTATGACTTTCATTAAGAAGGAAAAAATGCTGATTTTTTTTAATTTCGAAGGATCACGATTCTTCATTAATTAACCACGTCAGGAAGTATCTCCTTCATTTAAATCACCTAGCACTCTCCAGACAGATTCCACATCAGACTTGCGGCGGATTTCCTTTCAACCGCTCTCTTTTCCAAAGTGAATGGAGAGCAAAAAAGTATCCGCAGGCAAGGCAGTTTTTTGGTATCATTAGAATAAGAAAATGACAAACCCTGTCATATCAAGGATGCAAGAGATACTTGATAGGCTTTTTGACGACATTTTGCTAGGGTGGAGACAAGGAGGAATGGGAGATGACGATTGGGAAAAAACTTCAGGAGCGGCGCAAGGAACTGAACCTGACACAAGGCGAGGTCGCAGAGCAGCTGTTTGTTTCCCGGCAAGCGATATCCAATTGGGAGCGGGATAAAAATTATCCGGACTTAGAAACAGTGATTGCTTTAAGTGATCTGTATCAAATCTCGCTGGATATCTTATTAAAGGAAGATCAAAATGTTGTGAAGGGAATTCAAAAAACAATGAACCGAAAATTATGGGGACCGCTTTTTTATAGTGTTACGGGAGTAAGTATTTTAATTTGCTTGCTGGTAGATTTTATTTTGAGTCACAGGCTGACGTGGTCAGTGATTGTCCTGCTTTCGTTGGTGAGCCTGGATGTGTTGGCGTTCCTTTTTGGAAAAAGAAATAACTGGTCACCGGTAGTTTTAGTTGGTGGCAGCAGTATTTTGCTGATAGGCTTTTTAAGCTTATTGGATCGTGTGCTGCTTTGGTCAAATTACATCCGAGTATCATTCTTCCTGCCAGTCGCTTTGCCGGTAAGTTTGGTTTGGCTGGCGCTGATTTGGTTGGTGATGATCGTGCATTTGCGCATGAAATGGAGCGTGTACTATTCCTTGTCGATCCTCTTTTTATTAGGGATCGTTGGCGGCTTTTTGACCAATATTATCGTGGAAAGTGAACCGCTGTGGTTTAGTGTGGTCACCAGCGCGTTTCCTTGTCTGTTCTTAGGCATCCTGTTTTCCTTTTTGGGGAATTATTTTACGCTGCCAAATGAGGAAGGAAGATAATTTGTTCCATCAAAGAAAAACCAGCGAATTGAAGAAAAGGAAAATATTGCGGCGCGTGCTGCAAGTTATTGTCGGATTAATTTTACTCCTGCTGCTTGCTCTATTTATAATGAGCCCTGGGAAAATCGATCCTTTTGAAACAGAAGATGGTCAAGCGTTACCAAATAGTGTTTCCGAAATCAGCTATCAGATGATTGGCGGAATGGAGCAGGGGATGATTATTCGTGGGGAAAGCGACCAGAATCCGGTGCTGCTGTTTTTGCATGGCGGGCCAGGTACGACTGAATATGTTCCATCCAAGAATAGTACCTTGAACCTTGAAAAGAATTTTACTGTTTGCTACTGGGAACAGCGTGGGGCCGGGAAGTCGTATGCTAAGGCTGATCCGGAAGATATAACGGTGGATCAACTGATTGCTGATACCATCGAGGTGACCAATTATTTAAGGGAACGCTTCGGACAAGAGAAAATCTACCTAATGGGCCATTCGTGGGGAACTTTTTTAGGTATGCAAGCTGCGGCTCAGCAGCCAGATCTGTACCAAGCTTATATCGGCACCGGTCAGATGAAACATGCGATCGAAGGGGAAAGGCTGATGATCGATTCCATGATCGAGGCGGCCGATGAAGCCAGACGGAATGATCTTATCGAGGACCTGAAACGTTCTTCTGTATACACAGACAATCAGGTAAGCGATTCATACTTTATCACCAAAGAAAAAGTACGTACAGAGCTGGCGCTCATTCCTGAGGTGGTGGAAACTACGACGCTTAAAGAGGATTTTTTGCAGCTCCTCACCTGCAAAGAATACACCCTTCCGGAAAAGTTTTATTACATCCGTGGCAGTATGATTAGCGGGAAATCGCAAGGCTTGTTTATGGAGTTCACCCAACGGGATTTGGCTGAAGAGGTTCCTAAACTGGCGATTCCCGTCTATTTTCTGCAAGGAATTTATGATGATCAAACACCCTATGCGTTAGCAAAGGACTATTTCGACGAGCTTGAGACGCCTCTGAAAAACTTCTATACCTTTGAAAAATCAGGACACAATCCATTGTTTGAAGAATCAGGAAAATTTTCAGCGATAGTAGATGATATAATCAACGAGACGCAGGAATAAAATAGGTAAGTAAAAAATGGAGGACAGCTATGAGTGGAGCTAAACGCAAGGGTGCACGTACTACCAAGGAAATCCCTGAAGAGATCTTGCAGCAACTGAACAAGGGGGAACTAGAAACGGCTAACGTAGTGGAATGGTTTGCGATTGATCGCAGAGGATTGCTGAGACATTTGCTAGTACAGCAGAATCGCGAAAATTATTACGCACCAGTAATCGCAGTCATTGAACAGCTGGAAAAACAAACCTCTAACAAGGTGAGTGAGGCGATTGGAGAAGGGCTTCTACAGCAAATCACTCAATGCGAGGATCGCGAACTTTTGCCAATTATTGCACAGCAGCCATCTGACCTTGTTCGTAGCTGGGGAACCTTCATTATTGGGGGAAATCGCCAGCTGAGTCTTGCAAAAATGCTGGAAGAAATCAAGCCCTTTGCTCAGGATCATCATTTCAATGTCCGGGAAGAGGCTTGGACTGCTGTCAGACCGAAAGTGATTGAAAACCTGGAGGAAGCGTTGGTATTATTGGCCGAGTGGTCGCGATCGGATGACGAGAATATCCGGCGTTTTGCTAGTGAAGTGACCCGTCCCAGAGGTGTTTGGTGCAAGCAGATCGAACCTTTGAAGGAAAATCCGGCCTTAGCTCTTTCAATCATTGAACCGCTAAAGTCCGATGCCAGCAAGTATGTCAGAGACAGTGTGGGCAACTGGTTAAATGACGCCAGCAAAACGCAACCGGAATGGGTAATGCAGCTTTGTGATCGCTGGGATGCAGAAAGTGATACGAAGGAAACGAAGTATATTATCAAAAAAGCCTTGCGGACGATTAATAAAACTAAGAAGTAGGCAGGGCATGGAAATCCCAAAACTCCGATGAATTCGTTAGTTCATCGGAGTTTTTGCTGACTACTTTTTTTAAGATTCAATCCGCTTTTTCATCGCATCTTTCTTAGAAAAGTATTCCGTTAACACAAAGAAAGCAAAACAGAGGATAAACAACAAAATTAAAAGCCCAAAGCTGTCATATCTAGGCGGATAAACATCGGTGAAGGAATTAAATCCAGCATGGAGAAGAATACACAACGCAATGCTCTCGTATCTATTCCAAAGAAAGGTTAATAGAAAAGCAAAACTGAACACTAATAGTACATATCCCATGAAGGACGACGTGTCTTGGCCCGAACCTTTCACTAACCACAAAGGCAAGTGCCAAATCGACCAGATCATCGCCAAAATACAAGTTGAAACAAAACTAGAATATCTGTTCTGCAATTGCGGCAGCAAATACCCCCGCCAGCCAACTTCTTCCAACCCGCCGCCAAAGAAAATCATGATCGGCAGCTGGAACAGGGCAGTATAAAGCGGAGCTTGTTGCTGTGTCATTCCTAGTAAAACCGGAATAAAACAAAAGCTCCAGGCTAAAATAGCGACAACCACATACCCTTGGATCGGCTGCTTCAAATTAAAAATGTTCTTGATGAATTCACTAAAGCTACGCTTACTTACTGTTCTTTTTTTGACGATGCAGGCGCCAATCATGGGGCCGGCTGCTCCGAGACTGTAAAGGGGCAGGGCGATTGGCGAAAATAAAGCTACGCCAGTAAAATGAGTCAAATAAGCCACAATCAACCAACAAACCCACGACACTAAAAAGGTAATTCCTAAATAACTTCCAATGTTCTTTTTCATTTTTTCTCTCCTAAAAGGTATTTTATCGCTTTTAAACAAGTACTAGGAATTCGCTAAGTAATTAGAAATATAGTACTTATAATTACTAGTATAGTTTATCATGGTTTTTATATAGAAGGAATCAGACTTAAGTTGGATTATTTCGGAAAATTCAACCCATAATGAAAATAAGCCGCCAAAGCTTTTTACCAGCTTTAGCGGCTTATTTGTAGGAAGTGGCGGTGTCTTTAGGCTTTCACCATTGCTAGAAATTGCTGCAGATTATAAGAAATAAATTCATCTTCGTCTATCTCCATATATGAGAGAAAAGAGTTACCAGACAAGGACAGCATGTTGAAGAACGAAGTGATCGTAAATACGAAAGAACTCATCGTGTATTTAAGATCGATATCTTCGCGAATCGTTTTGTCTACTAAGCCCAGTGAAAAAATCTTTCCCAGTGCCTCAAACATTTCGTTGTTGAATTCATAGAACTTTTTTTTATAAGGCGTTTCGGTTTCTGAATTCACTTGATTGGTTAAGCTCATTAACTTCAGCAGGGTGGGTTCCTTTTTGTAAAATTCTTGAAAGGAAACTACTGCCAGTTCTAGTTTTTCAATTGCCGTGTTTCCTTGATCAATTTTTGAGACAATCTTTTCCCACAAATTTCGATAGGAATCTAAGATCACGCCGAAGTATAAATCTTCTTTATTGGTAAAATATTTGTAAAGGGTTCGCTTAGTGAAGCTAGTACGGGTGACAATCTCGTTCATTGAGGTCTGCTCAAATCCCTGAGTGGTGAACAACTCGCGACTCTTCTCAATAATAAACCGTTCCTTCCGCTTCTTTTCCTGTTCACGTTTCGTTTCCATCGTAACCTCCATTGACGAAATTAGTATACTAGTGGTATACTTTCTGAAAAAAGTAGAACGACAGTATACATTTATTGTAAAGCAACACCGCAGCAAACGTCAATAAAAATCAGGAGGAAAACATGTTAACATTTATCACTATTCTAGCCGGTGCACTTTTTTTAGGTATTTTAGGGCTTACCCACTTTACACCAATCGGGGTGAAGGGGATTAAAGCCTATTGGCCGGATTTTCAGTTGTTTGATATGCAATTTTCCTATCAGCCAACAGAAATTCACCACGCCCTCACTAACCTCAATAGTTTAGGCCGAGAAGCTTATAAACGCTATCTGCTGATTGATTACATCTTTATCCTGTGCTTTTTGTTTTTGATGCTGCGTGGGGTGGAGAGGCTGGTTAAGGAAAACACCGCTTTATATGGTGTACTGTTTATCTTAGCGATCCTAAGAGCCTTTTTCGATATCGTGGAAAACACCGGCATCCTCCGTTTGATCCGTACTTACCCAAAGGAAAATCAACTGTTATCCGTCATTTGTTCTTATTCAACAACACTAAAGTTTATTTGCTTGTTCAGCTGGCTGCTGGTTATGCTGGTAGCTATTTTATATAAAAAATAGATCATCGCGAAAGGGGAAGATCGGATGGAGACAACTGCGCTAATCAATAAAAAAATTGTGAAAAGCAATTGGTGTCTAAAGCAAGCACAAAAAACGGAGAAAAAGCTAAACAAAAAAGGCAGCCGCAAGAACTTGAAAAACTATTTAGGGAAGGTCCTGCTGCCTGCGGATCAAGTAGTCGGCGATGAGGAGAGGATGACTGGCTTCGAGGCAACCATCTCCCAAACGAAACTGTTGACCAAGTTGCAAAAGGCAAACCTTACCGGTATGAGCGTCAATCAGTTTCCAGTTCATTAAAAGATACGGAATTTTCTAAATGCCAGTACTGACAACCGCACATTGTTGATTAATGCCGTGGAGTGTGATCCCGGTTTGGTTCATGATCGCTGGTTAGTTGAAAATTGATCGTTAGAAATCAATCAGACTGCTGCTTGCTTATCGAGGATTGTTTTACGTTTTTGAATGAAAGATAGGCGAGTTTCAATCCGGCCAATCAGCTTCTCAATATACTCGGCACTTTTTTGCCACCAAAGAAAACTTAGTGGCCTATTCGCCAGCACCGCCGATTACTGATGAAAATAAGTGCTTGAAGTGCAGACGCTGCACCTACTATTGTCCAGCTTCAAAAAATATTGCGAATGGGTTTTAACCAGCTGCACAACAGCAGATAAGTCTGCCTATTCAGGTCTTTTTCTAAAAAGGAAAAAAACAGTGTAAATCCAGCAGAAGCTTGGTTAATAAACATTCCACTCCCTTTAAATAGCAATAAAAGCGAAAGCTAATGCCGTAAGAGCAATTAATTCTAAAATAAGTCATTGACAGGAGCAAAACAACCAGCCATAATAAAAATACCGCGGTCGGTATATTAAACAGGAGGTGTCTTATGGCACGTACACAA
The DNA here is from genome assembly GCF_017377575.1 of Candidatus Enterococcus moelleringii. GTDB lineage: Bacteria > Bacillota > Bacilli > Lactobacillales > Enterococcaceae > Enterococcus_A > Enterococcus_A moelleringii. The sequence goes on from NZ_JAFREM010000018.1 coordinate 138,473, forward strand.
AAGAACTTCGCTCCAAGAAAAGACGAGCTCGTCCAAATTGCCTTGGATATTTTTCTTGAAAAGGGCTATGAACGGACAAAAATCAGTGATTTGCAGAAGGCATTCGGTCTTACCAAGGGTGGGATGTATCATTACTTTTCTTCTAAAGAAGAGATTTTGGATGAGGTGATTGATAAAGGGATTAGTGAAATTATCGATTCATTTCGTAGAGAGCTGCCGAACGTCCCTGAAGAAGATCGATTGCTTTACTTATTGTTCAGTGAATCAACCAATGATTTTACCAATCGGTTATTTCAGTATGCCAGTTCAGATACCGGCTCCATTGTCAGCTACAAGATGAGGGATCAGCGGATCAAGGCGCCGCTGCCTTTGATGACAGAGATTATCAAACAGTATGTGGAAACAGGATTTTATACCTGTGATTATCCAGAGGAAGCTGCAGAAATTATTCTTTTAGTCGCAGTGAACATTAGCGATCATACCGTTTGGCCTATTGGAGATGAAAAGAAACAGAAAAATCGTATCGATAACATGCTTTTAATCTGGGAAAATTGTGTCCATCCGCCGCAAAGCCATTTGGATCGCTTAAGAGAGATAATTACTAACTATTATGCACAAATGACTTTGCAGAAGGATGCTAGAACTGAAACTGAGGAATAATGTTTTATAAAAAATGGAGGAACAGAGGGAGTCTGTTTTTAGTTCAAGCAGACGCCCTCTTTTTATTTTACAAAAGGGAAAGAGATGATAGAAATTAGTACAAGTTACGCGATTTATGCCAAGGGAATCGAGAAGTCCTTCAAAGGCAAAGCTGTCTTAAAGGGTGTGGATCTTGCGGTGGAAAAGGGAAGTATTTTTGCATTGTTAGGCTCAAATGGTGCCGGGAAAACCACCTTGATTCGGATACTGACAACGTTGATGAAAGCCGATAATGGAGAAGCAAGAATCTGCAACTACGATATTCAAAGAGAAGCTGGGGAAGCGAGAAAACACTTTTCTTTAACCGGTCAATTTGCGGCGACAGATGAGCAGTTAACCGGTCGCAGCAATCTGCAAATCATTGGGGAGCTGAATCATCTTCCGAATATTGGTCAAAGATCGGAGGAATTGTTAACCCTCTTTCGTTTGACTGAGGCAGCCGACAAACCGGTAGCATCCTATTCAGGTGGGATGCGGCGGCGTTTGGATATTGCCATGAGTATGATGAGTCAGCCGGAAATTATTTTTTTGGATGAGCCGACCACCGGACTTGATCCGCAAAATCGGGCGGCAATGTGGCAGCTGGTTCAATCACTTTCTGATGCTGGAACGACGATTTTCTTAACCACCCAATATTTGGAGGAAGCCGAAGCGTTGGCTGACCGAGTGGCCATTTTAAACGAAGGTGTGATTGTGAGTGAAGGAACGGTTGAGGAGTTAAAAGAGGTACTGCCACAGGGAGTGATCGAATTTTCCTTCCAGAGCAACCAAGATTTGTTGGCCACTAAGAAATTGTTCGCTAGCCTCCAACCTTCTGAAGATTTAGAAAAACTTTCGCTGACAGTGATCACGGATGGAACAATTGATCAGCTTACTCAATTATTTAAGCAGCTGGACCAAACAAACATCCAAGTTTCAAGCTTTACGCAAAAGCAGCCGACATTGGAAGAGGTATTCTACAAATTAATTGGCGAGAAAGGGGCCTAGTACAATGACAACTATTACCAAATCGTTCTTGGAAACCAAGACTATGACCAAAAGGAATTTGTTAAAATCACTGAATAATCGGGATCGACTAATCGATAATCTAGTCACGCCGATTTTGGACCTGCTGCTGTTTGTTTTTGTTTTAGGCGGTGCGATGGGCCAAGTGGTTGAAGTCCGCTATGTGGATTATATCGTTCCGGGAACCTTCCTGATGTGTGCCGCTCAGTGCAGTACAGCCGTGGCAGCCAGTATCAGCTCCGATTTGCAAAAAGGAATAGTCGATCGGTATCGTTCCATGCCCATCTCCATTTCCTCGTTTCTGAACGGTCACGTGATTGAATCGGTGATTCGGACGATCGTTTCCTTGATTTTAATGCTGGTAGTTGCCTTGGTCATCGGCTTCCGGCCGCAAACAACGTTGGTAAACGGCCTGTTGGTGATCGCTTTACTGCTGTTGTTCAGCTTTACCATAACGTGGGTTTCGGCAGTCTATGGGCTGTTAATTAAAGGTCCAGAAGGTGTAGGTTCCTTAACCATCTTTGTGTTGGGATTCAGTTATTTAAGCTCAGCCCTTTTGCCTACCAATACTTTCCCGAAGATAATCAAGCTATTTGCAGAAAATCAACCGGTAACGCCGGTGGTGGAAGCTGTTCGCCGCTTACTTTTGTCGCAGCCGGTGGAAGGCAATTATCTAAAGGCAGTCTATTGGTGCCTAGGGTTGTCGGCCGTGTTCATCATTCTGGCCAACAGATTGTTCAACAAAAAAGTTTATCAATGATAAAAAGTTTAGATCGTACGACTTAGCTTTCTCTCAATAGAGAAGCATATTTTTTGTTTAATAAAAATACCGCGGTCGGTATATTTATTGACAAGAAGCATTTGAACTAAAAACAACCGCTGTTAACGATAGTGGAAATGAAGGAGAAACGAAATGAAAGCAATTGAAGTTGCCAATATCAAAAAAACATATGGCACGGGAGAATCGGCATTTGAAGCACTAAAGGGAGTCAGCTTCAGCATTAAAAAAGGGGAGTCGGTGGCCATCATCGGCAAAAGCGGCTCAGGAAAGTCGACCTTGATGCACATTTTAGCACTGCTGGATCAGCCAACTTCGGGAGATATTTTTGTTGGAGGAAAAGATCCTAACCAAATGAACAGTAAAGAGCTTAACACGACGCGGAATCAAACCTATGGCTTCGTCTTCCAGCAATTTTTCATGAACGCCAAAGATACTGTTTTAGAAAATGTCATTCTGCCATTGAAAATAGCTGGGGTAGGCAAACAGGAACGCAAGCAGGCGGCAATCGAGGCCCTAACATCGGTTGGCTTAGCGGAAAAAATCAACAACAAAGCCAATGATTTATCCGGGGGACAAAAGCAGCGGGTATGTATTGCACGGGCTTTAGTCAATCAGCCGGAGATTATTTTTGCCGATGAGCCCACCGGGAATTTGGACACAGCTACCGGCGAACGAATTGAAAACCTGCTGTTCAATTTGAATAAAGAAAAAAATATTACGCTGATTGTCGTGACTCACGATGAAGAGCTGGCGGCAAGATGTGACCGCCAAATTCACATCAAGGACGGATTAATTATGAAGGAGGCACTAGCATGAAATTTTTAGATGTGATTCAATCAGCAAGCTCCAACCTATGGCGCAATAAAGGTCGAACGATTTTGACCATTATTGCCATCTTTATTGGCGCCTTCACGATTTCTTTGACCAGTGGTGTGAATAGTGGGGTCAATAGTTACATTGACCAGCAGCTTAGGGAAGCGGGAAGTAAGGAACTGCTGGCAATCAAGTCGGAAAGCCTGTCAAATGGCATGACTATTTCTCAGTCGAAACCTAAAGAATACTCTTCAGAGGATGGGGCAGATGGTACCGAAAGCTATTTGACCGACGAGGATATCCAGGACATTAAGCAGTTAGCCAATATCGAAAAAGTTGAGCCTTTTCAACAGAGCTCGCCGGATTACATTCAAGGGGATACGGATAAGAAATACCTAGTTTCTACCGTCAGTAAATCCGACGTAACAATCGATCTGGAAGCTGGCCGCGAAGTAACCGGGAACAGCACCGATTACGAAATTGCCCTGGCACCGGAATATGTGAAAAGTCTAGGTTATTCTTCACCTAAGGATGCTTTAGGCAAAATCGTTACGCTGGCCGTTACGATCCAAGCAACCGGGGAGCAAGAGCTGATCAAAGCAAAAGTTGTCGGGGTTCGCAATGTCAGCCTGACCCAACAAGGAAAGTCAATCATCAGCACGGCGCTGTCGAATCGCATGGTGGAAATCAGCGAATCAGGGATGCCGGAATCCATGAAGCATCATTATGCCATCCTTACCGCCAGAATGAAAAAAGACTTGTCGACCAAACAAGTCACTGCCATCAAATCACAGCTAAGCGACATGGGCTATGCCGCCCAAACCGTGGAGGATGAAATGGGCATGATCCGGCAAATCGTCAATGCGATTACCGGCGTGCTAACCTTGTTCGCGGCAATTGCGCTGCTGGCAGCCAGCTTTGGTATTGTCAATACCCTATACATGTCGGTTCAAGATCGCACCCGAGAAATCGGCTTGATGAAGGCGATGGGGATGAGTGGCGGAAAAGTGTTCCTAACCTTTAGTGTCGAAGCGTTGCTGATTGGCTTTTGGGGAGGATTACTGGGAATAGGCGGTGCAGCAGCTGCTGGTCACTTCATCAATCAAGTGGCAGTTGATACATTTTTGAACGGTCTGACCGGATTTGAGCTGATTCAATTCTCGCTGCCAAGTATGGCTGCAGTTATTCTGATTATTATGCTGATTGCCTTTTTGGCGGGGACACTGCCGGCGAATCGCGCGGCGCGGTTGGACCCGATTACGGCGTTAAGGTATGAATAAGTGAGAAGTTAGCTGAAAGTAAAAGCAAAAAAATATCAAAGGAACGGTGGCAGGTCGTGGTCACCGTTTTTTATGATACAACGAGATTTTTTCGTCTTTTTGCGTAACTTATAGTAAGACCACTTTTACTCGATTTGATTGATGAGCAATTACTGCAAACAACGTCCTCAGGTATCCTACATGACAGTAACGAAAAATAGATATAAAATGTTACTATGATTATCGATTTAAAGCTGATATTATAGGGATAATAGGATATTCATTTATAAAGAGGTGGTAATTATGTCTAGAACGACGAAAGAACAAATTCTAGCAAAAATCAAACGAGCGCCAAAAGGAAAACTGTTTATCATTAACGACTTTACTAGTACCGGTAGCGATGAGGCGATTCGTAAGACGCTGCACGAGCTGGCAAAAGAAGGAACAATTACACGAGTGTATCATGGAATCTACCAAAAAATTAATCATAATGAATTTTTGGATTTGGAAATTCCAGCAACACCATTGGAAATAGCTGAAGCAATTGCTCGGAAGAATCGGTGGACAATTGCTCCAGCAAAAGATTTGGCTTTGAATCAACTGGGATTAGATACCCAAGTTCCTAACAGCTATGACTTTATTTCAGACGGACCTAGTAAAACCGTTGATTTAGCAGATGGAAGACAAATTACTTTTAGGCACGTAACGCAAAGAGAGAGCTTGTTGAATCCCAACTCTTCCTTAGTGGTCGAAGCGTTTAAAGCTTTAGGAAAGGAGCGTGTGACAGATCAAGTTTTACAGCAGGTGAGATATAAACTAAGTGATGCGCAGTTTAAACAACTCCAAAAAGACGTCGTTTATTCTCGCGCGTGGATCAGGGAAAAAATAAGAAAGATGGAGGAAACTATATGATCGAGTTTTCTAAACAATCTGAAAGGACAAGGAGAGATGCGTTTGTCGCAGTAGGTCAGAAGCTAGGGTTAAGCGAAGCAATAGTAGAAAAAGATTTTTATGTTGTTTTGATGTTGGACCTTCTTTTTCACCACAGCAGTTTTCACGATCATTTTGCTTTTAAGGGTGGGACTAGTTTGTCCAAGTCTTATGGTATTATCGAACGCTTTTCGGAAGATATTGATGTAGTGATGGATTGGCGGTTATTGGGGTTAACAGACGATGAAGTGTGGCAAGAACGATCCAATACTCAACAAGATAAATTCAACCGTAAGATCAATGTACAAGCGGGTGTTTGGATTGAAGAATTTTTGTTGCCGGATTTTATTGAAACCTTGGAACGGCTTGGCTTGGATAAATTTCGAGTTTATTTAAGACAAGAAGACAGAGAAACAATAATTATCGAGTATCCTCGTAGCTTTGAACTCGCTACTATTTTACCGGAAATTCGTTTGGAGATAGGACCCTTAGCTGCGTGGACACCAAGTGAAATAAAACCAATCCAAAGCTATGTTGCTGAAGCTATACCTCATGTTTTTCAAGAAAGTATGACAAATATTCCTACCGTTGAAGCAAAACGAACTTTTTGGGAGAAGTTGACTATTTTGCATAAGGAAGCGAATCGACGCAATAATCATTCAGCACGGCGTATTTCCCGACATTATTACGATGTTTATATGTTAGGGCATAGTTCAGTCAAAGAAGAGGCCTTTGAAGATTTGTCACTATTAGACCGTGTTGTAGAGTTTAAAAGGAAATTTTATCTGGATAATTCTGCTAAATACGAAGATGCAACAACTAAAAAAATAAAACTTATCCCCAAAGAATCGCTAGTGGGACAATTGCAGCAAGATTATCAAGATATGTTTCCGATGTTTTTTGAGACACCTCCTGAATTCACCCAAGTCATGAGGTATTTAGAAGAATTAGAACAGGAAATTCATGGTTTGAACTAAGTAAAAACTAAGCGGGTTTAGATTTTTGAACTAGGCTGTCTAAGTTGAATTCCTCCATTGAATAGTATCGACTCGGTGAAGTACTTGCTAAAACAAGACGCCAAAATCTCGAAATCAAAAACTCGCAGGTCTGTTGGCAGCTGGAGTATTCCAACAAATCTACGAGTTAATATGACTACTTCAGGTAGGAACAGATGAGTTCCGATCAATGTAAAATCTCCACAGTTCCACCAACTAAACACCCAACTATCCACAAAAAGAGCCGATAACGTCAAAGGATTCACTCCTCATCGTTATCGGCTCTGCGTCTTAGCGTCGGGCTCTTCTATGATTGTTAGTTTTGCATTCGTGATATTTACCAAGGTTTCCTGTTTGCATTTGGGGCAGTATAACGGGAGCTTGCTGATGATGGTATCTCGGCGAACTTTGATCCGGGTCTTTCCGTGGCACACTGGACAACTTATCCATGAAGCTTCTTTCAAGTGGAACAACCTCTTTTCATCGTTTTATTTGCGGATGGCTGAATAATTCCTAAGATGTTTTCCTTTTGTAGACCTGCAATGAGCAGAAATAGGCGACAATAATGATCCCGATACACCAAGTCAAGGCGAGCAACAGGTCATTGTTCAAAGGTAAATCCAACGTCAATGATCGGATACTATTAATAATCGGCGTCATGGGCTGCGCTTTAGCAAACCAGCGAATACTGCTGCTCAGGGATTCCACCGGCGCAAAGCCAGAACTGACAAAGGGTAAAATAAATAGCGGAAGCATCAAACTGCTGGCACCGTCAACTGTTCTAGAGAGCAGGCCGCACAGCACGCCAAGTAAGGAAACAGTGAAGTTTACGACAATCAACAGGCCAGCAACGATACACCAATCGACAAAGCTGCCTTGGGGTCTAAATCCTAGTAATAAAGCAGTAAGAAAGATGATAACCGTCGAAATCGTATTTCTAACAACACCTGCGAGGGTATGCCCCATCAGGACGGCTGATTTTGAAATTGACATGGTACGGAAGCGATCGATGATCCCGGTTTTCATATCGCTAGCGACATTCATGGCGGAATATTGCGACGCTTGACCAATGCTTTGCAGGATAATGCCGGGGACAATGAAATCGATGTAGTTAAAATTCTCAATATCCGAAATGCTTCCAAAGATGGTCCCAAACAGCAGCATCAGGACAAATGGTACGATCGTTGCTACCAAGATGGCTTCAGGATTTCTTAGGGAGATGCACAAACAACGGGTAAACATCGTCCATGAATCAGAAATGAGGCTTCTTTTTGGCTTAGACATAGGTGTTTTCCTCCTTTTTTTCATCAATTAATGTTAAGAATACATCCTCCAACGAAGGCAGATTTTGCTCAATCTCGTTCACTGCAACCTGGTTCTCACGCAACACTGCCATCGCTTTTTCCCCATGTTCTTCGCTATCAAAATTTAGTTTGACTCCGCGATTGGGCAGGATGTTTTTTAGCGATTCGGGGGTACCTTCTACCAGAATCCGTCCTTTATGAAGAATGCCAACATTGTCAGCCAGATATTCTGCTTCCTCTAGATATTGCGTTGTCAGAAATACCGTGGTTCCGTTTTCCGAAAGTCCTTTGACTAAATCCCACATGGCGTTGCGAGTCTGAGGGTCCAGTCCGGTGGTGGGCTCATCCAGGAAGATGATTTCCGGATTCCCCATTAGGCTCATGGCAATATCCAATCGTCGTCGCATTCCCCCTGAATAGGCGGCAACGTTGCGATCAGCGGCATCGGTTAAGTCAAATAGCGTTAGCCATTCTTCCGTTTTGGCCTTCACATCAGGCAGGCCTTTTAGCCGTCCAATCAGCTTCAAATTTTCTCTGCCGGTTAAAATCTCATCCACAGCCACAAATTGACCGGTCAAACTGATCCGCTCCCGGACTTCATCCCCTTGGGTGACGACATCAAAGCCGTTGATGGAAGCCTTCCCGCCATCTGGCTTCAGCAAAGTCGACAGAATTTTAACGACGGTGGTTTTTCCGGCACCGTTAGAACCTAGTAGGGCATAGATGGTTCCTTTTGGGACCGAGAAATTGACTTCCTTTAGAACTTCCTTGTCTTGAAAACTTTTCTTTAGTGCGGTTACGGTAATCGAAGTGTTTGATTTCGACACGCTAGCTCCTCCTTTTTTCTCAATACGCTTGAATCATAGCAACAAAACTTACATACCTACCGAATGAATGTATAAAGCTAAAATAAAAATTGTCCGGTAAAAGACAATTTTATTCTTCAAGCCAAGAGCGGCTGATCTCTTTATTATTCAGAAAAATACTCCGAGGTGGAGATGATGTTTTCCATTTCTTGGTCAAATATCGGTGCGCCCATTTTTTCAAATACGCTGGCGATAAATAGATATCTTTGGCGAACTTCTTCGTTTCCGCCTGGAAATAGGGAAGGCAAGAACCACAAATTGCTCAAAACGAAGAACTCAGCAATAACTTGCGCATTTTCTACCGGAATCGAGCCATCTCTTTGTCCTTCTTCAATTAATTCGAGACAGTTAGGGTAGAGGATCCGATAATTTGATTCCAGCGTCCGGGATAAAACATGGGGATTGTCCATCAGTGGAATCGACTGCTTCATTAAATCGATTTGCTCTTCATCGGTTTTGTTTAACTTAACCAACATTCTCATTTTTTCCAGCGCATTTAACTCTGGATGTTTTTTCACCATCTCAAAGGGGTTATTTTCGAAGAACATTTTGTCTTCCAGCGCATTCATTATTTCTTCCTTGGATTTAAAATGATAGTACACTGCGCCTTTGGTCAGACCGTCTAATTCATTAACAATGTCTTGAATGGTGGTATGATCGTAGCCTTTTTCAAGAAATAGCCGTTTAGAGGCCTCTAAAATTTTATCTACAGTTACTTCAGGGTATTTATTTCTGGCCATGTTGGTCTCCTTTTAACATTCGTTCGGTATGAATGTATTGTATAATGCCTACAGCTATTTGTCAAAGGCAGATCTTCCTGAACAACCGCAAGAATTTTAAGGAAAAAACGTCTTGCACATTTAGGTTAACGGTGTTAACCTAATAACATCGGAGGTGCAGCAAATGACGGATTCAAGAAGAACAGATACGAAAATGAAGCTGATCGAAACAGCGCTAGAAGAGATCCAGCAAAAGGGCTATCAAAATGTGTCTATCAGAGAAATCGCCAAAAAGAATCAACTAACGGCGGCAGCGGTGTACAAACACTTTGGTGGTAAGGATGATTTGTTTTTAGAAGTATTGAAGCAGGCTTCGCAAAAATTCGAGGAGTTTATCACTGAATATCTGGCTGAACATCAAACAGAGGATAGCTATCAGAAGGTGATACTGTTGGGTGAAGCCAACATCCGTTGGAACGAAGACGAAGCGATGCTGGCGGACTTTCTATTTTTCAGCCCGGTGGCAACTAGTGCGCTGCAGGAACATATCGATGATCCAAGCAACCCATTCCTCGGCTTGAGCAAGAACTACGAGATTATCGCCAGCTTTGCGGAGGATAATCGGATGGACATTGATGCCAAAACGATGTTCATTCAGATGTGGTCATTTATTCAAGGCTATGCCACGTTGGTGAAAAATCATATTTGCGTCTATGACCGCGCATTTATCGAAGAAACGTTGGACGCCTTGATTCGGGGATTGACCAGTAAATAAAAAAGGGAGAGTATTTAGGTGAACAAAAAAATGAAGATTGTTTTAGCATTAGTAGCAGTAGCTATTGTTGTCGGAGGCGGGTATGGCATTTATTCCATGCAGCGCACCAAAAAATACCGTCAAGCAGTCAAAGATACGGTGATCAATGAAGTGGATCTGTCGCAGGTAGCCGATGGCAGCTACACCGGTTCCCACGATGTTGATATGATCAATGCGACCGTGCAGGTGGATGTGAAAGACCACAAAATCACCAACATCGAACTAGTGGAGCATATGAATGACCAAGGGGAAGCCGCGGAAAAGATCGTACCTGAGATGGTTAGCCAACAAAAGATCAAAGTCGATGCGGTTTCAGGTGCCACTAACTCCAGCAAGGTGATTCAAAAAGCCGTGCAAAATGCCTTAGAGGAAAACTAGTATGCCGCTTTCAAGTATCCTAGGCTGGATCGGGGCAGCCTGCATGATTCCCTTGATGCTCAACGGCGTCCGCTCCAAGCACAAGATAATGCGCTTTTTTCACAAAAATCATTACCTGTTTGGCTGGATGATGCTGATCGTGATTACTTTCCATGTCTTGATGATGTTCGGGATCATCCTAAAGCATCCCATCGGAATCGCGGCGTATATTTTGCTGGTGATCTTAAACAGTTTGCTTTTTGTTAAAAAGAAAAGTAAACGATTGATCAGTAGTCATAAGATTCTGGCGATAGTGCTAGTGGTGTTGGTTGTGCTGCATGTTTTTTTGAAGGTGTAGCCGGTAAGCTGAACTCGTGAGAAGTCATGCTTGGCAAGTACGATTACAGCCTCGCTAAACAAAAAAGTCAAATTGCTTCTGAATGGATTACTCAGAACAATTTGACTTTTTTTCAATCGATTAGGTCTAGGCGGAAGACTTTTGAATTTACGACTAAAGCAATAGCTATTACGCCAAAAACAGCACAGCTAATCAAGCGATACGTCAGAGTAAATGGACTGCTAAACAACAAACCTATCGTATTGAACGCCGTATGGAGGACCACCACATTTAACAAATTTCGATTCGTATTTTCGAAAACCCATGTAAAGATGATGGACAGTTCAATCGTTGTGAGAACATAAAACACAAATCCAAGACCTTCTCCGTAAAAATTACCATGCCATAATCCCCAAAGTATCCCAACGACGACGCTCCCGCAGATACGCCCATATCTTGCCGAAAGCTTTGGCAAAAGATAAGAACGCCAGCCAATCTCTTCACCAACACTCCCCAAAATAATCATTAGAAAAATAATCGGACTAAAATTCCCAAGATTCATTCCCAAAGATACATGCTGCCCACCAGTGAGCGATACGAGAAATTCTGTCAGCAAAAAAGCGCAATAGATCAACACAATACTAATAATACTCATTTTGATACTAACTTTAGGCAAGTGGAAATCTTTGATAAAATTTCGAATGCCAAGCTTTCCGCTACTGCTCCCGATCATAATGAAGGCCCCAATTGCTGGCATGCATTGATGCAGAGGAATCTCAAATTTTACTATTTGCATAAGTAGCACAGCTAGTAAAAATAAAACGAAGGTTCCAAAATAGGTGAGAAGGTAAAATCTTACTTCCTCTTGAGAAAAAAATCCCTTCTGCCAAAAGTGTTTTTGCTTGTCTAGTTTATTATCCATCATAAAAATCCTCTCCATTGGTTAGTACAGAAAAAAAGTTCTGTCAGTATAATGACTAAATAATCATAGCATACTCATTCATTAGACGAATCAGGCTTAAGTAGGAGAGTTTTTACAAGTGCCCTCAAAAAAATTTCCCCGCCAATAATCATCAGAACCTTTTTATGGCATAATAGAATTATTAATGTAAAAAGGGGCGACCCATGACCAGTAAACAAACAATTCAACTCTATCTAAAAATTTCCTTCGGTCTAATGATTCCGACAGCAATTATCTTCATCTTACTCAACAGCATCGGCATCGCAACCAGTGGGAACTTTTTAGGCATCCTAGGCTTAGTTATCGGAGGAGGTTCGACAGCAATCGCTGGAATCATCACGGCGAAAAGGTCCGGCAGGGTGACGAGCTACGCGACGATTCTAAAAGAATTCTTCCGGCTGAAGCAGCCAATTTTGGCTTATTTATTGGTGCTTCTTTTCCTGTTACTTAACTTCGGTTTAAAGCTGCAGCCATTTTCGCCTGGAAATTTCGTTTCCTTGTTTTTAGTTTCCATCCTGTTTGGGGGAATTGAGGAGATTGGCTGGCGGTATATGTTTCAGCCGACTTTGGAAAAAGACCGATCATTTTTCGTTGCGACTATCGTTACTTTTTTGGCATGGGGAGGTTGGCATCTGCTTTATTTTGTAGTGGACGGCTCATTATTCAGCATGACACCACTCAGTCTGTTGAGCTTCCTCATCGGTTTATTGGGAAATTCCTTCATCTTAGGAAGTTTGTTTTCCATCACCAAAAGCTTGTGGCTGTGCGTATTTTATCATGCTTGCCTGAATGCCTTCACGCAAGTGCTGGGGGCCAACAGCTTAGTGTATTCAATTCTTGCTGCTAGCATCAGCGTGGTTTTTGCCTGTGGGCTAGTCTATTACTCTGAAATGAAAGTCAACAAGAGCCTACCTGAATAATCGGATAGGCTCTTATTACGCATTTGAAAACGATCTTAATCAAGTAAAGTTCCCTCATTAAAGCCTCGGAAATAAGAACGACTCAATTTGAAAGAAACACCTGAAAGCAGGACAAAAATAAGAACCTTCGTCAGCAAAGCAGGGATAGGAACACTAATGCCTGCTGACACTTGAAAAATTGACTGGAAAATGACCATTATTCCTACAATTGAGCATAGCACCAATAGGACGGGCAACAATACATATCCCCAGCTGTTTGAACGAACCAACAAGAACAAGGTAATAAAAATAAACGGACTTACAATCCCCATGTCTAATACGTACGTCAGCTCAGTAGTATAAACCTGCAGCATGGACAAAGGTTTCCCAGAAACCAACGATGCCACTATATCAGGCAGCCAAGCAATAAACAAAGACAAGCCGGCGATCACTAAAAAGCATTTCAGTGTTTTTGTTAGTGGAAATTCGCTCAAGGAAGGGGCCACCTTTTCCGGTTCAATCAGTGTAAAGCAAAGAATCAAGCTGTAAAAGGTTAAGGAAAGCGTCGCAATATAAAACAGATGCAGCTGGTTATATGTAACGCCAAAGGCTTGAGAAAAATTATAGTACAGCAAAGTCGCCGTAGCAGCCATCAGCAGTACTAGATTTTTTTGACTCCCTTGCCTTCTAAAGCGATAAATTGAAAGCAGCAGCAAGGGAATGGCCACAATCAGCATCGTAAAATCACTTCCAATAAAGATAGGAGCCTTAAAGTAGGAATCACTTTTGTAAAGTCCATACCCCCACATTTTGATGGTCTCCCCATATTGATTCACAAAATCAAAGGAGTGATTCAGATTGAAGCTAGCCAACCCAGCAACAATACCAACCAGATTCAACACGATGGCTGCAATCAACAAATGCACCAAAATTTTTTTACTTTTCATACCAACAACAATCCCTTCGTTTTATACAACTCACTAACACCGAATTATAGGTAACTAGTTACTTACATAATAGCAGAGAGAATGCTTTTTTCTATCCGTCTGAAGTCTTATCTTTGGAGATTCGCAGTATCGAAGTAGTATCAGATTTCTCTTAGTAAAAATTCTCCTCGTCCAACCTCGCCACAAACTCCTGAAACCAATCAATCTCAAACTTCAATTTAGCCATATCCAAAGCAGCATATTGAAATTGGGCGATTGCTTGTATGTTCTCTTAACCCAGTTTTCCGCGTGCTTGATAACACGATGGAAGTGAAAAAGTAGTGCAGATTCATTCTTCAGGCGCAATTTTACTACTTTTAATATTCAGTTAATAGTTCTTGAACATTCAGGAAATCCTTCCTCTGTATAGTGAAACTATAAACGAAAGGAATGGGGAAAGAGTTATGTATTGGAGAATTGTAAAAAATGATGTAGTCCAGAGCAAGTTGATCACTGTAACAACCACGCTGTTTGTGATTGTTGCATCCGTTTTGGTTGCTCTTGCAACAATTATGAGTGTGAATTTGACCAGCTCGATTGATACGTTGATGGAGAAAACGGAGGCGCCCCACTACATGCAAATGCATGCGGGAGAACTTGATCGGGAACGCTTAGCCCGCTTTGCGGAAGGAAACGACAATGTCGCAGCCTATGAAGTAACCAATTTTTTGAATATCGACGGCTCAAAAATGCAAATCGGAGAGCACAATTTCGTCAACAGCGTCGAGGACAATGGGGTGGTTACCCAGAACCAAAAGCTGGATTATTTGTTGGATATGGACAACAAAATTATTCAGCCTAAGCCGGGAGAATTTTATGCGCCGGTGGATTATCAAAAGCAGGGCTTTGCCAAGCTGGGAGATAAAGTGACGATTGCCGGAAAAGAATTTAAGGTGACTGGTTTCCTGCGGGACGGCACCATGAATTCGCAAATGGCGGGCTCCAAGCGTATTCTGATTCATCAAGAGGATTATGACCAGCTGTTTGTCGACGGCTCGCTGGAATACATCATCCAGTTTCGCTTAAAGGATCCCTCAAAATTAAATGAATTTGAAGCAGCTTACAAAACAGCCGGCTTGGAGATGAACGGTCCTTCTGGCACGGAGCGCTTATTCCGATTAGGCAATGCTATGTCCGACGGCATGATGATTGCGGTGCTTTTAGTCATCAGCTTATTGGTTGTTTTGATGGCCTTCATGTGTATTCGCTTTACCCTGCTGGCTAAAATTGAAGAGGATTACAAAGAAATCGGCGTAATGAAGGCAATCGGACTGCAGGTGACGGATATCAAGAAAATTTATCTGGCCAAGTACGCAGCGCTCTCCGTGATCGGCGGCTTAATCGGCTATCTAGTATCGGTGCCCCTGAGCGCCATGCTGCTGAGAAATATTAAGCTTTACATGGGGGAAAGCAAGAATGAACAGCTGAGCTGGCTGCTGGCAGTGGCAGGCGTGATCTTAGTTGTGATCTTAATGATTGTTTATGTGTATTGCTTGCTGAATCGCTTTCGAAAAATTTCAGCAGTAGAAGCAATTCGCTTTAGTGGTTCAAATGACAAAGTATCTGGCAAATCCCGCTGGAACCTGCGGAAGCTGACAGCTTTGTCGGCCAATGTACGTTTAGGCATGATTGACATCCTTCGCCGGAAAAAGATTTATGCCACCATGTTGCTAGTGTTCATTTTATCCTCATTCATTATGATCGTCCCGGCAATTATCTACAACACGGTTTCTGACGTATCCTTCGTGGAAAACTTAGGCTTCAGCAAAGAAATGGATATGATGGTCAGCCTGTATGAATCAGAAGACAACGAAAAAGACGAACAAACCATCGAAGAATACTTGGAAAAAGACCCAGATGTGGTGGATTACAGCAAAATTATTACCAAGAATTTCTTTGTAAAGGAAAAAGGGTCCAGCAACAATGTATTAGCGGTTGAATTAGGCAATCACCAAAAATTCCCTGTTGCCTATACCAATGGCCAGGCACCGAAAAAAAGCGACGAAATTGCCCTGTCCACCGTTAATGCTGAAACCTACAAAAAACAGGTGGGGGATCAGCTAGTCCTGATTCAAGAGGATCAAGAAATCACCTTTACCGTTAGCGGCATTTACGCCAACCTATTTAACGGCGGCAAGACCGCCAAAGCCACCTTTGAGGATCAACACTCGGAGCGCATGTGGACAAATATTTATGTGAAGCTGAAGGATTCGGAACAATTAAGTCAAAAAATGAAGCAATATCAAAAGGCCTTGCCTTTTGCCAAATTGGATAATGCCCGGATGCATCGGGATCAAACCTATGGCGCAACCATCAAATCTCTGTCATTTGTGGCCATCGGTTCCATCGTCGTGGCTTTGGCGATTACTGCGCTGATTACTGCGCTATTTATGAAGCTGCTGCTGGCAAAGGATAAGAAAGAAATTGCTACCATCAAGGCCCTGGGCTTCACCAACAAGGATTTAGGCAAACAATACTTGGCTCGCAGTGTCGCAATGCTGCTGGTTGGATTAAGCTTCGGGACGGTTCTTTCCATGACTTTAGGTAAAACCTTAGCGGCGGCAATGGCTGCGATGGTTGGCATGGTCAATGTTCAAATGAGCGGCACTCCGTTGATTTATATCGGTTGCCCCATCCTGATGCTGGTGGTCACGATTCTAGCAACGAAAGCCGTAACCAGTCAGGCTGGACAAGTCAATATAGCAGAAAATTTGAAAGAATGAGAGGAGAAGAGGATGAAAACAATGATTGAAGGGAAAAATATTTATAAAAGCTTTGGTATAGGTCAGGAAAAAGTAAGCGTATTGCAGGATGTAAGTCTGCAAATTGAACAAGGAGAATTTGTCACGATCATGGGGGCTTCCGGCTCAGGGAAATCGACGCTGCTATACTCCATCAGCGGTATGGATACCGTGGATGAAGGCGAGATTATGTTTAAAGATCAGCAGCTGCAGCAAATGAATGAGCAAGAACTGGCAGATCTGCGGAGGAAAAATATGGGTTTTATTTTTCAGCAGCCGACCCTTTTGAAAAACTTATCGTTGCTGGACAACATTGTGCTCCCTAGCTTGAAAGACAGCAAACAAGGAATTGCAGAATTAGAAAAGCAGGCTGAGACTTTAATGGGAAAAGTTGATATTGCTGAGTTGAAGGATCGAAAAATAAATCAAGTTTCAGGTGGACAGCTGCAAAGAGCCGGCATCTGTCGGGCATTAATGAGCCATCCCGATGTTTTGTTTGGCGATGAACCTACGGGGGCACTGAATTCGAAAGCTGCTCAGGAAATTATGGACATTCTGTCAATGATTAATGAAGAAGGAACAACGATCGTAGTAGTCACTCACGATGCCAAGATCGCTGCTCAAAGCGAACGCATTCTTATGATGGAGAATGGACAAATCATTGAGGAGCTGTTTCTCGGAACCTATACCGGCAGTCATCTTGAAAAAAGGATAGAAGCGATCAATCAACGGATGCTGGCAATCGAAATCTGATTGCCTTCAGGAAATTCCAAAGATGACTCTGGTTTACTAAAGAACAAATGCAGACACCTATTTTTAGTCTTTCAATTACCGTTTCTCTGATTGAAGAAATCGTTGGAAAAGTATTGATACAGACATGAAGTGAAATAGATTGCTTACGCATTAGAAAGCATGAATAATTTAGGATCAAGAAGGCAGTAATACCAGTCTTCCTGATCCTTTTCATTCACTTAAGAATTCTTCTCTTCCAACCCTGCCACAAACTCCTGAAACCACTGAATCTCAAACTTCAATTTAGCCATATCCAAATCCAAAGTAGCATATTGGAACTGGGCGATGCCATTTAGTTCGTCTTCACTGAAGCGTTCATCGGTCATGGGGGAGAGGGGGTACCTCGGCTCCAAGTTGGCGTTCATTTGTTCCAAAACAGCAAGTTCATTTTTCAGTTCATCAATGTAACCGCGGATCAGCTGAACTCTTTTCCCGGGATCAACAAAGCCCATGAAGAAAAACTTGCTGAGCTCCATGTTTTTTTCCTTGTGCAGCATCGGGGCGGCGATTTTTTCTTCAAAATATTCTTTGCCAGAATCCGTAATAGAGTAGATCTTTTTGTTAACCCCGCCCTCTACTTGTTCGACAAAGGTAATCATGCCTGCCTTCAGCAGCTTCTTGAGGGCCGCTTGAATACTACCAGTACTGGAGCTGCTAATCTTTGATAGTGTGCTGTTAATTTGTTGGCGCAACTCGTAAAGGGTCGAGCTTTTAATCATCAGAAATCCTAAAATAATAATGTCCATCATATCTTCTCCTTTTTTTGCTGTAAAATCAGGTAGGTGAAAGCCAGGTTGAAAAGAATCGATAAAATTCCAACTGTTGGGGCAATGATAAATTCTTTCCCTGGTATCATTCTAGCATGACCCTCTAGCAGGATCGTATTAAGCAGCGTATTCTGCACCGAATGGGAAATAATACAGGGCCAAATCGATTGCGTAATCCGGCGCAATTCAATCAATTGAATCGACCAGAAGATCATTGCTACGACCGACAGCAAACACAAAGTCCATCGGCTGCCTGACCAGATCATAGAAAAACCATCACCCGGCAGCATAAATAGATAGTACGGAATGTGCCAAGATCCCCAAACAAAGCCAACCACTAAATAGATAATCCAATTGTTACTTGTCACCTTCGAAATAGCGCTGGTCAAATAGCCCCGCCAGCAAACTTCCTCAAAAAAATTCTTAATCACACTCGGAATAATTCCCACTATAAAGGCTAACGCGATTTTCGACAAAACAAAATCTTGAAAATCAATCCAGCCAGTCAAATAGCCAACCAGAAAAACTAAAACCGCAACTAGCGGATAGGAGACTAAGGCAAACAAATACCAGCGACTATTTCCTCTAAAGTGGGGCAACAGCTTTAAGTCAGCGAGCGATGCTCGCCGCAGCAACAAAAAGACTGCTATCGTGAGAAATGGTGCAACCAACCAGACTAACATCGCCAAAGATTCTTCGTCAGGAGATGCAAGGAACTGGTCTATTCCCAAACCAATCCAGCCGCTGAGGAGGACGATGGCGATAAATACGGCTAAATTGACGGTTAATTTCTTACGGCTTGTTTTTACGGGTGTCATTAAGGAACACCTCTTTCTTATTAGTAGCAATTCATGGTTAGCGTAGTCAACGCATATGATTAATCATTCTGCTAATTTACATTACTAATAGTAACATTACTATTAGTAATAATCAATCGGTATTTTTTAAATTCATTCGTTCGTCTATTTTAATACTGCCAGCATTCAACCCTAAATATTCCTATTTACAGTCTATCTTCCACTTGCTACACTAAAAGGTAACTAGTTACTAATATTTGTAGAGAGGATTTTGACATGACCATGAAGAAAAAGAACACAATACTTATTTGGATAATTGCATTATTAGCAGCAGGGGTTTCTATATATGGAATTTTTTCCAACCAGCCAATTAATGTTGGGCAAAGCGTTCCTACGATTCACGGAGATTTAGTGACACTTTATGGGAAGGGACTTTATCATAATGAGTCGCTTTCAATGGCTGCGCAAGTAAGGGCACAAGATATGGTTACTCTTTTTCTAGGGGTTCCTTTTCTTTTGAGCTCTTTGTATCTGAGCAATAAAGATTCCATCAAAGGAAAGTTTTTGCTAACAGGGGTGTTGGGCTATTTCCTGTATACCTATGCTACTTACTGCTTTGTGGCGATGTACAATAATTTCTTTCTGCTTTTCACACTCTTAATGGGCTTATCCTTTTTTGCGTTTGTTATCAATTTGAGTTCCCTTAACGCGATTCAATTAAACCAATATTTTTCTAAAATGACCGCCAGAAAGTATGTCAGCTGTTCAATTATTTTATTTGGCTTTGCGATAGGTTTGATGTGGTTGGGGAGACTTTTCCCGGCTCTTTCCGGCGGTGTTCCTGAAGGTCTAGAACACTATACGACACTCCCGATCCAAGCACTGGACCTGGGGATCGTTGTCCCGGCGATGATTATAAGCGGCTTTTCTCTTTTGAAGGAAAAGAAGCTGGGGTATTTGCTGGCACCAGTAATGATTATCAAGGGGATCACTTTGTTGTTAGCCGTGGATGCCATGGCAATTTCCATGCTGATCTCGGGAGCGGAGGTTTCGCCGGCTGAATTAATTGTCTTTCCCTTATTCACTGGTGTTTTTTGTTTTAATTTGTATCTGATGATGAAGGGGGTAAACACAGGTAAGCAGAGCGAAGCCAAACAATTGTCACAGTAATAAAAAATCAATCATTAAAGAGTCCAAAAAGGAAACCACGATCCTTTTTGGACTCTTTTTGCACAGTGCATTAGAAAGCCAAACAGATCCTCTAAAACACCCAAACCATGATTTTTATCACCTTAAATCCATCCCAACAAATGACATTTGTCATGCCAATCCTGCAAAACCTGACTTTTATCACCTGCAGTTTGGCGGAACCTCACTTCTTGAGGCCCTTAATTTTGGTTATAGTAATACCAAGAAGAAAAGAAACGGGGTATTGGGAATGATCAAAATCAATAATTTAGTTAAACGTTACGGTGAATTCACTGCATTGAATCATTTGAATCTAGAGGTAAAGCAAGGCGAAATCTTAGGACTGTTGGGACCTAACGGAAGCGGGAAATCGACTACCATGAATTGCATGCTATCGCTGCTTTCCTATGATCGCGGAAGTGTGAAATTATTTGGTGAAGAAATGAGCCCGGAAAAATATAGTATTAAGCAAAAGATCGGCGTCGTTCCTCAGGACATTGCAGTGTTTGAAGAAATGAACGTGAAGGACAACATCTACTATTATTGCGGCATGTATGTCAAAGACAAGCAAACAAGACACGACTATGTGGAAGATGTGATTAAGCTGGTGGGGTTGGAAGATTTCCTCACTTTTTACCCGAAACAGCTGAGCGGCGGATTAAAGCGTCGTTTGAACATTGCCTGTGGGATTGTCCACAAGCCAGAATTGATTTTTCTGGATGAACCAACGGTAGCAGTTGACCCTCAGAGTCGAAATAAAATTTTGGAAAGTATCAAAGAACTGAATCGTCGAGGGGCTACGATTGTTTACACCACCCATTACATGGAAGAAGTCGAAATTCTTTGCAACCACATTGTGATTATTGATCACGGGCAGGTGATTGCGGAAGGCACCAAGGAACAGTTGAAGAACATGGTTCGGACGACTGGGAAGATTGCTTTGGAGGTTCCTGATATTAGCCAGCGGCAGTTACAAGCGATCCGTCAGCTTCCTGGCGTGACCGAAATTAGTTATGACGAGCTGTATTTAACTGTAAACACGGTAGAGCTGAAGCAAAGCATGCTGCCGATACTAAACTATTTTGAAAAGGAAGATATTCTTTTTTCTAATTTACAAACCGATGAAGCGACACTAAATGATGTCTTCTTGGAAATTACTGGAAAAGAATTGAGAGACTAGGGGGAAGAAAGATGTTTTTACGAATGATAGCCTACCGACTAAAGGTATTGCTGAAAAATAGAACCTTGCTGTTTTGGACGTTGGCTTTTCCGATTGCTTTAGGCTTGCTATTTAATTTTGCCTTTGGCGGCTTTGACGAAGTGGGTAAACTAGAAACAACCAAGGTAGGAATTGTTTCGACTGATGAAGAGAAAACAGCAGACTTTGAGGAAGTGCTGTTTTCGATAAAAAATGATGGTACTTCGATTTATAAAGGACAGCGATTGAGTGAGGAAAAAGCCGTGAAGCAATTGGCTGCCGACAATATTTCCGGGTATTACACAATCACGCCAGACGATATCACCTTATCGGTTAGTCAAACAGGCGTTGCCCAGACGATTTTAAAAGAATTTTTGAATCAATACGTGCAAAAGACAGCAGAAGTTGAATCCTTGTTGGCATCTGGAAGTATCCAGCCGCAAGAGCTATCGCAGGATTTGTTTATTGAAGGAAGTCATGTGGAGGATATCCAGGAGGCAGACAGCTATAGCGTCAAGTCCTTCTACTTCTTTACCTTAGTAGCTGTGTCCATCATGTACGGCTTCATGTGGGGACTGAAAAATTCTAACGATCAGCAGGCCAATCAATCAGCCAATGGCATTCGTTTGTGCTTAATTCCTAAAAACAAGCTGATCGTTGCAGTGACCAATTTAATCGCCAGCTATATTTTGTTCTACATTCAAAGCCTAATCATCCTGGCGGTCTTTCGTTTTGTTTACCAAGTAGACTTTGGGGATCGGTGGCTCTATATCTTATTAATTTACGCGATTGCTTCTTTGACCTCTATTTCCTTTGGAACCTTGATCGGCAATCTATTCACCAAGTGGACCTATCAGCAGAAGAATTCTTTTGGCATCGCGATTTCCATGGCGATGAGTTTCTTTGCCGGTATGATGGGATCACAATCGATTAAATACTGGATTGATGCCAATCTTCCGCTTTTAGGCCGACTGAATATTGTCAATCTAATCAGCGACAGCATGTATCAGCTGTTTTATTACGACTCGTTGCAACCATTTTATCTGAATTTACTCTGGTTAAGCGGATTTGCGGTTGTGTTTGTATTTCTAAATTACTTCTTCGAAAGGAAGGCACAATATGAACATCTTTAAAGCGATACTTCAAATTTTGAAACAAAACAAAGGCTCTCTGTTAATTGGCGTGATTGTTATGGGAATCATCACCATTTTCTATTCAAGCCAAATGATCAATACCCCCAATGAACTAGACGGCGTAAAAATAGCCGTGTTTGATAATGACAAATCTGAGACCAGTCGTGCTTTAGTCGATCAATTGACGAAGCAGCATGAGCTGGTAACCTTAAAAGATACCAGTCAAAAAGGCATTGATGACGCGGTCTATTTCGATGAAGCGGAATACGTTTTGACCATTCCGGTAAATTTAGAAGCCGATATGGCTGCTGGAAAAGCAGTAAAAGTCCAAAGCCAGACGAAGCCTAGTACGTTTTCTAAAACCTTAGTCAATACCACCATTGATCATTTCATAAATACCTATGCGACGTTCCAAAGTAAAATGCCAAACGCCAGCAAAGCTGACCTGGTCACATTAACAAAGGATACCTTGGATGAAGAGGGAACGGTTCATTTTGATCAGACCTATCATCAGAAGAAGAGTCAAAAAACCAAGGGGACGGTGTATAATCTCCTAGCCTACGGACTGTTTGTCACCATTTTTTCCGGCTACGCAGCCATCAACTTAGTGTTCAATCGCAAATCCATTCGTGATCGCAATCGCTGTGCACCGATTTCTCGCCGGAAGCTGTCGCGAGCAATTTCCCTAGGCAGCTTTGGTTATGCAGCCGTTTGTTTGATACTTTTTCTAGCTTTCGTTGTCTTCGCTACGAAGGGTGGATTCAATGAGGTAACCGGCTACTTTATCGTCAACAGTCTGCTCTTCTTTTCGGTCATGGTCAGCTTTTCGATCCTGTTTTCCAGCTTGCTTACCAATAGCGAAAGCGTCGGCGGGATCAACAATGTGCTGATCATGGGTACCTGCTTTGTCACCGGTGTCTTTGTCCCTTCAGAGGTGTTGCCGGATGTTGTTCATAAAATAGCAGCCTTCACGCCAACGTATTGGTTTGTACAAAACAATGAATTGATTGGCAGCACAGTTAATTTCAATCAAGCATTTAAAGAGGAGTTCTTGCACCAGTCCTTAATCTTACTAGCCTTTACGCTAGTATTCGTGGTGATTCACCTGATTACTATGAAGGAAAAAGGCGGGTTGAAGAGCTTCAGTAAAAAAGAAGCGGCTGTTCTAGAATAAAGATAGCGAAACACAAAGAAGCTGGCATCAAAATCGTCTCTGATTTTGATGCCAGTTTCTTTTGTATGAAAAATATTCACACTAACCTCTCAAAGATTCCTCAATCGCTTTTTGAATCACCTTGCTGGAGTTGGTTGCGCCGGAAATGGCATCAACTGTTAGTTTTTGCTGCTGAAGGATGCGGTCAATAATTTTTTCAGCGTCTTTTCCCCGGTCATTTTTGTGTTCCAACAGCTTGATTTTAGTGATGCGATGTTCCTTGATCTCAACTCGAACGGTGGCTTTGATGACATCCACATCACAGGTTCCTAGATAAGTGCCGTCTTTTACAGCGGACAGATCCGCTTCGTTGATGATCAGATTGGCGACTTGGTTTTTGTAATTTCTAATTTTGACTAAATAGCGAATACCAAAAAATCCAGCGATTCCCGCAATCAGCACGATTGCCCCATAAACAATTTTCATTATTTCCTCCTAGTAAATTCCCTTCCAAAAGCGGCTGTCTAATTAATGGACAAAGCGGCGATGCAAGAACTGATTTTCGTTTCCCAATAGCTTCGATCGATAGGGTCAGTCATGATTGCAATGCCGGCTAGACCTTGAACGAGGGCCCACATCGCCAATACCTTATCTTGAATGTCAGCTGACGAAAAATGTGGAGACAAAAGTTCAGCTGCAGTTTCCTTCAAAATTTCAAAGGGCTCTACCGCGGTTTTGGTTTCAGTATTCAAAGAAAAATTCAAGACTAAACTTCCCCGTGTAAACAAAAGAGTATAATACAACGGATTGTCCAGGAAGAAGAAGACGTAATCTTCTCCCAGCTTGGCTAAAATTGTGGGGTCCCCTTGATTTTCTGCCAATGTTTTTTTCAAAATCGTCGCCAAAGTGTCCATAACATGATCTTGCATCGCCGCTACGAATTCTTCTTTATTTTTAAAATGAGCATAGGGCGCAGCATTGCTGACGCCGCATTTCACGGCAACTTTTCTTAAGGACAGCTGATCCAGACTGCAGGTGTCCAACAGCTTAAGCCCTTCTTCAATCAACTTTTCCTTTAAGTCCCCATGATGATAAGTTGTTTTACCCATTTAGACCTCCTTGCAATTCCTTTTTTTTCAGTATACAATTTAATCTAAGCAGTGTAAAGATTAAAATAAGATTAAATGATGTGGGCTGCAATAGTTTTAGCCTTTGCAGCTCCACAACAACCAACAAAGCTTAAAGACCTAGCGAAGCAACCGGCAGAAATGTGAAAGGAATTGGGCGAAATGAAGATTGAACGATTATTAGGAATCACGCTTTACATTTTAAATAAGGGGAGTGTAAACGGCTCAGAATTAGCAGAGCATTTTCACGTAACTCGGAGGACAATTATCAGAGACATCGACAGTTTACTATCGATAGGCATACCGATTCGTTCGGAAGCTGGCTATAAGGGCGGCTACTCCCTTAAGCAGGAAGCTACTTCAATGCCTTTAAGTAATGCTGAGTATGGACTCTTCACCTTAGAAAGACTGAAGGCAGTCTATGGTGAAGAGGAAGTTAATAAAACCTACGAGAAGCTAAAACCGCTATTTTTAAGCAACGGTGGTGACCCGATGATCGATATCAATTTTTCCGGCATCAAAACTAAAGATCAATTGACTCAGTTGATTGCTGAGTTAAATGGAGCCGTCAATAACAAACGAATAATTGAGTTTGATTATACTGAGAGTCAAAACGAGTCAAGAAAAGTCAACCTGCATCCTATCAAGCTGCTTTATAAGTGGTATGACTGGTATCTTTTTGGCTTTGACACAGCACAAGAAGAGTACACATTAGTTAAGTTGACTAAAATAGAAAACGTAGTCATTAGCGAACAAGTCTTCACCATGGAGTATGAGGCCGAAAGGTTGCTGGAAGACTACCAGCAGAAATGTGAGCGTGCTAGACAAACGATTGTCATCAAATATCCCAGTCGGATCGCCCCAACAGTCGAAGAGTATTTTAGTGGATCAGTAGTAGAAGAGACACAAGAATTTATTGTCAAAAAGGTGACGATTCAAGAAAGCAGCTTAGTAACCTTCTCGCTTATTTTAGGACTAGGGAAAGACCTTGAAGTCATTTCACCACCCTCCTATAGGGACAAAATTAGAAGACACGCAAACTATATCGTAAACAAGCTCGAGAACGGTGAAAGTCAGTCACATTCACTTGATTAAGAACCTCACTGTGAAAATAAAGGCTGCACAGCGATCAGGAACCTAGAGCACAACTATTAGCAGCATTAGCATTAACTTAAAAAAAAGACAATAGACACGGACACGCGGAGCATCGCAGGTCCGTGCCTTATTTGTCGTGGACATATCAGAGCTTGCTTGCTCTTTTCTTCAAGTAATACCTTTTCTTGCCCTTTGTTTTGTTCTTGTACTCCACCGCTTGAACCGGACAAATTCCGATGCAGGCCATGCAGTGGGTACAGTTACCACCCCATGTGGGCCTGCCGGCTTCAGCCTTGATATTGTTCAAAGGGCAGATAGCCGTACATTTCCCACAGTTGATACAGTCCTCCGTGGCATAGAACCCTTTTCCGTCAATGAGAACCCGATAAAAGAAGTCATTCACCAGGCTGCCACTGATTTTCCCAACGATTCCACCGGATTTACAGAAGGGAGGCAGACGCTCGCTGTTTGCCATCAAGGTTGCCAGCGTCCGGACTTCTCTTTCGGCATGGGCTAAGCGCTTTTGGATTTCAGCTTCTGGCCGGAGATTTTTGGTCATGATGATATAATTATCCGTCATTATGATCTCCGCAAAGCCCATAAGCTCCCAGCCTTTTTTCTGACAAGTTTCCCGGACATAATGGATGGAATTAAGAGTATTGGTATCGCAGGTCAGCAAAAAATAAACCTTCCGATTGCCGACAAAGCGGTTTTTCTCAATGAATTCCGTCACGATCCTTGGTGGCCGCCAAGCATAAGTTGGGCAAACAATCACCCAAGGACGATCAGAAGAAAGCTTAACAGGTTCTCCTTTTTTGATTAATTGATTCATGGACTGCAGCTCATCGTCCAGTTCTCTAGCCAGCAGCTCCGCAATATAACGGCTATTTCCTGTACCTGAAAAATATAAAATCATACACTCACCTCGAATATTTTAATGAACAGCTGTTGATTAATGCTCTTGTGTACATTATACTGAAGGCGAAAAAAAGAGCTATCGTCAATCAGGGAGAAACTGTTAGTTAATAGACACTCTTTGACGAACTGTTCAGAAAAGAGCGAACTATGGCGGACCGACGAACGATAAAAACAAAAAAAGCGATTCACCAAGCATTTATTGAATTGTTAAATGAAAAATCCTTGAACAAAATAACCATCTCAGAATTGTCAGAACGAGCGGATCTGGGACGAGGGACATTTTACCTGCACTACAAAGACATCTATGATCTGTATGAGCAGCTGGAGAAAGAGCTTTACGACGAGCTGGTGGAGCTGTTCGATCAGCACGCTCCTTATAGGACTTCTTCAAGCATGCAATCAGTAACTGAGGCGATTGCTGAATATATTGAAGGGAAAAAAGAACTCTTCCTTCTGCTCATCCAATCCAACGCTAACGGCAATGTCTTATACAAGATTAAAGAGATTTTCAAAGAAAAGGTGTTGCAGGATGATTGTTACCAGCAGATTTCTCCATACGAACAGATCGAAGCCTTATTTATTGTCTCGGGCATGATCGGCGTATTGGAAGAATGGCTGACTTCTGACTTGGAGCTATCGATGGAACAAGTATCTGAGATGCTTCATCAGCTGTTAGTAAAGTTTGAGTGCTGAAAATATTAACCATCAGCCCAAGCTTTTTTACCCGAATCGCCGGTAAGCTTTAACATGAGTTTGCGCGGCAACAATCGTGAAAGCAAAAATTGCAGCTGATTTCCAAAGCCGTCAATGACAGAGATCTTTTTGGTTTTCAAAGATTTTAAGGTGGTAGCTACTACCATTTCTGGGTTTCTAGCGCGCGTATAAGGCAACTTTCTGCCGTCAAAAAATGAGGTTTTTGTATATCCCGGACAAACTGCTAAAACGCGAATCCCGAATTCTTGGTACTCATACTGCAGTGCTTCGCTGAAAGAAAGTACGTAGGCCTTAGTTGCAGCATAAACACTTTCATAAGGAGCAGGGTAAAAAGATGCAATGGAAGCAAGATTGATAATAGTACCTGAGTGTTGCTGCTTCATTTCGTCTAAAAATAGATGAGTCAACTTTGTCAGACTAACAATATTTAGGGTCATTTCCTGCTGGATTTTTTCTAAAGGAAGAGAAGTAAAGAGACCGGTATTGCTAAATCCGGCATTATTAATCAGAATATCCACCTTGAGCTTTGCAGCTTTTATCTCTTGGAATAATTCAAAAGCAGCACCTTCTTTCGACAAATCCTTTGCAAAGAAGAAAGTTTGAACACCATAGTTTTTAGTTAACTGTTTTGAGAGTGACTGCAGCCTTTCTTGCGAGCGAGCAACTAAGATAATCTGATAGTTCTTCTTGCTATATGCTTCGCAAAAAGCGAATCCAATACCTGAAGTCGCACCTGTTACCAATACCGTTCTTGTCATTTCCAACCATCCTAACATTATTTACTATAATCAGTTTAAGGCTAAAAGGAAGAAGAACAATCGGGAATTTCTGTCTAGCTGTTCATTTATGGACAGAGGAGGTACAATTGTCTATTTTTTAGAGTCTCTGGCATTCTAAGTCAATCGACGAAAAAAGCAGAGGATGGTCACAATCAGTATAGTAAAATCACTTCCAACAAAGATTGAAGCCTTAACAAAGAAAAGACCATACAACCAAATTATAAAAATAGTTCTGATAGTTCAAAAAAATTAAACGTATTGTAAACCCGGGTTAACAATGCTAACATGACAATGCGGAATTAACGTCTCAAGAATTTATCATTTGATTTATAAATAAAGGAGAACGAATGAAAAAGAAATATGCGATAGGAATAAATGGGTTGTTATTGATCTGGTTTATGCTTGATATGACTGGACTTGAACTAGCAGGAAAGACACTAGTCAGCCAAGCCTGGCGAGAAGATGGCATTTTTATGCTGATTTTTATCGGATTATTCTTGCTGTTTATTTTCAAAGAATCCATCGGAAAGTATCTGCTTACCATATGGCTTTTGATGTGGTTTGTTATGCAATTCTTTAGTCACTGGTCGTTTACAATCGCGGGTGTAGGAATTGGGACTGATAAAATCGAATATTACAAAGGAACAATTAAAATAATCGAATCTTACAGCAGATATATCCCCGATTTGTACCACGTAATTGAACACATACTCATACTTTCTGCGTTGATTGTTATGATAATCTTCTGTATTCGGCATAGCAAAAGAATGAACGCTTTATCTACATCTCAATAATAGCTACGGCAAGCAGCCTGTCGGATCAGGCTAGTGAGCGCATAAAAGCAAGGTATGCAAGGGAAGCTTCAGGTTCACCGACGCGAAACTTCTCTTGTTAGTCAAAAACTATTCACCACACTATGCCAAAAACTCTCCGATAGAACCATTTTCAAGATACCCGCTGTAATCCTTGCCGGTTAAAAGTTTTTTATATAATAAACCATAGCTTTCCACTTCCAAAAAAGCCGCAAAAGAATCAGCCATTACACCGTCAGAAGAATTGCTGTCTTGGGATAAATGGAATAAGGTTCTTAGAATTTCAATAGGATCAGCGGCTTCGGAAATTCCAAAAGCACCACTCCAAATACGATCAATTTTATCAATCATCTGAGCGCTCAACACAGCACCGACGCTCCTAATATCATCCTCGGTAATTTCGACAATCATCTCAGTCACTCCCTTTTTCTTTATAGTATAATACAATTGGAACGAAAAGGGAACAGGCGTTCTGTTTTTTGTTTAATATACATTATCGAAACTCCAACCCGTAGAAACGTACCTGCTAGATCACCGCACCCTGAAAATACGCCACCACTTCCTCAGTAAAGAAATCCTCATGCTTTACACCTTCAAAAATTTTCAGCTGGGCATTCTCAAAGCAGGCAGCCACCTTGGCTTGCAACGCTGCATCAAGTGTTTTATCTGCAGTCGAGCCAAGGACATAGGTCGGGCAAGTCACGTTCTTCGCATATTGATCCACCCGCATGTTGTTGGAAATAAATACCTTAGCCGGTCCCCAGAAAATAGGTAGAATTTTGTTGTACAGATCCGAGACATCGCGGTAGCCGGCCATTAAGACGAGACTAGCACATTGCTTTTGGCTTGCAACATATGCAGCCATTCCCGAGCCATAGCTGTGTCCGATAACGATGATTTCCTTACCTGGATAATTTTCAGCAATCCAATCATAGGCATCGGTGGTAGATTTTTGCATGGTGGACAGATTCATTTTGCCCTCGCTGTCTTGCGTTCCGTAATAATCGACGGAAATCATGGGGCAGTCGAAGTGCTGTCCATATTTTGCAATGGAGTTATAGGCGATGTCATTGGAACCGCCAAAATAGAAGATCAGCTGGCCAGAATCAGCCTCAAGGTTGCAGCCGTAGCCAGTTAACGGTTGATTGAAATCCAGCTTGACCGGGGAGAGCGCCACTTCCTCTACCTTGTCAGCTTTTTTGTAAAAGGAATAGCTGATTTTCTCCATAATAAAATTGCAAACGAAATAAATGATAAGCACCCACATAATTACTTTTAGACCAACTCGCCAAACTTCCATTCTACCTAATCCTCTCTTGAACACTTTATTGTCTCTAAAAAGTATACCAAAGTTCCTCAGTCCACCATTCAGGCGTAAGTCCGATTTTTTAACCATTTGGCTAAAAGAAAAGCACTGAACCAGAATTTGTATGTAATTGTCAAAGAACGATTTTCCACCTTCAGCAGAGAACATTCTTGCATAACCAGATCAATCTCCTAGGCAATTGATCGATCTTACAAGGGGTTAGACAGCCGGTGGGTTAGGTGGATTTTCCCGCTGTCGTCGTTTCTCTTTGCGGCGATTCCTGCGCCGGAATAGTTCCTTCAGCGGATGAGGGGAACTCGTCTGCGGCTCATCAAGCTGGTCTAACGGCGGCTCGTCCAACGGATCATCTGGTACCGCCTCGATTGTTTCTTTTTCAGGGATAGAAAGGGATACTTCCGGTACACTTGGCATTTCTTGATAAGTCGTGCTGCGGGCTAATAATTCTGCCAGCTGCTGGTTTTCTTTTTCCTCCAATTCTTCGGTGTTTAGTTCGACAACAGGTACGTCTAATTCAGGAACCGTTGAATAATAGCTCAATTGCGGCTGGTTCAACACAATCGGTTGATCGGCATCGCCGAAAAATTCTCCTAGTTTGAAAATCGGTGTTTCAACAGTTTCGACAAACTTGGCACTGACAACTTCTTCAAACAAGCCCACGCCGTCTTTTTCAAAAATATCTAATTCTGTTAACAAAGTTAAGGCTTCACGGATTTCTTCCGGGCTTTTCTCAACGTCGGGATTTTTGATGTTCAGGGTATGCTTTTTCCCTTCGCTGTTTAGGAAGGTACTAGCTAGTTTAATCATTACGATAAGCTCCTTTCGAATTTTTTTGCAGGGGTGACGGACAATAATTTATCTTTCTCAAGGTACAGCAGTTTCAGTTGGCAAGAATTTAGCAATTTGCGACTTCACGGCAGACTTAGCTTTTTCGATAAAATTTCTAACAGGGAAGAGCTTCAAGCGCAGCATTTTCCATTCTTTGGCATCAAAATAATCGACGAAATAATAAAAGAAACGCTTCATAGTGCGGCTGGCCTTGGTGCGTTTGAACAAGTATCTAACTAAGTCTTTTAAGGCCAAAGCAAATTCCTCCGCCCCTAGTTGGTAGCGGACCCGTAAAGCCAGCACCAGCTGAATTGTGGTGGAGCTGTTTTGCGTTTCCTCGTAAAAGTTCATTAGGCGATTCTCGACGGTCTCTAATTTCAAGTTGAAAATTTCTTGTGGTGTGAAAGGTTGTTTTTCCATAATGTTTTTCTCCTTTTTTATAGTGTTTTCTGGAAGCTCAGCTTTACAGAAGCGCGCGATTCTGCTAAAGCTGGCGAGCGGGATTAATTTGTTTCTGGTTTTTGGTATTCGTCAAAAATAGATCTTCTAGGGACGACAAACAAAGCGGTTTCTATCTCCATTCGATACAATTGAAAGTCGAACTTCAGAGCGCGACCTAATTCTTCAAGAATCTGAAATTGTTCCCGACACGGAAACTGAGCCAACTCAGGATGACGCTGGACCATACGTTTAGTTTCTCCTTCTGAGTTTTTGTACAGTAAGGAGATTTTTGTTACATCGTGTTTATTTCCATAGACCATTGTTTTTCTCCTTTTCTTTTCCTTATCGATCGATACTTGAAAGATAAACGATTTTCCAATATTCAGCAAATCCGCTAATTTTCAAAAAACCGCTTTAATTTTCGGGATAAAAAAACCAAAATGTTGATTTAACAGCATTTCCTAAAATTAGGACTACCTAAATCTATAAAATTAGAGGCGTTTAAAAAAGTTAGCGAAATCGTTGGGAAGGGTTCTAGTAAACCGCCACATTTTCCACGCCTTTGTTTTTTTTACTTGTCCGTTACTTTCGTGTTATTACCCAGCTGGTGCCTAAAAGATACATAATCTTGAGAAAAAATTCTATAGGAGTTATACCCCCAAAAAGTGAGTTATACGCCTCTTTTTTCAAACATAAAAATGAGAAATCCTATTAAATCAGCTCTTTTCAGAAAACACTTCCAGGTATAACTCCCAAAAAACGTATAACTCACTTTTTCGTGAAAACGTCATGAAATAAGCGATGAAAACCCCGTAATACCAACGTTAATCCCGGAAATGACATTTTCAAAGAAGGGATAAAAAAAGTTCAAATTTTTCAGAATAGGGACCCTATATCAGCGAGTAGACTTGGAAATTCGTCATAATTCTATCGCATCTGACTGACCAGCCATTAAGCCGATCCACCTTAAAAGTGTTATTCAATCCATCCAATAGACCTCTAAACAGTGAGCTGTTTTCAATTAGGCCAGATGCAGCTATTTCAATATCGAGTGATAGCCATGATCGATACTCCACAGATAGACAGCAAGTCATTAGAAATCCACAAACATTGCCCAACTAGTACATCCAAATTCCGTACGTAGTCGCAGCTCTAAATCAGCAGCGGCTAATTCCAGATCCACTAGCTTTCCAAATTATTTCTCCCCATCAACACTCCCTTGTTGTTTTTTTACTTGTCGTTTATTTTCGTGTTATTACCCAGCTGGTGCCTAAAAGATACACAATTCCGCAAAGAAAGTCCATAGCAGACTTACGCACTAGACCTGCGACTTAGACACTTTTTTCAAGGGCAAAAATTTAGAAATCCCATTAAATCAACTGTTTTCAGAAAGCACGCATGTCTAAGTCGCACCTGAATTCCTGAAACCCGTATTTTGATGAAAACACCATGTAACACATCATGAAAACCCAGTAATACCAACGATAATCACGAAAAAGTCGTTTTCAAAATGACGCTAAAAAAAGTTCAAATTTTTTTGAGAAGGGGTCATTTACTAGCGAAAAGAGAAGGGAATTGACCAAAATTCCACATCTTCTAGCCAACCAGCACTTACCCCGACCAACTACCTCAATGTTATTTAATCCAGACAATCATCACCTCGACCGCTGACTAAACGATAATCCATTTCCCAAAAAAAGAATAGAGCACGTTTAGACCCGAAAACACATCGTTTAAAAGGCCCGTTTTCTGAAAAAAGTTGATTTGACAGATTTCATAATTTTTACAATCACCAAAATCCGCCTAAACGATACGAAAAAAATTTGAACTTCTCCGCATAAAAAAATACTAGCTAAGCAGGGATACCTTGTTAGATCAAGCCTAACCAGCAATAAAACAATTTAGCCTATTCTGGCATTTCTCATGATTTCATGCGATTATTCCACAACAAATAACCCGCTCAACACTAGATAAGTGTAAGCGGGCAGCTGGATGTACAAATCCTAAAAAGCTTTCTATACAATGTCTCCTGAACAACCAGCTAGACCATGATTATTCAGCGTTTTGACCATCCTTCAATTTTCGATAACCTTCAGTGTTGTCCTGTCTGATTTCTCTAAAGCCCCAGAAATTCCCGTAATTCTGAAATATCCTCGTCGGGTTTCCCTTCTAGTTGTGCCCCTCGAAGATGCTTCTTCCATGGAAGTTGAACAATTTGGTTTCGACAATGACTTGATATAAATGAAAGTCCTCCATCTGGTTGATCGCTATTTCTTCAAAAAATTCAAGAAGTTGGTCGTTGCTACTCTCATTACACCTGTGGGGATGATCAAGGACAGTGCGTCTCGTTTCTCCCTCGGCGTTTTTAAACAGATAGACCATTCTTTTAACATCATCGCGATAGTATCTTATTGATCTCATTGATTTGCTCCTTTGATTGAATTTGACCAGCAGGAAAGTGGCTGGTTTTGCCCGATAATAAAACGATAAGTAAAATCCTGAAAAAAAGCAATAGCTGATAGTAGGTATTTTATCCCTCTAAGAGATCCATTTGAAAAATGCTATTAAATCAAGGTTCTTAAAAAACAAACCCCGAAGTTAGCGGCCACCCGCATCCAAGAATTTGACGATTCACCTAAAGCCACAAAAAATAGAGACCGAAATCCTCAGTCTCTACGAAAAAACAAATATATAACTCTCTAAAAATCAATATTAGCCAAAATCCCATCAAATTCTCATATAATGATTGCTTTCTTTCGCAACTTTATATACAATGTAAGCGTACAGAAACCAAATAAAAAAGGCACCCTGCAGCTTAGCGCCAACTAAGCATACAGGGCCTTGAAAAGTCAGCCTCAACTGACCAATCAAGTTGCCATAGTCGATGCAGAGCATCAACGTGTTTATTGTACCCAAAATTTGCGCTATACGCTAGTCTTTTTTTGGTACGGGGAAGTCACGGGGATGCAGGCTTATTTTGCTATGTCAGAGGTATTGGACAGATCAGTTGTCTAATGCCTCTTTTTTGTTGTCCAATCAAGGAAACGCTAGTCTTTGTGGAAAGCATGCAACCGCAAGAATACAGGCGATTTTGCGAAAAGACGAAGACGATCCGAAAGCGGCCCTCAATGCAGCAGACAGTTTGGTTTCTGTACCTTATTTTAAAATTATTTCAAACAAAATCGAAAGTGGAATTTAGAACAAAAAAGTTGTTTACTGCAAAACTAAAGCTAAATATTTAATTTGAAACATGATAAAATATTTATAGGGGATAAGGGGGAGTTAATATGAATGTCATTATATGCGACGACGATCAATTTTTTTGCCAACAGTTAGAAGATTATGTTGACGCAGCTTTTGCCGACTTCGGTCAATCGTATAATTGTGATGTTTATTACAGTGGCGAGGAGCTGTTAGCGGCGCGGAAAGCGTTGGAAGAACCGATTCAGGTGTACCTGTTGGATATTGAGCTGCCGGGAATAGACGGCCTTAGTCTGGCGGCTGAGATCCGCCGAGAGGATAGCCAGGCGTTGATTATTTTTGTCACCAGCCATGAAGAAGAAATGCCCCGAGCCTTCGATGTGGCAGCCTTTCATTTTATTATCAAGCCGCTTCAGCCAGAGAAGGTCCTAGAGGTGCTCAAGCGGGCAAAGGAACATTTTATCAGAAGCAAGCGAACCTTTCAGTTTATCATTCGCAAGCGGCGTTACACCCTTTTTGCGGCGGAGATCGCCTACTTCATCAGCCAAGGCAGGAAGGTAAGCATCCATACCACTAGCGGAAAAGTATACGAATATTATGGTACCCTAGACGAAGCAGAGGAACAGCTGGGAATGTCGACGTTTCTGCGGATACATAAGTCTTATTTAGTGAATGTCGATTATTTCCTGAGAGTGGAAAGCAAGAAGGTTATTATGCAAGATGGTGAATTGCTCCCAATCAGTAAACGATACCACAGCGCGTTCCATCAGAATTACCGAACGCAGCTGTTGAGTATCTAAGGACATGCTTATGCCTAAATCCAGCCTAATAACCTATCTGATTTCCTTCGTTTTACTTCCGTTGGTGATGCTGACGATTTTTTCCTTTACTTTTCCAGTCAAAGAAAAAATCAAACGACCCAGTAGTATTCTGATCATCCTGTTCAGCACCCTGGTTTTAATCGCGTTAGGTATTCCTCTTAGCGAGATGGAGGCAGGTGTGCTGAGAACCGTCATCAATTTAGCTTTAATCATCGTCTATTATTTAATCCTGTTGCATTACTTTCATGCCAAATTCTATCTGAAAGTCTCAGCGATTGCGGTCATCTATCTGGTAATGCTGCTTTATGATACCTTTTCATGGCTGCTGATTCTCGAATACTTCGGTCCAGAGCAGGCCACCCTGATTCAACAAGAAGGCTGGGCCACCAGTGAAGGCTTCATGATTGTAGCTGTTCTGGTGATTTTTCTTATTCGGAAATTTAGAAAGCCAAAGGCCTATGATATTCCTGTTAGAATGGTGATCGTACAATTGCTCATCGTGTGTGTCTGTGCAGCGATCCTGGTAATTGCCAGCTTCAGCACCGATCCATACTTGGTCTTCTTTTTGTTGATGCTGCTAATTCTTTGTTACATCTACTTCAAGCAGGCGGAAAGAGTGAATCAAAAGAACCATCAACACGAACTAAACGAACAAAAACATCTGCTGCTTCAGGAACATTACGAAGCGCTGGAGAGCTATCAGGAAACCATCCACATGTTGAAACACGATATGAAAAATCAGCTGATTGTCGTCAACGGCTACATGCTGCAGGGGGACTACCCCCAAGCCCACGTCCAGTTAAATAAGCTGCTGGAGGAGGCAGTGATAGCCGAATATCCAGAATATACCTCTCATAAAACAATCAATATCCTATTAGGTCACAAAGCTCGCCAGGCCGAAAAGCTGGGGATCGCCTGTCACTTTACGATTAAACTAACCCCTGTAATTGCTATCGACGACACCGATCTCACGACATTGGTTAGTAACATTCTGGACAATGCCATCGAAGCCTGCAGCTATGTTGAGTTAGATCGCTTCATTGAGCTCCAGATGATTCTGCAAAACCACAGCCTCGCACTAAAATGCGAAAATAGTATTGATGGCCAGCATCAATCCTTCACAACCCGCAAAAAAGACCGTAAAAATCACGGCCTGGGAATGAAGAGTATTCAACGAATTGTGGAAAAATACCATGGAGAAAATCAATTTCAGTGGGGGAATCACACATTTACGATTGAATTAACTATTTTCGAAAACTAATTTTGACAAGAAACTAGTTCAATTTTTACAAGTAATAAAAATAAGCCTCATGTCATGCTAAAGTAATCTTACAGCAGGACGTGAGGCTTATTTGTTTTCAAGAATTGTTTTTCCGATACTTAGTTAGAACAGGAAAAATGTTCCAACCACAATCGGCTCAATCGTGAGAAAAGTACTAAGCAGCAGGTGATGCAGCTAGATTATAAACGTTCCATTCTCCTCACCTATTATTCTAACGATAGTCACATAAAAAATCAATTACTTTTTTTAAATTAAATAAAAAAAGTATTCGATAGGCTGCCAAATGTACTTTTTGGTAGAATGCTCAATCATTTTTTCACAACTTTTCAGTTAGAAACAATTGAATAAAACGAAAAAAAAGGGTGAAACGAGAACCGTCAAATTCGCCGTCAGAAAGGAAGTCGACACCATGGCAAGATCTGGAGACAATTTATCAAAACGGGTGGACGGTCGTTGGGAAGGCCGTTATATCAAAGGCCGTAAGCCCAATGGCCGAATCATCTACGGCTCCATTTATCATCGCAAATACCATGAAGCCAAACGCCTGCTCTTTGAAGCCAAGCTGGCCCATCGTGAGAACTATCTCGACTATGGCAAGCACCGTACCTCAAGTCAGCCTGTCAACGAGTGGTTCCTTAATTGGTTGGAAATTAAACGAACGCAAGTAAAACCAACTACCTTGGAAAGCTACGAAAGCAAAGCACTCAATCATATTTATCCCTTTTTTATGGATCATCTGCTTTCCGATCTCACTGAAGAGCTGATTCAGGAATGGGTGGAAGACCTAACAGATCAGCTGAGTATCAACTCGGTACATGCCGTTTTTCGTGTCTTTAAGCAAGGGATCAAGCTGGCTTTTGATAAGAATCTAATCCATCAAAACCCTGCCAAAGCCGTTCAATTGCCTAAAAGCGTCGAGGGCACCGTCTGCTCCTTCTCTCAAAGTGATCAAAGTCTGATTGAAGAATTTTGCCTGACGCCAAAGGAATTGCCGATCATCATCGCACTGGATACCGGAATGCGGATCAGCGAAATCATGGGACTGCAATGGCAGGATATCAATTGGAAAAACCGCACGATTCACATACAGAAAATCGTGCAGCGGATCAAGGTAGGCAAGAAGACCCAGCTGGTCCTGCAAACACCTAAGACCAAGGCCAGCAGACGGATGATTCCACTGACCCAACGGCTCTATCAGCTGCTCCAGCAGCAGAAAGAAACAGCGGAAAGCAGCTTTGTCTTTGCCGGAAAGAGCGGGCAACCGATCGATCCTCGTACAGTTCGCTACCGTTTCGAACAAGTAAAGAAGAAAAGCGGGATCGAGAATCTGCCTTTCCATGCGCTGCGGCATACCTTTGCTACGCGTTGTCTGGAAGCAGGCATCAATGTGACCACCTTGAGCGAGCTCTTGGGACACAGCTCGGTCAAGATGACCTTGGACATTTACACCAACTCATTTTTAAGTGAAAAACGCAAGGCCATTCAGCAGCTGGAAATCATTAATGAGAGCACACAAAAAAATCCCCATCATCGTCAGAAAGCCGTCAACAGCCGCTAAACCCCTTGCGGCACAAGGGCTCAGGAACCTTTCCTGTTCTAACTAATACTGGGAAAAAATAATACGATTTGCGGGTGAAACGTAGAACCATCTATTCTCCATTATATCAGAAAGACATTATTTTGCTAAATCAGAAGGCTTTCTTCTGTTTAGAATATAAAAAAAAGGGAGAGTTTTATTATGAAGAGTTTGAAAGGAAAAATGCTAGTTAGTTTGGCTAGCGTTGCGATGTTAGGTGGGATTGTTGTTGGGAGTACACAGGCGTTTGCGGCATTTCCAGATACAGCTGTGAAAGTGAAATTTAATGCGGATTTAACACCTCCGACAACTGACCCAACAGCCTTAGAATTAAGAGCTATTCCAACACACGCAGACTTCGGAAGTATGGAAGTTGGCGCGGGTCATACAGCAAGTGCTACTGTACAAGGTTCTGGATATGTTAAAGTACATGATGGTCGTGCAGCAGGGCAAGCATGGGAAGTAACTGCTGCAGCTTCAACTTTAGTAAGCGGATCAGATGTAATTGACGATGCAGAGATCACAATCAATTCGGCAGCTCCTGTACTAGATTGGACAGCTGGAACTAACCCTACAGATCCAGGAACATTAGGTTCAGCAACAACGGCAGTGACTGTAGCCCGTCCTGGAACAGTACTTACTACCGATGGCACAACTAAAGCCTTTGCAAATACCACTTCTAGTGACACACAAGGTTTTGCAATTCCAGTAGACGGTATGGATATCATGGTTCCAGATGCACCTACAAGCTATGCAAACAAAGAGTTTAGCGGAACAATTACATGGACTTTGAACAATACAATTATGCAATAAAAGAAATCATTCAATGAGAGAAGAGAAGTTCGATTCTCTTCTCTCATTTAGTTAAGGAGCTAGTCTAATGAATAAGTCGGTGAAAGAAACTATCAAAAAAAGCTGTTTTTCTTTAATAGTTCACTCTTTCTGTCTTCTTTCTCTGTTGTCACCAGTTTTTCTTCTGTCTGAAGTCGCTCATGGTGAAGATTCTTCCGTCATTGGAGAAAAGAAAATTGATCAAGAGGAAAAACAAACAGACATTGGATTTACAGTAGAACCTGTTCTGCCTAGTACCCAGGTGGATGAATCAAAAAGCTACTATTATATAGCAGTAAAACCTGGTGAAGAACAAACCCTTACGTTGAAGGTCAGAAGTACTATGAAAGACCCTCGCAAGGTAACAATTAAGGTGAGCGATGCATTTACGAATAAAGATGGCGTAATGGACTACGACGGAACGGATGTTAAGCGGGATGAAACATTGGTGGATTCGCTAGAAGATATTTCAACTGTCTCTGAAGAAGAAGTTACAGTAGAAAAACTTGAAACTAAAGAAGTTACCATTACGATCAAACCGCCGGAACAATCTTTTTCTGGAGTAAAAATTGCTGCTATCTGTGCCACCAGCAGCGAGTCAGAAGAAAAACAATCTGGCATTTCATCTGCTTTTGGTTACCGATTAGGTTTAATGATTACCGAGGACGAAGAAATTGACTACGCAGACGGCAGCTCCCTTAACTTATTACAAGTCAAACCCACCGTCCACCAAGGCAAACGAGTGATCCAAGCTCGGCTGCAAAATCCTGAGCCGAAGATTTTGAAAAAATTGAAGGTTGAAACCAAGCTGCGTAGAAAAGGTGAGCAGGAAGTCTTGAGAAAA
Source organism: Candidatus Enterococcus moelleringii (assembly GCF_017377575.1). Lineage (GTDB taxonomy): Bacteria > Bacillota > Bacilli > Lactobacillales > Enterococcaceae > Enterococcus_A > Enterococcus_A moelleringii. The sequence goes on from NZ_JAFREM010000018.1 coordinate 178,560, forward strand.
CGAACAACCAATGATATGCGTATGGCTCCAAATTCTCAATTCGACTTTGCTACCAACTGGGGCCTCGATCCCATCGAACCCGGCACCTACACATTATCGGTTAAAGCGGATTCAGGAGAAAACACTTGGGCATGGGAGGAAGAATTTACGATTGGTGAAGAGGAAGCCAAGAAAATCAATGAACAAGCGACCTACACCATCACTTACCCAACATGGGTACCAATCGTGGTTGTTTTGCTTGGCGTAGTGATCATCATCAATATCGGTAGTCTTTACGTACGCCGAAAGAAATGGACCACACCAAAATAAGTTCATAGGAAGGAAGGTAAACCTATGAAAAAAAGAACGAAACAATTCTTATGTTTGACATTGTGCTGTACAAGTCTGTTGACGACACTTCCCCTGAAAGCCGATGCTCAGACAACGAATGTTTCCGTAACTTTTACAGAAGCCAAGGAAGTACCGAAAACGCCGGTAAATCCTACGGCACCAAATGGCGAACTACCTATTACTGGGGAAGTTCCCAGCGGTGAAGAAGTCGTTTACCGTCAAAGCGGCTGGTCAGGCACAGGCACCGATCGAAAACGCCTGCCTACCACCAACGATCAATACAATCAAGTCCTAACCCAACTCGGGTATCTCGTATCACTGGCTTGGTTGTTCTTTTTCATCTTAGGCAAAAGAAAGGAGCAGAAAATACGTGAAGACCATGAGTAAAAAATTCATCACCGCATGTTTGACCGCGCTCTTAGTCGCCAGCGTAGCGCTCCCTTCAATTGCAGCAGCGGTGACCGTTTCGTCCACCGAAGAATCAAGCACGGCCGAAACCCAAACCACTGCATCAAGTGAACTGCCAACAGTAGCATCTTCTATACCCGAACCAGAAACAGTTACTTCCGAATCCATTGAAGAAGTGGAAGAAGAAGTACCGACTGTTGAAGAAGAAATTGTAGAAGAAGACTACGACCAGCGAGAACTAACCGAGGAAGAAGACGAAACTGGTCATCCTTTTTTGACGTTCGAAGAAAAAAAGGTTAAAAAAGAGTTTTCCATTAAAGGACAGCTGCAAGCAGTTATTAATGAAGAAAACGAAATGACTACCCAAACAAAATTGACCGCATTGATTCTGCAAAGAAGAAAAGATGATGGTGATTGGGAAGAACGGAAGGCTTTTGAGGTTAGTGAAGAAGGACAAGTGATCAGTACTGATGCCTATAACTTCGATTATGACGAAAATGAATCAGAAGCAGGCACCTATGATTACCGACTTGCGGCTGATTATTCGATTGAAAGTCAGCAAGAATCTGTCACAAGAGTTGCTAAGCATAAAGGTCATTACAGTTTAGGTCAAGTAGTAGTGGAAGAAGTGCAAACCAGTTCTTTTCAGATTCCGAGGAACCTGAATGAAATGGGGACGATGAGTGGTATTGCTCCATTTGCGAGTTGGACGAATCCTAATACTGGGGGCTTTGTAACTATCAATGCAAGTGAAACAAGTTTGACGCTTTCGCTTCGCTACACGTATTCTCATTTCAGCTATACTGGATTCTACGCGATTATCAGTGATAATAAAGATTTCGTTTGGCAAAATAGATGGGACGGGACTAACCAGAATGCTCTCTTTCCAACAGGTGAATTTGATCAAGTGTGGAAGAGGGCTACGATAAGAAAAGAAATAGGTGGTGATCGCGAAGGTACAACGAATACATTACGCGTAACTGATGAAGTTATTGCTACCAATTTGACACCTGGAAAAACATATTATGTTTGGCTATTTGATAAAGTTCAATTGATGGAAGGAGGATTTGATGGCGGAAGATTTCAAATAACTCCCGGTCCACCTCCAGCTGATTCTCCCGCACAGTCGCGAGGGGTACTGAAGCCTTATTATGCTAAGACGAAGATGCCGTTAAGTTTCAAACCGGTCAAAGATGATAACTTCGCCTGGGCAATATCTCAGGAGCCTAAACAAATTTGGGTGAATGGCGATCAGTACTATGGAGATGTTCACACTGACCCTGGAATAGTACAAGCTAAAACTAGTACCACAAACTGGGATACAAAATTAAGTACTTTAGGGCACAATACTGGTACAGGTACTGAGCAGAACAAACAATATCATAACGGAACTGTAGTCGACAACTTAATTCCTGGAACCTTTTACCAGGTTCGAGTAGGTCTCAAAGATGCTAACGGTAAATATGTGTATAAATACGACTACGACGCTAAGACAGTCGTTTCCCTAACAGCTAACCCTACAGTTACCCAAACGGATACCACTGCAAAAATCACTGGAGAATATGAAGCAGCAACTGAACATCCGGATAGTGTTGTCCAGATAATGGTTGGTGACACAGTAATAGGTACCAATAAAACCCCTCAAGTACCATACTGGTACACTGGATACACGGTTAACAAAGGATCAGGGAAAGGAACAGTATCGTTTGTCATTAACGGATTGAACCCAAAAACGGAGTACACTATTTCGTATGCAGTGAGAAATAGCAGTAATCAATTGTCAAATGTAGTAACTACTCAAAAGTTTAAAACGAATGCTGTGCCGTTATCTTATCCTGAAGCGCCCCAGGGGGAAGAGGGAGAAAGCAACGATTGGGCTAGAGCTTGGACAATCAACCATGAACCGACAAAACTTTGGGCGAATAACGGAACGTACTTTGGAGAAGCCCACGCAGATGACGGAATAGTACAAGTTAAGACTAGTGATACAGGCTGGACTACGAGAATTCATGATTTAGAACACCAAACTGGTACAGGTACTGAACAAAATCCAAAAAAATACGGTGGAGATGGAATGGAAATCACTGGTCTTTATCCCGGAACAATTTATCAAGTCCGAGTAGGGCTTAAGGATGCTACCACTGGTCAACCAGTGTATAACACATATACTGGTAGGCGTAGTCGTACCGTTGTTTCTCTAGATGCGGATCCTACTATTACCAAAGCGCATAACACTGCGAGTATTACTGGAGACTATAAAGCAGCAACTGAACATCCTTATGATAATACTAAGGAGAATTATGCCCAGATCACAGTTAATGGAATACAAATAGGCACCAGTGAAACTCCTCAAGTGCCATACTACTACACTGACTACGACGTTAATAAAAGGGATAGAAAAGTATCATTTAACATTAAAGGGCTAAGACCTAGCACCAATTACAAGATCAAATATGCAGTGAGAAATAGCAGTGGATATCTCTCGAATATACAGACAGCTGAATTTGATACAGATGCGGCACCGTTAGCTTTAAAGAAACCTACAATTTCCAATGTAAATATCGACTCCTCTAACAATGTGAAAGCAACACTGGATCAAACTGGATATACTGGTGGGATATCTACAACTGTGGATGACGGACTAGTATTTTTACGTAAAGGGGAGAATGGTACTGAAGAGCAAGTCCAAAACAAAAGGGTGACTCATGGCACTGATCAAACTGAAGGATCTTATGCGATAGGAGGTCTTGTATTAGATGGTCTTGCAGCTGGAACTCTCTATCAAGCAAGGGTGAAAATTCCAGATGCAAATGGCACACTTGTACCGTCGGAGTGGAGTAAACAATTTGCAACACCCAATCGAATAGGGGGAATATGGCCTGGTAGACCTAATAACCATATTCCTCAGCATGCTAATGATGCTAAGTTACAGATAGGAAGTGGCTATGAATTCACACAAGGAGCCGCTGCACTGCCATTAGTGGATAATCTTGCTAATGTTCGTGTTCAGATAAGAGAAAGAGGAGGGGCTTTTGTAACAGTCACTGCAACACCAAATGCGGATGGCGTGTATCTTTCCGATTTTGTTCTAACTGAAGCTGCAAACGGAGGTAAGCTTGTTAATGTGAACATCAATAATTTGAAGACTAAAACCGACTATCAGGTTAAGTGGCAGGTAAAGAATGAAGGCGGTTGGTCCAATGAAGCAGCTTTGCACAATGCTGTCGGCGAGTGGACTACAACAGCAGGTCAAAAAGTAGAATTCATTCAGGCACCAAATTATAATCAAGCGGACGGCAATCCAAACTCTATTGAGGTGAAGTCTGATAAATACATTAGTTCCGGTGAATTCCTTAATGATCCTCCTACCGCATCTTTTATTGCTAAAACAAAGAACATCCAATCTGTGATTGATGGCTTGGGAATCACGAACAATGCAATTAGCGGTTACGATATCAGTGGCGGAACAAGCGTGTCCTTGATACCAGGCAGTAAATACGAAGGTTGGTGGAGTGTAAAAGGTTATGCTGGAAAATATGTAGCTAATGGTACAAGTGAACACAATCAATTCGTGTTCGAATCAGCAAAAAGTGTTTTTTACACAAAAAATGAACTTCGAACACCTACTGTTGCGACACCTATTCCAGCTTCTCGCTATAATGCTTCTGCCGAAATCAGTGGTAAGTATACAGCTGGTGGTACAGATGGTCCAGTAGCTCAAGAAACCGGAGACCCTTCACATCCTCATAGTGTGAAAGTTGAAATTACCGATAATGCAACTGACTATTCTTTAAATGGAGAAGGTGGTTCTTGGCAAGAAGTTACTACGACTTCTGCAGGACCGAAGCTAGAATCTGCTGCCTCAATTGATACGGCCAACAAGAAAATCAATTTTAAAATTGTTGGACTTGAAGAAGGTAAAGAATATTTTGTTCGCTATCGAGTAATGAATGGACCAGCATCTGGATCACCAGGTTCTAGTGATATGGGATGGACGAAATTAGATGTAGCAGCAAGAACTCGCTTCACCACCGACACTCGCTCAAACAACATCTACTTCGTTAAAAGACCGCAGGAGTTCAATTTCGGTGTGATTGATATTCCCGAAAATAACAACGTGTTTAACAGCTTGTCCCATAGTGCTTCAGACAATTTCGACATTGAATTAGAAAATGTTGGAGTAACTAGCGAATGGAAGTTTCTTGCTAAATTTAACCCATTAGAAAAAGATGGATCTACTGAAACCATATCAGGTGCTAAGATAACTCTAAACAAAAAGCTTTGGAAAGCTACTCCAGTAAATGGTGGTTGGTCTACTCCGACTGATGAAAGCAGCTTGTTTGTTGCTGATCCGTTGAGTTCGACGATTGAAATTAATTCTGATGCCGCTAGTTCGAAAGAATTGTTTGTAGTTCCTAACGGTGGTCAAGGAAACGAGAAATACACGTATGAGATTGATCCTAACTCTGTGAAGTTGAATCTCCTAGCCAATTCTGGTGAAAGAGGCCAACTGTACAAAGGACAAATGCAATGGATAGTTGATTTAGGAACACCATAAGCAACAGGTGAGAAGGATGCTTTCGGGCATCCTTCTCCATTAATAGAAAGTAGGGAAACATATGGAACGTTATGGTTGGATGATTATTCTAGCGGTCATCGCCGCAATTGCTTTGATCGCTTTCTTTTTCTTCTTGTTTGGCGATATGGAGAAAATCAAAACCTTGAATAAACCGAAGTGGCAGTATTTACTAAATGTTTCGTTGTTTGTCATTGCGGCAGTCTGCCTGGTTTTGGCGGTCTATCTGTACTTTGACATTCAAGAACAAATTCGTTTATTAGAAAATATGGCGTAATGCAGAAAAGGAGAAAATCATGCAAGTATTGGTATTAACTCATAACATTTTGTCAGAAGAACCGCTGCAAAGGAAATTGCAGAGCTTGAATCATGAAGTACTTTGTTCCTCAAAAATGCTGGAGCTTCTGCAGCAAGCAATCGACAGCAATTTTGCCTGCTACTTTTATCAGGTGGTGATTCTTAGCGAAAATCTGACTAACAAGGAAGTGCTGGACCTGTTGCCAAGGTTAGAAAAAGCCAACAGTGTGGTAATGCGCAAGGTGAACAGTATTCCTGATTTAGCGGAAAAGGAAATGCTGGAAAATCATGGCATCGTTGGCTGGGTAACACCGGATATTTCCACTGATGTGTTGCGAGAATTATTAGCCGAAAACGTGCGCCCTTTCAGAGAACATCACAAGGTGATTGCCTTCCCTATCAACACCGAAGATACTTCACAGGGTACATACGCGCAGCTTTATCGCACGTTTTCCAAGACCGAAAAGAAAGTGTTTGAAAAACTGTACAGTGCCGAAGGACGAATTGTTTCCCGCGAGGAATTTTGCCAATATCTGTGGAAAGATGAAACCACCAATTCCCATTTATCCCAATTATCCGTGCTGATCAAAAATGTGCGCCGGAAAATTAGCAATTGGGGACTGCCGGAAGAAATGGTCGTGACCATTTGGGGTCAGGGCTATCGATTTGCTCCAGGTTTTTACGAGTATTGCCCAGAGGACAGCATTGAACGAGCAAATTGAAGTGTTAATAAAACCAATTCCCTGTTGTAAGATTAGGTCGCTAATTTTATGGCAGGTATTTTTGTTCGCCTTTTTTTCTCGCTGGTTTCGAGTTGTTGCCGGATGTGTGTTCCTTTACAATAGAAGAAAAAATGAAACCCCTAGCTAATTCTTAGTCTGCAGAATTAGCTAGGGGTTTTAAGCACGCCAAGGACGCTGATCTTTTAGTCTTTATGATTTCTTTATGTTTGGCTTAAAGATTATTAACGGGAACTAAGATAAAGTGTAAGTAACAAAAGAAAACAAGGAGTTCATAAGATGGAGAATGTGATTAGAACCTATCAGTTAAATAAAGAATTTAAGGAGGAAACGGCACTTCAATCCTTTGATTTTGCTTTACAGCAAGGTGAGATCTGTGCCTTGATTGGAAAAAATGGCGCGGGGAAATCCACATTTTTCAAGATGCTTTCAGGCCAAATTGCACCAACAAATGGTGAGATTCAATTGTTTGGGAAAACTAAAAACGAACATGCTCGAGCCCGCCAACGGATGGGCTTTATGATTGAAGAGCCGAAGTTTTTTGGCGACTTTACTGCGGAACAAAACTTAGAGTATTTCCGTATTCAACGAGGGGTTGTTGAAAAGGCCAGAATCTCCGAAGTCCTGAAAATGGTGGGATTAAGTGAACATACCAAGAAAAAGTTTCACCAATACTCGATGGGGATGAAGCAACGCTTGGGTTTAGCGCTATGTTTGCTTTCTAATCCTGATTGTTTAGTCCTGGATGAGCCGACGAATGGATTGGACCCTGAAGGAATCAACGAGATTCGCCGCTTATTATTAGAACTTAACCAAGAGAGACAGATCACTATTCTGATTTCCAGCCATATTTTGAGTGAGCTGCAATTATTAGCCAATCGCTTTGTTTTTATTCACGATGGAAAAATGGTTGAAGATATCAGCAAAACTGATTTGGAAAACAAATGCAAAAAGCAGCTGAAGATCAAGGTGAATGACAGTGCCAAAACCTCCCAGTTATTGGAACGTACTTTCCGGGATATCGATTATCGCTGCTTGGTAGATGGCTGGATCATCATTCACAGCCATGTAGATCAGGGGGCCGAAATCAATGCTTTATTGCATCGAGAGGGCATTTCCGTTTCCGAGGTAATGGTGGAAGATGTCACGTTAGAGGACTATTTCTTGAAACTGGTAGGAGGGACAGCCAATGATTAATTACCTAAACAGCGAAAGATATCGTTTGTTCCACAAGAAAAGCTTGTATTTCACGAGTGCCTTTTTCTTGCTGGTGATGGTGATTATTGCAGTCATGTATCGCAATTCCAATGAAGCGTTTCTTAGTACAAGTGCTCTTTACTACTTGAGCACCTTGATTGTTACCACCGCTATCAGCTTTTTCATCATTGTTTTGTTCAATTCATTTCTTACCGGTAAGGATAATGAGCTGCTGAAACAAGCGATTTCTTTTGGTGTCACCAGAAATACGATTTTCTTGAGTAAACTAGTGCTGACGTTAGTCATTTTCCTTTTCTTATTTGGCTTAAATATTTTGACGATTGTCTTATTGGGGGAAAATTTATTTACCACTGATCCCCAAGTTTTAAATGACTTTCTCATTGCAGTGAGTAATTTGCTGCCATTATTAATCAGTGCCTTTACCTTTGGGCATTTATTGCGGATGCTGGGTGTTAGCCAAATTGTCACGATCTTATCTATGCTTTTCGTGTATGGATTATCCAACGAAGTCGCTGGATTTATATTCTCGCTGGTTTCCAAACATGAACCGATCTCACAATTTTTCCCTTCCGCTTTATTGGCGGATGCCGTAAATGATTTCTTTAATCATACTGTTGCTGTTCAGCCAGCTAGTTGGGTCATTAGTGGGGGGTTAATCGTACTGTATATAGCAATTGGATTGAGAGTATTTGGTCAAAAAAATATTGAATGATTAAGGGTAGAAGGAGAATGTTGGTGGAGTATGTATAAAAAAATAGTCAAAAACGATATAAAAAACAATAAACTAATCTCATTAACGATTACTATGTTTGTCTTTCTCGCGGTGCTGTTGACCTCTTTAGCCACTATTTTAGCAGTGAATTTATCGAGTGCGGTAGACAACAGTATGATAGAGGCCAGAACGCCCCATTTGATGCAAATGCATAGTGGAGATATCAATGAGGAGAGACTGGCGCAATTTGCCGATGAGCAGGAATATGTTGAGGAATACCAAACAGCAGATTTTCTGAACATCGAAGGCTCAGATATTGCGATTGGCGAAAATTCATTGATGGATAGTGTGCAAGATAACGGTTTTTCTAAACAAAGCAGTCAGTTCGATTATTTGCTTGATTTAAATGGCGAGATCATCCAGCCAAAGGAAGGTGAGATCTACGTTCCGATCTATTATTTAAAAGAGGGCGTAGCGAAACAAGGAGATCCAGTGAAGGTGCATGGCGTTTCGTTTAAAGTTGCAGGCTTCTTGCGAGATTCGCAGATGAATGCGGCAATGATCTCTTCCAAACGGTTTTTAGTTCATCCAAACGATTATCAGAAAATAGAACCATATGGTCGCCTGGAGCATCTGATTGAATTTCGGTTAAGCGATGCTGGCAAATCCGGGGAGGTTGAGTCGGCTTATTTATCCGAAGGGTTAGAATCCAACGGGCCTTCTGCAACCAGTTACCAGCTGTTTAAGCTAGCCAACGCCATTAATGACGGGATGATGATTGCACTATTGATTCTGGTCAGCTTGCTTGTTATCCTAGTGACTTTCTTATGTATTCGCTTTACTTTGCTGGCGAAAATTGAAGAAGATTTTAAAGAGATAGGTGTGCTAAAAGCAATTGGCCTAAGAACCTCCGAAATCAAAAAAATATACATGGCAAAATATGGAATGATGGCAGCTTTTGCAAGTGTACTTGGCTATATCGGGGCAATCGTGTTGCAGAATCCCTTGATGGAAAATATCCGTTTGTATTTTGGCGATAGCAAGGCACCAGTTTTCGCGTTATTCGCGGGCTTGCTTGGCGCCTTAGTCATCTTTGGTATTGTTGTGCTATATACCAATAATATCCTCAGACGATTCAAGAAAATATCTCCGGCCCAAGCCATTCGTTTTGGAGCGCCCGAAGAAAAAACAAAGACCACAAAGAAATTTCTTTCGTTAAGTAGAAATAGACTTTTTTCTACCAATATCTTACTAGGATTTAAAGATATTATCGCTAGAAAGAAAATGTATCTGACGATGCTGTTTGTCTTAATTATCTCGATATTCTTAATGATTGTTCCGCAAAACGTTCACAATACTATTTCATCTAAGAACTTTATGACTTACATGGGAATCGGCCGCTGCGACACTCGTTTTGATATTCAACAGACTGAAAATATTTCAGAGAAAGCAGCAACCGTTGCTCAAGCACTGTCTGAGGATGAAAGTGTTGCTAAATTCACTGTATTAACTAGTCGGATGTTTGATGCAAAACTGAATGATCAAGCAACTCGACGCTTAAAGGTTGAATTAGGAGACCATTCGCAATTTCCAATCGCCTACTCAAAGGGGCATGAACCACGAACAGCTTCAGAGATTGCTCTGTCTAAATTATCGGCAGATGATTTGGAAAAAGAAGTGGATGATACTGTGGAATTGTCTGTTGATGGGAAGAAAAGACTGTTCACTGTTTCAGGAATCTATTCTGATATTACCAATGGTGGGAAAACAGCTAAAGCGAATTTTACAGTTGATAGTGAGGCTTCACCGGTCTTGTGGAGTACGATTCCTGTAGCCTTTACCAAGGCATCCTTAACCAATGAGAAAACTGCGCAATTTCAAAAGGACTATTCCTTTGCCAAAGTAGCAGATATCAGCGCGTATACCAGCCAAACGTTTGGCTCAACAATTGCTGGAATCAAGAAAGCTTCTTATGCGGCTATTGCTGCGACGATTCTTTTAGTTCTATTGGTGACTATCTTGTTCATGAAGATGCTGGTGACCAAGGATCGTTACACGATTGCGGCGCTGAAGTCACTAGGTTTTGTCAATCGAAGTATTCGATATCAGTATATTGCTCGTTCAGGTGTAGTGTTGATCATAGGTGTTTTGATTGGAACTATTTTAGCGAATACGTTGGGTGAGCTGGTGGGTGTGGCCTTGATTTCGGTTTTTGGCGTATCAAGTTTTCATTTCGAAATCAATCCATTATTTGCCTATATTTTTGCACCAGCTGTAGTAGCAATCTGTGTATTTGGAGCAACCTTGATTGGCACGCTGGATATACCTTCAATAAAAATCGCTGATCATATAAAGGAGTAGACTATGAGTAATTTGATAGCAGGAGAAAAGATCGTAAAAAGCTTCAACATTGGAAAAGAACAAACGACAATTTTAGACCAAGTATCGGTTGAGATTGAGCGAGAAGAATTTGTGGTAATCATGGGTCCGTCTGGCTGCGGGAAAACCACGCTGCTCTTTTCACTAAGCGGTACCGATGATATTACTAGCGGATCAATCAAATTTGACGGTCAGGAAATCTCTGGTTTAAAAGAAAATCAGTTAGCAGACATGCGGCGCCAAAAATTTGGCTTTATTTTTCAACAGCCGACGATGCTGAAGAATTTGTCGATCCTAGACAATATTATTCTTCCTGTTGTGACAGACAACCGGAAAAATTTAGCTGATGTAACAAAAAAGGCAGAACAGCTGATGAAAAAGACCGGTATTAGCGGGCTCGGGGATCGGGAAATAACCAAGGTATCCGGCGGGCAATTGCAACGTGCTGGAATTTGCCGGGCGTTAATGAGCAGTCCAGCTATTCTATTTGCGGATGAACCGACAGGGGCTTTGAATTCTAAGTCAGCTGATGAGATTATGCTGTTACTGGAAGCTATCAATCAAGAGGGGACCGCAATATTGCTAGTGACACATGATGCTAAGGTAGCTGCTAGAGCTGATCGCGTCTTATTTATGAAGGACGGCAAAATTCTTTCGGAGCTGGCTTTTACCGAAAAAGGGGCAAAGTCCTTTGAAGACCGAACTGGAGAAGTGCTGGAACAAATGGCAATTATCGGTGTCTAGCAATCTGAATAACGAATGACTTTCAGTCAAAGAAGTGATCCTTTCTTTGGCTGGAAGTTCTTTGCCTGTATAGACCAAATAGTTGCTTACAAGTTTGCATAATTTGGTAAACTAGTTATATAGGGATAATTTAAGATAATAATGGGAGTACTTTTAATGGGGTGGATGCATGGAACAAAATAAGAAAGTGTTGATTATTGAGGATGATCAGGAAATCAATCAGCTGCTTCAAGTAATTGTAGCTAAAAATAATTTAGAGGCAATTGCTGCTTACTCTGGAACTGAGGCACTGTTGCAGCTTAATTCGCAGGCTTTTGATTTAGTGCTGTTGGACTTAATGCTTCCAGGAATCAGCGGTGAAGAACTGATTGCTAAAATACGAGAGGTTAGCCTTGTCCCAATCATTGTTATTTCTGCGAAGAAGGACCTTGCGGATAAAGTGTCGGTGCTAAAAATCGGGGCGGATGATTATATTACAAAACCGTTTAATGAAGAAGAAGTGGCTGTGCGGATGGAGGTCCAATTAAGACGATCAACGGCAAATGCTGTGGTTAATAATGAATTGTCATGGAAAGGGTTAGTGTTGAATACTGACAAGTTGACAGCCATTCTAGAAGGGTGTCCGTTAACGTTGACAAATGCAGAGTTCGACATTCTCCTACTGCTGATCCAGCGTCCGGAGCAGGCCTTTTCTAAAAGACACATATATGAAAAGATTTGGAAAGGCGTGTACGTTGGAGATGACAATACCATCAGTGTCCACGTATCGAACATCAGGAAAAAGATATCAGCAGTTACTTCTGATGAATATATTAAAACCGTTTGGGGCATTGGTTTTATGCTTGTTTAACCGAGCATAAGAAAGGAGTAGAGGGTGTTGGTATGGATCGCTATTAGTTGTTTGCTCATACTTTTGGGCTACTGTATCACCTTGCTTGTCTTATATCGCTGGGACGCTCAAAAAATGACGGAGCAGCTGAAGGAAATTACTGAGGATTATGGTACCAACGAGCTAATACGAAGTAATTTTCGCAATAAGGAGCTGAATGAATTTGTTACTAACGTGAATCAGCTCATTACTGTTTTCAAAAGAGAGCAGCAAAACGAACGAAAAAGAACGTTAAAACTAAAACAGGAGATTACGAATATTTCCCATGATTTGAGAACCCCGTTGACTTCGATAAAAGGATTTTCTGATTTGTTGCGGGATGATTCGCTGACACTGGAACAAAGAGAGGCTTACTTGGATATTGTCCAAAGCAAGGTGGACACGTTAATAATGACCGTTGATCAGTTTTACGAGATGTCCTTAATTGATTCAGCAGATAATCGATTATTCCTGCAGCAACTATCTTTAGAAAGTGTCTTAGTTGAAACGATGTTTTCCTTTTACAAAGAATTTGAAGATAAGGCTCTGGCTGTTTCCATCGATGAGTCATTGCTGGCCACGCCAATTTATGCAGACAAAAAAGCTTTACAACGAATACTCATTAATATTGTTCAGAATGCTTTAAGGTATGCAAAAAGTTATTTTGAGATCACTGTTCGGATAGAAGAAGGATTTCTCGTCTTACAGGCAAGAAATGACACGGATACCATTGATGCCGGAAGTATCGAAAAAGTATTTGAACGTTCGTATACAATTGATCCTAGTCGCAAAGATGGTCAAACTGGCTTAGGCTTATATATCGTGAAAAAGTTGGCGGAAAAACAGGGTGGTAAAGCAGCCGCATATTTAGAGGAGGGTGCTTTTGTTTTAGAAGTGTCCTTTGCCCTATCGAGTGTTTTGGAATTCGACTGAGGTGAGGCTTTGTTTTGGTTTGAGGAGAAGCAACAAGGAATGTTAAAGAAAAATATCGTTTTCGCTGATTTTGTTAGCGAAAACGATATTTTTTATATTATAACAAATATAATGAATTTCACGAAAAATATTATTACGGATTATTCGCTGGGTAAATGTTTTTTTGTGGATAAAAAGGGGTCGAAAACTGCTGGAATAAAAGCTTTTTTGGCTCTTTTTAGCTTGTCCATCCAACTTAAGTCCTAGAAAAAGATAGCGCTCTGGGTGGATAAAAGATAACGGCGATAAAGATACAATATAAAAGTGGATAAGCGAGATATAAATGAAAATTAATCAAGCTGCTATCTACAGTGGATTAGCGAGTAATCCAACTAGCAGCATCTAAAGTTGTAGATGTAAGTAAACAATGGAGGGATTTTATTGGAGTAGAGTAGGTATTGTTGGATTCACGTAGTAATGAAGAAAAGGTATGTGAAACAGTTGTCAGCAACGAAAAGAAGAAGGTTAATCGGATTTTTACTTCTGAGAAGGTTTAACAACAAATAACTCGAAAAAAGCAAGGAGAGAAATAGATGAAAAAAGTATTAATAGGGATAAGTGCATTAATCATAGCAGGAACCGGGTTCTTTTTGTATCAAAATACGCAAGCAAAAGCCAAAGCAGACACCCAGTCAATCGAATTATATGAGGTGAAGAAACAGACCCCTTTGCATCTAAAAGGACAGGTTCAACCAGTCAGGACACAAACGGTTTTAGTTAATCCTGAAAAAGGATCTGTTCAAACTATTCATGTGAAAAATGGCGATCATGTTTTAAAGGATGCTGAACTTATCACTTATTCTGGAGGCGAGAAAATCAGAGCAACCGATAATGCCATCGTTACCAGCCTAGATGAGGATGCCAAAAACAATCCGCAAAAACCTCTAATGGTTCTAAAGAGTGAAGAAACTATTATTAATGGGACAGTTACCGAATACGATCGTTCACAGGTTAGACTTGAAGAGACAGTAGATATTCAATGTGTTAATGATGAGAAGACTGTTAAGGGAAGAGTCAAGACTATTTCTGAAGTAAATAGCGATTTGAGTGAGACCCAACAAAGCGGTATTGTCAGCTATGATTTTACTGCAGTGCCAGATGAGCCGATTTTAGCTGGTTATTCTGTAGAAGTTCTGATTCCTCGCAACGAGGTTCATTTACCATTAAAGAGTGTGGTTGAACATGGTGGTAACCACTATGTCTATAGTGTCAGCAGTGGTAAGGCTCAGGAGGAATCCGTCACGGTTGAGAAGCGTAAAGGATATTATATTTTACGAGACGGCGTGAGTACAGACGACAAAATTATCAAGGATGCGAGTGATATCAAAGATGGGATGGAAGTGACTGTTGAATGATCGTAATGGAAGGGATCAATAAATACTACCAAGTGGATCAAGAGAAAATCCATGTGCTGAAGGATATTTCACTGACTATTGATGAGCATGAGTTTGTGGCAGTCATGGGTCCTTCTGGTTCAGGCAAGTCTACTTTGATCAATACGATCAGCTTCTTAGACGGAGATTTTGAAGGCTCCTACAAGTTTATGGGTGAGAATGCCTATCGCTACAATGATGAGAAATTATCTGCCTTACGCAACCGGTCAGTGGGTTTTGTCTTCCAATCTTTTCAACTAATTGACAACAATACAATTATGGAAAATGTGGCTTTGCCCTTGTTGTATGGCGGTATGAAGCAGAGCCAGACAGAAGATTTAGTGATGGAGGCCTTGGAGAAGGTGGGAATCGCCGACAAATATAATAAATTGCCTAAGCAGCTCTCGGGTGGGCAGCAGCAGCGGGTCGCAATTGCCCGAGCGATTGTTGGTAATCCGACATTTATAGTAGCCGATGAACCAACGGGAGCGTTAGATAGCCGGACTTCGGTAGAGATCATGAATTTGTTCCAACGCTTAAATGAAGAGGAGAAGGTTACTATTCTAATGGTTACCCATGATCCCGATTCGGCCGCTTATTGCAAACGAACAATTACCGTTAAGGATGGCGAGATATTGGAAGAAGGTGTTCATCATGCGGTTTAGTGAAATTTGGAAGACAGCTTTTAAATCCATCGGAAAGAACAAAAGGCGCAGCTTTCTAACCATGATCGGTTTGGTAATCGGGGTGTCAGCGGTTATCACTGTCTTCTCTATTGGGCGGGCCTTCGAGGGATATATGTCTGATTTTGTTGGCTTAGACCAGTATGAAGGACAAGTATCTATCAACTACGTGCCTAATGATCCAGCCTTTGATGAAAATGGAATAAAAGCCTTCACGGAAGAAGATATTAATAAGATTGAAAATGTAGCGGGTGTCAAAAGTGTAAAGTATGATAATTACTATAGTAACGGTGATTATTATGTGATAAATACCTTTGATGAAGCTGATCAGACATCCAACTCCTACAACTTTTTCAAATTAATTAAGGATGAACAGGGGTCTCCAGTTATTTATGGCCGTTCTATTGAAGCCAGTGATAATGTTAATGAGAATCCGGTAATTGTAATCGATAAGACAACTTCCGAGATTATTCGCGAAGAAAACCCTGAATCACTAGTGGGGCAAACTGTATCATTGGGCGGTCATCGCTATGAAGTAGTGGGGATCATGGCGGATCGGGAGTCAAACGCGTTAATGCAAACGGAAAACGATTTAACCGTAGCTGAAACACCCCAAAATGTGTACGAGAAATATTTTGATACTTATTCGACCAATACGATCTTAGTATCGGTATCTGATGCAGTCAATGTAAAGGACACCAGCAATAAAATTGTTGATACGCTGAAGGATGAAGGCTTTTACAAAGATCAAGGAGTCTATCAAGGTGAGGATCTTGCTGGACAGGTTGATACAATTCGAACTTTATTAACTAGTGTGACCTTATTAGTATCTGTTGTCGGCGGGATTTCATTATTTATCTCTGGTATTGGCGTGATGAACATGATCTATATCTCCGTTTCTGAGCGAACCAAGGAAATCGGAGTACGTCGGGCCATGGGTGGTACTCGTGGCAACGTAATGATGCAGTTTCTATTGGAAGGAATCAGTTTAACTTTGTTAGGCGGCGGGATTGGCTTCCTCTTCTCGGTCCTATTTGGTATTTTAATTAGTATGTTTACGCCGCTAAATGTAGCTCCTGATTTATTTACGATTGTTTTGGCCTTCGGATTGTCCGTCGTCATCGGGATTGTTTTCAGTTGGCTGCCAGCAAAAAGTGCTTCACAAAAAGATATTGTTACGTTGCTGAGGTAGTTAAGAGCTGGGCTGTTGCTGTGGAGTCAGATTTTCTATTAACTGCCTCCATATTAATAGTGTAAAAGACAGCATCACTTATTTTATCTGAGTCAGTTTGGTATAAGGTGAAACTTTGACAAGGATTTTAAGGAAGAATAATAAACGTTTAAGAAAAATATCGTTTTCGCTGATTTTGTTAGCGAAAACGATATTTTTTATATTATAACAAATATAATGAATTTAGCAAAAAATATTATTACGGTTTGTTTGCTGGATAAATGATTTTTTTTGGACGTAAAGGGGGCGGTAACTGCTGACGCAAAAGGTTTTATAGGCTCTTTTTAGGTTGTCCATCCAACTTAAGTCCTAGAAAAAGATAGCGCTCTGGGTGGATAAAAGATAACGGATATAAAGATACAATATAAAAGTGGATAAGCGAGATATAAATGAAAATTAATCAAGCTGCTTTTAGCAGTAAATTCTTGTGCAATCCAGATAGCAGCATCGGAACTTTAGATGTGAGAAAACATGTGGAGGGATTTTATTGGAAAAGAGTATTGATTGAAGGATGACTGTTGGAAAGTTACTCACTGGGAAGAATTGTTTGTAGCAAAAACTAGCAGCAAGCAATTTGTGAATGGTAGTTAAAAGGAGGAAGAATTTGAAGGTTATAGAAGTAGTAAACGTGAAAAAAACGTACGGTTCGGGAGAATCGGAATTTCAAGCATTAAAGGGCGTTAGTTTTAGTATTGAACAAGGCGAATCGGTAGCAATTATTGGAAAGAGCGGGTCAGGCAAATCAACATTGATGCATATTCTAGCGCTATTGGATCAGCCAACTTCAGGAGACATTTTTTTGGCGGGAAAAGACCCAAACCAAATGAGCAAGAACGATCTTAACATGATGCGTAATCAAACTTATGGCTTTGTTTTTCAGCAATTCTTTATGAATTCAGAGGATACAGTTTTGGAAAATGTCATCTTACCATTGAAGATAGCTGGAGTAGGCAAACAGGAACGTAAGCAGGCGGCAATCGAGGCCTTAACCTCAGTTGGCTTGGCGGAAAAAATCAACAACAAAGCCAATGATTTATCAGGGGGACAAAAACAGCGGGTATGTATTGCTAGGGCCTTAGTCAATCAGCCAGATATTATCTTTGCAGATGAGCCTACTGGGAATTTGGATACAGCTACCGGCGAACGGATTGAAAATCTGTTGTTCAACTTGAATAAGGAAAAAAATATTACGTTGATTATTGTGACCCACGATGAAGACCTTGCGGAAAGATGTGACCGCCAAATTTATATCAAAGATGGTCTAATCATGAAGGAGGCTATCGCATGAAATTTATAGATATTATTCAATCGGCTAGCTCAAACCTTTGGCGGAATAAAGGACGAACGATTTTGACTATCATTGCCATCTTTATTGGGGCATTTACCATTTCTTTAACTAGTGGTGTAAATAGTGGGATCAATAGTTACTTGGATCAACAGCTTCGGGAAGCGGGAAGCAAAGACACCTTGATGATCACTCCTGAGAGCTTATCAAATGGTAAGGCGCTGCTGCAATCGAAACCGAAAGAGTATTCACCGGACAGTGTGACCGATATTAGAGAAAGCTACTTGACCGATCAGGATGTCAGCGATATTAAAAATATGGACAATATTGAGAAAGCTGAACCTTTTTATCGGAGTTCACCAGACTATATTCAAGGAGATACCAACAAGAAATACTTGGTTACGACAGCAAGTAAAACAGATGTAGAAATCAGCCTTGAAGCGGGACGAGCAGTAACTGGGAACACGACAGATTATGAAGTTGCCTTGGCCCCAGAGTACGTTGAAAGTCTAGGTTACTCTTCTGCGGAAGACGCCGTAGGTAAAACAGTCAAGTTAGGAGTCACCAGCCAGGCAAGTGGTGAACAAGAGACAGTAGAAGCGAAAATTGTCGGTGTTCGAAATGTCAGCTTGACGCAGCAAGGAAGATCGATTATTAGTAAAGGTTTGGCAAGTAAAATTGTTGAGATGAGTGAATCAGGGATGCCTGAATCAATGAAGCATCACCATGCAACAATATTTGCTGAAATGAAGAAAGGTTTATCAGCTGAGCAAATGACTGCAGTAAAGAAACAGCTAGAAGACGCTGGATATGCAGCACAAACGGTAGAGGATGAAATGGTCATGATTCGTCAACTGGTTAACGCGGTTACCGGGGTATTAACCTTGTTTGCAGCCATCGCTCTGCTTGCAGCTAGTTTTGGGATTATCAACACACTGTATATGTCGGTCCAAGATCGCACGCGGGAAATTGGTTTGATGAAGGCAATGGGTATGAGTGGCGGAAAAGTTTTCTTAACCTTTAGTATTGAAGCATTATTGATCGGCTTCTGGGGTGGATTGTTAGGCATCGGCGGCGCCGTAGCAGTAGGTCATTTTCTAAACGACTTAGCTGTCAGCACCTTCTTAGATGGGCTAACTGGTTTTACGTTGATTCAATTCTCTTTTTTTAACATGATAGTCATTATACTGATTATTATGCTAATTGCCTTTTTGGCTGGAACATTACCAGCCAATCGCGCAGCTCGGTTAGATCCGATTAATGCGTTGAGGTATGAGTAGGGAGATTAGGGCGCTAGATAGAAGTTAGTTAGGTACAGCTTTCCCCACTGATTCAGTGAAGAATGATTGTTATAAGTGGGGAAGAGAGAGTGTTCAACTATTACTTTAATGTGATTGTTGGGAGCGCTAGATGGTAGAGTGGCTGAGCTGATAACTCAAACTAAAGTATCAGCTCAGTCTATTTCAACTTCTATTCCTACTCCTCAGCTAACCTGTGCAGCATATGATTAAAGCTCTCCCGATCCTCCGCCAACTTCCCAAAAAATTGCAGGTCAATTTCTTCAACAATCTTCAAGGCTTGCTTCATGATCGCCAATCCATCTTGGGTCAGTTCGACCTTTTTAGCCCGTGAATCGTTGATCGAAGGGGTTCTCTTTACCAGCTCTTTTTTCTCCAAGTTTTTGATGATCGTGGAAGCGGTCATGACATCAATGTCGGAGGTCTCGGCAATTACTACCTGTGTGGCTTCTTGGTCGTTTTGCGATAGGTGTCCTAAAGAAGCCAGCACAACGAATTGCGGATGGGTTAATCCGATTTCGGCTAAGTCTGTCTTAATGGTTCGATGCCAAATATTGTAGACGCGGATAAAGGAGAACCCAATCGACTGCTCCGAATTGTCCGCGTACTTTGAAGGGAAGCGGCTCATTTCGCTGCCTCAACTAAAGCAAACACGGCTGCCGGAACATCTTGGAATATTTTAGCGATAAACGGAGCAGTTTCTTTTTTCTCTTCACCATTTTCAGTGGTAAACTCAACAGAATGCCGAATAATAGTTTGATCATTTTCCTGCTCTAATTGATGGTGAAAAGCAATCGTTCCCATGCCAGGAATGGTTGTTTCGTCGGTAAAGTGCTCATTCTCTTTAACCGAAGTGAGTAAAAAGCGCATAGGTGGTTGTTCACCAAGGGTCATTTCACCTTTAGTCCCTGTTGCGAAATCACCATCCAAAGAAATCGATTTTAATTGTTCCTCCCATTGATACCATTTTTCAGTGTTGGCATACAAAGGCCAAATTTCCTGCGGTGTTAGGTTCGTTTTAAGCTCAAAGCTGAATTTCATCGAATCTCTCCTTTTTTTAATAAGTATACATATAATATAAACACTTATTAAACGGATGTCAATGAGCCAGCTAGAAAATTTTAAAAGTAGTGGCGCCTCTTTAGGGTATCTGTACTGAAAAACATGACTGATTTTGTGCTATCATAGTCAGTATAATGATCACGGAGGCGACCTATGGAGGACAATCAACGTTTATTTCTAATCTCGCAAACTTACGCAACGCTTTTTTCGGTAACCAACAAAATTCAAACCGCTGGCGATGACGCGATTGATGGGCTGACCTCGCGGCAAATGATGGCCTTCATCGCGATTGCCCATCTGCCAGAAGGCGGCGCCAGCTTAAATGCGATTGCATCAAAACTTGGAGCCACCAAACAAAGCACGGCTCAGATTATTAATAACCTGAAGGGTAAAGGCTATCTTCAGGCGGAAAAAAATGCGGCGGATGGTCGTTCCGTCAATCTCGTCATCACCGAGACAGGCAAAGAAGTGTTTGCCAAAAGCGGTGAGCAAGGCTGGGACTTTTTACAACGGCTGTTTCGGGAATTTTCTGATGAAGAGCTGGAGCTTCTTTGGAAATTATTGAAGAAGGTTTACGAATTTGATGGGAAGAAGCAGGATGGGTTTGAAGCTGAGGGGCGGGAAATTTAGGCTATTGATAAATAAACGGAAGAGAGATCTTTTTTTCTTCTATTGTTTTGCCATCATAGAAACCACTCTTTGTATTCGTTTTTAATTTTGCTATAAAAGAAAAAACTGTAGACAGCATCCCTTTTTGGGACTTTGTCTACAGTCTGAGAGAAACGAAAATATCGTTTCTCTTTTTGTATGCCACATGCTTAAAATTCAAAATATACCGGATCGATCTATACACCGACTTTCTTTTCAGCGATAGCTTCTGTTAGAGTCTTTGAAAAGTTTAGATTCAGTTCTTTTCCAATCCTATCCGCCCATTTAGGGATAACCAAAGTCTTTTTCACCGGATCGTTACTGCCAAGATATTCAGACAAGTCAACACTGACCATAGATATAAATGATTGTTCGGTATCGTATTCCAGTGTAAAGTCGGGATCATCCTTAAAAGGATTATTCTGCTCTAAAGATAGAGAACTAATCAAAGAGGGTTTAGGCAATTCACGATCTTCTTCAATATCATCCGCTAATAAAATCCCTAAATAATCGGACGCCATTTCCAAGGATTCCGAAATCGTAGAACCACTAGTACCACTCGTATTTGGGAAATCTGGAAAGAAAACAGAGAAACCTTTTTCATAACCTTCACTATTTTCGTAATAAAATAAAGCTGGATAAGAAACAAGCATCATTTATTCTCCTTTCTTTTAACGAAGCTTAGCAGAGTTATTTCAACCCTGCTTGCTTCAAAATACCGTGTTCTGTTCCTTTCGGTAATTTCTGAGGAACAATTATTATTCTATCATAGTACGTAGAGTACGTGGTGCAAACATCTTTGATCGTATCTTTAAGATAATCCTTACTCATTTTCGATTCTATTAAAAAGAAAAAAGTGTAAGCAGTATCCATTTTTGGTGACTTTGCTTACAGTCTTTTTCCTTCTATATAAATAGCCGCAAACTCTCCCCGTTGCTTCTTTTCCACATTCCTAGTACAATAACTATGTTTTTGGAGTGTGAATTAGGAGGATATATAATGAAGGAAAATTTTTGGGCTGAACTGCCAAAGCCCTTTTTTATTTTAGCACCAATGGAAGATGTGACGGACGTGGTCTTTCGCCATGTCGTGAAGGAAGCCGGCGCGCCGGATGTCTTCTTTACGGAATTTACCAACTCGGATAGTTTTTGTCATCCAGATGGAATAGAAAGTGTCCGCGGCCGTTTGACCTTTACCGAAGATGAACAGCCGATGGTGGCCCATATTTGGGGTGACAAGCCGGAATTCTATCGCGAGATGAGCATCAGTTTGGCGGAAATGGGCTTTAAGGGAGTCGACCTGAATATGGGTTGTCCTGTGCCGAATGTCGCTGAACGAGGAAAGGGTAGTGGCCTGATTTTGCGTCCCGAAGTTGCGGCGGAATTGATCGAAGCAGCCAAAGCCGGCGGACTGCCGGTCAGCGTGAAGACGCGATTAGGTTTTACCGAGATGGACGAAATGGAAGCATGGATCAGTCACCTGTTGAAGCAGGACGTTGCCAATCTTTCGGTTCATTTGCGGACTCGCAAGGAAATGAGTAAGGCGGACGCTCATTGGGAGGTTATTCCTAAGATCGTTGCGTTGCGGGATGAACTTGCGCCCAACACCTTGATCACCATTAACGGCGACATTGCCGATCGTCAAATGGGTCTAGAGCTGGCGGAAAAATACGGCGTTGATGGCATCATGATCGGCCGCGGCATTTTCAAGAATCCTTATGCCTTTGAAAAAGAACCAAAAGAGCATACGCCAGAGGAACTGATTGGCTTGCTGCAGCTGCAGTTGGATTTGCAGGATAAATTTTCTGAAATGGTTCCTCGTTCGATTGTCGGCTTGCATCGCTTCTTCAAAATTTATGTCAAAGGATTCCCTGGAGCCAATGATCTGCGAGTGCGGCTGATGAATACCAAGTCAACCGACGAAGTACGAGAAATTCTGGCCGAGTTCCATCAGAAAGCCGAAGTTCATTAAGAAAACCTTAAGAGGGCCGCGACTACCATTTCAGCTATTGCCTTAACGTCTAGGTGAAGGGATAGACTTAGTCTATAAAATAGTTAGAAATGGAGTGGAGAAAATGAACCGACCGTATATTTTTTGTCATATGATTACTTCCATCGATGGGAAAATTGATGGCACCCACAAGAGCATCCCTGCCCGGGGCGAAAATGCTTTTGACTTTTACCAACTTGCTTTTGGCGAGGACGCTTATTACCACTTGGACGGCTGGCTATCTGGCCGCGCTACCTCGGAAGCAGCATTCACTAAAGGCATGCAACCGATGATCGACGAAAACGCCGCGCCTGTACCTGATGGCGACTACATCGCCAAAACCGATCTGACTAAGTATTATGTTTCCATTGATCCTTCCGGCAAGCTGGGCTGGGAAACCAACAGCATCCAGTACCGTGACACAGAAGCCCATGTGATCGAAGTGCTGACGGAAAAAGCCAGCAACGGCTACAAGGCAATGCTGCGGAGTTTGGAAATTTCCTATATCATTGCTGGGGAAGAGTTGCTGGATTATGAGCAGCTGCTGAGCAAACTAAAGGAACAATTCAAGATCGAAACCTTGATGCTGGGGGGTGGCGGTGTGCTGAACTGGTCCTTCATCCAAGCTGGATTTTGCGATGAGGTTAGTATGCTAATTGCACCTTTTGCGGACGGTTCGGCTCAAACTCACGCCTTGTTCCAAACCAAAGAAGGCATGACTGAAGATATTCCGGTGGCCTTTGACCTGGAGCACGTGGAAAAACGCGACAACGGCGCAGTTTGGCTGCGGTATAAAGTGATCGGGAAAGTAGAATAAAGTTAACAGCCGCTGGATTGTGACCTTTGAGAAGGTTGTGGTCTGGCGGTTTTTTAAGGATTATTGATAGCGCTTAGGTAAGGTATAATAAAATGAAATTTCTTTTTTATCATCATTCATGGTGTTGAACATCGTATACAATAGTATACATAAGTGCTTATTTGTGTTAAGATTGCATTAACAAGATAGGAGGATTATCATGGCAACGATAAGAATTGATGACGATTTAAAAAAAGAAGCGGATGAAATGTTTGACGAAGTCGGGCTGAATACCTCTGTCGCTGTAAAAATGTTTTTAACAAAATTCGTGAAAACTGGCAAGTTTCCCTTCGAAATTGAAACGGTGAACTACAGGCCAAATGACGATACTATCCAAGCGTTTAAAGAGACAGAAGATATGATAAAAAAAGATGATTTAGTTAACGATGAAGACCTGAATAGTTATTTCGACCGGATGAAGAAAGAAGCAGCTGAGGAAAGTCATGCTGAATTATAAAACAACTAAACGCTTCGATAAAGATTTGAAAAAGCTAATTAAGCAAGGTAAACCAATTGAAAAGTTACAAGTCGCTATGGAGCTGTTAATCGAAGAAAAGAACCTTAGTAGTGAGTTCAAGCTGCATCCATTAGAACCTAAAAATCAAATTCCTAAACGTTGGGACATCCATATCGGAGGAAGAAATAGCGATTGGGTCTTGATTTATTATTACGACATCACGCATAGCACGATTATTTTTGAACGAACCGGTAGTCATTCAGAGCTGTTTAAGTAAAATATAAAGTAATCGGTAAATAAAATAGAAAAATTAAATTAGCCGCTGGATTGCGACCTTTGAGAAGGTTGTGGTCTGGCGGTTTTTTGCTGTATGTAAACATAATCAAAATCAAAACACAAAACTATTGTCAAGGGATGTACAACGTGCTAACATTGGGGTAATAAAGGAGAGTGATAAAAATGGCTGCTACTGGACGATTAAGTATGAGAATAGATGAAGATTTAAAAAAAGAGGCTTCGGAGTTATACCAGAATATGGGGATGGATCTAAGTACTGCTATCACAATTTTTCTAAAAAAAAGTGTGAATGAACAAGCCTTGCCTTTTGAAGTTTCATATACGCCAAAACATATTGCACAAGCGCTTAGAGAAGTGGAAATTGGAGAAACTAAAACATATAGTTCTGTGGAAGACTTAATGAAGGATTTAAACAGCGATGAAGATTAAAACTATTAAATCAACTCCAACTTTTGAGCGTGATTATAAATCATTAAAGAAGAAGCACTACAATATGGATAAACTCGAAAAAGCGATTGTACATCTATCAAATAGGGATACTGAAATACTTAGAAGAAAATATAAAGACCACGCTTTGAAGGGCCATCTAAATGGTTTGAGGGAGTTGCATATAGAAGGCGATTGGTTGTTAATGTACCAGATCAAAAACGATATACTAGAACTGCTGTTAATTGCAACGGGATCACATGACCATATTTTTAGATAAAATGATTTTTTGCGGAAGTCGGACTGACCACTTCTGCGGCTGTAGAAATCTTTTTGGCCAAATTTGTCGAATCCGGCAAATTTCCTTTCCAAATCGAAGTAATGGACTACCAACCCAATGATGAGACGAAAAAGTCTTTTGAAGAAACCGAAGAGATGCGTAAAACCTCTGATTTAATGAACGATGAAGACTTAACCAGCTATTTTGAACGGATGAAAAATGAAGCAGCTGAGGAAGTCGTAAAATAGAATAAACAAATCGGCGGCTAGATTGCAAAGTGATCTAGCTGCTGATTTTTTGCGTAAGAAAAAAGCACTCCCAATTAGGAATGCTTTAAGTATATCCATCTGCATTTGCTTTTTAATCGTCCACTTCAGTTTCTAACACATTACCAGATTGAGCGTCAATCGACACATTCACTTCCCGGGAGCCGTCACGAACCGAAACTTCCCAATAGGTAGTAGACAATTCTTTTTCCAATGACCATTCGTTGATGGTGCCGTTTGGAACTTCACTTAAGGCAATCTGATTAATTTCATCCAATGACAACAGGTTATCCAAGTTCAAGCTTTCTTGTCTGCGTTCCACGCCGTCTCTTTCGTCATTGTCCAAGGCTTCTTCCCGATCCAACTTAAATTCACCATTGTTGGCGTCAATGTCGATCTCGTATTCCGTATTGTCGTCCACACCGGTAACTTCGTAGTAGAAGTTGCCCAAGCGATCATTGATATCAATCCCAGTAATGTCGCTGTCCGGATACTGTTCCTGATAAATGCTGATTGCATCAGCTAAAGAAATCGCAAAAGCATCCGCCCCCGTAGTATTTGTTGCAGTATTTGAGCTGTTGGCAGTGGATGTGCCTGAAGTTGCTTGGCTATTCGCTGAACTACTGCTTGTGGTATTGGTGTTTGTATTGGATTCCAAATTTTGATTGTTCGGACCGCACCCCGCTAATAAAACGCCCATTCCGCCTAGTGCTAATAAAGTCATCATTGTTTTTTTCATATTTACCATTCCTTTCGATATGTTCCTCGTGTTGTTCTTTTCTATACCCTTATTATGGAGGAATTCTCGCGTTAAATCTCTCTACCTACGTGAAGAAAAAATGAAAAAAACTTCATAAACCGGATCTGACTACGTTTGCGGGAAGGTAACAACAAAAACAGCCCCCTGTGGTTGGCAATCTTTGACTTCAATGCTTCCTTGATAAAGCTGGACTAACTGCTTAACAATCGCTAAGCCAACGCCGCTGCCGGGAATCGCACTGGAGCGGGACTGATCCAGGCGATAAAAACGCTCAAAAATTCGTTCCTTCTCCGCATCTGGAATCGTTTGGCCAGTGTTGCTGACAGAGAAGGTGACTTTCTTACCATCTTGTGTCAGGTCAATGGCGATAAAACCGTCTGCCGGCGTATACTTAACGGCATTCTCGATTAAGTTCTTCATAATTTGGTAAAAGTGTTCCTTGTTGCCAATCAATTCAACATTGGACTCAACATGAACCTCGATTTTTTGCGTATCCGACGGAAATTCTGCCAAGATACTTTCGATAATCCCCGACAGCTGCACTTTTTCTCGAATCAACAGGTTTTTCTTCTCCCGATCCAGAATCAGCAGCTGCTGGGTGAGGGTCTCCATCCGTTTTGATTCGGTATCAATGAACTTCAACGATTTCGGGATCACCTCGGGATGTTCTTCACCCCGGCGCTTGATCAGATTGATGTGGCCGCGAATCGCAGCCACCGGCGTTTTCAATTCGTGAGAGGCATCGGTAATAAACTGCTGCTCTCGTTCAATCAGCTGCTTTTGCGTGTCCAGCAGTTGATTGAAGGATTTAGCAACATTATTTACTTCAATCGGATTTTCCGGTTCAGTCAAAGGCTGCTCCAGCTGCAGGTCACCAGCCAATTGTTGAATTTCCTGATTCATGACGATCAACGGTGAACTTACGCGTTTGGAAAAACGGTAAATAATCGTCGTTCCCACAATCATAATTGCTAAAGAAAGCAAGGCCACCCAGCCAACTAAGGTCATCAAAATATCCAGGTGATCCTCCATGCTGGTAAAAATAGCAACTTTGGTGGTGCCCACGGAAAACTGCTTTAAATAGTAGGGGTCGTCGCCGTCCCAAAGAATTTCCGGCAAAAAGAACACCTGGTTCAAGTCATTAAATCGATTATACAAAGGGTAAGCCTCGCTGGAATACACAGTGCTGCCATCTGCAATCGAAACCCGAATGTAGTAACGAGGATCATCAGCAGCAATATACAGCTGCAGCGTGTCCTTCCAGGCCTGATTCGTTTGAGTATCCACTTGGGAAAGAGCATCCTCAATCGCTTCCGTTTCGCCGCGGGTGGACTCGTACAATCGAAAGGCAGTCACGCTAAGAATCAAGGTGCTCAATAAGATAACCAGCACCAATAAAATACCGCTGAACCGACTGGCTAATTGAAATTGCAGCGTCTTTTTATTTTCCCGATACCACTTATTCATAATTTTTCCTCAGCACGTAACCCACACCGCGAACCGTTTGAATCAAACGGGGATGGTCGGCGTCGTCTAGTTTGTTTCGCAGTGCCCTAATATAAACATCCACCGTATTGGTTTGGCCGAAATACTCATAACCCCAAACGGTATTCAATAATTCATCCCGTGACAGAACTTCCTCGGGCGTTTTGATCAGTTCGTAAAGCAAATCAAATTCCTTTTGAGTCAGCTCAATTTCCTGGCCGTCTCTAGTCACTAGTCGTTTGGCCACGTCTAAATGAAGATCCTCGTAATCATACAGCAAGGACTCCGCCTGCATCGCCTGAATTTGTTTTTGCCGGCGAATAATTACGCGAATCCGAGCCAACAGCTCTTCGATTTCAAAAGGCTTCGTAATATAATCATCCGCTCCTGCATCTAAACCGGTGATTTTATCTCCCAACTGATCGCGGGCGGTCATCATAATGATGGGCACCTGGCTGCGACGGCGAATTTTGCGCCCAACCGTCAAGCCGTCAATCTTCGGCAGCATCCAATCCAAGAGCAGAAGGGTGATCTCGCTCTGATGCTCATCAAACAGGTCTAACGCCTGTTGCCCATCACGGGCGATCAGCACCTGATAATCCTCATACTTCAATTCTTCAGAAATAAAACTTGCCAGACTTTCTTCGTCCTCAACAAGTAAAATCGTCACTTCGCTCATGATCGAACCTCCTTTATTTAAGAGTAGCGGCTGCTGGGTTTACGGTCAATCACTTCTTGATGAAAAATTCTTCATAAAATAAGGAAGGCTTCGCTTAATGCCTCCAACGCTAGTTTGGGAAACCGGACACCGTTAACTCAGATTCAACAAACTTTCTAACGGTGAAACAGGCACCTCTTTTTTTTCAACCACAAAAAAACGGATTTCTTATCAGCTAAGAAATCCGTCACAAGTTTTAATAATTATAGTAGTCGTTCACAAAAACTGAAACTAGTGCTGCGATAAACACAAAGTAAAGAACAATAAAAATAATAGCAATCACAAATGCGACTAATCCAGCTCGATTCCAAGATTTTTGCACCGCTTGAAAAATTTCGATATCTTTATGGTCACACTTTTGCCATGCCCATTCATTGCCCTTAAATCCGCACACAAAAACCCAGATAATGTTAAACACTGGGACTAGGCATAATAACGGCAAGTAGCTCTTGTTCCCAAATCCCCAAGTAATATTAAACATAAAGGCGCCCCAGTTCCAGCCCTTGATTTCGTCAGGGATAATTCCCAATGATTCTTCATCCATCATACAAAACAACTCCTTCTCATTTTATTAGTCTAAGAACTAATAAAGAAATTTTATCAGAGAAAGAGAGTAAAGTAAAAGCAATTATTAATAAAGAAGCCGCTGACTTATAAAAATAGCTTAGCTAAAGTGAAAAGATAGAAGACCAAAACCCCGAAAGAAACGATGCAGGATAAACCGACGAATAATCCACCTGGACGCTTTTTTTGTGGTCGGCGGCTTCTGCGGCGCGCCATATTCACTTCCATAGCAGCTGGCAAAGGATAATATTTTTCACGTAGTAGTAAAATAGCTAGTAGATCAATAAAAAACATCAGCTGAATGACTCCGCTGATTAACAGCATCACCTGATTACTAGTTGTGATTCGAAAAACAAAAAGAACGACGGATAGAAGATCGATAAGTAACGTTAGTAAAATTGCCATGGATAAACTCCTTCATAGAACGTGGTGAAAACAATATTCAACATTATATCACGTTAATCACAAAAGATTAACCTCTCAAAAGAAAATTTGAAAACTAGTTAATCTTTGCGCCGCACCAGGGAATAGATACCCCAATAAGCCGCGAAAGCTGCAAGGGAAACAATCAGCAGAATGCGAATCATTCGACTTGCTTCACTTGGCTGGTAATAATGATGATTCATCATCAAGTAAATGCTCACAAAGGTGGGGATTAACGAGCAGTATAAATGCACGAAGGTCTTATTTCGTTTGAATAAATAAAAATAAATTAAGGACATTGAAATAAAAATTATGTAAATGATATTTGCAGCTATTCGGCCAGTATCCATCAGTAATCACTCCTATCTTAAAGATTATAGCAAATAAATTAAAATTTGATAAGTATTTTCTCAGTGAAGTTCGTATATTGGAGTCTAGAAAATGGTCGCCAAAAGCTAAAATTTGATTAGATAACGAAGAAAATGCAGAGATAATCATTTTACGTAGTCTGTGCTTTTTGTTATATTAAGTGCAGATTTCATTGTAGGAGGAAGAAATGAGAAACAGACAATTACTATCAACCCTTGCCTTGTTAGGGCTGGCCGTATCCGTGGGACAGCAGCCAATCACTGCACTGGCAGAAGAAGCCAGCAACGCAACCAAGGAAACAACTTCAGAAACCAGCGCAGCAGCTGAGACTATAGAAAGCACAACCGAGGCAACGACTGAAACAACCAGCGAATCCGCGAGTGTTACCGAAAGCTCAGAAGAAACGGCTGCTACTGAAGAAGAAATCATCATCGATGAACCTGAGGATACTTCTGGTCAGTTAACCCATACCCATCCATTTCCATTGGAGGAATTTTCTATGCAAGGAGCAGCCTACCAGGCACGAGGAGTAAATACTCAACAGGCCTTCATTAACCAAGTAGCCTCCCATGCCAAAACAGTGGCTCAAGCCAATGATCTTTATGCATCGGTCATGATCGCCCAGGCAATTGTCGAAAGCGGTTGGGGTCAAAGCACCTTATCCCAAGCACCGAACTATAACCTGTTCGGCATCAAAGGCAGCTACAATGGCCAGTCAGTGACCATGAAGACGCAGGAATATATCGATGGCAAATGGGTCACTGTCAATGCCAAATTCCGCAAGTACCCGTCTTTCAGCGAGTCATTCCAAGACAATGCCTATGTGCTTAAGACCACCTCGTTCCAACCCGGTGTTTACTATTATTCCGGAGCTTGGAAAAGCAATACCAAGTCGTACAAAGACGCGACAGCCTGGTTAACTGGCCGTTATGCAACAGCACCAAATTATGGCACAATTTTAAACGACGTAATTGAGACCTACAATTTGACGCAGTATGATACTGCTGGTGGAAATAATGGCGGCGGCAATAATGGCGGCGGAAACACGCCGAAGCCGATTGAGAAAACAGCGATGCACAGACTGTACAATCCTAATAGCTCAGAACACTTTTATACCGCCAATGCTGGAGAAAAAGATAATCTAGTTAAAACTGGTTGGAAATATGAAGGAGTTGCCTGGCAGGCGCCTAAATCGGGCTCGCCAGTTTATCGCTTATATAATCCCAACGCTGGGGATCATCACTACACCCTGAACGCAGCAGAAAAAAATATGCTGGTAGACAAAGGCTGGAAATATGAAGGCATCAGCTGGTATTCCGGTGGTGAAGTAGACCTGCTGCGCTTGTATAATCCAAACGCCAAAGCCGGCTCCCATCACTACACCGCGAATGTCGGTGAAAAGGACAATTTAGTGAAAGCCGGTTGGAAATACGAAGGCTTTGCTTGGAACGGGCATTAAGTAGGAATCATGCTTGTCGAGCTATTTCTTTAGGTGCTAACCTGATTAATTTCCCGCATGGAATACAAAAAAGCAGCTGTCAAAAAGATGATTCTATCATCTGGACAGCTGCTTTTTTACAATGTGGAAGTATTAGTTTTTCACAATTGAAAAGCTTGTGACATTAATGTTAACGATGTCCGGATTACAAGCTAGGTTTGTCGGCCATCATCAGGAAATCCCGGGGTCGCATCTAACTTCTCTCCTTTAACAGCCGCTTCATCAAAAATATTTTTTTCCTTCTTAATAAACGTGATTGAATCATCCGGTCCTTTTACTGCGATGTACTCTACATTTTCGCTAATTCCAAACTTGGTAGGAACGGTTAAAACAATATCATTCCCTTGACGTCTAGTTCTCATGGTGTTAGCCCCCTTTGTTAGTTCATCACAATTTTATTATATCCAAAAAATGTATTTACTTTAAGGGTTAAGGGATAAAAAAGGGTATAAATTGATTACCGACTTAAGCCAATACATCTTTACAAACAAAAAGCCAAGGTCCCCGAAAAAATCGGGCGACCTTGGCTTTTAAGCTTCTCGCAGATTCTCGATGACAAAAAACGTGTGTAAGTCCTCTAATGAGTGCTGGTACTTTGAAGCAATTTCCTTTAAGACGTGCTGATTGCACTCAGGAACAGACTGACCTTTTCCGTAAAGCGTATCATGGGGAACATCTACTTGAAAGGCTTGCACGTTGGAAAGATCGAGGGGGTGAGTAAAATAAATGCCGGTTACTTTTTGCATGGACATCACGCTCCTAAACTGTAATAGTTATATTTGTTCTAGGATACAACAAAAAGAGAACAGAATCTAATGTTTTTTTAAATAACTATTGTTATTTAAAGAGGCTAAAAAAAGTCCCGCTTTCAAATTAGAAAACGCGACTTTTATCGGCAAGTAAACAAATGGCTCATCGAAAATTAGAAAATCAAACGCAGCAAAGCCACTGAAACTACTCCGGTGATGACAATCTTCATCAAATCATTGGTTCGAATGCCTACGATTAATGCTGGCACACAGGCAAAAACTTCTGGAAATTTCACTCCCGGTAAATGACCGGCTTCAAATACCAGTAAGCTTTGAAACAGCAGCGCCGTCAAAATCGTCAGGGGAATATAGCTCAAGAACTTCTCAAACAACGGCGGTAAAACCATCGTGCGTGTCAAAACAAAAGGCAAAATCCGCGGTATCCAAGTGACAACGCCGCAGCCAAGGATTACCAGCAAGAAATATTGATTACTCATCTTTAAGTGTCACTCCAATCCCACAACCTAATAAAGTTGAAATAATGACCGCCAACTCTGCTGAAACGACAGCCATCAGCAGGTACAAAGAAACCGCGGTAACGACTAAAATAATAACCGTCTTGTTCTTTTGAAATTTCAAGGGCAGTTGTACTTGGAACAAAAACAACCCTAAAAACATCGCCGTTAAGGCAAAATCCAAGCCCAATACATTTGGATCAGGAATGAAGTTCCCCAGCATCGCCCCAATGACGGTAGCCAAAATCCAAGTAGCGTAAGCAGTAATGTTCAGTCCATGGGTCCAACGACTGGACACGGCCGGCCGCTGCGCTAAAGTAGCCATCAAGACACCATAAGATTCATCCGTAAGCAAGGTGCCGATGCCGATTCCATTTAAAAGCGAATCCTTTTTAAAATGATTCGCCACCGAAAGGCTCATTAGAAAGTGTCGCAGGTTCACTAAAAACACTGTAAAAACCACTGAAGGAATCGGTGCACCAATGGCGAGCAAGCCGCAAATAATAAACTGCGCACTGCCGGCATAAACCACCACCGACATGAGAAAGACTTGCCAAACGGCTAAACCGATTGCTTTTCCCACGATACCCATGGCAATCCCAATCCCTAAATAGCCCATGATCGTCGGGATACACGCTTTTACCCCTTCATTAAACGTTTGAACCCCATCCAGCTTTTCCTCCATAACAACACCTGCTCTCATACATTTCTAATAATAGTAATCAAAAAGTGTTCTCTTTACAAGCCTTTTCCTATCTAATAGTGAGAAAAACCAGAAAAAATTTCAGTTTTATGAATGGCTGTTTTATAATAGAGGAGAGGGGGCAATTACAATGAGAGAAGAATATAAAAATATCTTGGTAGCAGTGGACGGATCAGAGCAGGCGAAGAAGACGTTTGAAGAAGCAGTTGAGGTGGCTAAACGGAATAAGGGCATGCTGACGATCCTGTCAGTGGTGGATAACAAGTATTCCTTTGGCGACCCATCTTTTATCAATGACGCACTTAAATTTCATATGAATAATGCGGAGATCGAAATCGATACCTTGTTGAGCGGCAGCGAAGAATTGCCAGAAAAATACGAAACGTCTATTTTATCCGGCAGTCCTAAAAGAAAGATTGTTGAGTATGCGAAAAACCACAACATTGATTTGATCATG
Source organism: Candidatus Enterococcus moelleringii (assembly GCF_017377575.1). Classification (GTDB taxonomy): domain Bacteria; phylum Bacillota; class Bacilli; order Lactobacillales; family Enterococcaceae; genus Enterococcus_A; species Enterococcus_A moelleringii. Next base: position 212,196 of record NZ_JAFREM010000018.1, read on the forward strand.
TTGGGATCCACCGGTGTTGGAGCCATCGAGAAGGCTATAATCGGTTCAACGTCATCTTACGTAGTCAATCATGCCAGCTGTAATGTGATGGTGGTCAAGTAGTTGGAAACAACAAAAGAAGATTGACCAACGTCAATCTTCTTTTATAATGATCTCCAATTTACTGCCATCATTAAGATGAGCAGTTAAGAAAACGGCCAATTCCTCTAAGGAACGGTCGAAGGACATCGCAGGCCCTCGACGTCCATTTCGGAAAAAGTTCATTTTAATCGGCTGATTTTCTTCCACCAGCAAGACTATTTTTTCAATCGATGCATAGGGAATGCCACGATTGTCCAGGCTGAACATCACGATGCTGCTTTCGGATAAGCCTTTTTTGTCCATCAAAAAACTTAGGACGACTAAAGCCGCGAAAACAGTTTGCAGCCGCCCGTCTAAATCAGTCAGGCCAGCAAAGCCGGAGACACCAATCAGCAGGGCAATTAATGGGTAAAACCAATAACGATTTTTGTTGACGTGGGACGGGATCACTACCGACCGACGTACTAATAGTAAATAGATAAACAATACCAGGGTAAAGGCACCTAGTAATATAGTGAACACACTCAATGATATCAGCCTTCTACTTAGTAGTGAAGCTAGAATATTTTGCCACTACCATATTTGATTTATCTTCCCTTAGTTCCTCATCGATTTGATCGCAAGCGTTAATCCGAATAACTGCACAATTCGCCATTTTCGAAACAACTTCTCCTTCGACTGCTTTTTCAAATCCGATGGGGTGACAAAGATATACCTTCCCTAATTCAATCTCTTCTTCTTTCATACACAAGCCCTCCAGTATCGACAATATTTTGTGGGTCTAGCTTTTGGATCAATGTTAAAGGCAATTATACCCAACTATGTAAAAGTTTACAATCATCAACCACTAGAAATATTCGTAAAATTTGTTAATATTCGTTAAAATAATAAGAGAGGAGGAGTTTATATGAGTGCTTTCATGGATTCATTAAGGCGGTACAGCTATTTCAGAGGGATTGTTTACTTGCTATTAGGCATTGCAATTCTCATTTCACCGCAATTGGTATTTGATACTTTAGTCTACATTATTTTTCTATATGTAGCAGTTTTAGGCGTTTTGCAAATTGTCAGCGGCTTTCGCAACCGTCAGGCGGATGGAGGATGGGGGCCAGGACTTTCCGGTGGGATTGTCATGCTGGTAGTGGCCTTCTTTATTCTGTACTTTGCCCGCGGTATCGTCAGCATTTTACCGATGTTCTTAGGGTTTATTGTACTAATCTTTGGAATTGGCAAGTTTATGCAAAACTGGGATGCCCGCAAACGCGGCTTTTCCACGACTGGCGATCTAGTTTACAGCGGCATAATGGTTTTAGCCGGGATTCTATTATTGTTCAATCCTTTTAACAGTTTGATGCTGCTATTCCGTATTTTTGGTTTCTTATTAATTACCATGAGTATCGCTGAAATACGCGACGCCAGAAGATTACGCGACAAGTAAACCGATTTTGCAAGGAGCTTAAAGAATGAACACGGCAACAGAACTTTATCAATTTAGTAAGAAGTATCAAATTAATTATAATACCAAGGAACAAAAAGGGATTGAGCTGTTTGATCGATTTCTGAAGGAATATCCCAAGGTCAATTTCAGCTTTTCCTTTATCGGCTTCCATCAGTACAAAAGTTTTAAAAATCATGAAGGGCTGACAGGCTACGGCATATCCGGCAACATGCTGTATACCGTCAGCCGCAAAAACAGCTACCAATACAATCTCTATCAATGCAAATCCATCACCGGTCAAAAGAAAATGAACGGCATCTATCTAACGCTGGAATTTGAAAAAGAAACGGTGATTATTAATATCGGCTTTGCCGATGGGGACCTGGTATTGGCTGCTTTAAAGCAAAGCAGCGGAAAAGACTAATTGCTTGAAGAATAAAAGAATCAGCGTTATACTTTCTTTTGTTCTCACTGGGATATAGCCAAATTGGTAAGGCACCTGACTCTGAATCAGGCAATTACAGGTTCGAACCCTGTTATCCCAATAGTGAATTAGTCTTAATATTAGAATATTTATTGAGGGACTCTATCTTTGTTGATAGGGTCTTTTTTATTACAAAAACGACAAAAAAACCTCTCAAAAGCCAAATGTATGAGCCGGCTTTTGAGAGGTTAATCGTGTTTCTTCTATTATAAAGGTAATATTAGCGAATCACACGGAAGCGAACATCGTCTGCTAGATATTCTTTTTCGCCAGGTTCGCCTTCTTTTGAACCGAAGACTAATTGAGAACGCAATTCCCAATTTGCTGGGATGTCCCATTCTTTAGCAACTGCTGCGTCAATTACTGGGTTATAATGTTGCAAGTTAGCACCAAGTCCAGCTTCTTCTAAAGCAGTCCAAGTGTTAGCAGTCGCAATCCCGTTAGATTGTTCTGCCCAAACTGGGAAGTTATCAGCATATAATGCAAATTCGTCTTGCAAATGTTTCACAGTATCTGTTTCTTTGAAGAATAAAACAGTACCGAACCCATTTTTGAAGCCTTCTAATTTCTGTTGCGTATTAGGAAATGCTTCTGGCGGTGTCAAAGGTTTTAACGCTTCTTCCACGATTGCCCATAATTTTTCGTGAGCTTCGCCCAAAAGGATAACTGCGCGTGGTGATTGTGCATTAAAGGCTGTAGGACTTTGCTTCACAGCTTCCTTCACGACACCTGCGATTTCATCTTCTGATAAGTTCACGTTGCGTCCTAATGCGTAAAAAGAACGACGATTTTTCAATGATTCCAAGAATGTAGTCATAAATAATTCCACCTTTTTTGTTTGTCTGTTACAAGAAGCACTATATCATCTTACAAAAAGTAAGGAAAGAAATATGCTCAGCAAGAAAGTAATTTTTTTTAAAAGCAGAGTTAAAACATCGCAATTCTAAAAGACTATGGTAAACTTATCCTATGAAATAGTTGGAGGAACCTCATGAAAGCAAAAGAACTAGTAAAAACAATCCTTTATTTTGTCATATTGGCGGCAATCCTGTTTGGCCTTCGTCAATTTGTGTTTACGCCCGTTGTAGTCAAAGGCGACTCAATGGATCCGACACTAATTGATGGCGAACGTGTCATTGCTTTGAAAAATACCGATGTGCAGCGATTTGACATTATCACTTTCCCAGCACCAGATGATCCAGGGAAAAACTATATTAAACGAGTAATCGGTTTGCCTGGCGACACGGTAGAATATCGCGATGACCAGCTGTATGTGAATGGCGACCAAGTGGAGGAACCTTACCTTGATGAGTACAAGGACGATTTAACCGATGGACAACCGTTGACCGGCGACTTTAACTTAGAGAAGCTGTTCGGTGCCGAAAAAGTTCCAGAAGGTGAGCTGTTCGTCTTAGGTGACAATCGACGCATCTCCAAAGACAGCCGAATTATCGGAATGATCAACGAAAGTGATGTAATGGCTGATGTGAAATTTGTCTTCTGGCCAATTAATCGAATCGGAACCATAGACTAGCAGATTTGCTAGTCTTTTTTTTCGGGAAATTTCATGATTCAACCATTTGGGGTCTGATTTATGATCATTTTTCAACACAAAAGTATAGCAGGGTTAACAAAGCCTTTCTTGCAGTTTTTTGTTATAATAAAGCCAGACCATTCATTGCAGAAATGAGGGATAAAGATGTCATTACAATTTTTACTAGGTACGGGACAGAATAACGCACATGAAAAAATGGTAGACACGGCGCAGCAATGGTTAGCAGCTGATCAGGAAAACCGGGTCTTTTTCATTGTGCCTAACTATAATAAATTCGAACAAGAAATACAGCTGCTGGAAACCATGAAAACCGGCAAAGAATACAGCTCGATACGGGCGCAGGTTTTCAGTTTTGAGCGATTAGCCTGGTATTTTTTGCAAAAACAAGGAAAAATTCCCGGCAACGTGTTGTCGGATTCAGGGAATGCCATGATTTTGCGCAAGGTCTTGCAAGAGCAGCGGGAAAAGCTGGTCATCTTCCGTGGCGAGACCAATAAAACCGGCTTTATTCAACAGCTGGTGCAATTTTATCAGGAAATGCAGATCGGCAATGTGTCGGTGGAGGACCTGTCTCAAATCCACGGCAATCAAGATGAGCAGCTAAAGCTGGAAGATTTGCGACTGATCTATCAAGAATACGAACAAGCCTTACTTAAGCATCAGGTGAAAAATGAAGATCCGCTGTTACTGTTGCAGAGTCTGTTGCAGGATCAATCCATCAAAAACAGTCTTTTTATCTTGAGCGGGTTCAGCCGCTTTAACGCGCGGGAGTTAAACATTCTTTCTACTTTGATGAACTGTGGGAATCTGCTGGTGTCATTGGAGCTGGATCGCAGTTATCCCAACGAAGAACCCCATCCGCTGAATCTATTTGCCGATGCCGGCAAGTCTTATTTCCAATTGAAGCAGCTGGCGGATCAGCAGCAATTACCTGTTCTGCATGATCTGAAAGCTGAAATGAAAAATACTCAATTAAATCAACTAAGCCAATTTTGGCAAGGGAAAAAAGTACCGAAACTGGGTGAAAGTTCAGCTATTGCCATTTGGCAGCAGTTGAGTCCAGCGGATGAAGTTCGGCATGTCGGTAATGAAATTCGCCGCTTAGTGGCTGAAGAAGGCTATCGCTATAAGGACATTCAAGTATTAATCCGTAATTTCGACTGCTACAGCAGCATTTTACCTTCACTATTCGAACAGCTGGAGATTCCATATTATCTGGATGAAACGCAAAAAATGGTGAGCCACCCGTTAGTTGAATTCCTGCAGGCCCTGTTTTTGGTGGATGCATATCACTACCGAATCACCGATGTGTTTCGCCTGTTGCGCACAGAGTTGTTTGTGCCCTTTGACTGGAAGGAAGAACGGACGCCTTCTTTAATAGAGCTAAGAGAGAAGATTGACCAAACGGAAAATGTTTGTTTAGCTTACAACTTCCGCGGCAGCTTCTGGACCAAAGATGAAGACTGGGTTTTCGTGGACTACGATTTTGAAGAAGAAAGCTTTAATGATGCCACAGCATTACAAACAGTAGCTAATGAAATTCGCCGCATGGTTCAGGCATACTTGCCGGACTTCTTTGCGAAGATCAAAAAAGCCGAAAATGGATTTGCAGCAGCCAAGCAATTTTATCAATTAATGGAAGACGTCGGCATCAAGCGCCAGTTATTATATTGGCGGGATCAGGAAGTTGAAAAAGGCAACCTGGAAAAAGCCCGCAATCATGAGCAAACCTGGCAAGCCTTGATGGATCTGCTGGATGAGTATGTCTTGATTTACGGTGAAAGCCCATTTGTCTGGGAAGACTTCCAAGAGATCTTTTTAGCCGGATTGACTAACTTAACCTATGGGAAAATTCCAACTGCCATTGACCAAGTGAAAGTAAACAATCTGGAGCTGGCTCGAACAGACCAAGCGAAGGTAACATTTGCGATTGGGCTAAATGACCAAGAGTTTCCTGCCCGTTTCGATGACCGGGGTCTATTATCACCAGAAGAACGGGAAGGGATAAACGCGGAGTTAGAGGAAGGCAAGTTCTTGCCAGAAAACAACAGCTCCAACGTTAATCGCGAGCCGTTTTTAGCTTATCATGTCTTTTTATCTGGCAGTGAAAAGCTTTATCTGACAGTGGCCACCACAATTGATGGAGAAAAACAGCTAGCTATTTCACCATTTTTACGTCGGGTTAGTGAAGGTTTAAGCATTCCGATTCAACACTTTAGCGGATTGAATTTAACTACCATGCCGGAGAATTATGTCGGTAGTCTGCGAACACTCTTGTCTGATTTGATTCATCTCAACCGCCTATCGCTGGATCGAGCAGAACCGATGCTGTCTGGCTGGCGGCAATTGATGCATTTTATCGAAACGACTGAATTAGCTGGTTTGACCAAACGAGTTTTCTCTAGTTTGGAAGCTTTGAATATCCCGCAAGCACTGCAGCCAAAAACGGCTGAAAAGCTATACGGAAAGAATCTGTATGTTTCAGTGTCGCGAATTGAAAATTTCTATAATTGCCAGTATAAATATTTCGCCCAGTTCGGTTTGGGCTTAAAAGAACGAACGATTTACGGCTTAACGCCAGCTGCGGCTGGGGATTTCTACCACGAAGCGTTGGACCGCTTTTTCCGTATGATCCATCAGTTAGGTCTAAAACTAATTGATTTAAACGAGGAACAGCGGGCGCAGCTAGCCGATCAAGTCTTAAAGGAAATCTTTGGCGAAGTAAAATTTGCGATTTTATCCAGTTCGGCGCGCATGAACTATATTCGCTACCAGTTGGCTCAAACGATTCAAAAAGTTAGCTGGGGCCTAGTGCAGCAAAGTCTGAAAACCAACCTGCGACCAGAACGAACTGAAGTCTTGTTTGGTTCCTTGGCAGGCGAGAAGGGGATTCCAGGGATTCAGTTACCGTTGAAAAATGGAGGCGAGCTGGCAGTCCGCGGAAAAATCGACCGTTTGGATCAAATTCATGGCGACAACACCGACTGGCTCAGTGTAGTAGATTACAAATCCAGCGACCGCAGCTTTAATGTAGTGGATGCCTATTACGGAATCGCGATGCAGCTGATTACTTATCTGGACGTGGCCGTTAGCGACTTTAGTCTGACTAGCGATAAGCTGATTAAGCCGGCGGGTGCTTATTACCTGCATGTCCACAATCCGGTCTTGACCGATCCGAAAGATTTGGAGCGGCAAACTTTAAAGGCCTACAAGTACGACGGTTTGTTTGCCAAAGATGCCGAACTGTTTGAAGAAATGGACCACAGCTTAGAAGACAAAGAAAACTCCCTGCTGTTCCCATTGCGCAAGGATGCCAAAGGCCATATTGCGCCAGCCGGACCTTCCAAGGATAAATTCTACGATCAGGCGGAAATTGACCTGTTGCGGGAATACAACCGCAAGAAAATTCAAGCGGCTGGCAACGAGATTTTGTCAGGTGAGGTCAAACTCAATCCAGCATTTAAGGATACGAAACGAATAGCCTGCCAATATTGTCCTTTCCGCAGCGTCTGCAAATTTGACGTAATGCTGAAGGAAAACAATTACCACCGCCTAGAAAAAATGCCGCGGGAAGAAGTCTTGAAACGAATGGAGGAAGAATTACATGACCCAGAATAAGCCAACGATCCCTCCAAAAGCACCAAATGAAATGTACACCGATGCTCAGTGGCAGGCGATTTATGATCAGGGAGATAATCTCTTGGTCTCTGCCTCTGCCGGTTCAGGAAAAACCGCGGTCTTAGTTCGCCGCGTGATTGAAAAAATTAAACGTGAACGTTTATCTGTGGATGAACTGTTGGTGGTGACCTTTACCGAAGCTGCCGCCAGTGAAATGAAGGAACGGGTTCAAGGTGCTTTGCAGGAAGCTGTCAATGAAGAGACGGATCAAGAGCTGAAGAACCATTTCACTCGGCAATTGACCTTGCTGCCAATGGCAAATATTTCTACCTTGCACTCCTTTTGTTCCAAGGTCATTCAGCGTTTCTTCTATTTAATAGACTTAGATCCTAGCTACCGGATGCTGACGGATGCCACCGAGACTATTTTATTAAAAGAAGATGTCTGGGATGAGTTGCGGGAAGAGTGCTACGAGCAAAACGAAGAAATTTTCTATCGCTTAACGGAAAATTTCTCCAACGACCGCAGTGATCAAGGCTTAGAAGATTTAATCCTATCCATGTACGAGTTTGCCCGGGCGAATCCGGCGCCTTTCGAATGGCTGGATTCGCTGCTGGAAAATTACAGTGTCAACGAACTAACCGAAAGTACGCTCTATCAAGAAAGCCTGCGTCCGCAGCTGCTTCAAGCGCTAGAGGATGCCAGCGAGCTGTATCAAGAAATGATGGAACTAAGCGAAGGTAGTCCCGACTTAGAGAAAATCTTCAGTTTGGCTGAGCAGGAAAAACAAGCGACATTGGCGCTGCTTCAAGCACTTCATGGAGATCAGTTAAGTGAAGCTCATCAATTAATGGATACTTTCAGCTTTCCGACTTTCCCGACACCTCGCAAAAAAGAGGTGAAGGAACTGTACGGTGAAACCATCGATCGCCTAAAGGACAAGCGTCAAACTGCGAAGGATCTATTAACCAATATGAAAACCGGCTTTTTCGCGGCAACACCGGAAGAACATATCGAACGTCTTCATGCCGCTCGTCCTTTGGTAGAGGAACTGGTTCGGGTGGAAAAACTATTTATCAGCCGTTACTCCGCTAAAAAACGGGAAAAGGGTCTGCTGGATTTCAACGATTTAGAGCATTTCACGCTGCAGATTTTGAAAACCGAGGTAGAGGGTGAATTTCCAGCTCAAAAGCACTACCGCAATCGTTTCGAAGAAGTATTAGTGGACGAGTATCAAGATATTAACCAATTGCAGGAAACGATTTTGCGCTCATTAGCCACTGAGACTGTGAATGAAGGCAATTTATTCATGGTGGGGGATGTGAAGCAATCCATCTACGGCTTCCGTTTAGCCGATCCAACCTTGTTTATCCAGAAATACCACGACTTTGCCGACAAAAAAGGCGGCCGTCGGATTATTTTGGCAGAGAATTTCCGCTCTCGCAAAGAGGTCTTGGACTTTACCAATCTGGTCTTCAAACAGCTGATGGATGAAGAAGTCGGGCAAATCGCCTACGATCAGGAAGCCGAATTAATCAACGGCTTCACCGCCTTTCCTGAATCAGATAGCTTCAAAGCAGAAATGCTGGTTTACGAGAAGGATGAAGAAGCTCCGGAATGGATTGAAGATAAAACCGCTGGCGAAGTCATCATGGTGGCTGCGAAAATTCGCGAGTTGATCCATGAAGGCTTTGAGATTTACGACAAGAAACAAAAGGCGATGCGGCCGATCGATTACCAAGATATCGTGCTGTTGACGCCAACGAAAAGCAACAACTTAACGATTCTGGAGATCTTTAAGCAGCTGGACATTCCGTTGGCGATTAACGATACTCAGAATTATTTCCAATCAACTGAATTACGGGTGATGATTGCTTTACTGCAAATCATCGACAATCCGTATCAAGATATCCCACTAGCTGCCGTACTTCGTTCGCCGATGGTCGGCTTGACTGAGGAAGAGCTAGCTCAGGTTCGCTTACTCCAGCCGAAGAAAGAATTTTATCGAGCGATGAAGCAGTATATTGCTACTAAAGAAGACAAAACTAGTGAGAAGCTGCGAGACTTTTCTCAATTGTTCATTAACTGGCGAGAGTATGCTCGGCAAGAAGCCTTGTCTGATCTAGTAACTAAAATTTACGATGAGACGGCGTATCTTGACTATGTGTTGGGAATGCCGGCGGGTCAGCAGCGACACGCTAATCTGTTGGCGCTGGTTGAACGGGCGAAGGATTACGAACGCAGCAGCTTTAGAGGGTTGTACCAATTCATTCGTTTTATCGAAAAAATGCAGGAAAAAGACAAGGATTTGGCAGAGCCGCAAAGCGAAGAAATCACCAATGCTGTCCGGGTAATGACGATCCATGCCAGTAAGGGCTTAGAATTCCCAGTGGTTTTTGTGATGGATATGAGCAAAGCTTTTAACCTGTCAGACACCCGCCGCAGCTATGTGTTCGATGAAAAATTGGGCTTAGGTGTTAAATACCTAACGCCAGAAACACGGGTGCGCTTTACCACCTTAGCTTTCGATGCTGTTCAACAGGTGAATATGCGCAAGCTGCTTTCGGAAGAAATGCGCAAGCTGTATGTGGCCTTAACACGGGCGGAGCAGAAGCTGTTCTTAGTTGGCTCCTACAGCAATCAAGAGGACGCCCTGAAAAAGTGGTCGGCTACCGCTAATAATCCTGAGCTGGTACTGCCAGTTTCTTCCCGCACAAGAGGAACCTTCTTTGATTGGGTGGGGCAAACCTTGATTCGTCATCCGGAGATGCAGGAGTACCAACTGGAAGGAAGTATTGCACCACAAGCAGAAGTAGCTCAGCAGCCAGCTGAATTTGCTATTTCCTTTGTTCTGCCGAATACATTGGGCGATCAAATTACCAAATTTATGCCGGCTAAGAAAGAACAAGCCGAGGTTAAGGAAGCAACCGCTGATATCTCACAAGTGAAGAAACGACTTTTGTATCAATATGAGTTTCCTGAAGCCACCAAAACCACCAGCTATCAATCGGTTTCTGAATTGAAGCGGATGTACGACGATCCCGACAATCGGGAAGCTATCTCGTTGAACTTTGATGAAAAAGGCCCGCAGCAGGCGGTTTATCGTTTCACCGAAGACGGCTTGAATCAGCCGAAGTTTTTAGAAACGAAAAGCCAACTGTCCGCTGCCGAAATTGGAACAGCGACTCATTTAATCATGCAGCTGATTCCATTAGACAAGCAGCCGACTGAGCAGAAAATTCAAAACCTGATCGATGAGCTCGTGGCAGGAGATACTCTAACACAAGAATTGGCCGAAGCTATTTCCATCGACTCATTACTGGCATTTTTCGCTAGTGAACTAGGTCAGCTGGTCTTAGCTCATGCCTCGCAGGTGTACCGGGAAGAACCGTTTGCGATGCTGCTGCCGGCCAATGAAGTGTTTATGGAATATGAAGCGAAGGATGATATTCTGATCCACGGAATCATCGACGGCTACATCGAGTTTGAAGACTATTTAGTCTTGTATGACTTCAAGACCGATTATTATACACCGCAGCGGGAAAAAGAATTAGTTGATCGTTACCGTGGTCAATTGCTCCTTTATAAGGAAGCCATTGAAAAGGCGAAAAACAAACCGGTTGCTTCATTAAATATCGTGTTCTTACGAGGGGAAAAGGTTATCGATCTAATAGAAAATTAAGAAACGAAGGCGTCCTATACTTATGATTTGTAAGTAATATGGTATAATTTCGGTAACGAGGTGAGTAGAATGGAACAAATACAACAAACTAAATTTTCTCTATGTCCAAAATTTGAAAAAGGCTTTGCGATTTTAGGGAAAAAATGGAACGGCTTGATCATCGATGTCTTATTGGAAGAAGGCCCTCAACGCTTTGTTGATTTGGCCGCCAAGATCCCTCATGTCAGTGACCGGGTCCTAGCAGAACGTTTAAGAGAATTAGAGCAAGAAGCGCTGGTTACACGTACTTCTGGTCCAGAAGGCCAAAAACGATTGGATTACTGTTTGACTGAAAAAGGTGAAGCATTGGATACTGTAATGAAAGAATTGCATGTTTGGGGCGAAAATTGGATTACAGAGCAAGAATGTAGTTGATAAAATAGCAATTTTCTTGTAGTATAAAATAGTCAATTGAATAAAGAAAAAGCGTTGATGGAAAAGAGTAGTCTTTTAGAGCCTTACTAGGGAGTATCTGCCGCAGACTGGAAGCAGATTAAGGTAACAAAGGATGAAGTTCACTTCCGGAGCTTGTCGTAACTGACCGGCTGAGGCCGTTAAAAATGTGAGTGCGCCAAAATTTGGCGAATTAGGATGGTAACGCGAGACCTCGTTCCTTTATAGGAACCGAGGTCTCTTTTTTTTGGACATTTAGGAAAGAATAAGTTATTCACAATTAGAAGACTTATCAAGCTGATGCTGAAGGTGTCCGGCTTCACAAACTAACTTTGTCGGCATTAAGCGAAAATTTGAAGAATTGTGAGAAGCCAATTATTCAAATTTTAGTCTTAATGCTTCAAAGTTGAGCAAGTTTGCGAAGCCTTTCTTAAAGGAAAGGAAGTAGAGAGATGAGTTTACAGAACCAACTAGAAGAACTGAAAACCCAGACGCTGGCGAAGATTTCTGATGCAGCAGATTTAGCCGCAGTGGAGCAAATTCGGGTAGAAACTTTAGGTAAAAAAGGCCCGATCACGGAAGTATTGCGAGGCATGCGGGATTTGTCAGCAGAAGAACGGCCAAAAGTAGGGGCCTTTGCTAACGAAATTCGCGACCTGTTAACCGAAGCAATCGATGAACGAAAAGCAGCCTTGGCTGAAATTGCTTTGGAAAAAGCCTTAGCTGAAGAAACAATTGATGTTACCCTGCCAGGCAAACAATTGCCGCAAGGAACCCGTCACGTGATTACGCAAGTGATGGAGGAAATCGAAGACGTATTTGTCGGCTTAGGCTATCAAGTGGTTGAAGGCTATGAAGTTGAAAGTGATCATTACAACTTTGAACGCATGAACTTGCCGAAGAACCATCCAGCTAGAGACATGCAGGATACCTTCTACATTTCAGAAGATATTTTAATTCGGACCCATACATCACCGGTTCAAGCTCGCACGATGGAAAGTCACGACTTTTCTAAAGGCGCTTTGCGGATGATTTCACCTGGTAAGGTATTCCGTCGTGATACCGATGATGCCACTCATAGTCATCAATTCCACCAAATTGAAGGCTTAGTTATCGACAAGGGAATCACCATGGCTGACTTGAAAGGCACGTTAGAGCATTTCGTTAAAGAAATTTTCGGGGCAGATCGCAGTATTCGTTTGCGTCCAAGCTATTTTCCTTTTACTGAACCTTCAGTAGAAGTAGATGTCAGCTGCTTTAAGTGCGGCGGCAAAGGCTGTAACGTCTGCAAATATACCGGCTGGATTGAAATTTTAGGTGCTGGTATGGTGCATCCTGACGTCTTGTCTATGTCCGGTATTGATCCAGAAGTTTACTCTGGTTTTGCTTTTGGGATTGGACCGGATCGTGTATCAATGCTGCGTTATGGCGTCAATGATATACGTAACTTCTATTTAAATGATGTTCGTTTCTTAGAACAGTTCAAGGGGGAATAACCGATTATGTTTGTTTCATATAAATGGCTAAATGAATACGTGGATTTAAAAGATATCACACCACAGGAATTATCTGACCGTTTATCCTTAACCGGGATCGAGGTCGAAGGTGTCGAAGTACCTGAAGAAGGTTTGAAAAAAATTGTCGTCGGTGATGTGAAGGAATGCATCCCGCATCCGGATTCAGATCACTTGTCAATTTGCCAAGTGGATATTGGCGAAGAAGAGCTGTCACAAATCGTTTGCGGCGCACCGAATGTCAAAGCTGGTATCAAAGTAATCGTGGCTTTACCCAATTCACGAATTGCCGGCAACGTTAAAATCAAAAAAGGCAAAATGCGGGGCCAAGTTTCTAACGGCATGATCTGTTCTTTACAAGAATTAGGCTACAGCGATTCCGTGATTCCGAAAGAATTTGCCGATGGTATTTACATCCTGCCAGAAGATGCAGTGCCTGGCGAACCAGTTTTCTCCTATTTAGATATGGATGATGCCATCCTAGATTTATCTGTAACTCCTAACCGGGCAGATGCGTTGAGCATGCGAGGAGTTGCTTACGAAACAGCGGCAATCTATGGTAAAAAAGCTGTTTTCCCAGAAGTAACTTTAAAGGAAATTGATGAAAAAGCCGCGGACAAAATCAAAGTATCTGTCGCTGATAAAAATGATGCCCCTCACTATGAGATTCGCATCATTAAAAACGTTAAAATCGGACCAAGTCCGCAATGGCTGCAAAACCGTCTAATGAACGAAGGCATTCGTCCCATCAGCAATGTTGTAGATATTACTAACTACATTTTGTTGTTATTTGGTCAACCACTGCATGCTTTTGACTACGACAAATTAGGCAGTCAGGAAATCTTAGTCCGCCGTGCCAAAGATCAAGAAGCTTTGACTACGTTGGATGGTGTTGAACGTACGCTTAACCCAGAAAATATCGTGATTACCAATGGTGAAATTCCAGTAGCTCTTGCTGGTGTCATGGGCGGTCTTGATTCAGAAATCGTTGATACAACCACAACGGTAGCTTTGGAATCAGCAATGTTTGACAGTGTAGCAACTCGTCGCACTTCTCAAGCTTACAACTTGCGCAGCGAAGCGTCAGCACGTTTTGAAAAAGGTATTAATCAAGCAACTATTGGCTTAGCTGGTGATGTTGCAGCAGCTATGATCGCTGAATTAGCTGGCGGCGAAGTTCTGCAGGGCGGCGTTTTAGGCAGCGAAGTCAACCCAGAAAACGTTGAAGTCACTACGAACTTGAAAAACGTGAATTATTTCTTGGGAACTGAGTTAACTATTGAAGATGTTAATGCCGTATTTGAAGCATTGGATTTTGATTATCAAGAGGCTGACGACAACTACACAGTGAGTGTTCCGCCACGTCGTTGGGATATTACCATCGAAGCCGACTTGATGGAAGAAATTGCCCGGATTTACGGTTACAATAACATCCCTTCAACGCTTCCAAGTGGCCAAACTGTTGCTGGAGGATTAACGGATGTTCAAAAGAACACTCGCAAAGTTCGTTCTTTATTAGAAGCAAGCGGCTTGCATGAGGCGATCAGCTATGCCTTAACCACGGAAGAAAAAGCTGGACAATTCACTATGCGGGAAAGTAAGTACACGCGTCTTGATTGGCCAATGAGTGAAGACCGTTCTGTCTTGCGTTTGAATCTTATTAGCGGTTTGTTAGAGGATTTAGCCTACAACGTTGCTCGTAAAAACGCGGATGTTTCCTTGTACGAAATCGGCCGTGTGTTCTACCAAGACAATGATCCGAAAAAGGATTTACCTTTGGAAGAAAAACACGTTGCCATTGCTTTAACAGGAAATCGTACGGATAGAACTTGGGCGGAAAAAGCCGAAAAAGTTGATTTCTACACAGCCAAAGGGATTGTAGAAGAATTAATTGATGGACTAGGACTAAGCGGAAAAATCAGCTATCAAGCTGCCTCCGAATTACCGGAAATGCATCCTGGGCAAACCGCTGCTATCTACATGAATGATCAGTTAGTTGGTTTTGTCGGACAAGTTCATCCGAAAATCGTTAAAGCTTATGAGCTTAAATCAGCTTTTGTAGCTGAATTGAACTTAGATGCTTTACTGACAGTGGAGAAAGAACCGCTGGTTTACGAACCGGTTTCTAAATATCCAGCAGTCAGCCGCGATATTGCTCTATTAGTGGAAGAATCAGTTTCCAATGCCAAAATCATTGAAGTGATTCGCAGCTCAGCTAGCCGTTTCTTGACAGATGTGCATGTGTTCGATGTGTATCAAGGGGAATCAATCGAAGAAGGCATGAAGTCAATGGCTTACAGCCTAACTTTTGTTAACCCAGAAGCAACGTTAACTGATGAAGAAATCAATCAGTGGATGAGCAAAGTGATCAAGAGTCTAGAAAAAGAAGTATCAGCGGTCATTCGCTAAACGAAAAAAGAGCAGCCAGCATTTATATGCTTGCTGCTCCTTTTTTATAACAAAGCTTTTTAAAAAGTGTTCAGATTCTCAAACAGGCTTTGCTAGTTTTAAATGTAAATTTGGATAAGCTGATCTTCAAGCTTATCCAAATTTTAGTTTTATGAGAAGTAGGCGATACCCATGGCTTTTTTGACTTCTGCTAAGGTTTGAGCAGCCACTGCTTGGGCTTTTTCACTGCCTTCTTTCAGCATTAACATCACTTGCTCAGGGTCTTTAGCAAACTCTTCCCGACGAGTCCGGATTGGATTCAATTCTTCCTCCAAGACCTCAATTAAATAACGCTTGATTTTGACATCCCCAAGGCCGCCGCGACGGTAGTGGGCCTTCAGTTCTTCGATTTTTTCTTTATCTTTGCCGAAAACATCTAGATAGGTGAAGACCATATTGCCTTCCACTTGACCAGGATCTTCCACATGGATATGATTCGGATCGGTATACATACTCATCACTTTTTTAGCAACAGTTTCTTCCGAATCAGATAGATAAATTCCGTTGCCTAGCGATTTGCTCATTTTTCCGTTGCCGTCAATTCCTGGCAGGCGTCCCATCCCTTTATCAGGGAAGACTCCTTTGGGGTTAACGAGAACTTCCCCGTAAGTGTTATTAAAGCTTTGAACAATCTCTTGAGTTTGCTCCAGCATAGGTTTTTGGTCTTCACCAACTGGAACCAAGTTTGCTTTAAAAGCTGTAATATCAGAAGCTTGTGACACTGGATAAATGAAGAAACCAGTTGGTACGCTATCGCCAAAGCCTTTTTGCTCAATTTCAGATTTAACCGTTGGGTTGCGGCGCACGCGTCCAACACTTACCAAGTTTAAGAAGTACATCGTCAATTCTGACAGTTCAGGAATTTGCGATTGGATAAACATGGTTGTGCGGGCAGGGTCTAAGCCAACTGCCAAATAATCCAAAGCTACCTGCAGCACATTTGAATAAACCTTTTCTGGATTTTTCGCATTGTCAGTCAGGGCCTGCATATCAGCAACCATGATGAATAGTTCGTTTTCGGGATCACCTTGCATCGCCACACGGTTTTTCAGCGAGCCAACATAGTGTCCTAAGTGTAATTTACCTGTTGGGCGGTCGCCAGTCAGGATAATGTTTGTCATTCGATTCACCTTTTCATCGTATATTTAGTCTTCAACCTACCTTAAAATAGTAACCTTTTTTGGGAATTTAAACAACTGCTAATTCTTTAATGAACGCAACAACTGTGGCTTTTTATGTCAGTAAACCTAACATGAAAAGGTAATGTTTGGCAAGTAATTTTTTGTTGTTGTAGATTTTTTACTTTACAAACGAAAAATACTTAGCATATAATTAGAGTCAGGTCTGAAAAATTAGAATTAAATTAGGAAGAGTAGGGGTGTTCATACATGGCAATGGTCGAATTCAAAGAGGTAGAGAAGTATTATGGGAAGTTTCATGCCTTAAAAAATATCAATTTGGCTTTTGATAAAGGTGAAGTAGTTGTGGTGATTGGCCCTTCAGGATCAGGAAAAAGCACGATGCTTCGCTGTATCAATGGGCTGGAACAAATATCATCAGGTCATTTATTGGTGAACGGAAAAGATTTACATAGTAAAGATGTGAAGCTTAAAGACATCCGCACACAAATTGGTATGGTTTTCCAGCACTTCAATTTATACCCAAATAAAACCGCGTTAGAAAACATCACTTTAGCGCCAATCAAAGTATTAAAACAGCCGGAAGCAGATGCAATCAAAACGGCTGAGAAATTATTAAATCGAGTGGACATGTTAGATAAGAAGGATTCTTATCCATCGATGTTGTCTGGTGGACAACAACAGCGGATCGCTATCGCCCGCGGGCTGTCAATGAATCCAGAATTATTGCTATTTGACGAACCAACTTCAGCATTGGATCCGGAAATGATCGGTGATGTTTTAGGTGTTATGAAGAAAATTGCCAAAGACGGTATGTCAATGATCGTGGTTACCCATGAAATGGGCTTCGCCAAAGAAGTGGCTGACCGGATTATTTTCATGGCTGAAGGTGAAGTATTGGAAGATACTCGCGATGTGAAAGGATTCTTCGAACGACCAAAAGAAGTTCGTGCACAGCAATTTGTAAGTAAAGTAATTAACCACTAGGAGGATGACTATGTCAAAAGTGAAAAAAATTGTCTCCTTCTTTCTCTTAATCCTAGTCGTGTTTGGCTTATCAGGATGTAAAGGGGACAGTGTGGCAAATGAAAATATCGCCGAAAGATTGGAAACAGAGCCTGTCATTACTTGGGGCGTAAAATATGATACTCGTCTCTTTGGGATGATGAATATCGAAACTCGCGTAGTTGAAGGCTTTGATATCGATATCGCCAAAGCGATCACTAAAGAAATCTTAGGGGATGAAGGCCGCGCAGAGTTTGTAGAGGTTACTTCTAAAACACGGATTCCGTTGTTAAAAAACGGAAATATCGACGGCATTATTGCGACGATGACAATTACTAGTGAACGTTTGGAACAGGTTGATTTCTCTGATATTTACTTCGATGCTGGACAATCACTGCTAGTTGAAAAAGGCAGTCATATAGACAGCGTTGAGAATTTAACGGCTGATGATACGATTTTAGTAGTAAAAGGCTCCACTTCAGCAATCAATATTCGTGAGCATGCACCAGAAGCAAACATTTTGGAATTAGAAAACTATGCCGAAGCATTTACTGCATTGCAATCCGGTCAAGGGGATGCCATGACGACGGATAATGCGATCTTGTTAGGGATGGCTTCTGAAAACGACAATTATGGATTAGTTGGCGGTACCTTTACGACTGAACCTTATGGGATTGCCATTAATAAAGGTCAGGAAGATTTCCTGAACGAAGTTGACGGCGCCTTAAGAAAAATGCATGACAATGGTACTTACGACAAAATCTATGATAAGTGGTTCCCGAATGAGTCAGTAGGAAAAGCAGCAAAGGGGGCTAAATTCAATGACTGATTTATTTAGCAGTTATTCCAGCGAGTTTTTTGAAGGATTCAAATTTACTTTGTATGCTAGTTTCATGGCATTGATCTTTAGTTTAATCATCGGGACACTGATGGCGATTTTCCAATTATCCCATAATAGTGTGATTCGGAATCTTGCTAAGGCTTATGTGGCCTTTTTCCGAAATATTCCTCTGTTGATTATTGTCATGTTCTTTTACGTAGTTGCACCAATGTATTTTTATACCTTTGACGGGTTCCAAGCAGGAACGATTGGTTTGACCATTTACACCTCGGCCTTTATCGCTGAGACGGTCCGTTCAGGGATTCAAACAGTACCTAAAGGGCAGATGGAAGCGGGCCTTTCTTCCGGCTTTTCATACGCGGAGACAATGCGCTACATCGTATTGCCGCAAGCCTTCAAAATTGTAGTGCCGCCATTAGGCAACCAATTCATCAATTTGATTAAAAACTCATCTATTTTAGCAATGGTAGCCGGGTTGGATCTAATGTATCAAGGGGACTTAATTGCCAGCACCACCTTCAATACCTTTGATACCTATATCATTGTCGGACTGTTTTACTTAGTATTAACCTTGCCATTGTCTTATCTAATGAATTATTTGGATAAGAATTGGGCAAGTGCCTAGAAAGGGAGGAATACGATGGACTTTAGCGGTGCATTTGCTTGGATCAATATCCGATTCCTTTTAGACGGGCTTTGGGTCACGATTCAAGTATCAATTGTTTCAATTATTTTAAGTATGATTTTAGGCGGGATTGCCGGAACTGTTCGTTACAGCAAAATTCCGTTTGTTTCCAAGATTGTCGGTATTGTAGTGGATGTCATTCGAAATTTACCGCTGCTGCTGATTATCTTCTTTACCTACTTTGCTTTACCGCAAATTGGGATCAAATTAAATATCTTTTGGGCTGCCGTTGCTGCTTTGACGATTTTTGAATCAGCGATGCTGTCAGAAATCTTCCGGGCAGGGCTTAACGCAGTGCCGATTGGTCAAACAGAGGCAGGTTTGTCTTCAGGCTTGACCTACATTCAAACCTTGATGATTATTATCATTCCTCAAGCGTTAAAATCAATGCTGCCAGCCATTTTAAGCCAGTTGATTTCCTTAATTAAGGATACTTCATTGGCGGTTATTATCTCGCTGCCGGAATTGATGCACAATGCCAGAATCGTGTATGGTCAAAACACCAACTACGTGATTCCGATGTTTGTGGCGATGACTGCGATGTATTTCGTCGTTTGTTACGCATTATCCTTGGCTTCAAGATACTTGGAAAATAGCAAATACAATTATTAAAATAGAACTTTCAGACCGATGGAATCCAGAGAGCACCTTTCTCTGGATTTTTTGTGTCTGAAAAAAGCCGTCAGTAACGTTTTTCTCATAGGTGCAGCACAATTTATTTTTCAGGCATCTTTTTTTCATATGAATTCCCTTTTATTATCGTTTGTCATCAACAAAATATCCGCTAAAAGCAGCGGCTTGCTATAAGGTATCGTAAAAGAAATGATCTAGGACTTGAAAAAAAACGCTAAAAAGTACAAAATAAGGTGAAACTTGTAAAAGATAGGATGAGAAATGTTGTCTAATGAACTACCCATCGGTTTTATCGATTCAGGTGTTGGCGGTTTAACGGTTGTAAAAGAAGCAATGCGGCAGCTGCCAAATGAACACATATTATACCTTGGCGACACCGCACGTTGCCCTTATGGACCTCGTCCTGCTCAGCAAGTCGTTGAATTCACTTGGCAAATGACCCAATTTTTAATTGATCAAGGGATCAAAATGCTGGTGATTGCCTGCAATACGGCTACGGCCGTTGCCTTAGATGAAATCAAAGCAAAAGTAGATATTCCAGTGATCGGGGTGATTCAGCCTGGCTCACGTTCTGCTCTAAAAGCGAGTCACACTGGGGAAATTGCTGTAATCGGGACAGAAGGAACCGTAAAAAGCGCTACCTACGAAAAAGAGCTGTTGGAAAAATCGCCAGATGTACACGTCCGCAGCTTAGCTTGCCCTAAGTTCGTGCCAGTAGTAGAAAGTAACCAGTTCACCAGCCCAGTGGCGAAAAAAATCGTGGCGGAAACTTTGGCTCCTCTGATGTATAACAAGCCGGATACGCTGATTCTAGGTTGTACTCACTATCCCTTGCTGCGTCCGATTATCCAAAATGTCATGGGCAGCGACGTCACCTTGATTGACTCAGGAGCTGAAACGGTCAACGACCTAAGTACGCTTTTGGATTACTTTAACTTGAATAATTATGATCGAAAAGTATCGAAAACTTGTAAATTTTATACAACTGGTTCACCGAAAATGTTTCGCGATATTGCCGGCGACTGGTTGGACCTTAAAACATTAGAGGTTGAACATATACATTTGGGAGGAAAATAAATGCGTCATGACGGAAGAAGTTTGCAGCAATTAAGAAACGTAACCATTGAAACCAACGTCTTTAAACATCCAGAAGGCTCAGTAGTCATCTCTTTTGGCGATACAAAGGTCATCTGTTCAGCGACAGTCGAAGAATCAGTACCACCCTTTTTACGGGGCGAGGGAACGGGCTGGGTAACTGCTGAATACAGCATGCTGCCAAGAGCTACCAATACCCGTAATCGTCGGGAAAGTGCCAAGGGCAAGCTGTCAGGCCGTACGATGGAAATTCAGCGTCTAATTGGCCGAGCATTGCGGGCAGTAATTGACTTAGCTAAATTAGGCGAACGCAGCATCGTAATCGATTGTGATGTCATTCAAGCAGACGGCGGTACGCGTACCGCAAGTATTACCGGCGGCTTTGTTGCTTTACGTTTGGCTATAAATAAGTTGCTTGCGTCTGGTGAGCTGAAGGAAGATCCGATTAAGGAACATCTAGCAGCAATTAGTGTCGGTATTTTGCCAGATGGTCAAGTCGTTACTGATTTAGACTATGTTGAAGATTCTTCAGCGGCTGTTGACATGAATATCGTCATGACTGAATCAGGCCGTTTTGTCGAAATTCAAGGCACTGGTGAAGAAGCGACCTTTGATGATACGGAATTGAATGCCTTGATTTTACACGGAAAAGCTGGAATAGAAGAATTAGTCAGCTACCAAAAGGAAGCTTTGCACACGGTGGACGCTGAAGAAGTACCAGAAAAAACGGTAGTGATCGCTACCGGAAATCCAGGAAAAGCCAAAGAGTTTTCGGCACTGTTTGCCCGAGCCGGCTATCAAATCAAAACGTTAGCTGACTTCCCCAACTTGCCAGATGTAGAGGAAACCGGCAAGACCTTTGAAGAAAATGCTCGTTTAAAGGCTGAAACAATTGCTCAGATCCTGCAGCAGCCGGTTTTGGCGGATGATTCTGGTCTAGCCGTAGATGCGCTAAATGGCATGCCAGGGGTTTATTCCGCCCGTTTTGCGGGTGAACGTAAAAGTGATGCTGCCAACAATGCAAAGCTTTTACACGAACTAACAGAGGTGCCTGATGAAAAGCGGACCGCTCATTTCCATTGCACGCTGGTATTTGCAGCACCTAATAAGGAAAGCTTGGTCGTAGAAGCCGATTGGCCCGGCCAAATCGCTCGCATTCCGCAAGGAGATAACGGCTTTGGCTACGATCCATTATTTTTTGTTCCAGAATTTAACAAAACAGCAGCTGAAATGACCGCTGCTGAAAAAAATGAAGTCAGCCACCGGGCACAAGCAGTCAAAGCCTTGGAAAAAGTCTGGCAGAAATGGTTGGAGGGATAGATTCATGAAATATTTAGTAGTTAGTGATAATCATAGTGACCGCCAGATTTTAGATGAATTAATCAAACGTTACAACGGCAAAATGGATGGCATGTTTCACTGCGGCGACTCAGAGCTTGCCGCAAACGACATCATGTGGAAGTATTTTACTGTAGTAGGAGGCAACTGCGATTACGATCCTGGTTACGAACCCGAACAGCTGGTTACCATTGGTGACGATCGGATCTTTATGACTCACGGTCATCGTTCCAATGTTCGTTTTGGTTTAAACGTGCTGTCCCTTCAAGCTCAAGAAGAGGGTGCTAATATCGCGTTATTTGGTCATATTCACCAAGCGGTGGCAGAAATGGATCAGGGGATTCTGTTCGTTAATCCCGGAAGTATCTCCCAGCCTCGCGGCCCAGTGCGGATTCCAAGTTATGCAATCATTGAAAGCACACCGGAAAAATACGTGGTGCAATACTACAATCGGGCCCATCAGCCTGTTGAAGAATTAGTAGCTGAGTTTGCTAAATAGTTTCTAATTTTTACTTAACATTGAGCAAAAAAGCCCTTACTATAGGGTTGTTTCAGTAAAATAGATAGGGAAAGTAGAAACGGAGGCTGTTGTATGATTAGTCGTACAATCGAGGAATTAATGTCCGAAAAGAAGGACACAATGATGATTCCGTCTGAAAATGTAGCAAACGTTATGGTGGGCAATCCTTTGGAGCATGCGTTCTTAGTGTTATCTAAGGTTGGCTACTCGAAGATTCCGGTGTTAGATAAAGGGGATCGTTTTATCGGGCTGTTAAGCCTGAATGATGTTGTCAGCAAAATGATGGATATTGATGGAATAGATACAAAAAATTTAAGCAAATATACTGTAGCAGACGTCATGAATACTGAGATCGAAACCGTGAAAGAAAATTGTGATCTGGAAGACATTATGCATTTGCTGGTGGATGCGGCCTTTATTCCGGTATTGGATGATGAAGGCGTCTTTAAGGGCATTATCACCCGGCGGGAAATTTTAAAAGCTGTCAATCATACCTTCCATGAATTGGACAAGAAACAACGTCTTAGTGGAAAATTCGTATTGCAGCCAGCAACATCAAAATAGCGACAAGATCAAGAAGCAGCTTCGGCTGTTTCTTTTTTTGCCATTCGTGCTTTTTGCAGTTTGTTTTGAGGGAAAGCAGTTTGTTCGTTAACTGCCATTTTTCACCTGCCAATACACATTAATTGACTTTTCCTCAACCAATGAGTATTCTAGTAAAGTTATTAAAAGTAACCATTACAGTTTAATCAATAGATACCTATGGGAAAGGAAGTCAAGAAATGGCTAAAAAATCTAAAATTGTTAAAGCACAAAAACAACGGGCTTTAATTGAAAAATATGCAGAACAACGTCAAGCTCTAAAAGCGGCTGGCGATTACGAAGGCTTAGCAAAGCTGCCTAAGGAATCCAATCCTAACCGTCTGAAACATCGGGATTTAATCGATGGACGTCCACGAGGCTATATGCGCAAGTTCGGCATGTCTCGTATCCACTTCCGCGAATTGGCCCATAAAGGCCAAATTCCCGGCGTAAAGAAAGCCAGCTGGTAAAGATAAAGCAAATACCCTCAAACTGCTCACAGGCTGTTTGAGGGTATTTATTTTGTAAATTTTTATCCAGCTGCTGCTACGAGAGTGTAATAGGGTTGTTAGGAATAGTAAACCCATGATCGGTCAATTCCTTCACATAGTTCGCCAAAAACTCTTCCTTCAATGGCAGCTGTCTTCCATTGGTTACGTACATCACGGTTCGAATGGCGTAGTTGCTGTTGCCTAAATCCACCATCCCAAAAAGATTTGGTCCATCAAAGATTTCATCTTTATAGGTTTTTCCTAAGCGATCATTGACCTTTTGGATCAATTGATTGATTTCCTGATAGCCTTCATTTGGCTGAATCCGAATATCAATCAATACCTGCATGTGTGCTCGTGACAGGTTGCTGATGGTAGTGATGTTGCGGTTAGGGACAAAGTGAACCGTGCCGTCAGCTGCTTTTAACTGCACCATGCGAATCCCCACCGAAGTAACCGTTCCTTCGATTTGCAAATTAACCAGTTTAATGTAATCTCCCACATCAATCTGCTGCTCCAAAATGATGAAGAAACCAGTGATGATGTCGTTCATGAAGCCCTGGGCACCAAGTCCAATCGCAATACCAGCAATTCCGGCCCCGGCCAATAGCGAGCCCACTGGAATGCCAATCGTGTCTAATACCGAGTAAAGGAAAAAGAAAAACAAGGTATAAGAAAAAATATTAGACGACAAGGTATGAATCGTCTCGATTCGAGTGGTACTGCCAGCGACTTTACGCTTTTGGCGATCAAAGGATTGAGTAATTAAGAAATTTCCGGCTTTACGAATGATTCCGAAAAGAATCAAAATCGCCAGCAAAGTAATCCCTTTTGAAATGAAGGTGGAAAAGACGGCATCCCAATCAATCGACTGCCAATAACGCTGCCATGCTGAGATTTTTTCTGTTGCCTGATCTACGACATCAAGTCCGGTCGAATCAGTGGTTTGTATTGCTAAAAAAAGCATCAATCTCTTCCTTTCTTCCAACGCATTTCATTTTATCAAGTTTTAAATAGTCTGTCGATAGTTCTGCTGAAGATAAAAAGACAGAAAATTCCAAAAAAATTGAAAATATTCATGACAAGTTTCCAACAAAGTGGTAGACTAACGTTTATATAAAAAGGAGATGATAGAATGGTTAATATAAAATGGGAAGAATTAGGGTTTGACTACATCAAAACCCCTTATCGTTATATCTCACATTGGAAAAATGGTGAATGGGATGAAGGCCATTTAACTGAAGACAATAAAATTACAATCAGCGAGGGTTCAACTTGCTTGCACTATGGACAAGAATGCTTTGAAGGACTGAAAGCCTATCGCCGCAAAGACGGTAAAATCAACTTGTTCCGTCCGGATGAAAACAGCAAACGTCTAAACCGCAGTGCTGAAAGAATGTGTATGCCGGAAGTTCCGGAAGATAAATTCATCGATGCAGTAAAACAAGTGGTTTTAGCCAACGAAGAATATGTACCTCCATATGGCACAGGCGCGACGTTATACATTCGTCCTTACCTAATCGGAGTTGGAGATAACATTGGTGTTGTGGAAGCACCTGAGTATCTATTCTCAGTCTTCTGCATGCCGGTAGGACCTTACTTCAAAGGCGGAATGGCACCAACCAACTTTATCGTTTCTGAATACGATCGTGCTGCACCGCAAGGAACTGGAGCAGCAAAAGTAGGGGGCAACTACGCCGCGAGTCTTTTGCCAGGTTATCAAGCTCACAAGCGCAATTTCTCTGATTGTATTTATTTAGATCCGGCAACTCACACGAAAATTGAGGAAGTGGGCTCTGCGAACTTCTTTGGTATTACCAAAGACAATCAATTTGTTACGCCGACTTCACCATCAATTTTACCGAGTATTACGAAGTATTCTTTGCTGCATTTGGCGAAAGATCGCTTTGACATGGAAACGGTGGAAGGGGATGTTTATCTAGACAAACTGGATGAATTTACTGAAGCTGGAGCATGTGGTACAGCGGCGGTTATCTCACCAATCGGCGGAATTCAAAACGGCGATGATTTCCACGTCTTTTACAGTGAAACCGAAGTTGGGCCAGTAACCAAGAAATTATATGACGAACTAGTTGGAATTCAGTTTGGTGACGTAGAAGCACCAGAAGGCTGGATTTACACAGTAGAATAGAACACACAAAAGCTGCTGCCAATTCAAAACTGGCAGCAGCTTTTGTATACCTATATATTGCTTAATGGGGGCGTAGTTGAGGATAGAGTCACAAAATTTTAAACACTTTATGTCTATCTAGCTTAAATGCACACCTTTATCCACGTAAATAATATCACCAACGATACCGCTAGCTAGTGGGCTCAACAAGAATGCACAAGTTTGGCCGACTTCATCGATCGTTACACTGACTTTATCCGGTGTCCGTTCTTCAGAAAGGTTAAGTAAGGATTGGTAATCCTTCACGCCAGTTACCGCTAATGTTTTCAAGGCACCTGCGGAGATAGCATTCACTCGAACGCCTTTTGGTGACAATTCGGTCGCCAGGTAGCGTACTTCAGCTTCCAAAGCAGCTTTAGCGATACCCATCATGTTGTAGTTAGGGATTGAACGTTCTGACCCCATGTAAGTCATAGTTACGATACTGCTGCCTGGATTTAGAATTGGCAGCGCATATTTCGTTAATGCTAGTAATGAATAGGCACTAACATCCTGTGCTAGACTAAAGCCGTCACGGGTAATTTCTGATACGTCTCCAGATAATTCCTCTTTGTTGGCAAAAGCAATCGAATGTAAGAAGCCGTCGATGTTGCCGACTAATTCTTTAATAGCAGCCATAGCTTTTTCAATGTTTTCATCTTTAGATACATCTAGTTCAACCATTGGTGCATCTTCACCAACTAATTTGACTAACCCTTTTTTCATGCGATCGTTTTGGTACGTATAGATAACTTCTGCTCCTTGGTCGGCGATAGCTTTCGCACAGCCCCAAGCGATACTTCTCTTATTTGCGACACCAGTCACAAGAATTTTCTTTCCAGTTAAAAATGACATGCGGTTGATTCACTCCTAGTTTAATTTTCGTATGAACACATTATGTTGGAAAAAGCTTTGATTGTCAAACTATTTTTTTATTAATCTGGTAATGCTTGAAAAAGAAGAGAGAATATGATAGTTTGATAATCAAACAAATAAGATGTCGAGGTGCAAGAATGGAAATACTAATGAACGTTGAAGAAATTATGGAAATCATTCCAAACCGCTTTCCAATTTACTATCTAGATGCTGTCGTAGAATTTGAGGACGAAAAGCATATCACTGCAGTCAAAAACTTAACCATGAATGAAGATTTTTTCCAAGGCTATTTTCCAAATGATCCAATGATGCCAGGTACGCTAATCGTTGAAGCCTTAGCACAGGCGGGCTCATTGCTGATTCTGAAGTCAGAAGCCTTCCAAGGAAAAACGGCTTATATTGGTGGAATCAACAAGGCTGTTTTCCACGAAAAAGTAAAACCAGGCGACACGCTGTTTTTGAACTTTGATATTGAAAAAATCAAAGGGCCAGTAGGAACAGCAAAAGCTTGGGCGACTGTGGGGGACACGGTAGTTACTGACTGCCAATTTACCTTTATCGTCGGCGACAAAGAGCAAAAATAAGCATAAAAAATAAGCCGGAATCAGTTGGAAAACTGACTTCGGCTTATTAAATTCTTAAACTTATTCCTTTGGTTCTTGTAAAATTTTGATCTCATTGATCTTTACTGGCTCCACTGGAGTTGAGTTTTCCCCTTGGCTATTAGCCTCAGTTTCAGCAGCAGCAATTTTATCAACTACATCCATACCCTCAGTAACTTGACCGAACACAGCATGAACGCCATCTAGAGTAGGTGTTCCACCATTTTTGTAAGCCTCAATGATTTTTTCAGGTGTATATTGAATTGCTAAGCCATCACTTTTATCTTCCGTATTTTGTACAATGAAGAACTGGCTGCCATTAGTATCAGGCCCCGCATTGGCCATCGAAAGAGCGCCGCGGATGTTGTACAAGCTTGGTGAGATTTCATCCTCGAAAGGATCGCCCCAAATACTTTCGCCGCCCATACCAGTACCTTCAGGGTCGCCCCCCTGGATCATGAAGTCATTCACTACACGATGGAAGGTTGTATCATTATAATAGCCATCCTTAGCATGTGTTACGAAGTTTTCCACGGTTTTTGGTGCTTCTTTCGGGAACAACTTAATTTTAATATTGCCTTCAGTTGTTACCATTTCCACCAAGTATTCGTCATCGGTTACTTCATTGGAAAGCTGCGGCAGGTCTACCTTGTTTAAATCTACACTAGATTCTTGCGTGGAGTTAGAAGCGCTCCCCGATGAATTTGTCGCGTCATTGCCAGAGTTGCAGGCAGCCAAAAGGCCAACGGATAAGACTAAAGCGCTGCTGAGTAATACTTTTTTTAGTTGCATATAAATCTCCCTTCAAAATTCTTTCCTTTCCATCATAACAAAAAACGAACCGACTTCCTATGAAAAAAAGTTGATTTTTCCTCTAAAAAAAGAGAAGACCGAAGTCTCCTCTTATGTCTGAGCATTAAATTGTGGTTGCTTATAGGTTAGCAAATTTTTCCAACAAGCGAATCATTTGGCAAGTAAAGCCGTATTCGTTGTCGTACCAAGCAACAGTTTTAACTAATTGGTAGTCTCCAGCAGAAGTAACTTCTGTTTGAGTTGGGTCAAAGATTGAACCTTGAGTAGTACCAATAACATCGCTAGAAACGATTTCGCGATCGTCATAGCCAAATGATGGGTTATCAACAGTATGTTTTTTGATTGCTTCGTTGACTTCATCAGCAGTAACTTTAGTTTTAAGAACAGAAACTAATTCAGTTAATGAACCATCAACAACAGGCACACGTTGTGCATGTCCTTGTAATTTGCCGTTCAATTCTGGAATAACTAAGCCGATAGCTTTAGCCGCACCAGTTGAATGAGGAATTGTGTTGTCTGCAGCTGAACGTGCAGCACGCAAGTTTCCGCCCTTAACAGGTCCGTCCAATAGCATTTGAGTTGAAGTGTACGCATGAACAGTTGTCATAGTACCAACTTCAATACCAAATTCTTCGTGCAAGAAGTAAGCCATTGGTGCCAAGCAGTTAGTTGTACATGAACCAGCTGAAATAATTTTGTCGTCTGCGTTCAAAGTGTCATCATTTACGTTGTAAACGATAGTTTTCATTTGACCAGCTGGAGCTGAGATAACTACGCGTTTCACGCCAGCGTCCAAGTGAGCTTGTGCTTTTTCTTGAGATGTATAAAAACCAGTACATTCTAAAACGATATCAACACCGTTTTCTTTTGCCCAAGGGATTTTGCTTGCATCAGGTTCTGCATAAACACGTGTTTCTTCACCGTCTACAACGATTGAATTTTCTGTTGCAGTTACAGTGCCTGGGTATGTGCCGTGAGTTGAGTCAAATTGTAATAGTTGAGCCAACATTGTAGGACTTGTTAAGTCGTTGATTGCTACAACTTCAATATCATCTGATACTTCTTTAATACGACGGAAGGCTAAACGACCGATACGTCCGAATCCATTAATACCTACTTTTACTGTCATAACTAAAAGTTCCTCCTTTGTATTCGAGAAATAAAGCGCAAATGCACTTATTCCTTACATGATCAATTCTGCATCGGATGCAATTTTTTGTCAAAAGATTACACTCCAATCGGAGAATCGGTCAGTTTCTCATCGAAGAATGGAAAAGGAAGCATAAAAATTTATTAGATTCCCCTCCAGTAATGGACATTAGTGGTAAATACAGCTAAAATAAGGAGACTTTGTTTGATGTGGAAATTCAGTAGTCAGAAAATAGATAAAACAAGGAGGACGAAAGATGTCTATGTTTTTAGATCAGGTAACAATTGACGTCAAGGCCGGTAAAGGCGGAGACGGTATGGTTGCCTTTCGTCGTGAAAAATATGTACCCGATGGTGGGCCGGCTGGTGGCGATGGCGGACGCGGCGGTGACGTAATCTTAGTAGTAGAAGAAGGCTTACGTACCTTAATGGACTTCCGTTTTAATCGTCGTTTTAGAGCAACTCCCGGTGAAAATGGGATGAGTAAAGGCATGCACGGCCGTGGAGCACAGGATACGTATGTAAAAGTTCCCCCTGGCACGACGGTTCGCGATGCTGATACAGGCGTTTTAATTGGTGACTTAATTGAAAACGGCCAAGAATTACGAGTAGCTAAAGGCGGACGAGGCGGACGAGGTAATATTCGCTTTGCTTCACCAAGAAATCCGGCACCGGAAATTGCGGAAAACGGCGAACCAGGCCAAGAACGTAAAATTGAACTAGAATTGAAAGTCTTAGCGGATGTCGGTTTAGTAGGTTTCCCATCTGTGGGTAAATCGACTATTCTATCAGTAATTTCTTCTGCTAGACCCAAAATTGGTGCGTATCACTTTACGACCTTAGTTCCTAACTTAGGAATGGTTACAACGAATGATAGCCGCAGCTTTGTAGCTGCCGATTTGCCAGGTCTGATTGAAGGAGCTTCTCAAGGTATCGGCCTAGGAACTCAATTCTTGCGTCATATCGAACGGACACGGGTTATTTTACACGTGATCGATATGAGTGGGATGGAAGGCCGTGATCCTTACGAGGATTATGTAGCCATCAACAATGAGTTAGGTTCTCACAATTTGCGTTTGCTGGAGCGTCCGCAAATTATTGTGGCCAACAAGATGGATATGCCTGAGTCAGAAGAGAATCTGGTTAAGTTTAAAGAACAATTAGCTAAAGAAAAAGAAGACGAATTTGCTGACGATCTGCCAATTTTTGCGATTTCGGCAATCACTAAGCAAGGCATGGATAACTTATTGAGCGCGACGGCTGATTTACTGGAAACAACGCCAGAATTTCCGTTGTACGAAGAGGATATTGAAGAAGAAACGGTTCAATACGGTTACCAAAGCGAAGATCCTGGCTTTACGATTACCCGTGAACCAGATACTACTTGGGTCTTGGCTGGTGAGAAATTAGAAAAACTATTTAAGATGACCAACTTCGATCACGACGAAACCGTAATGCGTTTTGCTCGTCAACTACGTGCAATGGGTGTCGATGAAGCATTACGTGCCCGCGGCGCCAAAGACGGCGACATCGTTCGAATTGATAAATACGAATTTGAATTTGTTGAGTAATAATGTAGAAGCTTAGCGCTTCATGATAATCGGAATCAGGTTCTCCTGATTCCGATTTTTTGCGTATTTTTGTTAATATCTTCTGCCAATCTAAGATAGCAGTTGACTATTTCTGTTTACATAACAAATTTATTGCCAGCATAAGGGGTGTCTAGTTCACAAAACCGCGCTTTACTGTTAAACTTAAAATAAGCATACAGTCTGAAAAACGTACTATTTTTTGGAAAAAATTAATACCTTAATATTAGGATGCCAGTTCTGCTTTTGGCAGTTTAACAGAATCAGAGCAAGAAAAAATTTTTAGTAAAAATATCAATAGTGATGTGCAGCAAAACGGTATATGGCCTGAGAAACAAAGTATTTTTGAAAAAATAGTACCTTGATACGAAAAAGGAGCGGATTTTTATGGAAAAACGAGTGATTATTATGAACTTTGAGCTTCCTTCACAAGCCTATGAAGCATTCTCAAAGGTAAAGAAATTGCAGGCAACTCGAGCAATCAAAGGTGAACAAATGGCTGTCGTTAACCATTCCAACGACGGAGGGCATCAATTTCAAATTGAGGACTTCTTAGACTTTACCGGCAACAATAAAAGTTCTACCGGTGGTTTAATCGGTATGATGGTGGGGATTCTAGGCGGACCGATCGGTATTTTGCTGGGCTGGTTTACCGGCGGTATGATTGGTGCTTCCCGGGATGTAAAAGAAGTTCGTGATGCACAAGGAGTCTTTGCCTTTCTGATTGATAAGATTAAAGAAGGCGACACTGGGTTATTGTTGATTGCAGAAGAGGATGACAATCGTCCGTTGAACCAATTAATCATGAATGAGCTGGGCGGCGAAATCACTCGTCTGAACTATGAAGAAGTGGAAGAAGACGTGAAAAAAGCCCAAGAAATGGCTAAAGAAACCGATAATGAATCAAATGATTCTTCAAATGAAGAGAATTAAGCCGATTTCTATTTGCAGAAAGGCTGACTTTCTTCTAGAATGAAGATAATTTGATAGAAAGTCAGGGAAATTATGGAATTAGAATTTTTAGGTACCGGAGCAGGCGTTCCGGCCAAACATCGTAATGTCAGCAGTATTGCTTTAAAATTATTAGCAGAACGGAATGCAATTTGGTTATTTGATTGCGGCGAAGGCACCCAGATGCAGATTTTGCGCACCAGCATTCGTCCCCGTAAGATTGAAAAGATTTTTATTACTCATATGCACGGCGACCACATTTTTGGGTTGCCTGGTTTATTGAGCAGCCGTTCTTTCCAAGGCGGCGATGAAGAGCTGGAATTGTACGGGCCGCCGGGAATTGAAAAATTCGTTAAAACGGCGTTGCAGGTTTCGCAAACTCGCTTGTCTTATCCGATTCGTTACATTGAGGTAAAGGAAGGCATCATTTTCAAAGACAAACAGTTTTCAGTAGAATGCCGTTTATTGGATCACGGAATCGACAGCTATGGCTATCGCGTAGTTGAAGCGGACCATGAAGGTACGTTG
Source organism: Candidatus Enterococcus moelleringii (assembly GCF_017377575.1). GTDB lineage: Bacteria > Bacillota > Bacilli > Lactobacillales > Enterococcaceae > Enterococcus_A > Enterococcus_A moelleringii. The sequence continues at coordinate 244,455 of NZ_JAFREM010000018.1, forward strand.
CAGGTTGAAAAGCTGGAGGCGTTAGGTATTCCGGCAGGTCCGGTTTATGGCCAAATCAAGCAAGGAAAAACGGTCACTTTGAAGGATGGTCGAGTAATTGACGGTCAAGACTTCATCGGTCAGAAGAAACAGGGACGAATTGTCACTATTTTCGGCGATACCCGTTATACTCCTGTCTCGATGGAATTAGCCAAGAACAGCGACGTGATGGTCCATGAAAGTACCTTCAGGAAAGATGAAGAGAAGATGGCGCGGGCGTATTTCCATTCAACCACCAAGCAAGCAGCCAGAGTGGCTAAAAAAGCTCAGGTGAAGCAGCTGGTGCTGACGCATATTTCGGCTCGTTACCTAACCAAAGATGCGCTTGAATTAGAAAAAGAAGCTCAGGAAATTTTTAAAGCGACTAAAATAGCAAAGGATTTCGATATTGTTGAGATTCCTTTGAAGGAGTGATGAGGATGGATTTAACCAACAAAGTAGTTGTCGTTACCGGCGGATCAGCTGGACTAGGAGAGCAAATCTGTTACCAAGCCGCAAAACGCGGGGCAATTGTGGTAACTTGTGCTCGCCGTATTCAGTTGATTGGACAAGTAAAAGAAAAATGTATGGAATTAAGCGGCAAGGAGGCATATGCCTTTCAACTAGACATTTCTGATCCAGACAGTGTTGATAGCGTGCTGGGAAAAATCGCTGAAGAAGTCGGCAGCGTGGATGTGTTAGTCAACAATGCAGGTTATGGCCTGTTCCAAGACTTCTTTGAGTTTGATTATGAAGCGGCCCGCAAAATGTTTGAGGTCAATGTTTTAGGAATGATTTATTTCACACAGCAGATTGCTTTAGACATGGTTTCTCGTAAAAAAGGCCATATTTTCAACGTGGCTTCAATGGCTGGGAAAATGGCGACGGCCAAGTCTACGATTTATTCAGCAACTAAATTTGCGGTCTTAGGTTTCTCTAACGCCTTGCGTTTAGAATTAAAGCCAGCAGGTGTTTATGTAACCACTATTAATCCTGGACCGATTGATACGGAATTTTTCGACAAAGCTGATCCAAGCGGCAGTTATTTAGCCAGCTTAGGCAATATTGTTTTAGAACCAGAAAAATTAGCGAAAGCAATTGTGAAACGCATGGGTGAACCAACGCGAGAAATTAACCGTCCGCGGGTAATGGAAGCCGCGTCTCGTATGTATATCCTCTTTCCACATATTGGGGATTGGTTAGCTGGAAGTATATTCAATAAAAAATAAGGGTGAATGGGTTTGAAAAGACAATGGAAGGTAATCCTGGGGTTTATTCTCGTTTTAATTATTGTCATCTTTGCCGTACTAAATAATCAAGAGGTGCCGGTTAATTTTGGTTTTACTAAAATTTTCAGCCCGCTGATCTTGATTATTATCGGTTCAGCTATTATTGGGGCCTTGGTGATCTTTTTGACCTCAAGCGCGACAATGTTCCAACAAAAGCGCCAAGTAAAACAGCTGCAAAAACAAATTGAGGATTTTGAAACTAGTAATGAGGAAAAACTAGCAGAAGATAAAGCGATCTACCAACGGGAAAAGGAAAATGAAGTGGCTGCACTGAAGGCGGACTATGAACGCCTGCTTAGCGAGAAAGATAATTATATCCAACAGCTGACAGGTGAGACGACGGCTAAAAGTGATCCAACTAATCCCCCGTTAGACTATTACGATTAAATGGAAGAGAATGATTCTAAATTTTTAAGGATCATTCTCTTTCATTTCTTTTTTTGTCCAAGAAATTTTGCTATACTAATACGGTTGGGAAGTGATGTTTTGAAGAAATCAAATTTTGAATGGCACCTGAAGGAAAACGCGGCGATTCCCCATGAATTTCTGGAAGAAATCAAGGGAATGGGACATAGCCAAACCTTTGCCAATCTTTTATGGCAGCGGGGCATTCAGACAAAAGAACAATTTGAGCGCATGATTTATGCCACTGTGGATAATTTACATGATCCATTTTTGATGCATGACATGCAAAAAGCGGTGGAACGGATTCAAGCCGCCATTATTGAAGGTGAGTCGATCTTAGTTTATGGCGACTATGATGCAGACGGAATCACCAGTACTTCAATTATGAAGGAAACGCTGGAAATGCTGGGGGCGGAAGTGCACTGTGTGCTGCCGAACCGGTTTATTCATGGTTACGGGCCTAACCAGGCTTTGTTTGAAGAAAAAATCAACGAAGGCATCCAATTAATTGTAACCGTGGATAATGGAGTGGCGGGTAATGAAGCCATCGCCTATGCCAACTCGCGCCAAGTGGATGTGATTGTAACCGATCACCACGAAATGCCGCCGGTTCTGCCGGATGCTTATTGTATTGTGCATCCACGTCATCCAGATGGAGAGTATCCTTTCGGTGAACTAGCTGGAGCGGGTGTAGCTTTCAAATTGGCCACCGCTTTACTGGAGGAACCGCCGTTAGAGCTTCTGGATTTGGCTTGTATTGGAACAGTAGCCGATTTAGTCTCAATGACTGGCGAAAATCGGACCATTGTTCAATTGGGCTTAGAAATCATGAAGCAAAATCAGCGGATGGGCTTGAACCATTTGCTGAAGGTCAGCGGTGTCGATGTGCAAAAACTGGATGAAGTCAGTATCGGTTTTAGTATCGGTCCTCGCTTAAATGCGATTGGTCGCTTAGGTGATCCCAATCCAGCAGTGGAGCTGATGACCACCTTTGATGATAATCTGGCTCATGAATTAGCACAAAAACTAGATGAGATTAATACCGAACGTAAAGGAATTGTCCAGCAAATCACTCAAGAAGCGATGGATATGCTGGAAGAAGATGCTCCAGTCCAGGTGTTGGCGAAAGAAGGCTGGAATCCAGGTGTACTTGGAATTGTTGCCGGAAATATTTTGAAGCAAACCGGGCATCCGGCTATCGTTTTGTCTATCAGCGAAGAGGGTGTAGCCAAAGGATCCGGTCGCAGCAGCGGCGCCTTGGACATGTACGGCATGTTAACTACGATGCGGGAGTTTTTCACCCATTTCGGCGGACATGAAGCAGCTATTGGGGTAACCTTGCCTAGTGAAAACCTGCCTGAACTGAAGCAGCAGATTGCTTTGTATATTCTGGAAAGACAAATTGATTTAATGCAAGGGGCTAGTCTGGAAATTGACGAAGAGCTTTCCTTGGCAGAAGTGAATTTGGCCTTTGCAGAAGAATTAAAACAATTAGCGCCTTTTGGAACGGATAATCCAGCACCCCATTTTCTAGTGGAGGAAACCAAGGTCGCTCAGATAAAAGCCATCGGAGCCGATCAGCAGCATGTGAAGTTCATGCTGACTAATGACAATCAACAAGTGGATGTCATTGGTTTCGGTTTTGGCGCGAAACTAGAAGAATTAAAGCAGGAAAACACTCGGTTTGTTGGTGACTTGGAAATCAATGAGTGGAACGGTCAGAAGAAGGTTCAGCTGAAGCTGCTGGATTTTGCCACAGAAGGTCTTCAAGTAATTGATCGTCGGGCGAAGCACAGCTGGAATCAGCCGCTGGAAACCGCCAGCACGCTATACTTGGCCTTCCAAGAAAAGAGCCGCGACATTTTATCTGACACCCTGAAGCACCAGGTACAAGTTTATCAAGAAGAGCACTTAGCAGAATACGCAGAGTATCGACAACTAGTAGTGGTGGATTGTCCAAGTGATCAGGAATTGATCAAATCATTAGTAAACTACGGGAATTTCGAACGGGTGTATCTTTTCTTATACAGTGCTGATGAAGCCTATCTGAACGGGATGCCTAGTCAAGAGCAGTTTAAACAACTGTATAAGTTTTGTCTGCAGCAAAAACGACTGGACATTCGTTACAAGCTGAAAAATATCTCGAATTATTTAAGAATCTCTGAAAAATTGCTCGTCTTCATGATTCGCGTGTTTTCTGATTTAAAATTTGTTACAATAGATGACGGTGTTTTAGAAATAGTAGAGAATCCTCAAAATCAGGTGATTGAAGAGAGTCCTTACTATAAAGAACGAATGAAACAAATTGAGAGTGAAGAATTTTTACTAATGAGTGACATTCAAACTATAAGAAATTGGCTGAAAAGCTAGGAGGAAATACAAGATGGATTTAAAAGATTATATTGCCAGCATTCCTGATTACCCGCAACAAGGGATTGTCTTTCGAGACATTTCACCTTTAATGGCTGACGGAGATGCTTACCGTGAAGCAACGCGACAAATTGTTGAGTATGCCAGCAAAAAGCAAATCGACATGGTGGTTGGACCTGAAGCCCGCGGGTTTATCGTCGGCTGTCCGGTAGCTTTTGAATTAGGTGTAGGTTTTGCGCCGGTTCGTAAACCAAACAAATTGCCAAGAGCAACACTTGATGTGGAATACGAAAAAGAATACGGTACGGATATTCTGTCAATTCACAAAGACGCAATCCAACCTGGACAACGGGTGTTAGTGACGGATGACTTGTTGGCAACTGGTGGAACCGTGAAAGCGACCATCGAATTAGTCGAACAATTAGGCGGTATCGTGGTGGGTTGTGCCTTCTTGATCGAATTGGAAGAACTTCATGGACGCGATAAAATCGAAAAATATGACATCTTAACCTTGATGGACTATTAAAATTCTTCAAAACAAAAGGCCTTGAAAATCACAAATGCTGATTTTCAAGGCCTTTTTCTTATGCTGATTTATGGTAGTGATGGTCATAATAGTCGTAGTAATCGTATGAATCCATATAGTAAACCTCTTCAGGCGCTTCTTCTTCGTAGTAGTACTCTTCTTCGTAATAGGTGTCTTCTTGCTCGTATTGTTGGGCGTATTTCTTTTCATCCCACAGCATGTACCAAACGATGAACAATCCAGAGAAGACGACAATCGTAGCCAATGAACCCAGCTTGCCAATCACTAATCCAACCAACAAAAATCCAATAATCAAGCCAAATCTTCTTACTGCTTTCATAAATAATTCACCCCTAATAAAATATGCGAACAAATGTTTGTATACCTATTATACGAATGTTTGTTCGATTTGTAAAGAAAAAAATTAACCGGAAAAAATCCGATTAATAAATGTGGCTTCGATACAATCCAACGACCTTGCCTAAAATTGAAACATTGTCTAAAATGATGGGTTCCATCTGGTCATTTTCAGGCTGAAGACGAATGTAGTCGCTCTCCCGATAAAATCTCTTGCAAGTCGCTTCATTTTCGTCAGTCATGGCAATCACGATCTCGCCGTTAACTGCAGTAGTCTGTTTTTTCACGATTACATGGTCGCCGTCGTAAATACCGGCATTAATCATACTTTCACCACGAATTGTCAGCATGAACAAGCTGCCTTCTTCACTAGCCAAGTCTGGCGGCACTGGGAAAAAGTCTGAAGCTTCTTCAACAGCCAAGATTGGTTCGCCAGCGGTAACGATCCCCAGCATCGGAATGACCTGCGGCTGAACGCCGATTTTTTCTAGCCCGTCCAGCGTTAGTTCGATGGCCCGGGGCTTGGTTGGATCTCGCAGGATCAAGCCTTTTTTCTCTAAGCGAGCTAAGTGTCCGTGGACAGTTGAAGTGGACGAAAGATTCACCGCTTCTCCAATTTCACGAACAGTTGGGGGATACCCTTTATTTTCAACGCGTTCATGAATGAACCGCAGAACTTCCAATTGTTTTGTTTCAGTTCGTTTTGCCAATGCTCACACCTTCTTCTCTTTTTTTTCAGTTTAGCATATTTTTTTCGATAAATCAAACACGCGTTCGCTTTCTTTTGCTTTTTTATCGAAGGCATTTTGTTGTATAATGGAGAGCGGAAGCGAGGTGCATAAAATGATTTCAGATGAAAAGATTGCTCGAATTAATGAGTTAGCAAAAAAGAAGAAGACTGAAGGCTTAAGCGAGGCAGAACAACACGAACAAAAAGTTTTGCGGGAAGAATACTTGTCCTCTTTTCGCAGCGGCATGCGCCATCACATCGAAGGAATGAAGGTCGTTGACCCTGATGGAAAAGACGTAACTCCTGAAAAATTGAAGCAGATTCAGAAGGAAAAAGGGCTGCATAATCGAAAATAATTTGAAAATTTCGCATTTCCAATTGAAATAGGAAAATAAATCGGTTACAATGAATGTGGAATAAAAGTATTTATCACCAAAAAGGAGGACGTATTATTTTGTTTGATAAAATTGATCAGTTAGGTGTCAACACGATCCGCACATTAAGTATTGAGGCGATTCAAAAAGCCAACTCCGGCCATCCCGGTTTACCAATGGGGGCTGCACCTATGGCTTACGCCCTATGGACAAAACACTTGAACGTAAACCCAGCAACATCATTAAGCTGGCCAAACCGCGACCGCTTCATCTTGTCAGCTGGTCATGGCTCTGCAATGCTATATAGCTTGTTGCACTTAGCAGGTTACCAAGTAACAATTGATGACTTGAAGAACTTTCGTCAATGGGAAAGTAAAACACCTGGACATCCAGAATTTCTGCATACTGATGGCGTGGAAGCAACTACTGGCCCATTAGGCCAAGGAATCTCAATGGCTGTAGGTATGGCGATGGCTGAAGCTCATTTAGCAGCTACTTACAACCGCGACAGCTTCAATGTGATGGATCATTACACTTACACTATCGTTGGTGATGGAGACTTAATGGAAGGTGTTTCTCAAGAAGCTAGTTCAATGGCTGGTCATATGAAGCTAGGTAAATTAGTCGTCTTGTATGATTCAAATGACATTTCTTTAGATGGCCCAACAAACAAAGCCTTCACTGAAAACGTAGGTGCTCGCTATGAAGCATACGGCTGGCAGCACATTTTAGTAAAAGACGGCAATGATTTGGATGCCATCAGCAAAGCGATTGAAGAAGCAAAAGCTGAAACAGAAAAACCGACTTTAATTGAAATTAAAACAGTTATCGGCTTTGGTTCACCAAAAGAAGGCACTTCTGCTGTTCACGGTGCACCAATCGGCGATGATGGCATTAAAGCTGCTAAAGCTGTTTACGGCTGGGAATATCCTGATTTCACAGTGCCTGAAGAAGTAGCTGAACGCTTCAAAGCAGATATGTTGGATAAAGGCGCTGAAGTAGAAGGACAATGGAACGAAATGTTCAAAAACTACGAAAACGCCCATCCTGAATTAGCAAAACAATTCAAAGATGCCTTTGACGGTAAATTACCTGAAAACTGGGAAGAAAGCCTGCCAGTTTACGAAGAAGGTTCAAGCCAAGCAAGTCGTGTATCAAGCAAAGAAGTTATCCAAGCAGTTGCTAAAGCAGTTCCAACTGTCTGGGGCGGTTCTGCCGACTTATCTGGTTCAAACAATACGACGATCGCTGACGAACAAGAATTCCAGCCTGGTTCTTATGAAGGCCGCAATATCTGGTTTGGTGTTCGTGAATTCGCCATGGCAGCAGCTATGAACGGTATTCAATTACACGGTGGTACTCGCGTGTATGGCGGTACATTCTTCGTATTTACGGATTACTTGCGTCCAGCAATCCGGATGTCAGCGATTCAAGGCTTGCCAGTTACTTACGTGTTAACTCACGATTCAGTAGCAGTAGGGGAAGATGGCCCAACTCACGAACCAATCGAACAATTAGCCAGCGTACGCTGCATGCCTAACGTTCAAGTAATTCGTCCAGCAGACGGCAACGAAACTTCTGCCGCTTGGAAAGTTGCGTTAGAATCAACGGACAAACCTACCTTATTGGTTCTAAGTCGTCAAAACTTACCAGTCTTGCCAGGCAGCAAAGAAATTGCGACTGATGGCGTAGCTAAAGGTGGTTACGTGATTTCTAAAGCAGCAACTGACACTCCTGACGGTATCTTAATTGCTACTGGTTCAGAAGTGTACTTAGCAGTTGAAGCGCAAAAAGTCTTGAAGGAACAAGGCAAAGACGTATCAGTGGTTTCATTACCAAGCTTTGATTTATTCGAAGCACAAGATGAAGCTTACAAAGAAGCAGTCTTGCCCAAAGCCGTGACTAAACGCGTAGCTGTAGAAGCCGCTTCATCATTTGGCTGGGAACGTTACATCGGCAATGAAGGCAAAATGATCAGCATTGATCGCTTCGGTGCGTCAGCTCCTGGTGGATTTGTGTTAGAACAATTTGGTTTCACTGTTGATAACGTAGTAAATACCTACAACGAATTATAAAATTTGATAAAATGAAGTGCAGAATAACATTTCTGCACTTTATTTTTTTGTTACGCATATTACGACAGCCTAACAAATGAATGAAGATACCGTGTTTAAATTGTTTAGAGAATTTTTATAGCGTATACTTTTATTGTGACGTACCAGGAAAAATGAAAACAAGGGTATATTTGGAGGTAGAGAATGAGCCAGTTTAAGACTCGCAGTGCAAGAAATGAATACATACGACAACAGAAATCTAAGAAAGTAAAACGGATTATGCCTGTAGTAGGTACCGCTTTAGCTGTAACGCCAGCAGTAATGGGATTAAATACTGTGAAGGCGTCAGCTGCAGAAACCGGCCAAGCGCAAAATCAGTCAGCTTTTATTGAGCAGCTGGGAGCCTCAGCGATGCAAGTATCTTCATCAAATGATTTGTATGCATCCATCATGGTGGCCCAAGCGTTAGTTGAAACCGGCTTTGGATCGTCTACATTATCTGCTGCACCGTATTACAATCTATTTGGTGTAAAAGAATACAACGGCGGACCAAGCATCTACATGAATACCCAAGAATTCTTAGATGGCCAATGGGTGAGTATGTCAGAACCATTCGCTGTTTACAACAGCTATGAAGAATCATTTTTAGATCATGCCAACATTATGCGCAACTCTTACTATGCTGGTGCGTGGAAGAGCCATACATCCAGCTATCAGGATGCAGCCGTTTACTTAACTGGACGCTATGCAACTGATCCAGGCTATGCCGGTAAATTGATTTCTTTGATTCAAATGTACAATTTAACCCGTTTTGACACTCCAGGAGCGGGAACAGCAATCGAAGCTGCTCCAACAGCAGCTGTTGTTGAACAAACACAAGAACAAGCAGCACAACCTGAAGCCCAAGCAACAACACCGCAGGCTACTGGTCAAACATATACTGTTCAAAATGGAGATTCTTTATGGGGAATCGCTCAGCATTTCGGAGTCACCGTGGATCAACTGTTAGCCAATAACGGCTTAAGTCTAGATTCAATGATCATGCCGGGACAACAATTAGCTATATAATCAAAAAAGAAGCTTATCAGCTTCTTTTTTTTGGTCTGAAATAATAAAGTATAATTTTTTTGACAAGTTGTGCCTCCTTTCTTAGGGACACCTCTCGAACTGGACATATCACTAGCATATAATCCATTTTTCGTTTACTATACTTACATAAGGTAAGGGAGGACGTAATGATGACGAAAGTTTATGATTCCATTTTAGCAACGATTGGTCAAACACCGATTGTTAAATTAAAGCGTTTAGTTTCTGATGACATGGCACAAGTTTATGTAAAGGTTGAATCCTTTAATCCTGGGGGCAGTGTAAAAGATCGGATCGCTTTAAGTATGATCGAAGGCGCTGAAAAAGAAGGAAAGTTAACTGAAGGTGCAACAATTATCGAACCGACCTCAGGGAATACAGGAATCGGTTTAGCCATGGTTGGCGCGGCTAAAGGCTACAAAGTAATTATGGTGATGCCGGAAACTATGAGTATTGAAAGAAGAAAATTGATGCAGGCTTATGGTGCAGAGCTTATTTTGACACCTGGTCCTGATGGCATGAAGGGCGCAATTGCCAAAGCTGATGAATTAGCTAAAGAGAATGGCTGGTTTGTTCCTTCACAATTTGAAAATCCAGCCAACCCAGCGATTCATGAAAAAACTACTGCTCAAGAAATCGTGGATACCTTTGGCAGCAGCGGCTTAAATGCTTTTGTTGCAGGCGTGGGCACAGGCGGCACCATTACCGGTGTAGGTCGTGAACTAAAACGCATGTATCAAAATATCAAAGTGGTGGCGGTTGAACCAAAAGAATCACCTGTCTTAGAAGGCGGACAACCAGGTCCTCACAAAATTCAAGGGATCGGCGCAGGTTTCGTACCTGACAACTTAGATACATCTGTCTATGATGAAGTGACAGCAGTTAGTGGAGAAGACGCAATGGAAACAGCGCGGGAAATCGCTAAAAAGGAAGGCATCTTAGTAGGGATTTCATCCGGTGCTGCTTTAAAAGCTGGATTAGATTTAGCGAAGACCATGTCAGCTGACGAAAAAGTACTGATTCTTTTGCCAGACAGCGGAGAGCGTTACCTGTCCACTGAATTATTTAATTTTGAGCAGTGATTTTAGCGTATTTGTGAAGTTTTAATATTCTCACTAGCTTTTATAATCGAATAGTAGTATTATTTAAGAAAGATTATAAGGGGAGGGAGATATTATGGCTAAGCATGCGGTAGAACACGCGATTGAAGATCTAAAGGAAGCGAACGTACGGATAACACCTCAACGTTACGCAATTTTGGAGTTTTTGATTGAGCATCGCACTCACCCCACGGCAGACGAAATTTTCCGTTCATTGGAAGATCGTTTCCCAAATATGAGTGTGGCTACTATCTACAACAACTTGCGAAAGTTTGTTGAAATCGGTATGGTACAAGAAATGAGCTATGGAGACGCGGCAAGTCGCTTTGATTTCGGTGTTCAAAAGCACTATCATGCGATTTGTACTGAATGCGGAAAAATCGAAGACTTCTTTTATCCGGGATTAGAAGACGTAGAGATGGCTTCCAGTGAATTAACTGGTTTCCAAATCAACGAGCACCGGTTAGAAGTATACGGTTCATGTCCAGATTGTCAAAAGAAAGGGTAAGTCGCTTTAGCGATTTGCTCTTTTTTTTTGAGATTAGCATCAATCGTAGTCCAAAAATCAAGGCTGAGAAAGTCAACAGAGTCACCAATGAGAAGTGACAGGGTGTAAAATTTATTCTATAGAACTCAAATGGCAACAAATTCGCTGCAGGAAATGACCAGGTAACCGACGAAAGCTGGGGGACGACGAATTAAAGCTGAAATAAAATAGAATTTGCTCGGGTGTCCATAAACGGGATGCCCTTTTTTTGCTGTATCTGTTAAAAAATACTTCTGTAGCAATAAAACGATTGTAGTTTTTCTTAAAAGCGAAAATAATAGTCGCTTTGTGAGCAAAATAGATAGGGAATTCAGCGGTTTCTGCTATACTGATTGTGCAATTCATTGCAAACTAAAAACTGTTACAAAGAAAGAGGGATATATAGATGAAAGTAGTAGTTGTCGGATGTACCCATGCCGGTACAGCAGCAGTCAAGAATATTTTAGCCACTCATCCAGAAGCAGAGGTTACCGTTTATGAACGTAACGATAATATTTCGTTTCTATCTTGCGGAATCGCCTTATATGTAGGTGGGGTTGTGAAAGATCCTGCTGGCCTATTTTACTCAAATCCAGAGGAATTAGCTTCTCTAGGTGCAAAGGTGAACATGGAGCATGATGTAACTAACGTGGACACTGAAGCGAAAAAAGTAACCGCTAAAGACCTTAAAACCGGTGAAGAAAAAGTGGTTGATTACGATAAATTAGTCATGACAACTGGTTCTTGGCCAATTATTCCGCCAATCCCAGGCATCGAGTCAAAAAATGTTCTATTATGTAAAAACTATAACCAAGCCAACAAAATTATCGAAGAAGCCAAAAGTGCCAAAAAAGTTGTCGTTGTCGGCGGCGGCTACATTGGGATCGAATTGGTTGAAGCCTTTACGGAATCTGGTAAAGACGTAACCTTGATCGACGGACTTCCTCGTATCTTAAACAAATACTTAGACCAACCATTTACTGATGTGTTGGAAAAAGAATTAGAAGATCACGGCGTGAAATTGGCTTTAGGTGCTAACGTGAGTGAATTTATCGCTGATGAAGACGGCAAAGTTGCGAAAGTTGCCACAGCAAATGCTGAATTTGATGCAGACATGGTTATCCTATGTGTCGGCTTCAGACCAAATACTGAATTACTACGCGGCAAAGTAGAAATGCTGCCAAATGGTGCGATCAAAGTCAACGAATACATGCAATCCAGCGATCCAGATATTTTTGCAGCTGGTGACTCAACCGTGGTTCATTACAACCCAACTCACAAAGACAGCTACATTCCGTTAGCAACCAATGCGGTTCGCCAAGGAATGCTGGTTGGTCATAACTTGACGGAACAAAAAATGAAATACCGCGGCACCCAAGGAACTTCTGGTTTGTACTTGTTTGGCTGGAACATCGGCTCAACTGGTTTAACTAGCGAAGGTGCGCAATTGCAAGGAATCGATGTTGACACAACCTTGATCGAAGACAATTACCGTCCAGAGTTCATGCCAACAACAGAAAAAATTCTGATGGAATTAGTTGTCGAAAAAGGAACTAACCGTATCGTCGGTGCACAATTTATTTCTAAGTACGACATTACACAATCAGCCAACACAATGTCTGTTGTAATTCAAAATGGCATGACTGTTGAAGACTTGGCTTTACAAGACTTCTTCTTCCAACCACACTTTGACCGTCCTTGGAACTACTTGAATATTTTGGCACAAGCAGCGATGGAAAAAAGCAGCAAATAATTGATCATTCTAAGGTCTGGGGATTTCCTCAGGCCTTTTTTAGTGTTGAAGGAAATAAACCAATCAAAGCCGCTTTGTCGGCGATCAGCGGAGATTTTGAAGAAGTTGAGGAAAAGTTTATCCAAAGCTGAGGGAGTTTATTAAGCCTTTCTTAGCATCTTGGCTATCCTTATTATTTAGTGTACACTAGGAAAGAATGGAGGCTTTAAAATGATTTCACTGGAAGAATATTTATCAAATGGACAGACGACAGTGTCCAATCTCTTTCTTAAAAATTACGCTCGTTTAGGGCTTTCGACTTTTGAATCGATGCTGTGGCTTCAGCTGCTGGCAGCTAGTCAATCCGGCAATGACTTTCCTGATTTGGTGAAGGTGGCCGATTCGATGGGCATCACCAACGAAAAAGTCTATGAACTATTAGGTGATCTAATCAATAAAGGCTTTGTGGAGCTGGAGAACGCGCTGGACGAAAATGGGCGTCACAAAGACCGCTACAATTTAATGCCGGCCTATGAAAAATTATCGGTGTTAAAAGAGCAAGAACGTTTCCAAGAAGAGCAGTTGACGGAAGAGCAGGCAATTAAGAAGATGTATCAGTCCTTCGAACAGGAATTTGGTCGTCCGCTTTCAGCGATTGAATACCAGCGGATTGGCCAATGGATTGAGGAAGATCACTACGCACCAGACCTGATTGCCTTGGCTTTAAGAGAGGCTGTGTTAAATCAAGCCTACAACTTAACCTATATTGACCGAGTGCTGTTAAGCTGGGAGCGGAAAAACATCCGCACCAAGCAGCAGGTCGAGGAAGAACAAAAACGCCGCAAGCAGATTTTGCTGCAAAAAGAGGAAGTGAAGGGTTCGGAGGAATTGCCGAAGGTTTCCTTGTATAACTGGTTGAAGGAGAAGGATTCAGATGCTAAGTAAGGAAAAAACGATGGAAGCTATCTCCCGCATGTATGAAATGTTTCCGGAAGCCCACGGTGAACTGGTCTCGGATAATCCCTTTCAGCTGCTGATCGCGGTGATTCTTAGCGCTCAAGCCACCGATGTTTCGGTCAATAAAGCGACACCGGCTTTATTTGCGGCTTATCCCACGCCAGAAGCCTTGAGCCAGGCGCCGATTGAAGGAATTATCGAGAAGATCAAAACAATTGGTCTGTATCGCAACAAGGCGAAAAACATCAAGGCCTGTGCTGAGATGCTGTTAGAAGAATATGGCGGTGAAGTGCCGAAAACGCGGGAAGAGCTGATTAAGCTCCCGGGAGTTGGCCGTAAAACTGCCAATGTGGTGATGGGGGATGCCTTTGGATTTCCAGCGATTGCGGTGGATACCCACGTTGAACGAGTGAGCAAACGGCTGCGAATTTGCAAGCTGAAGGCCAGTGTCACCGAGGTAGAAGAAACCTTGATGCGGAAAGTTCCTAAAGAATTATGGGTAAAGACCCATCACACCATGATTTTCTTTGGCCGCTACCATTGTATGGCTCGTTCGCCAAAATGCGAAATTTGTCCATTACTGGATTTGTGCCAGGATGGCAAGGATCGTTTGAAAATTGCCAAATAAAAGAGAACCTGAAGACTTATCTAATGAAGATAAGTTTTCAGGTTCTCTTTGGTTTTAACCAATCTACTGTGTAGCCGGCGGTGTTAGAGTAGCGCCGCCTTGGTTTTGACCAGTGTTTCCGCCATCGCCGCCCGTACCAGCGCCAGGTGTTGTGGTACCTGGATCAGGCAAAGGGGTGTTATCGCTTGGCTGCTGCGGTTCAGTTGCCGGAGCGGACGGTGTCGTTACATCCGGTGCAGCAGATGGAGTGGTTTCTTCCTCTGCGTCATCCGGCGTTGTCGCGCTTGGAACGGTATAGCCGTTATTATTGTTATAGTTGTTGTAGCCATTGTTATAGGAATAGCTTGGTGTTTGCTGATAAGGAACATCAGTAGCGCCCTTCACATACAATTCATTGCCGACCCGAACCACATCGTCTGGGAAATCCCAATCGACATTCGGAACACTAGCTGAAACATACTCCATCAGCTCGCGGTAAACGTCCATCGCAATCATATTAGACTGCGAGGTGATCGGCGTCAGTTTCTCGTTATAACCAGTCCAGACAGACATCGCATAATTGGTCGTATATCCAGTAAAGGTAACGTCTGGTGAAACACTGCCATAATTAGTAGTAATTTGTGCCAGCTCATCAGCGGTATAGTTGGAAGTCCCAGTTTTACCAGCTTGAATTAACGAAGGAATCCGAGCGTTTGTGCCTGTACCTTGAGTGATTACGTCTTTTAGAATATCGGTAATCATATAAGCGGTATAAGATTCCATCGCTTTTTCCCCTTCACTTTGGAAGGTTTCTTCGGTGCCGTCAGGATAAACGATCCGGCTGACATATTGCGGTTCGTAATACGTTCCGCCGTTGGCAAAGGCCGAATAAGCTGCCGCCATTTTCTCGCTGGACACGCCATATTCAGGGTTGTCCAAAGTTTGCGTGTTGCTGGAAATCGCATTAGACAATTGAATGTCTTCGTATTTGATTCCTAGTTTACCTAGGAATTCAGACACTTGATCGGCACCGACTTGATCAAACAGCTTCACTGCCGGGACATTCCGTGAATCGTACAATGCTTGACGCAAGGTAATGTTGCCGTAGTAGCTGTTGTCCCAGTTCATAACTGGCGTCTTAGTGCCTGGATAATTGTAGGGTGCATCTTGAATGTACGTGCCGGTAGACAGCTGATCGTATTCAATCGCTGGACCGTAATCAGTGATCGGTTTAACCGTCGAACCGAAGTCGCGGTTGGTACTTACGGCTAAGTTGTTGCCTAAAAAGACATCGGAAGCAATGTTTCGTCCGCCGATTTGAGCCGTTACTTTCCCGGTGTTGACGTCCATTAAAGTTGCCGCAACCTGCAGCTCTTCGTCTGGATATTGAACGTACATATCAGTATTGACAATATCATACAGTTGTTTTTGGGCATCCATATCTAAGTTGGTATAGATTTCAAGGCCATCGGTATAAACATCCTTGCCGGTTTTACGTTCGACTTCAGCGATAACTTCCTTCATATAGTTATCCGAAATCCGCCGTTCTTCGTTATCTGTTGACAACGGCTGCAAGCCTGCTTGAACATCTGCTGCAGAAGCTTCATCATATTCAGCTTGTGTAATCTTGTTGTTCTCCAGCATAGTGTAAAGCACGGTGTTGCGACGCTTCTTCGCTGCATCAGCATGCTGGTAAGGGTCATAGGCACTCGGTGCTTGCGGCATACCTGCCAGTAAAGCAATTTCGGCGATAGTTAATTCATTTAGCGGTCGGCCATAGTAGGTTTCCGCTGCCGTCTTCATGCCGTAAACGCCATTGGCCATGTAGACTTTGTTAATATAGTAGGTCAAAATGTCTTGCTTTGACTTTTGCTGTTCCAGCTTTAATGCCAACCAAGCTTCCTGAGCTTTGCGCCGCAGGGTTTGGTCAGAGCTGTCAGTGGAGAAGTAAGACAGCTTAATCAGCTGCTGGGTTAAGGTACTTCCTCCTTGAACAGTATCGTTGGTCAAGTTGTGGATCGCTGAGCCGACAATTCGAATCGGGTCAATCCCGTTGTGGTCGAAGAAACGACGATCCTCAATCGATACAATCGCATCGTCCAATTCCTGAGGGATCTCGTCTGCGTTGGCGGTTTCTCTTTTTTCGGCGCCTAAATCTTCAAACTCAGTATCACTGTTGTCGAAAAATTTAGAGGACGCTGGTGCTTCTAATGCTTTTTCAGTCAGTTTGGGGGCATCACTTACATAGAAGAAGAACAGCCCGACACCTGCCAGCATAACTAAACATAAGAAGCCGACGATCACCGTTAAGATCTTAATAGGCAAGCCAGTCTTTTGCTTTGAACGCTTCATCTTGCCCTTTTTGGTTCTTGCCGCCTTTTTCGGTCGTTTCTCTGAACGAGAGGTCTTTGCCATAGTTGTAGTTACTCCTTTTTACAAATAAATTCATCCACAGCATCTAAGTAAGGAATTCGTGGTGCAATCTTGGGGAAGATTTCGATTCCTTCAGTTTCGACTTGGCTTAAAGTCATGGATTTCTTTCCGGATGCTTGCTGCTCCCAGAGAGCGATTAACACTTCGCTGGACAGAAAGAAACAACGTTCGATGCTGGAAAACCATAATAGAATAAAACAAATACCGCCTTGTTTTAAACAGTTCTTCATATGATCAATCTGGTGCTGATGGAAATTCTTAAAGGGAAATGAAGTCTTGTTTTTGGTTTCCTTGGCTTCAAAATCCAAATAATACCCCTTGTATACACCATTATAATCGGTTGTAGAAGGTTGTCTAAAATACGCTTCCTTAATCACCGCCGCACTTCGTCTAGGATAATCTACCTTAACAATTTGAAGTGGAGTTGGTTTTTTATGGATAACTGCGATATCATGGGTAAGGTAATAGTCATTACTTTGATTAATGGCTTCCTCAAAACGCATCCCACGATTGGCGAAATTTGTTCGTTTTGTTAGTTTCGCGCTTTCTTTAGGCGTACTATCCGATGAAAATAATTGACCGTTGGGGTAACGGAAGGCCATGCTTATCACGCTCCTGTTTGACATTATATCAAATTATTCAGTTTTTATCTGAAAGAGAGAAAAAATTATGGCAGAAATTATCAAAAGATTATACATTAGCGGCTACCAAGGCTTTGAAATGGGGATTTTCAACCAAAAAGACCCCCGGGTTACGGTGATTAAACACGCCCTAAAACGCGAGCTTAAGAATTATTTAGAAAATGGCCTGGAATGGGTCATGACCGGCGGAACACTGGGCTGCGAGATTTGGGCCGGGCAGGTGGCCCTGGAATTAAAAGAAGAGTATCCTGAGCTGAAATTGGCGCTGATTTTTCCTTTCGAAGAATTTGGCAGTAAATGGAACGAAAACAATCAGCTGTTGTTAACAGAGCTGAAAACAAAGGCAGATTTCGTAGATTCCGTTAGTCATCATCCTTATCAAAATCCGGTGCAATTTCGCAATCACACGGAATTTTTACTGAATCATACCGAGGGCAGCTTGTTAATTTATGATCCGGAATTTCCAGGAAAAACCAAGTATTTGCTGGCGTCGATTGAACGATTTCAAGAGAAAAATCCTTATGAATTACAAATGATTTCCATGGATGATCTAGAAAATTCGTATGATTTCGAGGATAGTGTTTGATTTCCTTTGCCGTATCCGCTATGATAGTTAAGGAAAGTTATAATTAGTCAAAGACGTTAATGAGGTGGAAAAATGGCGAATGTAATTTATACTCCTAATGATATTTTGGAACAAGAATTCAAAACGAAGATGCGTGGATACGATCCCATCGAAGTGGATGAATTTTTGGATAATGTCATTAAGGACTACGAAGCATACAACAAGGAATTATTAGTATTAAGAGAAGAAAACGATCGATTAAAAGCGAAAATGGACCAATTGTCTAAAGCACAACCATCCCCAACTCGCGTAAAAGAAGCAGCAGCACCTAAGAGCTCTGCTGTCACCAACTTTGATATTCTGAAACGTTTGTCAAATCTGGAACGTGAAGTGTTTGGTAAGAAATTAGACCAACAAGCTTCTGCAACCCAAACAGCGGTAGATGATATTAAACAAAACTACACGCAAGCAGATAGCGACAACGAAAAAACACGTCAATTTTAATTAAAATTGAATTTGCAATTTTCGGGTAATCGCGGCTGTTTTTACAGCTGAGGAAAGTCCATGCTCGCACAAGACTGAGATTGTCTGTAGTGTTCGTGCTTAGCGAAACCATAAGCTAAGGTACTTCTTTTGGAGTAACGGCAGAAAAAAGGGCTAAGGAGCAATCTATGCCTGAGTATTCTTGAAAGTGCCACAGTGACGAAGCATTTTAGGAAACTAAAATGGTGGAACGCGGTAAACCCCTCGAGCGAGCAACCCAAACAACGGTAGGGGCACTCTTTCTAAGGAAATGAACGATGAAGGAGCCGACATTGTCGGAGATAGATGATTACCACGTTAGGCAGCTTTCCCTGAGGTGTCTAGCGTACAGAACATGGCTTACAGAAAATTGCAAGATTTCAGGGTACCTTCCAACTTTGTTGAGAAGGTTTTTTTTCTGAATTAGAGAAATAATTTACTGGATTGATTCCAGATAAGGAGAATAACATGAAAAAATTCCAACTAATTGCCACAGCAGCTGCCGGTATTGAAGCGCTGGTGGGAAAAGAATTACGGGACCTGGGCATTGATTGCCAGATTGAAAACGGTCGGGCTCGTTTTGAAGGCGACCTGGAGACCATTGCCACAGCGAATCTTTGGCTGCGTACAGCTGACCGGGTGAAAATCGTAGTGGGTGAATTTGATGCCTTTACCTTCGATGAATTATTTGAACAGGTGAAAGCTTTGCCTTGGGAAGACTTCCTGCCAATGGATGCAAAATTCCCAGTAGCTGGCCGTTCCATCAAATCAAAATTGTACAGTGTGCCTGACTGTCAGGCGATTACCAAAAAAGCGATCGTTGAACGCTTGCGGGGAGTCTATCACCGTCCAGCGAGTGTGCCATTGCCAGAAACCGGCGCTTTCTTCCAGTTAGAAGTAGCGCTATTGAAGGATCATGTAGTATTAACGATTGATACCACTGGCCCAAGCTTGTTTAAACGGGGCTACCGGTTGGAAAAAGGCGGCGCACCATTGAAGGAAAACATGGCGGCAGCTTTGATTCAATTAACCAACTGGCGCAAAGATCGTCCCTTTTATGATCCGGTTTGCGGTTCAGGGACTTTATGTATTGAAGCAGCCTTAATCGGTCACAATATCGCACCCGGCTTCAATCGTGAGTTTGTTTGCGAAACTTGGGATTGGTTTGATAAGGAAGTCTTTGAAAAAGTGCGGGCTGAAGCTGAAGCAAAAGCTGATTATGACATTGTTCTGGATATTACCGGTGCTGATATTAACGGTCAAATGATCGATATTGCTCAACGCAATGCCGATGAAATCGGCTTGGGGGATTCAATTGTCTTCAAGCAGCAAGCTATCAAGGATTTCAAAACCGATAAAGAATACGGCGTTATCGTAGCTAATCCGCCTTACGGAGAACGTCTAGGCGATGAAGAAAAGGTACAACAGCTGTACCGGGAAATGGGCCAAGTCTTTAAGCCTTTGAAAACTTGGAGCAAGTACATTCTAACCAGCGACCTGACCTTTGAAGAACATTATGGCGCGAAAGCCACAAAAAAACGTAAATTATACAACGGAGCGATTCGTACCGATCTCTTCCAATATTGGGGTCAACGTCCACCAAGAAAAGAGAAGCCAAGTGAATAACGATTTAACGGCGATTCGCAACTACAGCTATGAAAAATTGACGGACGACACGACAGGTCACGATTTTTTTCATAGCGAGCGGGTGGCGAAAATTGCCGAAGCTTTACGGCTTGAGGAAAATGCCGGCGATGAAGCGATTATTTGGGCAGCCAGCTACCTGCACGATGTGATCGATGACAAGGTAGTGGCTAATCCAGCGGCCGAACGGCAAAAAATCGTTGAGTTTCTGGCTTCTTTGGAGTGGTCCAACGATAAGATCCAGCAGGTCTTAGGGATTATCGACAACCTTTCTTATTCCAAGGAATTGGAAAATGGCAAGGCCGATTTGACCATCGAAGGGCAGATTGTCCAGGATGCGGATCGGATTGATGCGCTGGGGGCAATTGGTATTATGCGCACCGCTTATTACGGTGGTCACAGCCAAAGTCCAATGCATTTACCTGATCGGACACCGAAAAAATTCAAAACTAAAGCCGAATACCGGGAAAAAAGTACGGTAGTCAATCATTTTTACGAGAAGCTTTTTTTATTGGAAGAAACTATGAATACAGTCGCGGGCAAGCGGGAGGCTCATCGCCGAACCACCTTCATGCACATTTTTTTAGACGAGTTTTATGCAGAATGGGACGGAAAGTTGTTGACTTCTGAGGAAAATGAGCCGAAAATGAAAGGATAAGGTGAAGGTAGGCCAATCGTTATCCTTATGCATTGCTTTTTCGTATAATTGGTCCAGTAAGGAAAGGGGATCAAAGGATGTTAAATCGTCAGATGATACAGCCTGAGAAAATGTCGTCCCTTCTTTCGGAATTAACTGAAGGCTTATTTGCAATTCGTGGAAGAATGAAATCAAAAACTTACCAGGTACTGCTTTACAAATATGAAGAGGACTTTCTGCTTTTGAAGAACCCTTATTTGCTCCATCTGTTAATGGATGACGTTCAAGGTTATTCCTGGAGTAAAGAGGTTTTGCTAGATACGATCGAAGAAACGTTAGAAAGTAATCAATATTATCCGACTTCGAAAGAATGGGTAGAGTTAGATCTACAGACGCTGAAATTGACTGATAACGTTGAAATTGAATGGTTTCAATTTGAAGAATAACAGGAAATCCTGTTATTCTTTTTTTCGGAATTGGCGGAACAATAAGAAGAAGTTAATCACCGTCAATACGACACCTAGCAGCAAAGGAATCAGCAGCAGGCCCGGCGCGTAGCCAAAAGACTCTTTAAAGTCTTCTAAAGGATTAACTAAAAGAACGGTTTGGCTATAACGATAGACTTGGTAACTAAAAGTCGTTAAAAAGACTGATATCAAAGCTAACGCAAAACGGCGATAATCTGAATATTTTGCTTTTCGAACAAATAGGAAAATAACATAAAGTACAATTAAGCCGATGGGTACGCCAAAGGCAAATGTGGCAGTTAACATAATAATAGCTCCTTAAAGTTTAAATTCGATTGGGTTTGTACTATTATACTATATCATTTATCGAATTGGCTTTTTTGAGGTTGAAAATATTTTGCGCTGCCGAACTATCCGCTTCTCTTGGAGCTATAGTTTGTGAAAATAAAGCTTTTTCGGTAAAGTGAGCAGTAGGAGGTTTTGTTATGTCCAGTTATGTTTTTCCTATCAAAACGGCGGTGCTCTTTTTCCCATTGCTGGCCTTATTGATTACCGCGCCGATTTTAATCTATTATTACCGTAAATACGGAACCCTTGGCAAGCTGCGGAGCTTGATTCTGTATTCCTTTGTCTTCTATCTATTATGCACTTATTTTCTAGTGATTTTACCGCTGCCAAGTATTCAGTCGGTGGCTGAGCTGACCACTCCGCGATACAATCTGCACCTGTTTCAATCATGGGAGAATTTTGCCAGTCAGACTGTGTTGCGGCTGAATGATCCCAGCACGTATTTTCCGGCGATGCGCCAGGGCGTCTTTCTAGAGCCGGTTTTTAATGTTTTGCTGCTGTTTCCCTTTGGGGTGTATTGCCGCTATTACTTCCGCATGTCTTGGAAGAAGACGATCTTAGCCAGCTTTTGTTTGTCGCTGTTTTTCGAGTTGACCCAATTAAGCGGTCTGTATTTCATTTATCCTAGACCGTATCGTTTGTTTGATGTCAACGATCTGCTTCACAACACGCTAGGTGGAACGTTGGGATTCATCTGTGCGCCGCTTTTCACATTCTTCTTGCCGACGCGTTATGAGTTGGATGAGGAGTCGTTGGAGAAGGGACACCGAGTGACGTTGCTGCGGCGGGCAGTGGCGGCTTTGATCGACTGGCTGGTGATTGGCGTTGCGACTGGTTTGCTGCAGGTGGTTTTAAGCTTCTTTACTGCAACCAGGTCGTTAGCTGATTCCTCCAGCTTAAGCTTTAATCTCGGCTGGTTTATTTTCCAGGTAGTCGCATATTTCATGATCATCATGTACCTGTGGCGCGGTCAGACCGTCGGCAAAAAGATCGTGCGGATTAAAGTAGAAGAAACCGGTCGTTTGCGGGTGCGATTTGTTGCTTTAGTGAAGCGTTACAGCTTCTTTTACCTGCTGATGTATGTCGTTAACCAAATTTTTCAGTTCAGTATTACTCACTTAACCACTCAAAATCATGTGCTTTTTATCGCATATTCTATTTTAGCTTTGATAAGTTTTGGAATTTTACTTTTATTTGTCTTCAACTTATTGTATGCTCTCATAAGAAGAAACCCTCGTCTGTTTCATGAAAAGGCGAGCCGCACGTACACTAGAAGTACGGTAGAAAAGAAAGAGGTAGAACATGGCAACATTTAAAAATTTCCAATTCCAGCCATTTATTATGGAAGCCATCCAAGATAAAGGCTTTATGGAACCAACTCCCGTTCAAGAGAAACTAATTCCCATGATCAAAAAAGGGAGAAACATCGTCGGCCAATCCCAAACCGGATCCGGCAAGACCCACACCTTCTTATTGCCGCTAATGGACAAGTTAGATGGCACTCAAGATGAAGTACAAATCGTAATCACGGCACCGAGTCGTGAATTAGCCACACAAATTTACCAAGCGGCGATTCAAATTGCCAAATTTTCGCCAACTGAAATTCGTGTAACTAACTTTGTCGGCGGAACCGACAAGCAGCGCCAATTAGACAAATTAAAAGGCCAACAGCCTCACGTAGTTATCGGTACACCAGGACGTATTCTGGATCTGATGAACGAACAAGCCTTGAAAATTCATACAGCGAAATACTTCATTGTCGATGAAGCGGATATGACCTTAGACATGGGCTTCTTAAACGAAGTCGATCAAATTGCTGGTCGCTTGCCGAAACAGGTTCAAATGCTGGTCTTTTCAGCAACGATTCCGGAAAAGCTGCGTCCGTTCCTATTGAAATACATGGAAAATCCAATTATTGAAGAAATCAAAGCCCAAGCTGTGATCTCTGATACGATTGATAACTGGTTGATTTCAACTAAAGGCAAAGACCGCAACCAATTGATTTATCAATTATTAACGTTAGGTCATCCTTATTTAGCGATTGTTTTCGCCAATACCAAGCAGAATGTCGACGGAATTTACGATTTCTTGAAATCACAAGGGTTGAAAGTCGCTAAGATTCACGGCGATATTACTCCTCGTGAACGTAAACGGGTGATGCGTCAGGTGCAAAACCTGGATTATCAATATGTGGTGGCAACTGATTTAGCAGCCCGCGGCATTGATATCGAAGGCGTGTCTCACGTAATTAACGCCGAAGTTCCTCATGAGTTGGACTTCTTTATTCACCGTGTTGGACGGACGGGCCGTAATGGTCTGCCAGGGATTGCGATTACTTTGTACAATCCTAGCGACGAAGATGCCATTAACCAGATTGAAAAATTAGGCATTACCTTCAAGCCAAAAGAAATCAAAAATGGCGAAATCGTGGATACCTATGACCGCAACCGTCGTCAAAAACGGGAAAAGAACAAGGATGAACTAGATCCAACTTTGATCGGTCTAGTGAAGAAGAAAAAGAAAAAAATCAAACCAGGCTACAAACGCAAAATTGATCGCGCGATTTCAGAATCCAATCAACAAAAACGCCGTCAAAACCGTCGTCAGGCCGAACGCTCAATTCGTAAGAATAAAAAGAATTCTAGTAAGAAATAATCAGAAAGACAATGGACGTGTTTGTCCATTGTCTTTTTTTGGCGTCTTCTGAAACACCAATTCCCACCCAATTACGATCAAAAAAGCGCTTCCTACGCCAATTTCCCCTCCGTTTTCCAAAGAATTCCTTGATTTCCCTCCCACTGACTGGAGATAATGGTATAATTTCCTCATACATAAAAACGGGGGAGGAATCGCGAGTGAATCTCGTTGATCAACTAGACTGGTCTTACTGGAAACGATTGAACGACAAGGAAAAAAGGACCTTGTTTAGTCAGGTGTTAATGTACTTTGTTAATCCTTTATTGCGTATCACTGATATTGAGCTGAAGGAATTTGAGTTGTACGGCATCAAGTGTGAAACCTTTGAGCTGATGATCGATGACGAAGAATTCGTTTTTATTCCTGGCAACAAGGACGCCATCTTAGGCTGGAATTTGGGAACCAAAGGACTGTCCCTGCTGGAAACAGCGCCTAATTCACCGGAAGTAAACATCCCGGAAGAGCTGCAAAACAGCTATGATTTGCTGGATGTCCATTCGCTGGCGGATTTTATTAATGACCATACCAGCAGCCTGCGGAAGATAAAAATCCCGCCGATGTTTATGCAGCGCTATGCTTTGCCAGCTGGCACCAATTTTTTAGGTGTGTATGACTCGGTGACCGGCAGCTTTACCGGTCAGGCCGACAAGTTTGCTGCTTATGAGAAGGAAATTCAAGAGATTATTTGTCCTGAGCTGACCGCTTCTGAAAGTGTGCGTTGGAATTTTCCGAAAAGTGTCTTGAAAGCGAATCGCTGGTACATTGAATTGGTGCCTAACAGTGACCGCTTTAATGTTTATGAGCATGCTACTCATACGTACACGTCATTGCGGAAGCAAATTCGCAAAAAGAACTTCGATTTATTAACCGAGGATCAGTGGGAGTATGCCAATGGCGCGGGGACCCGGCGTCTTTTCCGCTGGGGCAATGACTTAAACATCAACGATCCCTACCGCGGCAAGAAGATTCACCGACTGATGACTGGACTGAATATGTTTGGTTTGTTGTTTGACACCTCCATGAGCCGCTATGAAATCACTGAAGATCCCGGCGTGCTGAAGCTGCGCAGCCGCAAGATAAATACCGGCTTGCCGATTGTCGATAAGCTGGCGTTGTCCACCTATTACACGCCGGATCGGACGCTTTTGCATGAGGAAATTCTGAAGCCTAACGAATATATTTATCGGAAAGCGATTATTGTGAAGATGTAGATTGACATTTTGGCTGCTTTTTCTTATACTTACTGACAGGATAAGGTTTGTTACGGACATCCATCCACAGAAAGTGCGGCATTGCTGAGAGCCGCGCGGTGAACCTGACAAATTGCTCCCTGGATTAAACTTTGGTCGAAAGATCAACGCTACTCGGCGTTAACGAGCTGAAGAGGTAATGATCTATCATTGCAATCAAGGTGGTACCGCGAGTTTTCGTCCTTGAATGCAGTGGTAGTTTTTTTTATTTTTTAGAAAAGAGGAGAAAAGATGAAACAATTAACCAGCGCACAAGTCCGTCAAATGTACTTGGACTTTTTCAAATCCAAAGGCCATATGGTGGAGCCTAGTGCCTCACTTGTACCAGTCAACGACCCATCACTATTATGGATCAACTCAGGCGTGGCAACCATGAAGAAATACTTCGACGGTTCCGTCGTGCCGGAAAATCCGCGGATTACCAATGCCCAAAAATCAATCCGTACCAACGATATCGAAAACGTCGGCAAAACCGCCCGTCACCATACGATGTTCGAAATGCTGGGGAACTTCTCTATCGGTGATTACTTCAAAAAAGAAGCCATCGCATGGGCTTGGGAATTTCTAACTTCACCAGAATGGATCGACTTTGACGAAGATAAATTGTACGTAACCGTTTATCCGGAAGACAAAGAAGCAAAACGCATCTGGCTGGAAGAAATCGGCCTGCCGGAAGATCACGTGGTGGAAGTGGCTGACAACTTCTGGGATTTAGGGGTTGGACCAAGCGGACCTGACTCAGAAATCTTCTACGATCGCGGCGAATCCTTCAACGATCTGCCAGAAGGCGATCCTGAAAACTATCCTGGCGGCGAAAACGAACGCTACTTGGAAATCTGGAACTTGGTATTCTCTGAATTTAACCACAAACCAGACAATACTTACGAACCGCTGCCAAACCAAAACATTGATACCGGCATGGGCTTGGAGCGGATGGTTTCGATTATTCAAGATGCACCAACCAACTTTGAAACGGACCTGTTCTTGCCAATCATCGCTAAAACCGAAGAATTAAGCGGCAAAAAATACGGCTCTGACAAACAATTGGACGTATCCTTTAAAGTCATTGCCGACCACATTCGTTCATTGGCTTTTGCGATTGGTGACGGTGCGCTGCCATCAAATGAAGGCCGCGGCTATGTCTTGCGTCGTCTGTTACGTCGTGCCGTTATGCATGGCAAAAAATTAGGCATCAACGAAGCATTCTTGTACAAATTAGTGCCAATCGTAGGCGAAGTGATGGTCAGCTACTATCCAGAAGTCTTGGAACAAGCTGACTTCATCCAAAAAGTCGTACGCAACGAAGAAGAACGGTTCCATGAAACTATCAATGAGGGCTTGTCGATGTTAACCGATGTATTGGCTGACTTGAAAGCCAAAGGCGAAACGACTTTAGAAGGTAAAGTGATCTTCAAATTGTATGATACTTTTGGTTTCCCAGTGGAATTGACGGAAGAAGTTGCTGAAGATGAAGGCTTGAAGGTCGATCACGAAGGCTTCGACGTGGAAATGCAAGCGCAAAAAGAACGGGCGCGGGCAGCACGCTCAACTGAAACCTCAATGGGCGTGCAAACAGCCTTGCTTGGCGACATCAAAGTCAAAAGTGAATTCGTCGGCTATGACCATTTAGAAGTGGAAAGCCAATTAGAAGTCATCCTGCAAAACGATGCAGTGGTGGATACTGCTAACGAAGGCACAGCTCAATTGATCTTTGCCGCAACTCCTTTCTACGCTGAAATGGGTGGACAGGTAGCCGATCACGGAATCGTGGCGGACAAAGATGGCCATGTAGTTGCTAAAGTTGTCGACGTGAAAAAAGCGCCAAACGGCCAACCGCTGCACACAGTGGAAATCCAATTGCCGCTAAAAGAAGGCGAAACATACTTCTTGCAAGTAAATGCTGCGATGCGCAACAAAATCTTGAAAAACCATACCGCAACTCACTTGCTGCACAAAGCCCTAAAAGAAGTGTTAGGCGACCATGCTAACCAAGCTGGTTCATTGGTAGCACCAAAACACTTGCGCTTTGACTTCACCCACTTCGGCCAAGTAACGGCAGATGAGCTGAAGGAAATGGAAAAAATCGTCAACCAACGCATTTGGGAAGCTATCCCGGTTGTTACGATCGAAACCGATATTGATTCGGCCAAAGAAATGGGCGCAATGGCGCTGTTTGGTGAAAAATACGGCCACGACGTGCGTGTGGTAAACATTGGCGACTGGTCAATCGAACTTTGTGGGGGAACCCATGTAAGAAACACCGAAGATATCGGTCTGTTCAAGATCGTTTCTGAATCAGGGATCGGTGCTGGCGTACGCCGGATCGAAGCCTTGACCGGGCAAGAAGCTTACGAAGCCTTCCGGGATGAAGAAGATTTGTTAACGCAAGTCGCTCAAACCGTGAAATCTCCACAAATGAAGGACGTTGTCAGCAAAACGGAACAGCTGCAACAACAATTACGTGAATTGCAAAAAGAAAATGAACAACTAAGCACTAAACTAGCGAACCAACAAGCTGGCGATGTCTTCAAAGACGTCAAAGAAATCAATGGCACTACCATTATTACAGCCCAAGTCAACGTAAAAGATATGAATCAATTACGTCAGTTGGCTGACCAATGGAAACAAAAGAACTACTCTGACGTTCTAGTGTTAGGTACTGGACAAGGCGAAAAAGCCAATCTGTTAGTGGCGATGAGCCCAGCAGCAGTGGAAAAAGGCCTAAAAGCCGGCGACCTAATCAAAGCAATCGCACCGAAAGTCGGCGGCGGTGGCGGCGGACGCCCAGACATGGCTCAAGCAGGCGGGAAGAACCCAGCAGGCTTGCCAGATGCGCTGAAAGCTGCCCAAGAGTGGTTGGCGTAAAAAACAGCTGAAATACGATCGATTTTCCAGAAGTTTGTCCTGTGGGCAGACTTTCGGGAGATCGATTTTTTTCTTCTCTAGATAAATCCATTCAGATTTACTGCGGAGATCAGCTTCTTATATTAAAATATAAACATAAGAGACAACTAAGGAGGGAACACCATGAAGCTAGTACAAGCAAGAATAGACGACGAATTAGCAGAAAAAGCCGAATCAATCTTAAGTGACTTAGGTCTAACTCGCTCAGAGGCTTTGACGCTTTTTTACCAGCAAATCATCTTGAACAACGGCTTGCCTTTTGAGGTGAGATTGTCGCAAAAGCCCAATGAAGAAACAGTAGCTGCACTGAATGAAGACCTGCGAGATAGTAAGGTGTATGCTAGTTCACAAGAATTGTGGGAAGACTTAAAAACCTAGGCTATGTTGTAAATAAAATCATCTTACAAATGGGCTGCCCTCATGCAAATACATCCGAACTTCCTTTCACAGCGCTTTTCTTGTTATTTTTTTATTTTATCGGTATAATCCTAAGAAGAACGGTGGGATTCTGAGCTGAAATGAAGAATTTCCAGGAATGAGGATTTGTATATATGAGATATATTGAAGAAATTATTTTGTTTATCATTTTTATTAATACGGTGGTTGCGATCATTACTGTCTTCCGCAAGCCCCGGAGTATCAACTCCACGCTGGCTTGGCTGTTGACGCTGACGCTTTTACCGGTTATCGGCTTTGTCTTGTACGCCTTTTGCGGGCGGGGGATCGACGGGGAAACGGTTTATCGCTTTGAACAAGAAGATCATCGCCGGATCAAGGAGATTGCTGAGATTATCGAGGAAGATAACCGTAACGTACGCCACAACGAACCGAGTAATTTGTACCCGACAGCTGAGGCGTTGTCTCATTATTTTGACCGCCGGGATGAGTCGCCGATTGCTGTTCGTAATGAAATTGAGTTCTTTTTAGACGGTACCGACAAATTTGAGCGCCTATTTGAAGATATGCGCAATGCCAAAAACAACATTCACGTGGAATACTATGCCTTCTTCAATGACAAGATCGGCAATCGTTTCCTGCGTATCTTAGAGGAAAAGGCTGAGCAGGGCGTGGAGGTCCGGATGATTTACGATCCATGGGGCTCACCGAAGGCCAACAAGCAGTTCTTTGCCAAGCTAAGAGAAAAGGGCGGCAAGGTCTCACCCTTTATTACTTCGAAAAATATTATCGCCAAAACCCGGCTGAATTATCACTTGCACCGCAAGCTGGTGATTATTGACGGTCAAATCGGCTGGACCGGCGGCTTTAACGTCGGCGACCAATACTTAGGTGAATCAGAACGCTTCGGCAACTGGCGGGATACCCATGCCCGAGTGGTGGGAACAGCCAGCTTCACTATGCAGGAAATCTTCCTGCGGGACTGGAATGCTTCCGTGGTTCACAAGGAAAACCGGATGGCTTACTTGCCGGAATATTTTGTGTTGCCGGAAAAAGAAATCAAAAAAGGGGTGCCGATGCAAATTGTCGCAGACGGCCCCGAATCAGAGGAATTAATTATTCGCGATGGCTTTGTCCGCATGATTTTAGCGGCAGAGAAGAGTGTCTGGATTCAGTCACCTTACTTAGTGCCGGATGAAACAATCATTTCGGCGCTGTTAATCGCGGTGCGTTCCGGAATCGATGTACGGATTATGATTCCGATTATGCCAGATCATCCCTTCATCTATCGGGCGACCCAATATTATGCCAACTACCTGCATCAGCGAGGCGTGAAGATTTACCATTACAACAATGGCTTTCTGCATTCGAAAACGATGGTAGTGGACAACGAGCTGGCCAGCTTTGGTTCAACCAATCAGGATATCCGCAGCTACGAGTTGAACTTTGAAGTCAGTGCCTTCATTTATGATCCAGCGATTGCCCAGCAGTTCCGAGCAATTTTTGAAGCCGACATGGAGGATTCGATCCTGTTAACTGACCAGATGATTGCCAAACAATCCCACTGGTTGAACTTTAAACAAAAATTCTCTCGACTATTGTCGCCAGTTTTATAATTTCAGACTCTTTTGCAACCCTTGGCGCGCGAGATGATCCGCGCCTTTATTTTTGCTTTCAGGTATCCACTGCAGCACCAATAATGTGAATTTTTCGCTTATTTCGTTAAACTCCGTTAAATATGGCGAAAAACGGTTGTTTTTTGTCTGGCCTTGGTCTAGTATTTTTATTGCAGTTTTACTATCTGAATACAAAAGTACATTTTGGTTTTCCAGCTGATTTTCCAGCAAATACCGCAACGCATACATGATGGCCGCCAGTTCGGCTGAGTGATTGTCTTCTTCCTCTAAGGGAAAAGACAGCTGGGTTTGCTGGTTATCGTTGACGATCAAAATACCGCCTCCGCTTTTTTTCTGTTGTGCATTTGTAGCGGCGTCTGTATATACTTTTATCATAAAATCATCCTTTGTTAAGTTAGGAGTACGTACATTGAAGAGCAAGCGCTATTTTTGGCAGCCGGAGCTGTCACTTGCCATAATTTATTGGTCGATTACCTTTATCATCTTGTTTTACGGGCTGATCGTTACCTTGGAGAATACCGGTCCCTTTTTAAAGGGCAACCTGATTATCGGATTGTTTTTCGTTTTTGCGGCCATCGGTGTGCACCGGTATTTGACCATTAACGAAAAAGGCCTGACGATTCATTATTCCCTGGTGTGGCGCAAGCAATTTTTGCCGATTTCCCATATCGACGTGATTCTCGACCGTAAAGACGGCATCATCATCAAACAAAAAGGGCTTGGCGATTACCAGCTATCCATGTCGAAAAAACAGCGGCAGCGCTTCTTGCAAGCTGCTAAGGCCCAGTTTCCCCAACTCAAGATAAAAGAAGAAAACGTAAAGATTAGTCATGACTAATCTCTACGTTTATTTTTTTTAAATTAATCTACATTCTTTTTCACGTGTGCTGCTTGTGCGCCCCGCGCGCCTTCAACGATATCAAAAGTTACTACTTCATCTTGACTTAACGTCTTAAAGCCATCCTCTTCAATAGCTGTAAAATGGACAAATACTTCTTGGTCCTCATCATAAGTGATAAACCCATACCCTTTTGCCTCATCGAACCACTTAACAATCCCCGTTTTCAATACAGCCACACTCCTTTATAAGTAGTGCCTTCATTATAATCCAACGGCAGTCAAAAAGCGAGTAAACTAGCGATCTGAGCCCAGTTTCCCCCAAACCCGAACGCTTTTCTAATCGATGGAAATTTACTGTGGCTAATTAGTGTTTTTCTCAAATAAATTCGTTATAATGTGAATGAACGAATAAAACAGTACCCAAAATGATTATCGTTCGGGAAAGGAAGTATTCATGAAAACAGATATCGAAATTTCTCAAGCAACCGAATTAGCACCCATTACCCAAATCGCAGAAAAACTAAACCTTACAGCGGAGGATCTTGAACTATACGGCAAATACAAAGCTAAGATCGACTTCACCGCTTTGAACCGTATTCATCAACAACCAGAAGGCAAACTGATTCTAGTAACGTCCATCAATCCTACGCCAGCAGGTGAAGGCAAGTCGACGGTTACCATCGGCTTAGGAGATGCCCTAAACAAAATCGGCAAAAACACCGTGATTGCCTTGCGTGAGCCATCCTTAGGCCCCGTTATGGGGATTAAAGGCGGTGCAACTGGCGGCGGCTATGCCCAAGTCTTGCCAATGGAAGACATCAACCTGCACTTTACCGGCGATATGCACGCCATTACCACGGCTAACAATGCCTTGTCAGCTTTATTAGACAACCATATCCACCAAGGCAACGAACTAGGCATCGATGCCCGTCGCATTATTTGGAAACGGGTAGTAGACTTAAACGACCGTGAGCTGCGTAATATCGTGGCCGGACTAGGCGGACCGATCAACGGGGTTCCTCGGGAAGACGGCTTTGACATCACCGTAGCCAGCGAAATCATGGCAGTACTGTGCCTGTCTACCGACATCACTGACTTGAAACGCCGTTTGGCAAACATCGTGGTGGCTTACACCTTTGGCCGCGAACCGATTACTGTCGGCGACTTGAAAGTGGAAGGCGCGCTAGCCTTGATTCTAAAGGATGCCATCAAGCCAAACTTAGTTCAAACTATTTATCAAACACCAGCCTTTGTGCACGGCGGACCATTTGCCAATATCGCTCACGGCTGTAACAGTATCCTAGCTACCAAAACAGCGTTGCATTGCGGCGACTACACCGTAACCGAAGCTGGTTTCGGCGCTGACCTGGGGGGCGAGAAATTCCTAGACATCAAAGTTCCAAGTCTAGGCAAAGCACCAGACTTAGTAGTGATCGTGGCAACCATCCGTGCCTTGAAGATGCACGGCGGCGTAGCCAAACCAGACTTAAGCGCGGAAAATCTGGAAGCACTGAAAACTGGCTTCAGCAATCTAGCCAAACATATCGCCAACATGAAGAAATACGGCCTGCCTGTGGTAGTTGCCATTAACGAATTCATCAGCGATACCGCTAAAGAAATAACTTTGTTGAAAGAGCTTTGTGAAGCTGAAGACGTGAAAGTAGAGCTTGCCAGCGTATGGGAAAAAGGCCCTGACGGCGGTATCGATCTAGCCAATACGGTAGTGGAAACCATCGAAAACAGCGATGCCCGCTTCAAATCCATCTTCAGCCCAGAGCATGACGACCTGCAGGAAAAAGTCGAAACAGTTGTCAAAGAAATCTACGGCGGCTCCGGCGTTTCCTACAGTAAAAAAGCTAAGCAGCAGCTGGCAACCTTCAAGAAATACGGCTGGGATCGCCTGCCGGTATGTATGGCGAAGACCCAATATTCATTGTCGGATGACCCAGCAAAACTAGGCGCACCAGAGGACTTCACCGTAACCATCCGTGAGTTCGTACCAAAAATCGGTGCCGGCTTCGTCGTAGCCCTGACTGGGGATGTAATGACCATGCCAGGCTTGCCGAAGAAACCAGCAGCCTTGAACATGGATGTCGATAAAGACGGAAATGCGATTGGATTGTTCTAGAACTGAATTGAGATGTGGAGACAGAAGGCGGGAGCTTTCTGTCTCTTTTGGAATGGAAAAAGGAGCTGATTAAGTTGGAAATTCATTTACCAAATGGAGAATTGGAGCAAGCAGAAAAAATGTTTGCTGAATATGGATTAACAATCGAACAAGCTGTTCACTTATTTATTGCTCAAAGTCTCGAGGAGGGCACGTTGCCTTTTGTTCCTAGTATTAAGCCTAAGAACAAGCTTCAACTGAATACAAATGGAAAAGGCGTAGTAGTCCCAGCGGATGCACCAGAAGACTTCAAGGAATGGGTGCGAAACGGCTGAAGTTCATCTCTTACTCTCCTTATCCCCTTCAAGCTCTCACTTCAACGTGAGGGCCTTTTTATTATGCAACGAAAAACATCCTTCCCTCTAATACCAAGGCGTGATACTCTTAACAAAAGGGGGAGATCACGTTGAAAAAGAAATATGTCATCCTGATGATCGCCGGTCTTTTTACCGGCATGATACTACATAGAGCTGTATATTCAACCGGCCCCACCACTCGAATACAAGGCACAGTAACGGAAATATCGCCAGAGTATCTGGTTTTTGAAGACGACAGAGAAGGCGGACGCTACTTAATAGGTAAAGAAGACTACGATTTTTCCGATTTAGTTTTAGAATTAGGAAGTAAAGTCTCTGTAGAAGCAGAAGGGCCTGTTCAGCAAAGCGACCCAGCCAGATTCACAAAAATCTTGAAAATCCAAAAAAGCGACTAAACAGTTTGAGCAAACCACCCCAGAACACAAAAAACTAGCTGGCGAGAACCAGCTAGTAAGGAGTTAAAAATGAAAAAGTGTTAGGGTTGTTTGTTGGTACCTTTATAATAGCGAGAAAATATGACTAATTTGTGAACAACCTGTATCGAAAGATTGAAATTTTGAATTTTGACCAATAATTAATACCCAAGAAGCATGATACTGTTGAATAGACACCACAAAATTCACAAGGTGAGGTGAAAATCATGGGAAAGAAGATCATTGCTTTACTGATGTTGCTTTCGATTGGCTTAATTTCATGCGGGAAAGTCGAAAAAACCTCAAAAACTACAATCGGTTTTGAGCACAAAGTCGAAGAGGATGAAATCAACGCAATAGTTGGTGAGCGGGGCACACTGACCCCGCCGCAGCCATTTGAAGGCATCGAAGCCAAATGGGTGTTCAGAGAAATCACTGACAACGAATATGTTCGTTTAGACAAAGAGGGTAATTGGGAGACACTAAAAGCCGGTACGACAGAAATTTTGCCTCTATTTGACCTGTCCCAGCAAACAAGTGAAGAGTTGGCTGATAAGTATGACGACTTAGAGCTAGTAACCAGTAGCCAGGCCTGGTATGTCTCCTTCAACATTTATCCTGACAAAGAGAGTCTCGAGAATCCGCCAGTTATGGATAGCTCAGACAGAGAAGTCAAATTGCTACAGTAAGTGAAAAACAATCACCCACCCAAAGAGAAGCGCTGGAAATCACTATCCCAGCACTTCTCTTTTTCCCTGCATTCACCCCGGACAAACCCCATTAAAATAACACGCGTAATAAAAAAATCAAGCTCCCCAACAAATAATCTCTACCGTTAATCCACCAATTTTTAAAAAAATCAAGCCCTTTTACCCTGCATTTTTTACAATTTACAACATTTGAGCATACAGTTTACAACATTAGGCCCAAATCGCTTTTTAAATATGGTTTAATAGAAGTGAGATGAAAAAATAAAACACTATAACAATACGATAGAAAAAGGAAGAATAACAGACCGATGTTGAAAATAGCGATTTGTGAAGATAAGCAAAAAGACCTGGACTACTTAGAAAAAGGTCTCAATCAACTACTAACTGAAAAAAAAGTTCCCTACATCATTAACACCTATACCACAGGACAAGGGATGCTTAAGGTGCTGGAGAAGGAGCAGTTCGACATTTACTTTATCGATATTTATTTAGATGAAGTAAGCGGTATTCTGCTGGCGCAAAAGATTCGCTCCATGAATCGACTGGCGGCGATTGTTTTCATTACCAGCAGTGCGCAGCACATGGCCGAGGGCTACCGAATCGGGGTGCTGCATTATTTGCTGAAGCCCTTTACCTTGGAGGAATTGCAGGAGGCTTTGGAGCGGGCACTGCGGATCATTCCGGTGGAGGAACGGAAGACGAAATTAGTGGTGCACCGTAAGAACGTAGAGGTGCTGCACCGGGACATTCATTACGTGGAAATTCAAAACCGTTCCTGTACCCTTTATACCAGTCAAGGTGAGAAAATGGTTTACTGTTCCTTAAACGAGCTGGAGGAAAAGTTAGACGATCCCCGCTTTTTACGCTGTCACCGCAGTTTTTTAGTGAACATGGAATGGATCACCAGTATTGAGGAACGTGATTTTGTGGTGGATGGAGAAAAGAAAGTGCCCATTAATCGGGAATCCGCCAGCAAGTTAAAAGCTAGTTATGTGAGGTTTCGACTAAATAAAGTCAGAGAGAGGGGATAGCGATGCAGCAAGCATTTTACGGCGCATTAGGATCAGTTATGGCTGATGTACCTTGGTTCATCTTGTGCTGTGTTCCATTGATGCCCCTTAGAAAAATCGAGAAGAAAACGATGGCCTTGCGGATCTCTCTGCTTTGTGCCTTTTGGTTCACGTGTCTTTTCTTAGGCTTATGGCAAAATCCACAAGGGGGAATGCCTCTGTTAGGAGTGATTCGCACCGGAATGTATTTCCCAATGCTGTGGGTGTTTTATATCAGCTTCAACGTAAGGATTTGGAAGATTCTCTATATCTTTTTATTTGAACAAGCTGCTGCTAGCCAAGTGAACTTTGCTTCCTTTTTTATCTGTGAGCTGGTATGGGAACGCTCGTCTTCATTGTTGGATGGCTTATGGCTGCCCTTGTGTGTTTGGGGGATATTGGTGATTGTTTATCCCTTGATGTGGGTTTTCTTCAAACGAGTCATCTGTCCGGCGATGCAGATTCTTTCGGAGAAACAGGTGCGGACACTAATAGTAGTTCCGTTTCTTTTCTTCATATCTACCACGGTTTACGGAAACATTTCACATATGTTGAACATGATTATGTGGCAACGACTGATCTTCAGCATTTTGTTCGCATTAATCGGTATCGGAGCCTACGTAGTTACCTTAACCACGACACTAGACATCGTGAAAAAAGGCAAACTGGAAATGGAGATGCTGACGATGGAGCAGCAGTTGGAGCAACAAAGCCAACGCTTCAATCAGCTGCAGTCCTCCATCGAGCAAACCGCCAATGCCCGCCATGATTTACGCCACCACTTCGCCGTCATTCGCGACTATACGAAGGAAGCCGACCTAGCTGGGCTGCAGGCGTATCTGGACGAGTATCTTTCCTATCAGCCGAAAGAAGAAGCACCAGTCTGTGAGAACTTCGCAGTAGATGTCTTAGTACGCAATTACTTGCATCAAGCCCGCGATGCCGGTGCCGAGCTGGATATCAAGATCGGTTTGCCCCGCAAGATCGCTGTGCCTGATTCTCAGCTGTGCATCATCTTCGGGAACTTATTTGAAAATGCTGTTCAGGCCTGCCAGCGCCAAACCGAAGGAAAGAAATTCATCCGGGTGCGCTGTGTCACCGAAGAGTACCAGTTCATTCTAACCGTAGACAATTCCATGGACACGCAGACGAAGTTCCAGCCGGGTATTGGTCTGTCTTCGGTACAAGCAGTCGTAGATAAATACAACGGCGCCTTAGTTACCGAAGTAAAAGATGGGATCTTCCAGGCATCTGTCATGCTGTTCATGCCTGTTCCCGAATCAGAGCTGGCTGAGGCCTAATCGAATGATGGCAACGAATTTCCTAAAGATAGTGAGAAGGAGGTAGTAAGAATGAATTCAGCGTTAAGCGGGGCATTTTATGGCGCAATGGGATCAGTCATGCTTCTCGCACCTTGGTTCATCTTGTGCTGTGTTCCATTGATGCCACATAGAAAAATCGAAAAGAAAACCATGGTCTTGCGCATTTTTCTGCTTTGCATCTTTTGGTTCACCTGCATCTTTATCGGGACATGGCTGAATCCTCAAGGAGGGATACTCTTAATCAATGTGATTGGCATAGGGATGTATCTCCCGGTGATGTGGATGTATTACATCAGCTTCAAGGTCGGAATATGGAAGATTCTTTATATCTTTTTATTTGAACACGCTGCTGCCACCCAAGTGAATCTGGCCGCCTTCTTTATTTGCGAGTTAGTCTGGAAGCGTTCCTCTTCAATTTTGGAGGGTCCGTGGTTAACAATTTGTGCTTGGAGTATTTTGGTAGTCGTCTATCCCTTAATATGGGTGTTTTTCAAACGAGTCATCAGGCCTGCGATGCAGATCCTTTCGGAGAAACAGGTTCGAAGACTAGCGGTAGTTCCGTTTCTGTTCTTTTTATCAAACGTTGTCTATGGAAACATTTCCCCACTGCTAAACATGGCTCCTTGGCAACGCCTGCTTTTCAGTATTCTATTCACATTAATTGGCATCGGAGCTTACGTGGTTACCTTGACAACAACCCTGGACGTAGTCAAAAAAAGCAAACTAGAAATGGAAGTGCTCACCATGGAGCAGCAGCTGGAGCAGCAAAGCCAGCGCTTCAATCAGCTGCAAACCTCAATCAAGCAGACGGCTAGTGCCCGTCACGATTTGAGACATCATTTCGCTGTCATTCGCGATTACAACAAAGAAGGCGATTCAGCCGGACTGCAGGAGTACTTGGACGAATATCTCTCCTATCAGCCCGCAGAAGAAGCGCCGGTCTGCGAAAACTTCGCGGTGGATGTGCTGGTCCGCAATTACTTGCATCAAGCCCGCGATGCCGGTGCCGAGCTGGATATCAAGATCGGTCTGCCTCGCAAGATTGCGGTGCCTGATTCTCAGCTGAGCATCATCTTCGGGAACCTATTTGAAAATGCCGTTCAGGCCTGCCAGCGCCAAACTGAAGGGAAGAAATTCATCCGGGTGCGCTGTGTCACCGAAGAGTACCAGTTTATTCTAACCGTAGATAATTCCATGGATCCGCAACCGCATTTCCAACCTGGCATCGGGCTGTCTTCGGTACAAGCAGTCGTGGATAAATACAACGGCGCCTTAGTTACCGAAGAAAAAAACGGCATGTTCCAAGCATCAGTGATGCTGTTTATGCCTGTTCCTGAATAAGAACTGGCAGAGATCTAACGAAGATTTGGTACTGTTCTGCTCCACGAACAATGGTCAAAGCCTGCAGTGTTTGCAGAGGGAGCTTTCGCTGACTGCCAGCGAAATGAGACAATCTCAAGACAGCCACCCTTACAAGCTTTCCAACAAATTGACAACTCTTCTTTGCAAAGGATACCGGACGTTCCCTGTTCAGTATCCTTTTTTTCGTCTTATATTTAGCGAGTCATGAAAATGAATTAAATGTTATTTTAAAGATCGGCTTGCAAATAGGCTTAATAATCAGATAGATAGCGCAAACCACCAATTATAGTCGGAAAAAAGAGAAAAATTACCGATTTTTGGATAAAGCGCCGAACTTTTCTGTCTAAAGGAATTCACCTCCAATTCGAAAAGTCAAGAGCTGATTTCGGCTTTTTTTTACAGTTTACAACATTTGAGCATACAGTTTACAACATTAGCCCCATTTTAAGAGTAAAATTTGGTATAATTAATAGAAAGATAGGAAATAAAATACGTCTTATTTCAACTTCTGCTAAGATCGGGCAATCAGGTGAAGTTGCCTCAGCAAATTAACCGCTTGTTCAAAAGGATCATTTCGCAGATAGAGATTATTTTATTTTATGTATGCTTATTTAAAATACGTTATTTTTAGATGACTGTTGTTCCTAAGAGTTTTGATAGAAAAGATCCAGTAAGAATCGAAGCGGACAATGAGGGAGATGATCAGGGTGAGAGATGAAGGATATAAAAGTTGGTTAGGGAATAAGTGCAGGTCTTTTTACGACAGAGGAGGCGTCGTTCATTTACTGATTGAGTGAGAGGTCATTCAGCAGGTGAGAAAGCAGACGAGGAGTCAACGAACTAGCAATGACAGCATGATACCGATGCGATGAAATGATAAGACAAGGGGGAAACAAGATGAAGAGGAAAATGAAGCACTTCAATGCACTAACCATTTGGGTGATGGTCACCGCACTGATTGTCACCAGCGGCGCAACCTTGGCAATTGCCGAGACCACCGATGCACCAGTGGTGGATACAGAAGTGTCGGAGGAATTGTTGCGGAAAAGTCCCGAACAAGTACTGGAAAGTACGACACAAGAACAAATCACGATTCCTGATGAACCTGTCGAGGAGATAGAAGACCCACAGTCATCAGCACCAATGGAAGTGGTTGAAGAAACAGTGGAAAGTGTCGAGCCGGAAGAAACAGAGATCACCACCGAGTCTTCTGAAGAGGATGATGAGGCGGACATGGTGCCAAGGATGCAGCAGGCGGACAGTGTGGGGCCGATGGCAGCGATAACAGATAGTGACTTTTTAGTTGAGAACACTTATCCAGGTGGAGACTTAAGTGATGTTGCTTTTAATGATACTACTAGAGTGTTAACACTAGGTGGTGCTGGCAAAACTTATAGAGTTAGTATGGCTGCAAGTAAAACAATAACAACCGACCAAATTGTAGTAACGGGTGCAAACAGCACCGTCCAGTTGAACAGTGTGAAAATCGAGTGTACTAGCAACGTCCCTATCTCAGTCAATGGCGACATTTCAGCAACCATTGATTTGGTGGGGACAAATGAATTGATTAGCAAGGGTAAGGGGAATATGGGGTGTCCAGCGTTGGAACACAATGCAGGAGCAACCAGCTCTTTGACAATTACCAGCAGAGAAATTGGTGAAGGATATGCGGGGTCCCTCAATGCGGAAATTGCGGAAGCTACAGGAGGTAGTCCCGACCGTTCAGCGGCTATTGGAGGCCGAGATGGGAGCCCGGGCAGAGTCATTATAGAAGGAGGTACTGTCACAGCAACCAGTACCTATGGTGGAGCCGGCATAGGAGGCGGCGCCTGGGGAACAGGTACCGTAACGATAAACTCAGGCGAAGTCACAGCGACCAGTGCCAGAGTGGGAGCCGGTATAGGCGGCGGCTGGGGAGGCTCAGGTATCGTAACGATAAACTCAGGTGAAGTCACAGCGACCAGTACCGGAGATGGAGCGGGTATAGGGGGCGGCTTATCAGGGTCAGGTGAAATTACGATAAACTCAGGGAAAGTCACAGCAACCAGTACCTTAAGTGGAGCCGGCATAGGCAGTGGCACGGGAGGTTCAGGTACCGTAACGATAAACTCAGGCGAAGTCACAGCAACCAGTAACAGTGGAGCCAGTATAGGCGGCGGCTCTAGGGGAACAGGTACCGTAATCATAAACTCAGGCGAAGTCACAGCAACCAGTACCAGAGGTGGAGCGGGTATAGGCGGCGGCACCTCGGGGTCAGGTGAAGTTACGATAAACTCAGGAAAAGTCACAGCAACCAATATTGGAAGTGAAGGAGCAGGCATAGGCGGCGGCATGGGAAGTTCAGGTACCGTAACGATAACTGGTGGGGTAGTTACAGCAACTGGCAGTTCGTATCTCTATGAAGGGCATACATTATTAGGCGGAGCCGGTATAGGCGGCGGATCAGGTAGTTCAGGGAATGTTACAATCACTGGTGGCACAGTCACTGCAAACGGTGATGCCGGAAGTGCAATAGGTGAGGGTAGTCAACCACGAGGCTTAGGAAGCACTACAATCACTGGCGGCTCTGTTAAAGCCAAAGATACTGATGGCAAAGAAAGCTTCTCACCAGCACCGACCGATGACCAATCAAATTCAGTAGCTTTGTATGTTGCTGATGGGACAAGATTTGTTCCTGCTAATGGAGTAAAAGTCGACGGGGCAGATTTTAAAATAAGTGCGTATCACGAAGGCGATTCGAATTTCTATCTCTATATGACGAAGGAAACACACGAAATAACTCAGCTAGAAGCGAATCCATACGAAGTTGACTGGATGGATGCTGAAAACCGATTCTTACGAGCATTCGGTGATTTCTTGGTAGATAAGACAACAGGTGTTCAGTATGGAGGCAATGTCTTAAGTCTAAACGGACAGAATGAAAGCTACAAAGTCTACATGCGCAATGAAGTAACCACAACAACAACCGACCAAATTGTAGTAACGGGTGCAAATAGTATCGTCCAGTTGAATGATGTGAAAATCGAGTCTACTAGCAACGCCCCTATCTCAGTCAATGGCGACATTTCAGCAACCATTGATTTGGTGGGGGAAAATGAATTGATTAGCAAGAGTGAGGGGGATATGGGGCGTCCAGCGTTGGAACACAATGCAGGAGCAACCAGCTCTTTGACAATTACCAGCAGTGAAATTGGTGAAGGATATGCGGGGTCCCTCAATGCGGAAACTGCAGGAACTGCTGCCAGCTATTCAGCGGCTATTGGAGGCCGAGATGGGAACCCGGGCAGAGTCATTATAGAAGGAGGTACTGTCACAGCAAAAGCTTCTACTGGCGCAGGCATAGGAAGTGGCAGGAGCGGGTTAGGTGAGGTCACGATAAGCGGAGGTACTGTCACAGCAACCAGTACCAATAGTGGAGCCGGCATAGGAGGCGGCTTTATTGGCTCAGGTACCGTAACGATAAACTCAGGCGAAGTCACGGCAACAGCTGTCGGTGGAGCCGGCATAGGAAGCGGCAGTGGCATTGGTAACTATAGCGTATCAGGTACCGTAACGATAAACTCAGGAAAAGTCACAGCAACAAGTAACAATGATGGAGCAGGTATAGGCGGCGGCGCTAGCGGATCAGGTACAGTAACGATAAACGCAGGCGAAGTCATAGCAACCAGTAACGGAAATGGAGCGGGTATAGGGGGCGGCAACTCGGGGTCAGGTGAAGTTACGATAAACTCAGGAAAAGTCACAGCAACCAATACTTTAAGGGGAGCGGGTATAGGCGGCGGAAACTCGGGACCAGGTGAAGTTACGATAACTGGGGGGGAAGTCACAGCAACTGGCGGTTTATTCCGTGACTTTGGGATAATATACGGCGGAGCGGGCATAGGCGGCGGCCACGCGAGGTCAGGTAATGTTACAATCACTGGTGGCACAGTCACAGCAAACGGTGAAGCCGGAAGTGCAATAGGTGGCGGTACTCGACCGACCGGCCCAGGAAGCATTAAAATCACTGGCGGATCTGTCAAAGCCAAACAAAGTACTGATACTGGTGAACTCTCTGGAACGGCTGCAATGAGTCCTGCTCCAACTAAAGACGGAACTGCACTTGTTGAAGAATACGTAGCCTTAGCAAAGAATTATAACCCTGATAATGGAGATAAAGTTTTCGTAGGCGGTAATAACAACTTCAAGGTTCCAGCTAAACACGATGGTGATGACAATCTTTACCTATACCTGACTTATCAAGACGCTGGAAGTAAAGCAGATAAGCATGTGGTGAAAGTTGGAGACATTGGTCCAAATTATATTGAGTGGAAAGAAGAATTGCCAGGCGCTGAACTACCTAGTAGATTTGTCCCTGGAACAACTTATACACTGACGATTCCGACTGATTCAGGTAATGCTATTCAATTGAAGGACACAGAAGCAGTTTCCAAGGATGTCACACTCACGCATCACTTTGCGAATGTTCCGGCATACGACAAGACAGTGAGTGTAGATTTAACTAGTACAGGAATTGTCGAGGGCAAGCTTGAACTTAAAGAGGCGACGGATAATTCGCTAAAAGTTTATTCAGCGGTTGAATTTACATCATTTAATGCTGGACCACTTGATAACGAAGTAGCGAAACCAGTCAAGCTAGGCGTCCCTGAAACAGTTGGCAGCAGTCCAATAAGAGCCGGCAGCTACAAGGGAACACTAAACTTTAAAGCTGAATCAATAACAGCTACACCATAAGGAGGAGGATCAGTTGGACAAGAAAAAAATCGGACAAATCGTGGCTGTACTAGTTTTGCTAGTGGCTGGTGTCGTCATCGGCATGAACTGGCAAAACTGGTTCGGCAACGAGGAGCCCCAAAAAAGTCTGGCGGAAGTGGAATCCGCCGAAGATTGGACCGGAGAACGCAAAGCACCAGCCGAGCCTTCTCCGACGATTGACATACCAGGTTATGATCGCATTCAATTGAAGGCGGATGCCACAGAGCAACAAGTGAATTTTTACAATCCAGAAAATAACACTTGCTACTTCAAGATTTCCTTGTGGCAGGATGACGATACGAAGCTATGGGAATCCAAATTGTTGGAACCTGGCAAGGCCATCTATGACATCACACTAGATCAAGCCTTAGCCAGCGGCAGTTACGAAAATGCCAAAGTCAAATACGAGTGTTTTAGTTTAGGGGAACAAGAGCCGTTAAATGGTTCAGAAATTAAATTGACATTGGAAGTTATCTAAATAAGGGGGAAATGATAATGAACAAGAAAGTATTAGGAACCGCGTTGTTAGCAGGTTTGGCTATTGGGATGGGGAGTACGGCGTTTGCGGCACCTCAAACGGAATCAAAAGATGTAACATACAAGTTAGATTCAACTTATACTCTTAGGATTCCCTTGGAAAACGTAACTGTGGGTTGGGCATCTAAGCAAGCAAGCATAGAATTTGGTACGTATAGGAGGAATATAGAAGCAGGCAAATCTTTACAATTATCAATGACTTGGACTTCAGGAGATGCAGATACACTTGAGCTTGAGAATACTAATGGTACGACTGACATCATTCCAACAAAAATTACTAAAGATACTGCAGGTAGGAATTTAATTTCCAGTGGTGACATACTTGCAGAATACTCAGATTCTGTATCTACTAAACAGGTAAATGAGTACTATATTTCATTTGAAGATCCAGCATTTGAACCAAGAGCAGGGACCTATAAAGCGCAGTTAACCTTTGTAGGAGAAATAGTACCAACTGCACCAACTAATCCATAGAGGAGTGGAGACCATGAAACTAATCAAATTAGGACTTATATGCTGTGCTAGTCTGTTGCTCCCGGTGACAGGATTCGCACAAGATCGACAAGAAGGCACGACCGAAGTTACAGCCGACGTTCCATCAACCTACA
The DNA here is from genome assembly GCF_017377575.1 of Candidatus Enterococcus moelleringii. Lineage (GTDB taxonomy): Bacteria > Bacillota > Bacilli > Lactobacillales > Enterococcaceae > Enterococcus_A > Enterococcus_A moelleringii. The sequence goes on from NZ_JAFREM010000018.1 coordinate 288,807, forward strand.
CAATGACGATTCCAGCATCGCCAAAACAAATTGTAGCAAATACCGACATTACTGATCTAGGCTCATTATCGGTTAAAGGAAACCTAGACCCAACAAAGCTGATCGAAGTCACAGTAGAAAAGAAACAATTAGAAAACCAGCGAGATAACACGCAAAAGATTCCATTTTCGTTAGTGGATAGCAGCAACGCAAATACTGAGTGGACAGGCGCCACCTGGAACGCGGACGATTGTACTGCTGCGAAGGCATTAGAGCTTTCCGTTAAAATTGACCAGCCATCTTGGGCGGCAGCTAAACCAGGTCAGTACAAAGGTTCCATCGTATTCACCAGCTCTATCATCGATAATGAATAGGGGGCGGTAACGTGAAAAAGCTAATAAGCGGACTTCTCCTGCTTGGCTTGATGATCTGCGCGCCGCTTCAGGTGAGTGCCCAGAATCGAATTTACCAAGTAGACTTGAGTCTCACCGTTCCTGCTGAAAAAGCACCGGAGCTGGATGACTTAATCAAAGAAGAAATCGCCAAAGACCGTAACAAAAATGACTACACCGAAGACAGCTGGAAGGAATACGAAGATGCGCTGAAGGAAGCACAGGATGCAATGACCAATGCACCCTATGACGAAGAACGGATCAATGCGGCATTAGACAGGCTGCAAAAAGCCATCCAAGGCTTGATACCCGTACAACGAACGCAGACATCTTCAACCACCCAGCCATCGGGAAATCGTCAAACAACAACACCTAGAGGAACAACCACGGTTCGTACCGGGTCGAATCCGACCAGCTCAGGCACCACAGCCAAGAACTACCCAGCCACCGGAACCATGGCAGGCATCGGACTAAGCAGTCTAGGATTACTGATTGCCGGTGGAGCTGCTGCAGGGTGTATGAAGCGAAAGAAAAAGTAAATCGAAGGATGCTGCGGGAAACAAATGTGAGGTCTGCTAGGAAAAAGCTTCGTCCCCTGAACCTATGACAAACAGTAAGCCAAAAGCTTTAAGGCAGTCTGTAATCAATCAAGGGTGAAGAGATCTGTAGACTGACAATAGTTTCCCTGTGCTCCAAAGTCTTTTTCCCAAAAGATAATGGCGTGGCAATTGAACCGAAGCATAAACAATGAAAATCGTAACGACTGTGGTTGCTCGATCAGGCGAAGGCTTGAGCAGGAGCAGCCACTATTTTTGTGTAAAGCAGAACTCTTATCAGCTTCTCTTAGCAGTCAACAACACCTACACTACAAAGGATACCGGACGTTCTCTGTTCAGTATCCTTTTTTTGTGTCTTATATTTAATGAGTTGTAAAAACGAATAGAGTGTTATTTTAATAAACAATTTTCGAATGGGCGTAACAATCAGATAGACAGCGGAAACTACCAATTATAGTCAAAAAAACGATAAAAATTACAGTTTTTTGGATATGAACCCGAATTTCTCTGTCTAAGGAAATTCATCTCCAATTCGAAAAGTCAAGAGCTGATTTCGGCTTTTTTTACAGTTTACTACATTTGAGCATACAGTTTACAACATTAGCCCCATTTTAAGAGTAAAATTTGGTATAATTAATAGAGATACTTAAAACGCAAATGGGAACGACTGAGGAACTATCGACAGTCAAAAACCACAAGAATTTATTTTGACTATTCGGTCCTTTTAGCGAACCGAATAGATCGTTGTTTTCAAATTATTTTATTTGATGAAGAACGCTGGATAATCAGTTATTTATTCGTCTGTTGATTAAAACGCTCGTAGAAGTCACCCCTTTGCTCTTAGAAAGAGCTGTATTCATTTTTTCCTTGAAGCAGCTTTGTATGAGAGAGCACTTTAAGAAGAATCGATGACCGTCGAAGAATATGAAAGCAATTACAATGTGGGATACTTACACTAGGCCCACCTCCAAGCCCGAAAAGGCAAACGGGAGAAAAAAGAAGTGATTCAATTCGAGCTAGACTTAGCCAATGAACTTTGGACACTCCATCAGCAATTAATAAGCAATACGTATCAAATTGCCGGCTATACCTATTTCACAATTTATGAACCAAAAGAGCGGGAAATACAAGCCTTGAACTATCGGGATCGCGTGGTTCAACACAGCCTTTGTGACAATGTGCTAACGCCTTTCTTCGAGAAGCGTTTGATCTATGACAATGCCGCTTGCCGCAAAGAAAAGGGCACTCACTTTGCGATGAATCGCTTAACGAAGTTTTTACAGGCTCACTATCGTCGATACGGCAGTAGCGACTGGGTGTTAAAAGCGGATATCCGCAAATACTTTCCCAGCATCAATCATGGTGTGCTGCTGAAACGACTGGAAAAGGGCATCCCTGATCCGCAAGTAATGGACTTATTAAGGATGATTATTCACAGCTTTCAACAAGAACAAGATCAAGGACTGCCAATGGGAAATCAAACCAGTCAATTATTCGCCCTATATTATCTCGATCCTTTAGATCGGCTAATCAAGGAACAGCTAAGGATCAAGCACTACACTCGCTACATGGATGACTGCATTCTGGTACATCCAGATAAGGAAGTCTTACAGGAGTGTCTACGACAAATGACAATATTAGTAGAAGATGAACTAAAGCTCAGCTTTAATAATAAAACCCAAATCACGCCGCTGGCTAGCGGTGTGGACTATCTGGGGTGGCACTTTTATCTTACAGATACCGGAAAGGTCATTCGCAAGCTACGCACACAAAATAAAAAGAAAATCAAACGGCGAATCAAAGGCCTGCAAGTCGGCTTTCGCAAGGGGAGGATCACCGCTATGGATATCAAGCAATCATTGATGGCAACCAAGGGACATTTACAGCATGGACATACCTATCATTTACGCAAAAAAATCGCAGAGACACGTTTTCATAAAGGGGAGTGAAGAAGATGACGAAAAACAGGAGTTGGATGGGGAAAGTAAGAAAAGTATTATTAGGCGTTGGTGTGGCCTTAGCAGTTGGACTAGTGCCAAGTACGGCGCAGGCAGTGACAGGTGGTTCGGCGAGTGATCTGACGAATGGTGGCGGAGACTTACAGGGTAATCAGGTTTATTTTGGATATCATGAACCAGAAGTACCTAATCTACCAGGAGGGAGTCCTGGTGAGACTGATCCGACACCGGCTATTGGCCGTCTCGATTGGCATGTAGTTGATAAAAATGACAATGACCTCACTTTATGGAGTGGCGAGACACATATGGGATACAGGCAGTATCACTCAACTTCATCTCACATGAATTGGAGTGATTCAGATATTTGTAAATGGCTAAATAGCTCTGAAGAAAATAAATTTTTGGAAGAATTTACAAGTGCTGAGAGAAACGTACTCAAAAATTATGGAACAATTGAGTCAACGAATGGCCACGATAATATAGATATCAGTCAAAAAGTTGTTCTCCCCTCTGTCGAAGAGGTGAAAAATGATGGGGATTGGAAATTGACTTCTAGCAATAGACAGATTTGGTATTGGCTGCGGTCTCCGGGCTTCGCTGTTAGCAGTGCGGCGTATGTCGACACTAGTGGCGACGTCAACCCGCTCGGCAGCCTCGTAGACTACAGTATTCTTGTTGTGCGCCCCGCTTTGAAGATTCCTCTTGACTCGATCCTCTTTACCTCTTCCGCAAGTGGGAGCGGGGCGAAGTCTGAGGTGAATGTGGGAGATGGGTTGCAAGCAGTCGATCCAGTGGCAGAGGATGCTCGCACGACTACACCGTTGAAATTGTCAGTGATTGATTCTGGTGTTGCTACACCAACCGTCAGCAATCTCATCACTTCAGGCAATCAAGTAAGCTTCGACTATGCGAATGGTGTGGCAGAAGCAGACCAGTACCTATCTGTCTTGATTACGGATAAAAACGACAACGACACAGTAGTGTACTATGGCAAGTTGGCTGCAACTGAAGATGCTGGTAATGGTAATGTGAGCTTTGATACCAGCAAGGTTGCTGACGGGGATTACACGATAAAAATCTTCAATGAAAAAGATAACGGCGAAAAGAAAACCGATGTTGCCAGCGAACCTGTGGAATATGATTTGTATAAAAGAGGCGAACTTCCTTATGTGGTCGGTTCAACCATCGCCTTTGACGGCTACGAATGGTATGTGATTGGTGGGGATAATTCTAGTGCGTTGCGGGTGTTGTTGAAGAGCGTTGCTGATAAAAACGAGGAACCAAATGATTTGGCTTATGTGGGTACAACAGCATTTGATTCATCGAGTCCTTATAGCAACCACTATGATGGCTCAGATTTAAAATCAGCAATGGAAGACTCTTATGATAGCATTGAGAATGAAAGAGAAAAAGGAGTTATCCAAGGGAGAACGTTAAAAGTTGATGGTTACAAACCATCACCGCCTCCTTATTCAACTGGAATCGAAGGAGATACAGCAGTAACAGATGCCAAATTCTGGCCGCTAAGCACTGCTGAGGCGGTTGCAATTGGCGCAAACACTTCTGGTGCCGGATCGCCTATTGCCCAGTATGATGTGAACAGTGTGGTTGGCAATGCATTTGGTTATTGGCTGCGGTCTCCGGGCAACCTTGATAACCGTGCGGCGTATGTCAACCATGATGGCAACGTCAACCCGAACGGCGACTTCGTGCGCAGCGATAATCGTGTTGTGCGCCCCGCTTTCGACCTTCCTCTTGACTCTCTACTCTTTACCTCTTCCGCGAGTGGAACGAGCGGCGGAAAAGCTGAGGGGAATTGGGTAGCTGGCAATAACCTCTATACGGCGGGGGAAGCGAAGAAGTTCGCTATGAAATCAGCTGCACTTCAACTGAATGGTGCAAGTGTGAAGGTAGAATCCAATGATCTTGAGAATCAAACAATCGATTCTCATACCGAATTAACGATTGACTATACGGGTGCAACAGTTACTAGTCCAGAGCCTGACACCAATCATTATGTGAAGAATACCTTATCCGCAATTCTGTACGACAGCAACCAAAACATTGTTGCTTACCAACAGCTTAAGAATATCGCTTCCGGTGGAGATAGTGGTATCGAACTGAAGCTGCCAGCAAACACCGCAGATGGGGACTACACACTGGCACTATTTAATGAAGAAATCAATCAAGACCTTTACACGAATTTTGCCAGTGCCGTTACAACGATTCCTTTCAAGGTGGAAAATACGGTACCAAAAGTACTATCCGTGACGCCAAAGGTAATCGATACTCCAGTAAGCACGAGAGAAATTGAACTGACCTTTGATATTCCAATGAACACAGAAAAAGGTCAAGTCAAGCTGGTTCCTGAAGGTAGCGGAGCGGCCATCACATTAGACAAGAATCATGTCGCGTGGTCACCGAATAATTCAATCGCCAACAGCAAAGCCACCTATACATTACCAGCGGGTACGAATCTTGCTTACAATACCACGTATAAGTATGAGCTATCCGGTTTTGAAGGCCCAAGTGGTGGAAAGCTTAATACTGTAACGCTAGATGAAACTTTTACAACTGTTGGAAAAGAAGCAACGCCGACGATTTCGATAGCAAGCTATACAGGTGAAAAGCTAAGCGGTTTTGAAAATGGGTTTAAGTACACGATTAATGACAATCTGGTCACTCCCGCAACTGATGGTAGTTTGTCCATTGATCCCGCTTGGATCGGAACAACGATTGAAATTGTCAAAAAAGGTCTATATGATCAAACCGATGGGGATAGTGAGATACAAGAGCTTGAGTTAAACCAAGCCGAAACCCCAACCAGTCTAACCCCTACTTCAACAATAGCCGGCCAATCTGACGGCTCCATCTCAGGCGTTACGACTGGGATGCAGTATCATACAGGAGATAAAAATTGGACGGATTGTCCAAGTGGTGAAATGACTGGACTTGCAGCAGGCACGTACTTTATTCGGTTAAAAAGCAAGGATGATCCTAATGGTCATTTCTACAGTACAGATGTTAAAATCACTGTCGCAGAAGAACCAATCATGACAACGATTGGCGAATCGGTTGCTTACGATGGGTACGAATGGTATATCATCGGAAACGGACGGGGCGGTATTTATCCAAATAGTGGACGATTGACGCTGTTCTTGAAAACCAGAGAAAATAAAAATGGTGTAACTAGAGCCTTGCCATATGTAGGAAGAACGGCATTTGATTCAACAGGGCGCCTCAGCAATCACTATAAAGAATCAACTCTAGTAAGAGCAATGGGGGACTCATTTGGTCAAATTGAAAACGACAGAGAAAGAAATATCGTCAAAGGAAGAGAGTTAGAAGGCAACAGCGAAAATTACCCGAATGATAATACAACTTTTCCAACAGGAATTGCAGGAGATCCTGTAGGAGAGGACGAAGCTAAGTTTTGGCCGTTAAGTACATCTGAGGCCTTTGATATAGGCGGTACTTTAGGTGGCGGTTTATCAAGCGATGCTGTTGCTAGTTATGGAGCCCCATATTGGTTACGATCGCCGGGTGGTACGAATACCCAAGCTGCGTTTGTCTATGCAGATGGCATGGTTGGTGCGTATGGTAACAACGTGAGCACTGTGAGTAATCAAAATCCTACTGTCCGCCCTGCCTTCGACATGAATCTAGATTCGCTACTCTTTGTTTCTTCAGCAAGTGACAGCAGTGCAAAAATCAAAGGCAGCGGAGATGGCAGCTTAGGCGAATGGAAAGAACTGGATAGCCTATTAACAGACGAGGCTTTGCCAAAATACACCATGCTTGATGAAGAGCTTGAACTAACTGTAACTGACAAGAATGAAATTTTCTACGCTGACAAGGACGATAAATTAGTCACCATCAACTACACAGGTGCAACAATAAGCAGCAGCGAGACTGCAAGCAATTACCTGTCTGCATTTGTCACAATCGACGGGAAAGAGCACTATCTGAAAGCTGCGAAGATTGAAGCAGCGGAAGGCAAAGCCACCTTCAAATTACCAGATAGTTATACTGAAGGTGACTACAAGATAAAAGTCTTCAATGAAGAAATCAATGAAAAAGGAACGAATTACAAGTACACTGATTTCGCTGGTAGCCCAACCGAAATAGCTGTAAAGGTAGTCGATCAAGCAGAAGTAACTGTGGCAGATCCAGGTGGAGCGACTCCGCTAGTAACAATCGATCCAGCACTGTTTACACTAACCTTTGACAATGAGTTGAAAACTAATGAAGTAGGAACAATTAAATTAATTCAAAGCGATGATGCAACGAAAAACTTCACGCTGACTGATGTGGAAGTGAAGAGTGTGGGCGGAAAAGGGATCGTTACTGCTAAGCTAAGCAGCGGCGAGACATTAGCTTATGGCAAGACCTACAAATACGAAATCAGCGGCTTCGTGGGTTCAAATGGAATGGGTACTAAACAGGTTGATGAGAAGTTCAATTTTACAACCATGGCGATAGAAGACACACCGGATATCGCTATCGACTTCACAAATGAACGACTGACGAACTTCTTGGATCAAAGCTACACAATAACAGGAGATAATATTTCAAGAGATGATATTGACGGCTCAGGAACTGACTTCTATTTAGAACTGAACGAAAATATGCTGAATCAAACGATCGAGATTGTCAAAGATGGAATTGCTGAAGAGTCTTATGACAGTAAGGCACAGGAATTAAAAATACCGAAACGTCCAGATGCTCCAGATGAAGCTGGCTTTACTCTAACTCCAGAAGTGCCTTCAACAGATACTAAAGGCACGATTGAAGGCATCACCGCCAATATGCAATATCGGGTGAATGCACAAGCTGATGAGGCATGGACAGACGGCACTGGAGTGGTGCTTGAAAACTTAGTAGCCGGTGATAAAGTTGAAGTTCGATACAAAGCAATAGATGGAACCGATGGCAAGTTTGCAAGTCAACCAATCGTCTTAACCATGAATTACCAAGAAGCCCAGCCTAGCTATATCAAGATCGACTACACAGCGAACGACGGCTTAGGTGCTCTGAAAGAAATGATAGACAATGCCAACTATGAATTTGTTGCTGGTGAGGGGACTAATTGGACAACGTTGCCGGCTGACATCGACTCTGACTGGTACGGCAAGACACTTTCGATTGTCCATAAAGGAACAGCCGGAACATCTACCGATAGTGAAGTGTACAAGCTGGCGATTCCAGCTCGGCTGGGCAAGCCAACCGAAATCAAGATGACTCCTGCTAGCGCTGCAGGCGGTACTGACGGAACTCTAACCGGGGTCACTACGGCAATGGAATATCAACTTAATGGTGGCGCTTGGACAACTTATCAAGACGGTCAGTTGCAAGACTTGAAACAAGGCGATACTGTCAACGTCCGCTACCGAGCAGATAATGCGCTTGAACAATTCGTGGGGACAGAAGCCGCAACATTCACCATGACTGCGCGACCAGTAGTTAATCAGGTAAGCCCAACTGAAAACTTGGCTAAATCAAGTGAGCTGACAATTGAATTTACGAAAGACTTGGCTGAAGTTGGAACGATTACTTTAGAGAACAAAGCGGACGCGCAAGACAAAATCGAGATTGCTAAAGCTGACATCTCGATCGATGGAGCGGACAAGAACAAAGTCACCGCCACCTACAGCGGACTAACCGCTGGCAAGATGTACAAGGTGATCTTTAACACCGGATTTAAGGACACGGACGGGAATACGCTAGATGGCGAAGCTGACGCCAATACGAAATTTGAGGTAACTGCTGCTAAAGCACCAACTGTTACAGACACTGCTCCAACTAACGGAGCGGCAAACGTGGCTATCAGTCTTAACCAAATCAAAGTAACCTTTAGTGAAGCCGTTGATCGTAATATTGCTGGTTCAGTTATCTTAGAAAGTTCAGAAGGACCAGTAACCCTAAGTCAACCAACTTGGAACGGTGAAGATACTGAAGCGACCTATACGATTGAATCAGGTTTGGGCTACAGTACGACCTACACCTATCAGATTTCCGGCTTTACCAATGCCAAAGGCTTCAAAATGGCAGACAATACCGATCGTACATTCACAACGATTGCCCAAGCAGCTCAACCGAACGTTGCGATTAATTACAATGATGAAAAACTGACAGGATTTGATCCAGAAGCAACTTATGAGATTAAGATTGATACAGCAGTTGTAGAAGCTGATTACACTGGCAAAACTGAGTTTTCTATTACCGACGAAAGCTGGTTTGGCCAAGATATCTCCATCATCCGTAAAGGTGACGGCAGCACTACTGACTCAAGCAAACCACAGAAATTCACGATTCCACCGCGTCACGCTGCACCGGATGTGACCGTTACACCTGAAACTCGTAAAGGTGTGAACGATGGTGAGATGACCGTGGTTAGTCCTGCAACAAGCGTCGAATTTAAACGTGAGTCAGGCGATTGGGAAGATTACACAGCGCCAATCACAGGCTTAACCGATGGCACTAAGATCGACTTCCGTACGAAGCATACAGAGGATAACCCTGGCGCGTTTGCCAGCGGAAACTTCCGTAGTCTGGCAGTGGATCGGACAATGGTGAGTCGACCATCAGCGACTATCAACACACCAATGACGAACGCACCGGTTTCAGGTACTTTCGTATTGGAATTTGATCAAGACATGGATACCAATGTTTCAGGAACAGTCACATTAGAAGGAATAGGTACCGGGCAGCCACTTACTGGTCAATGGACGAGCAAACGGACATACACAGTAAGCTATAGCGACCTAACGGCAGGACAAGTCTATGACCTGACTATCAATGGATTTAAAGCTGAATCACCAACGACCTTGGAGATGGCAGAGGATACTAGATGGACACTCACAATTGCGGGCAAACCAACAGTCACGACAGTTACGCCAAGCGGTTCAACAAATGTACCGATTGATACAACGGAAGTAACGATTGCGTTCAGTGTTCCGATGGAAACATTGGGTACGGTAATCTTGACTGATGAAGACAACAATACCATTACCGCTACATCTGGCAGATGGACGGATGGACCAAATAATAAAACCGCCGTCTACGAAATCGCTGGATTGAAACACGGCAAGACCTACACCTACACCATCAACGGCTTTGTCAGTCAAAAAGGCACGAAGCTGGATGAGAACAAGAACTACAGCTTCACCACCATTGGTAAAGAAGAATCACCTGTTCTTACAGTTGATTACGTAAACGAGCAGCTGACCGGCTTTGACAAAGACGCCAAGTACCAAATCGTCGGCGAAGAAGGTGTGCTGGAAGTTATCGAGAGCCTAGATATCTCTGGCCGAATTACCGACACGCCAACCGAACTGGAAATTGTGAAACTAGGAACCGGTGGCGAGAAAGTCGACAGTGAACCAGCCAAAATCCCACTGCCAGAAAGACCATCCGCACCAAGCGGACTTGCAGTGAAACCAGCCAGCAGCGACATTGCAAACGACGGCGAAATCACCGGCGTGAATGCCACAATGGAATTCAGTCTGGATGGCGGAACTACTTGGAAAGCAGTGAAAGAGGACGCTGATACGATTACCGGACTAGCCAAAGGCGATAAAGTAATCGTTCGTCAGTTCGCAAGCGACGAAGACAAACGATTCCGTGGTGAATCCTCAGAAGAATTGACCGTGAGTGATCGTCCGACAGTAGTAAGTGTCGAAACAATGGATAAGGTACCAAATGACGGTACTCTAACCATTACCTTTAATAGACCGATGGACGAAGATGTCCCAGGTACAGTTATGCTAGGATCAGACACCTTAGACGCAACTACCGGTAAATGGAACGATGACAGAACCGTCTACACGATAGAATACAAAGATCTGGTAGACTCTAAGACTTACCAAATCACCATCAGCGACTTCACTGACCAAGAAAACGGCAACGTGATGGCTGATAATACCGACTTCATCATTACTGTCGGCGACCATGCAGCACCAAAAGTAACGACGGTAACACCAGAGGGAGCCGCGGTTTCGATTACCACTGATAAACTAGTGGTTAACTTTGATGAAACAGTCAAGGCTGGCCCTGGCACAGTAACGGCTGAAGGTTTGACCATTGAGAATCCAGTGTTTAACGGTACGACAGTTACCTATGATCTGTCTGGCTTGAAACGAAACGAAACGTATAACGTGAAGGTTTCCGGTTTTACCGATATCGCAGGCAACGAAATGGTAGGAGAACATCTGCACGAGTTCAGCACTGAGAAATCGACCTACACAGTTGCTTTTGACAAAGGTGCAGAGGATGCGACTGGCACCATGAGATCGCAAACGTTGACCTTCGGCGGCGACGCAATTGAGCTGCCAGGGAACACCTTCCAGCGGACCAGTTATCGCTTTACCGGATGGCTAGGCAGTGACGGTAAAGACTACACGGATAAACAATCAGTGAAAGACTTGACCGAAGAGCATGAAGCGAAAATTATACTGACTGCTCAATGGGCAGCCAACAGCTATAAAGCGAGATTTGATGCCAACCAAGGAACCGGCACGATTGCCGAACAAACCTTTGAATATGGCGGTAGCTGTGTATTGCCAACAGAGGGCTGTACCCGGGAAGGCTACCAGCTAGTCGGCTGGTCGACTTCGCCGATAGCAACGCCAGAAACAACGTACGGCTTAGGCGCGACGATTCCTTGGAACTTTACCGTAGACACCACTTTCTATGCGGTATGGCAACAGGAATTCACCCTTCGCTTTAACCCAGACAATGGGGAAGCCATAACAGAGCAGACGGTATTGGCGGGCGACAAAGCAATCGAACCACCTGCGCCAGTCAAAGAGTATCATTCCTTTGGCGGCTGGTTGTTTGAAGGCAGCTTGTACAACTTCGATCTGCCAGTGAGTGGCGATATGGAATTAACGGCTCAGTGGAACAAGATTTACCACACGGTGACCTTTAATGCTAATGGCGGTAGCGGCAGCACCAACCGCACCGTAATGAGCGGTACCAGCGTGGCTGAGCCGGAAGTAGTTTATTACGGCCACCGTCTGATCGGCTGGTCAACCAGTCCAAACGGCGGCGCGCTGTGGGACTTCGCTGAACCAGTTACGGATGATCTTACCTTGTATGCACAATGGGAAGCTATTCCAAAATACACCTTGACCTTTGAAGTCAATGGCGGCGAAGAAATTTTTGCAGTACCTGGCTTTGAAGACACCGTGATTGATCTGAACAATTATCACCCAATCCGACCTGGTTATATCTTTGATGGTTGGTACAGTGATGCAGGCTTGACCGTATCGGTTACGCAAATTACTTTAACTGGCAATCAAACGGTTTATGCCAAATGGCAGGAGGTTCCTGATCCAGACCGTTACACATTGAGCTTTAACACCAACGGCGGATCAGCGATTGACACCACCATCCATGATGAGGATGAGGTGGTGGACATCAGCGGCTTTAGACCAACCAAGGAAGGCTACACCTTCGCTGGCTGGTACGACAATGCCGGGTTAAGCGGCAATCCGATCACGTCAGTAACCATGACGCAAAACCAAGTAGTGTATGCCAAATGGACGGCGGAAAGCTATCAAGTCGCTCTTGACTTAGACGGCGGCACCGGGGATACTAACCCGCTTGCGGCAACCTTTGGCGAAGACTTTGCCTTCCCGACGGCCGATGGCTATGAAAAAGTTGGTCATCAGCTGATCGGCTGGCAAATTGGCGACACTCGCTTTGAAGTAGGGGCGGTTATGCGGCCGTGGACGTACACTAGCGATCAAATCATGACCGCAATCTGGGTGAAGGACACTTATGCCATCGAGTTTGACAGTCGCGGCGGCACCGGCGTAGCGACGCAGTATATTGAACACGGGGAACGGGTGATTGAACCAAGTGATCCGACCCTGAAGGACCACATCTTTACCGGTTGGTATTTGACTAAAGATCTTAGCGGCGATCCGGTAGACTTTGAAACGTATACGGCAACGGAACCGGCAACTTTCTTTGCCGGATGGGAAGCGACGACCTTCTATGAAGTCAGCTTCCAATCAAGAGATGGACACAAGCCGAAAACGGTCCGAGTTCGTCAAGGGGAGAAAGCCCCTGTTCCAGAAAGCTGGGAATGGGAAGGCTACACCTTTGCCGGCTGGGTTTCAGATAAAGGGGAACCAATTGATAGAGCCTTAATCAGTGGGACGACCACCTTTGAGGCTCAGTGGACACCGATCGAATATATGGTGACCTTGGTGAATCTCTTTGAAGAAAAAGATGAAGAAATTTCTTACGATCGCGATCATCTGAAGCCTTTACCAGTACCGGAACGTCGCGGCTACACCTTTGGCGGCTGGCGGGAAGTTTCTCGTACACGTGAAGTCGGTCAGATCCACCACGACATGACTGAGCTATTTGGTAATTGTGTGCTGGAAGCAGTTTGGACCGCTAATCAATACAACGTGATCTTTGACACGGCAGGCGGCAACAACCTTGCTCCAATCAGCTTCACAGTTGAAGATGCGGTGAACGACTTGCCGACACCAACGCGAGACGGCTACATTTTCCAAGGCTGGTTCGACGCAGACGGCAAAGAAGTCACTAGTATTACCAAAGATACGATCGGCGATCAACCGCTGACCGCACGTTGGTTAGTTGATAAGACCAAGCTGGAAGCGTTAGTGGCCGATGAAGCCAAGAAGAACCGCGCAGCCAACAGCTACACGGATAATTCTTGGAAGGTCTACGAAACAGCCTTAATCCAAGCCCAAACAATCTTGGACAAGGAAGATGCAACCCCGCAGGAAGTAGCGGAAGCATTGGCTGGCTTAGAAGCCGCCATCAAGCAATTGACGGAAAAAGGCGCGATCGTGCAACCAACGACTCCGCCAAGTGGAACGACGAAACAACCAAGCAGTGGTGGCACGACTAATCAAATTATTCGCCAAACCACTCGCACGGTGAATCAGCCAACCGGCCAAAGCAGCAATAAAACCTCGCTGCTGCAAACCGGTGAAAAAGAAACCGCCCTGTACCTGATTCTAGGTTTAGCGCTAGTCGGCTTGGTGATCCCAGCTTGGAAGAAAAACCGCGACGCAACGAAGTAAGTAATTAATTCGTTGACGGACCAAAGAGAAACAGCCATTCTTGGCAGCTGTCTGATGTAGACGGCTGCCGGGAGTGGCTGTTTTTTATTTAAATATTCAAATTTAGCTGTTTTGCAGTTCTTTTATTTGTTGGACGGTCAATCCAGTGCAGCTTTTGATTAAGTCAATAGTCGTAGTGTGTTTCAGCATATTCTTGGCAGCTGTTAATAGCTAACGTGAAGTTATGGGCTATTCCTTTTCTATGAGTTGCTACGATAAGTTATCTCGGATTTCTTCTATCTGTTCGACTGTCAGTCCAGTACCATCAGCAACTTGTTCTACCGAAAGGCCTATTTTTAAAAAATTCAATGCAATTTCAACTTTTTCAGCTCTAGCTTCCTCTTTAGCTTCTTCTATAGCCACCCTTACAGCCGTCGCGGTTACCGCATCATTAATCATCTTTGCCTTATTCATATCCATAATCAATTTCCTCCTGCTATTTCGTTAATAAGGAAATCATTTTTCTTAGGAAAAATGAGTCTAATCCTCACCACGCATACCATTCTACTATGTACTCGTTACGAAGCTTTGATATAAATCACTTGAATGTCTTCGAACTTTTAATGACTGCAAAAAGTAGAACTAGCATCCTCCAAAGAATAGAAATCAGTTTTCTTCTGAGCATCCTTCAAATAATCCGGGGCATCATCAGCTACTTCACCAGTTCTGAAAAACTGCTGCCAGTGATAGGCGGCACTGTTGTGATCAATATTCTTATTTACCAAACTGAAGAAGCAAATTACGATCAGGTCCTCACCTTGACTGGATCGCATAATCTCGTTGGTGTCCAAATCCACGACACCAAACCGTCTAGTCGCGGGCCCGTCTTTATCAAACAAATGAAAAGCAACAATATTAATTCCATAAGTCGGGCGCAGGGCCGAAAAATTATTGCTCTTGATGAAGTCTTCAATCTCCTGATTGCCTAGCGAACTTCGATAGGCCTCGCCTAAGTAAAAAATCGCCCGCTCAATAAAATAGTCGTGAGGCTGGACCTGCATCTCGATAGTCACGTGGCTGCCGTCTTCCGTTTCTGCTAAAATATCGACTTCCGTGCGCATCAATTCAGGATCAGCGTCAAAAGCTTTCTTGTAGCTGTCAATGTGATACGTCTCTCTTGGCGTTAGGGTCTTAAACTCCTTGCCCAAAATATCTCGGACAAAAGCCCTCAAAATGTGGGTAGAGTCCTTAGAACACATAATTTTTTTGAGCAACATATCTGACGTTGGTAAAATTTTTGGCGTGTTTTCCATTATCTTTTTCATCCTCTCGTTGATAGAGAAGATTTCACCATTAGTATACCACGGCAAACTATTCTCTATCAAAATTTGCTTTCAATTAAAGGTATGCAAAAGAAGAGAATTTTCTCGAAAAAAGTCCAATAATTTGAATGAATCGAAAAATTTGCTTGTTGCGGAGAATAGAGGAGGTGATATCCTATGAAATCAGGTTCTACAGCACCTCAGAATATGTAGTTTTCAAAGGTCGAATGTTCGCAAGTGAAAAAAGGGAGCCCCTAAATAGACCATTCTTACTCATAGAGAAGGTGCGGCGCGCACGCACCTTCAAAGCAGCATCGTTTAAGACGATGGCCGTGTGTGAGTAAGTGTGGTTATTGGTATCCGACTTGCCAGAGCAGCTCTGTCAGGCAGTGAGCGGCCAGCGGGGAAAACGTGAGGAGCACCAAGGGGGCAACAGGCACATCAGCTCCTGCGATGGCGATGTTCTTGGTTGTTTTTCCCGCTATTCGTCTTACTAATCCGACGGTGAGCGATTTGGCACAGCCGTTACTTCTTGTGGTGTCGGTCGATGGTGATCATCAAGCTGGCAAAGGCAATCGCCAAAGCCAACGCTTGATACACAGTCATGGCAAACGTTCCTTTCCTAGGATGAACATGTCGCATCCCTCCTTTAATAGAGTTCAGCCATCGCCATAAACACTGCTAGGTGTAAGCATCACCACCTTTACCCCACAAGATAGGGCCGCTAGTTAGCGTTTTTTCTTTTTCCCTTTTTTCGCTTTCTTCTTGTTGGCCTCATGGTAGGCTCGCAGTCGATCGACTTTTTCTTTGCGAGGATTGGTCGGTTTCTTGACTGCTAGGCTTTCTGCGACAGGTGTTTCAGGTTCGGCAGGTACTGTTTCAGCTGGATGCTCTACAGTATCAGCTTGAACAGGTTTTTCCGCAGCTTTTGTCAAAGAACCTAGGTTCACTACAGGATCTTTAGCAGAAGTAGCGACTGGGTTGACCAACGCTGTATCCAAGACCGCTTTTGCTTGGCTGTGGATGGCAGCTTTTTCTGGTACAAATTCCGCTGCAGGTGCCGCTGCGATTGTTTTTGGTGCGGTTTGACGCGCAGCTTCGACTACTGCAGGCTGTTCGGTTTTTTCTTCTGTTACTGCTGCTTTTGGTACTTCGATTGCTTCAACTTGTTTTGGCTCTTCGGCTAATTCAGAGACTTGGGTTGGTTCATCGGCAATAATAAGTGGCGCAAAAGCATTGTTAGGATCTGCCACATAAGTTTCAGCTTGTTGGCTTAGATCAAAGATTGGTGTTTCAATGGTTTCCACAAACTTAGCAGAAACGACTTTGTAAAATTGACGCACCCCATCTTTTTGGAACAGGTTCAAGGTGGTCATAGCTTCCAAAGCTGCCTTGATTTGATCGGCTGTTTTGTTTGGATCTGGATTGTTGTAAGACCAACGGTGATTTTTACCGGCGGCATTTTCAAATACAGTTGCTAGTTTTAACATGGTTTTTCTCTCCTTTGTTTAGTTAGTTTTTATTTTCAGGAACTCTCCGAGAGATCGAAGTCGGTTCCAGTAACAGGGACATTTGCTTCAACGACTTCCATTAAATCAGTGTGACTATGCTCAGGGGGAAAACATCTAGCTGTCATCATTTCCCACTCAGTTTCTTCAAAATACTCGCTAAAGAAGTAGAAATAGCGGCGCAAAGCACGATTGACGGTGGCTTTACTAAATAAATGGCGCACTAAATCTTTTAAAAATAGTTCGAAATCCTGTTCACCCAGCTGGTTCCGGATTTTCATAGCTAATAGCAGCTGGATGGTTACTGAACTATTTTGGGTTTCGTTATAATAGGCAGAAATTTGTTCTCTTAAGGTCTTGGCTTTAGAATGGAAGACCTGATATTGGGTAAATGGTAGATCAGTCATAATGTTTTTCCTCCTTGAGATTCCGCGGCGCTCAGGCCGCGGAAATAGTTTTTAGAATAGTTTTGTTTCTTGGACGGTCACGAATTCAGCACTCACGACAGAGGCGAATAGGCGGATGCCGTGCTTTTTAAATAGGTTCAATTCAGTAAGCTGCTCCATAGATGCTTTGACTTCAGCGGGAGTTTTACTAGTGTTTGGTTTGTCGTAGCTCCAGGTATGGATCTTGTCTTGCTCGTTTCTGAAGCGGACGACTAATTTCGTTTCTGGCATAGGCTTCTCCTTTACTCAACATTCTTAGTGACACGAGTTTGGTTAGTAACGATGACGCTATCTAACGTGCTTCCTTCTTGTCCAAGGTCTGCCATGACTTCGCCTAGTTTCACGATGTCTGCTTCGGCTGGGCTTGAGATGACATTGCTGAAGTTGACTTTCTTTTGTTTGTCTTCGCCTTCTTGTTCGATTAATACTTGTAATTTTGTTCCTAGCTGTTGAATCATTTACGATTCCTCCTAAAAAGTTTTTTTGTTCCGGCCGGTGACTAAAAGATAAACCAAAAAGATAAAAGAACAAAACGCCATTCTCTCCAAAGGCTATGAAAGTGTACGCTTTCATTTTGAGAAGGTTGATTTGATCGCACAGTAAAATTTACTAATGGAAAGTTTAAGGGGTGTTTGGAAACTATCAGTGTAACGAAAAGAAAGGGATGAAAACTCGTCATCACGGGGCTAATTGGGGAAAATGAGCCTTTTCCAAAAATCTAAATATAACAGCACCTGATCGTGAATGATCCAGATCTTCCAGAAAACGCAAAAAAATCCTACCAGGAAGGCTTCCTGATAGGAGTGCGGCTAATCATCCAATGTGTCAAAGTCCTTCTCACGCAGTGAACGAAACCATTGAAGGTGTTCCAACTGTTTGTAGCGATCGAAAAATCTTCCTGGTGTCAGCAGCCAGCGCTGCAAAAGTGCTTGTCTTTCCAGCAATCGACCAAAAGGGGTATCTGGTAAAGACACAAAATCCAACGGCAGTCCGGCTGTTCGTAAGACAGCAGAATAATCCTGACGGTAGGTGGCGAAGGTGTACACCGCCTTGCTGGCCAAACTAGTCAAGGACTTGCGATGGATCGGCAGCTCCAAAGAGAGTCCGCTAGTCAGTTCTACCAAACTGTCACTAGATTGTGCCTGCACGTTGACTATGCTTAAAGGATTAAGCCAAACAGAATTTTCCGGTGTTTCAATCGGAAACAAGCCAAAATGGGCATTCACAATTGGTATTTTCTTGGAAGGCAGTGCCGGCAATAATCGGCAGGTGTGTTTCATTAAGCGATAATCCATCATTCGATGCGTTTTAAAGAACTTCTGTACCATTGCCAAAGAACCTTCCTTTGTCAGATAGGGGATGTCATCCATTACTACAAGTGATCCTTCCCCGTTAGGCAACGGATAAACTAGGCTGATCTCTCCCAACTGAGAATACCTAAAATCCGCTGCCGAAGTTAAGATAGACTGCCAATCCTTCGACAGTATCGAACCTTTCAACATTTTACCCGCTAACACTACTTTTTCCATTTTCCTCATCTCCTCCCACTCAATCAGACGCTAAACAGCGCCGAGGAGGATTTTTGCCGCGCCAATTCCCACGAACATTCCAGGTGATACGGCGATAGATAATTCCCTGGAGACGATAACCACTGGGACAAAAGAAACGTATCTTGCAAACTAGCTCCGAAAAAAACTGCCGGAAGCCGAAAATAGTCCACTGGTGCCAGCTCTCTAGTTCCATTCCCTCGCCGAAGAGCCAGCTGGTAAGCTGCCTGACTAGCCAACTGAATGACCATTTCTTTACTGCCGGCAACTTCTAACCCTAAGCCGTTTGACAGTTGAATCCAACAGTTCTTTCCTTGCTTATACAGGTGATGGATCGTTAAAGGGTTTAACCAAATGGCATCATTTAGCTGAAATAAGGCGAATTCAGACAAAATTAGTGAAACCCGCCCGTCAGATAGCGTTTCCAAATCTGGACGAAGCAGACGATGTACCCGACAGTATTCTTCCAGGTATTTCAGCGGTGTCCGATTCGCCAGCACGATCCCCCAATCTCTCACTATCAGTGTCCCGAAACCAAATGGCAGCATCAATAATGCGGTTATATTATCTAGGCTATAAAATTGATGCCGACTGGCAACGTCCTTCAACAGAAGCCAATCTTCTGCTAAGCGAATTTTTCTAAATGCGATTGCTTTAAATATATAATGTTTTGATAAATGGAGCATCATATACACTTCCTTTATTATTTTTTTCTTTATCATAACTGACAATGGATATTTTTGGAAGAGGAAATATTTATTATATAACGAACGTTATTCTGTTGGTAATTAGCTGTACAAGTAATATAAATAACTAAACGTAAATGTAAATTGTAATAAGTAGTTGTTATTATCCCGAATTTAGTGTTACAAAGTTGTGAAATCTGGAAGAGAGGAGGAAAAAGAGGGAGAAGTAAAGATTGATCAATTCGCGTAGAACGCAGGTTTGGTATTATTGTAAACCATCACTGAAAATGATTTGAAAGAAAAGGGGCACAAAGACGTAGTGGGAAATTCAGTAAATAAGCCCAAGTGATTTAATACACAATAGCTATTTGGAGATTTTTTCTTAAAGATTTGCTTGATGAATAAAGGGAGGGATGTTATTAAAAAACGAGTTAATCCTGGATAGAATAAATTCATTTAAGTCGTTAGTGACCAGAAACCCTTATTTAAAATTTGGATATTTACCAGATTTGAAGGGAAGAAACCCCTTAGAATTAGTTGACCTCATCAGAATCGTCCTGATTTCAATCATAAAGTGCCAGAAAATTCTCAATCTTTTTAAAATAACGAGTGTTATCTAACGGTGGTTCAATAGGGACGGATTGGTTTATAATTTTATTTTTTATTTTTTGCTTTAAAATTGTTATCCTGGTGATTTGAAGAACTTGAGAGGGATAAAGTGCGCTACAACGGTCTTTTCCTAGTCTTCCCCCAAGATTCTTAACTACTTATCCCCGTGAAACATTACGTGAAACAACTTTTGTGGGAGGGAGAAAAGACGATCCATTCTACTCTTGTACATGAATTTTTTACTGTTGATTCGGGATTAAAGAGTTGGGTTTGTTTGCGATCGTGAGAGACAAAAACAAGAAGAATAGGCTGGAATATGATCGGTATAAGGACATAAGGAACAAATCCTTCTCTAGGGTACTTGTTGCGAACGCCACATCCTTCTGCAAGAATAAACAGCTTTCCCCCACAGATCTATCAGTCCAGCAAGACGATAAAATGACAAAAAAATAGCTAGCCGGGGGGACCGACTAGCAAGGAGTTAAATGTTGAAAAGGTGTTACGGTTCTAAGGTATCTCTATTATACCATAAGCGGTGGGTATTTTTGAATACTTAGCTAGAACAAATCAGCAAGATAGTCGACATATACTAGATTTGGAAAAAACTAAGCACAAGTCCTTCAGAAGCGTCTGTGAGACTTCATCGTTCGGGTTAGATAAAACTAGGCAATTGAGACTGTCAGTTATCAAGAAAAAGCAAATGACTGTTATATAATTTGCCTATGCAAGAAAGAAAATGGATGTATATCGTTATTTTAAAACGAACGGGCTACTTTGAAAAAATCCGCATAAAGTTCCCTTTTTAGCGAAATAATTGCTTGAAGGAACAATATGCACCGAGTTAGCGCTTCCCTTTTGCGAAAATGAAAACTACCCCTCTCCCAAAAGTCAAGTACAAATTCCACCCGTTTTATACAGATTACAACATTTGAGTATACAGATTACAACATTAGGCCCAAAAAGACAGCGAAATCTAGTATAATTAAGGGAGAAGCAAAAAAATAATTGATTATTATTGCCGCAAATCTGCTGGTTGGATTGATCCTTTTGATAAGTCTGTCTGCATGTGAGAATAGTTCATCGGTTATTGTTTATTTTATTTATTGGGAATTATTGAGATATTCGTTATTTATTATAGGCTTTTTCAAGAGGTAAGCAGCTAGTTTTCGAAACAGACACTACGATAAACATTAGGAAACCGTGGAGTAAAGGATTCAAGCCTTGAACTTAGCGGTCGCGTAGTGCGGCAGAGTGCCGATGCGATTCTTTGTTGGGGTGGATTTAAGACAGAGCTGAGAAGGATTATGTATTAAGTTTCGAAGGACGCGTCTTGTTAGGCTGTGCTAGTTAGGCATCAGAGACGGATGTTTGATTGTTTGGAAAATTAAGGAGTGAAGAATAAGATGAATAAGCAGAAATGGGCCACGTTGAGTATCCTGGGGATTTTGCTGCATCAGTAGTGTCTGCCGATCCGGCGAGTCATGGTGGAAGAACAAGCACCGCCGGACACGGAAAGGCCGGGGCGTAATTAGAATCACTGACAGATCAGCTATCATTTGGAATGATCGACAGTCTATCGCAAAAATAAGACGATACGAAGCGACAACTGTTCAGGTACTAGTGAACAATTAAGAGGGGGAAACGCAATGAAAAGGAGTAATGAAGATACAAAGGTTCATCTGGGGAAACAAAAACACCATTTTTCTAAAAAGAAGTTTAATAAGCAGCTGATTAGTGTGACCAGTACGGCTCTGCTTTTATTCAGCAACTATGGGTTGTTCCCGTTACAAGTATTGGCAGAAGAACAAGCACCGGTGGATACCCAAGAGATTGAAACCCAATTAGGCACGTTAACCGATGAATTGCCGGTTGAACCAGCGACGACACAAGAGGCACCAGTACGCAGCATTACCTACTATTGGAATGACGGCACCGATCAATCAGAAATCAGTGAAGACACCATTCAGGCGAAACCAGCGGAAGCCATGATCCGTGACGGCTACACCTTCCAAGCATGGAATACACAGCCAGATGGTCAAGGTGATAGCTACCAGTCAGAGGGAGCGCTACCAGAAAGTGTCACGGAGCTGTATGCTGTTTGGGAGGAAATAGAAGTCGTGGACTATTCTGAGCCGGAAGAATCAGCCAATGTGAAACCAGCACAGACCGATGAATCCGCAGCTGAGTCAAGCGAAGAACCAGTGGCCGCTGCTAAGGCGACCCCTCGTTCACAGCCGGTGGACAGCTTGACGGATGACACATCAATGTGGGAAACAGAATCGATAATGGGCGAAGATGACCGGCTCAAGATTACTGGGTATACCGGTAGTGCGGAGCAAATCAAAATCCCATCCGTAATTGATGGAAAAGCAGTCGAGATAGATCTGAAGGGTGTTCTAGGGAACAGACTTAGAGAAGTCGAACATTTTGCTATTTTACCAGCAGGAATTTCTGGGAAACCAGTGAGACTGACTGGGACGTTTAGTGAATTATTTAGGGGGAATACCGCTCTCTTAACAGCTGAATTTAGCGATGCAGATGCTACAATTATCGAGACGGGGTTTAGAATGTTTAGTGATTGTCAAAATCTGCGATCTGTGGGTATATCAGAACTTAAAACAGAGCAATTAGCTAGTATGGCGATCATGTTTGGTAGATGCAGTAACTTAACTACGATAAGCTTTGGACAGCTGAATACAAAAAATGTCAAGGATATGAGCTTCTTATTTGCCGGTTGCACCAATTTATCTAGTATCAGTTGGGGGAATTTTAATACAGAAAATGTGCGAACTATGCAGGAGATGTTTGGGATATGCTCAAATTTGTCAACGTTAGACTTGACTCATTTTGATACAAGCAACGTGATAGACATGAGTGGTATGTTTTTTTCTTGTAGCGGCCTAACAAGCTTGGACCTGAGTACATTAGATACAAGCCAGGTGACGAACATGAGTAGTATGTTTTGTGATTGTATGGTTCTGACAAGCTTGGACCTGAGTACATTAGATACAAGCAAGGTGACGAACATGAGTAGTATGTTTGAAAGATGCGGAGCTTTAACAAGCTTGGACCTGAGTAGTAGCTTCGACACAAGCCAGGTGACAAACATGAGTAGTATGTTTGAAAGATGCGGAGCTTTAACAAGCTTGGACCTGAGTAGTAGCTTCGACACAAGCCAGGTGACAAACATGAATAGTATGTTTGAAAGATGCGGAGCTTTAACAAGCTTGGACCTGAGTACATTAGATACAAGCAAGGTGACAGTTATGAGTTATATGTTTTATGAATGTATGGTTCTGACAAGCTTGGACCTGAGTAGTAGCTTCGACACAAGCCAGGTGACAAACATGAATAGTATGTTTTTTTCTTGTAGCGGCCTAACAAGCTTGGACCTGAGTAGGTTCGATACAAATAAGGTGACAGACATGCGTCAGATGTTTGCTCTTTGCGGTAAGTTAAGAGAGTTAACAATCTCAACTGAATTCGAGTTATCAACAAATACTTTTTTACGTGGCTTGCCTGATCCTGGTACCGCAGGCAGCAAGAACTATTGGGTAAAAGACGGCAATCATTCTGACCCGGCAAGTAATCCAGATATCTATGAAACAACTGCCGAGTTTATTGAGAAACACAATGGGATAACAGTTACTGGCGTGCATACCTATACCATCGACACGGTGCATGATGTGACGTTTGACCTAGCTGGCGGCAGCGGTTCGGTTTCAACACAGAGAATTTTCGACGGCAAGATGGCAACCGATCCTCAGTATACTGAATCAACCCCAGGGCGAATCTTCGATGGCTGGATAAACAAAGCAGACAATACCCGCTTTGATTTTGCTACTACAGTGATCGAAAAACCGATCGAGTTGCAAGCGAAATGGTTATATGAAGACAGCGACTGGATTTACGAAAAAATGGATACAGGCATATCCAAAATTATAAGATACAAAGGTACCAATAAAGCCGACATCACCGTTCCATCAGAATTAGGCGGCCTACCAGTAGAGATCGACTTGAAAGCAGTGCTGGGGGATATACTTGGTAAGACTGTAGTGAATTTTGAAATTCAGCCAGCAACCATCACAGGCAAACCGGTAAAGTTAACCGGGACGTTTAATGGGTTGTTTGAGAATCGTCAACCGGATGGAGGTGTTATAGCAAACACTACACTTCAATCAGTAACATTCAATGACGCAGATGCTAGTCAGATAGAAAACATGAGTAAAATGTTTTATGTTTGTGCAGCAATAACAGAGTTAGACTTGTCTAACTTCAAGACAGAAAAAGTTAACAATATGGCTTACATGTTTATGGATTGCCATAAGCTAAAGAGCATAACATTTTCAAAAGATTTCAAAACTGAGAATGTTCAAGATATGTCTTCTATGTTCTACAATTGCAGCAACTTAACAGAATTGAATCTGTCAAGTTTTAACACAGCAAATGTTCGAAATATGGATGCTATGTTCTCCTATTGCAGCAACTTAAAAGAATTGAACCTGTCAAGTTTTGAGACAGCAAATGTTCAAAGTATGTTCGCTATGTTTCAAAACTGTACCAGTTTAACAGAATTGAACCTGTCAAGTTTTAACACAGCAAATGTTCAAAGTATGTTCGCTATGTTTCAAAACTGTACCAGTTTAACAGAATTGAACCTGTCAAGTTTTAACACAGCAAATGTTCAAGATATGATGTCTATGTTTAACGGATGCAGCAACTTAACAGAATTGAACCTGTCAAGTTTTAACACAGCAAATGTTGAAATTATGTTATCTATGTTTGAAGCCTGCAGCAGTTTAACAGAATTGAACCTGTCCAATTTTGACACAACAAAGGTTAGAATGGGTGGTATGTTTTATGAGTGCAACAAACTGACCACCCTAAATCTCTCATCGAAGTTCGAGTTTAAATGGGACCACTATCTTCGTGACTTACCAGCTGCAGAAGACAGTGGAAAAACTAACTACTACTGGGTGAAGGATGGAAATCTGGCTGAGGCAACGAATAATCCTGATGCCTATGCCAATACTGGTAAGTTCGCTGAGGAACACAATAAATTGAATGAGAATCCTCAAAAAACGGCTCATGAATACAAGATTGAGAAAGCCCATAAGGTTACATTCGACATCGCTGGAGGCATCGATGCGCCTGAGACATTAAAAGTATTTCACAATCAAAAAGCCCAAATACCTGATTACCAAGGGACGAAAAAATACTATCACTTGGAAGGCTGGAAAAAGGACGGTGTTCTCTTTGATTTCAATCAAGAGATTACAAGTCCGCTGGATTTAATCGCAAGCTGGAAAATCAATCAATACAAAGTTGTGTTTGATAAAAATGATGGAACAGGAAGCATGGCAGCTCAAGAAATGAACTGTGAAAATGAAGAACCGTTAAAGGACAATGCCTTCACTCGAACAGGTTACGTCTTTAGCCATTGGAATACGAAAAAAGACGACACAGGCACTGAGTATAAGAATAAAGCCAGTGTGAAAAACCTGTCCGATACTCACGAAGCAGAGGTCACTCTCTATGCCCAGTGGAAACTAGACAGCAATCTGGTAGAAGCCGAGATCAAGAAACAAGAACCAACGAAAGTTTACGATGGAAGCCTGGATCACGAATTTATCGTTGATGTGACCAGTCTGACAAATGAAGCGGCTCCTGTAAAGTTGAAGGTCACAGGTAAATTTGCCAGCAAGGATGCCAAGACGCAAGCCTTCACTGTAGAAAGCTGGGCAGTTGAAGAAGGCGACGCTGCAATTGATCCATTGGCATCACCTTTTGAAATAGAAAAAGGTAAAATTACTCCACTACCGATCACTAAGGAACAGTTAACCTTTGACGAAGATTCAAAAACCAAAGTATATAACGCTTCCGAAGCCAGCAACCTAGCAGCCGTAATCAAGGACAATGTGCTGATTGGTCAAGACAAGGCCGCGATAAAAATCAGTGCAGAGTATAACGATAAAAATGCAGGAGACAATAAGCCGATCACCTATAACTGGGAATTAACCGGTGACCAAAAAGGGAATTATAGTCTACCGGAAAAGGAAAGTATCTCTGGTAAGATTACTCAGAAATCTATCACTGCTAATTGGACCGCAGAGGATCGTCCGTACAATGGGACAACGGCAGCTACTGTCAAGGGTACGCTTAATGATGTTGAACCAGGCGATCAGTTGACTGTTAGTGGTACAGGGGGCTTTGTTGATAAGAATGTTGAAGCAAATAAAAATGTAACTATCTCTGGAATCACGTTGGAGGGTGCGGACAAAGACAATTATAAAATTTCCGAACTTGCTGAAGCAACAGCGACTATCTCGAAATATCAAATCAAAGCCAATCAAGTTACCTTTGAAAATACCGATAAACCATTTGACCGAACAGACGATGCCTCTCAGTTAACGGCAACGTTTAACAACGAGCTTCCATTTGAAAGAGATGAGCTTGCTGTTCAGATTACAAACGCAAAGTATGATAACCAGAATATCGGTACAGCTATTCCAATTAATTACGATTGGGAGTTGGCTGGTGCAGATGCGGCGAACTACAAGCTGCCTGCAAAACCAGACGTAACCGGAGCCATTACCGATGCGGTCCTTACCCGTGAAGCAGTAATTGATCGGATTAATCAGGAAACCGCAACGAAGCCGTACGATGGGGATAAGAATCATGAGTTTACCATTAATATTACAGACTTAGCACAACGAAGAACCCGCACCGAAACTACAATCATGCTGAAGGTGACAGGGGAATTTGTTCAGGAGACAGCCGGAGACCACGACTTCACAGTAACCGGCTGGGAAGTGACTTCTGGAAATGCCGCGCTGCCTAGCTTGGATGCACCCTTCTCTATTAACGGGTCGATTACTAAGAAGGCAATCACTGCTAAATGGAATACACCAACCAAGATTTATAATGGTGAAACCGAAGTCGAAGTAACCGGAACACTGCAAGGGTTAGTCGGTACTGACGTGGTGACCATCACCTCCGAAGCGAATTTCGCAGATGCCAATGTAGAGGACAACAAAGCAATAACCATCAGCGAAGTTAGATTAACCGGTGCAGATGCTGGTAACTATTCAATAGAACCAATCGGCAGTACAAAAGGAACGATTGATCCTTATGTATTGCAAGAAGATCAAATTGAATTCAGCGAACTCAACAGAGAGTACAATCAGAAATTTGATAGTCTTCTTAAAGCGACAATCAAAAATGAGGTATTGTTTGGCTCAGACCAGGTAGTTATTGAAATTAGCGAGGCGAAATTTACCAGCAATCAAGCAGGAACTGGCAATGCCATCAGCTACGAATGGAAGCTGACAGGTGCTCAAAGTACCAACTACCGATTGCCGGACAAAAAAGCAGTTGTGAAGGGCGAGATTACGAAGAAGCCGATCACTGCTGAATGGGACGAGACGACCAAAATCTACGACGGTGAAAAAACGGCTGAGGTAACAAGCACGTTGAAGGATGTAATTCCTGGCGACGTTGTCGGCATCACCTTCAACGCAAACTTTGAGGATGCTAATGCAGCTGAAGACAAGGATATTGAGATTGCCGGAATTACTTTAAATGGCAAGGATGGAGGCAACTACTCGATAGTTGCCCGTGCCAAAACGACTGGAAACATCCAACCATATGCGCTGACCCATGACCAAATCGAATTTAGTAAACTTACCAAAGAGTACGACAAGTCTAAAGCTAGTTTGCTGGAGGCAACCTTTAAAGAAAACGTACTGTTTGGCGAAGACGAGGCAGCTATTGAGTTTACTAAGGCGGAATACGCTGATGACCAGGTTGGAACCGGCAAAACCATCAACTTTGAGTGGACGTTAACTGGTAAGCAGGGTGTCAACTATCGTTTGCCAGATAAAAAATCTGTTGAAACAGGTAAGATTACGAAGCGGGCCCTTTCTGTCAAATGGAGTAACCCAACCAAAATTTACGATGGCGAAAAAACCGCCGATGTGACTGGTACTTTAGAAAATGTCGTTGATAAGGACGATGTAGGGATCACTTTCGATGCTAACTTTGCGAATGAGGACGCAGGTGAAGGTAAGACAGTCGAGATTGCTGGAATTACCTTAACTGGAGACGATGCGAAAAATTATTCAATTGATGAAAGTGGCAGCACAAAAGGAACGATTACTAAAAAAGGCTTGAAAGCTACTTGGTCGGCAGATGATAAAGTTTACGACGGTAAGATGGACGTCGTTGTTACAGGAACTTTAGATGGAGCACTTGTTGAAGAAGCAAGCGACGTGAGTATTAGCGGCACTGGATCATTTGAAGACAAAGATGTTGAGGAAAACAAACCGGTGAAGATTTCCGCTATCAAGCTAACCGGTTCCGCTGCTAAGAATTATGAAGTGACCGAAACGGTAGATGCAACTGCAACGATTTCTGCGTATCAAATTAAGGAAGGTCAAATTAATTTTGACAATCTGAACAAACCATTTGATACCACCGATTCGGCAGTGCAAATCACTGCGAAATTGCCAGCAGAAGCACCATTTAAGGCAGATGATGTAGAGGTAGCGCTAACCGATGCTGTCTATGGGCAAAAAAATATTGGTAAGGATATCGCAATCACTTATAACTGGGATTTGACTGGTGAAGATGCGAAGAATTATAAATTACCGGAAGAACAAAAAGTTTTGCGCGGGGATATTACTGAAGCGGTGATGACCGAAAAAGCCGTGATTGATCAGATCAAGAAGGCAGATGCACCAACGAAGGTCTACAATGGCAAAGTGGATCACACCTATACCGTTGATATCACGGATGCCGCTAAAAAGAAAACGCGAGCTGCAACGAGGATTGAATTAGAAGTAACCGGCGAATTTGCCGAGCCAGCTGCAGGGGATCGAGAATTTACTGTTACCAGCTGGAAAGTGACTTCAGGAAATGCGGAGCTGCTTGCTTTAACAGATTCTTTTACAATAGAAGGAAAAATTAGTCCTCTAGCCATCACTGCGGAATGGAATGAACCTGAGAAGACGTATGACGGGGAAACCGATGTTAAAGTTGCGGGCACGCCAAAAGGCTTAATTGGTAAAGACGAGGTTACAATTACCTCAAAGGCGACCTTTGACAATGCTAACGTAGGTGCAGGTAAAGCAATTGGCATCACGGATGTTGCCTTGGCTGGTAAAGACGGAGCCAATTACTCGATTGCTGAAACAACTGGAACGACCAAGGGCACGATCACGGCCTATGAGCTGCAAGAAAACGAAATTGAATTTACTGGACTGACTAAAGAGTATGACAATAAAGTGGATAGCACACTGAAAGCTGCGATTAAGGACAAAGTATTGTTTGGGAAAGACAAAGTTGCTATTCAAATCAGCGGTGCAGAATTCGCCGATGAAAAAGCTGGTAAAGACAAAGTTATCCGTTACAGCTGGACGCTAACTGGTGAACAAAGCGGGAACTACAAGTTGCTGGATGAAGTAGATGTATTCGGTGAAATTACACCAGCAGCTCTCACTGCCGAGTGGACCGCTGAAGACAAAGTTTACGATGGTACGACGGATGCGGCTGTTACTGGTAAATTGACTGGAATGATCCCTGATGATCAAGTGACTGTCAAAGGCACTGGAGAATTTGAAGATAAAAACAGTGGACCAGACAAGAAGGTAAATGTTAACGCGATTCAGTTGGAAGGTGCCGATGCTGGTAACTATACTGTTTCCGAATCTGGTGAAGCAAAAGCCGAAATTACCGCTTATCAAATTACTGAAGATCAAATCACCTTTGAAAATCTGAACAAACCATTTGATACTACCGATTCGGCGGCGCAAGTAACTGCGAGCTTGCCAGAGAAAGCACCGTTTGCGGCCGATGATCTCAGTGTAGCTCTAACGGATGCAGTCTACGCTCAATCAGATATTGGTGAGGAAATTGGTATCACTTATAACTGGGATTTAGCCGGTGAAGATGCGCAGAACTATCGCTTGCCAGAAGATAAAATTGTCTTGCAAGGAAATATTACTGAAGCGGTAATGACGGAAGACGCAGTGATGGAACAGATCAAGAAGGAACGGCCTAGTCGAGTATACGATGGCACGAAAGGTCATGTGTTCACCGTAAATATTACGGAAGCAGCTCAAAGGAAGACCAGGGACGCAACTCAGATTATGTTGGAAGTAACTGGCGAATTCGTCCAAGCTTCGGCAGGTGAACAAGGCTTCAATGTTACTAGCTGGAGAGTTACTTCAGGTAATGCTCAACTGCCAGATTTAACCGAGCCTTTCCAAATACCTGGGGAGATTCAACAAAGAGCCATCACGGTGAACTGGAGTGCGGAAGATAAAGTTTACGATGGATCAAAAGTTGCGAAACTGATTGCAGCCTGTGATGATATCTTGGGCGAAGACGAAGTATCATTCGAAGCCATCGGGAATTACGACGACAAAAATTGCGGCAGCCATGAAGTTCGTTTGGATGCGACAAGTGTTCAGTTGTCCGGTGCACATGCAGGTAATTATATAGTAGAAACGCAAAATGATACCTGTAACATCGAGATTACGCCGCGACCGGCGACAGTTGAGTGGCAAGTGGCAGATAAAGTGTACGATGCGAAACCTGATGCGACAGTAACTGGTACTTTGAGCAATCTTGTACCTGATGATGAGGTAGTTTTAGCAACTACCGCTCAGTTTGTCGATAAGAACGTCGGTGACGACAAGCCTGTTCACGTGAATACGCCAGCTATCAGCGGTGCAGATCATCAGAACTATACGATCACAGCACCAACTGAAGCTACCGCAACCATCAGTCCTTACGATATTCAGCTGGGTCAAATCAGTTTTGCTCAAACGGTTAAAGCCTTCGATACAAGTGCGGATGCTAAACTAACCGCTCGACTGATTGGATTGCCATTAGAACAAGATGATTTGCGAATCGACATTACGGATGCTCGTTATCCAGACAGCGACATTGGTGAAAACAAAGCGATTAGCTACAATTGGAAATTGGCCGGCGCGGATGAAGCCAATTACCGCTTGCCTGAGAAACCATCAGTAACCGGTGCAATTGCTAATCCGACTGTCGATGACGATACACAAGCTAGAATCATTGAATTATTGAAGCAACAGACACCAGAGAAGGTTTACGATGGAAATTCAGTGCATCAATTTGAGTTAGATATTACCAGCGCCTTCGGTGAACCAACCAGACGTGCCACAACGCCGACTCAAATTCTGTTGAATGTGACCGGAACCTTTGAACAATCCGATGCAGGTGAACAAAGCTTCAATGTGACGGATTGGAACATCACCAGTAACAATGCCGTGATCGGTGAACTTCCAGCAGGGATTGTATTGGAAGGTTCGATTACCAAACGCGCGGCGACCATTCGTTGGACAGCAGCTGATAAAGTTTACGATGGAACAACTACCGCTGCCGTTCAAGCAAGCGTTAATGGATTAGTGACTGGTGATCAAGTGACCGTAACGGGTACTGGCGCATTTGTTGATAAGAATGCCGGAGCAAACAAAGCTGTGACGATTACCAGCAGTGAAGTTACTGGCGACGCCGCGGTGAACTATGAATTTGCGACACCGGAGATTGGTATTACCGCTAATATCCAACAAAAGGGTGTAACGATTAGCGGAGTAAAAGCCGTTAACCGTCGAGCGAACGATAGTCGTTTAGTTGAGTTGCTAGGAACCGATGCTTCACTGGCAGGTGTATTACCAGCAGATCAAAAAGCAGTCAGCTTTGACTTAGGCCAAGGAACTATGGCTGATGCCGCAGCTGGAAACGGCAAAGCAGTCACCACCAATATTCAACTGACTGGCGACGAGGCAGGCAACTACGTCTTGACTCAGCCAACTGATTTGACGGTAGATATTTCCAAGAAGAAAGTCACGGTGACGATCGTCGATGAAAATGGCAACAAGCAAGAAGTCGAGCTGGAAGAAGGGGCGAAGCTTCCGAGACCGAAAGATCCGGTGAAGGACGGCTTTACCTTTGAGGGCTGGTACGTGGATGAAGCTCTAACACAGCCATTCGATTTCGATCAGCCGATTACTGGAAATGTAACGCTGTATCCAAAATGGAGCAGAAATGTACCGACCGCTACTACGACCAATCGGAATATAGCCACACCAAGAGTGGTGACAAGTACTGGAAATACCACCACTTCTGCAAGTGGGAAATCCTTGCCAAGCACAGGGGATTCCCTCAACAATATGTGGTCAATGTTGGGACTAGGCGCGATTGCTTCGGCGATTGCTGCTTGGAAGAAACGTAAAGGATAATGTACTGCAAACCGATGAGAAAGAAATGGCGTTTTACCTGATTCTTGGTCTTGCGCTGATCGGATTTGCGATTTCAGCTTAGAAGAAGAATCGCGACACAACGAAGCAAGTCGTCCATTCTTACGTTGAAACACTAAAATACAGCCATTCTTGGCAGCTGTCTGATTCGACAGTCGCTAAGAGTGGCTGTATTTTTTCTTGGATGTTCAAATTTAGCTGTTTTGCAGTTCTTTTATTTGTTCGACGGTCAATCCAGTGCAATTTGCACTTAAGTCAGAGGTCAAGGCTAACCAATGCTTGAACCACGCGGTAACCAGTCCAACAATGATCGATGCTACGATATACTGCACACATCATCCTCCCCTTCAATCGGACGGATCATGATCCTGACGATTGGTTTACTACATACCGACGCTAATCTTTGATCAAACTAGCGAATCTTGTGGGCAGATTAATCCAGGTTTTTCTTCTGTCGTTCCTCGGTTTTCCGTTGCGTCCTGCGCCGCATCAGCATCTTGTGGATAGAAAATACATGACATTTACCTGATCCAGATTGTTGGATCGGGTATTTATCCTACCTTTGTGATGCTATGGATGCTAAAAGTAAAGATAAGGCATTAACCAACCAAGAACGCCTCTTAATCTTCAATGAGGTGTTCTTGGTTTTTTTTTGTTTACATAATACACGACTAGTTAACAAACGTTTGAATGTACCGTTTGATTATCATCGAATTAGTAAATCGCAGAAGAAAGTATTGGCTCTACAAATACATGACTGAACGATTTAAAAATGAAGGAGTAAAGGGCCCTTTTTTCGGAACTGCAGCTGCTTCATCTGCTGGAAAAAAAGGTAGTCAAAAAGTGAATATCATGAATTAAGGTCAAAATGTTTCATATAATCTTTGTGAATTGGTAAATTAGTTAGGGGGTATATAGCTAACAAATAGAATGTTTTCCAACAAGAACATAGGTAATTTTAAGTCATAAAATGCCTGGATTTTACGAAAATTCAGTTTTTTTATTTATCGTCAAAATAAAAGACAGAATTATCAGACTCTTTTTTGGAGCGATAAATAACAAAAATTACAGGTGAGTGATGTGAAAAAATTAACAGAACGCCTGTAACAGCGCGATTTAGCGGTTAACGGCTAGTTTATAATGATTATATATAACTGGATGAGGGTATATTTAATGTCAAAATTGCGTTTTTATTTTTAGTGTTTTCATTTCTCGTTTTAATCTATTTGTAAAAAAAATCAAATAAAGTAATCCTTAGATTTTTACTACGTTGAGTGAAAATATTTTGGCTACTAAAAACTGAAGAACAAAAAAATGAGGAGCGTGAATTTGTGAACAAGGTATTAATTCTCACAAAAAACATATTAGCGGAGCAGCAGATGCAAAGCCAACTACAATTATTGAACTATGAGGTCTTTTGTTCAACTGACATTTATCAAAGTCACAAGAATATGGCAGTTTTTTCATACTTCCCAGTGATCATGTTAAGTGAAACCATTGCTGATTTAGAGGTGGCAGATGTTGTTACCTTAATCAATACACAACAGAGCTTAGTGATTCGATTGACTGATACGATCTATTCTGAAGAAGAGCAAGCACTATTGAAGGAAAAAGGAGTTTCTGGCTGGTTATCAAAATCTTATTCAAGTACGATGATCCGCGAAAGCTTGGTTCTATTGCAAAATAACTTTTTCCACACTGTTCCTGGAAGCTTCCGGGCTGTTCAAAGCTATAATAGTGATCCGTTTGTGTCAGGTTCATTGGAACGTGTGCGATTCTCTAAGACAGAAAAACGCCTGTTTCAGCTTTTGATTGAGCATCAGCGGGAAACTTTGTCTCGCAAGGAAATCTGTGCAGCGCTTTGGCGCGATGGCGAAACGAGCTCGAATCAGTCTCAGCTATCTTGTATCGTAGCAAAAATCAAAAGCAAGCTAAAAGCAGCTGGCTACGAAGGCGAGACCTTGATTACTAGATGGGGTAAGGGCTACACACTGGATACAATGTTTTGTCAGTTCTTACAAACAAATCAGGCCGCTAACGTGACAGATCAGCTTGTCCAAAAAACACCCGAGCTTGACCAGACAGCAGCCGTTTAATAAATTAAGACGTGTTTAGCTGAATAATTTATAATAGTAGGAAAACCTTAATCGTCAGTGGTTAAGGTTTTTTTGCGTGCAGGAATCTGACAAAAAGGGCGACTCAATAGGACGCTTAGTCAGCTGTTTTGTGGTAAACTAAACGGGAATGGAGTGAGTGAGTTTGGATAATTATAGTTACCCAATCGATCCTGACTGGAGTCGCGAAGAAATGGTGGCAGTGATCGATTTTCTTAACTTAGTGGAACAAGCCAATGAAGGCGGCGTGGAGACAGCGGTCTTTTTAGCCGGCTATCAGAAATTTAAACAAGTGATTCGCAGCATTGGCGAAGAAAAGAAAATCGGCCGGGAATTTGAAGCGGCCAGCGGCTACTCGCTTTACCGCACGGTACAAGCAGCCAAACAGGAATCGAAAAAACGATTGAAATTAAGTTAAACCAACTAACTAGAGAAATCGGACATATATAGATGCCAGTTCTACTTTTCGCAGTCTTTAATGGATGGTCATCAAATATGAAGCTAGCAACAAAATCAGGCGCGAGGCCCATAGTAGAATGGTATGCGTGCTAAGAATCAGATTTATTTTTTGGAAAAAAATAATTACCTTAAAACGAAGTAGGAGGACATTATGGAAAAAGAGATTATTCAGTGGATTTATGAAGCGGGAGAGAAGATCAAGGCGGCGTTAAAGGAAGATGCATTGCAGGTGGACCACAAATCTGGTCGTACCGACATTGTGACCAACGTGGATAAGGAAATTCAAGATTTCCTTGTTGGCAAGATCGAAGCCTTTGATCCTGATGCCAAGATTTTAGGAGAAGAAAATGGACAGGACACGACGCCGATTGATAAAGGGCGGGTTTTCGTGATTGATCCGATTGACGGTACCTTGAATTTTGTTTATCAAAAGGAAAACTTCTGTATTATGATCGCTGTTTATGAAGAAGGCGTGGGTCAGCTGGGCTTTATTTATGACGTGATGCGAGACGATCTGTTCTGGGGCGGTCCTCTGGTAGACGCAGTTTATCATAATGAAGAGAAGATTTCGGCTCCGGCCAACAAAAAGCTGGAGGAAGGTTTGCTGGGTGTGGGCGTTTCGATTTATGCCAATAATTTCCAGCATACTAAAGACATCGGCGTGCAAACCATGGGCGTTCGGGTGCTGGGTTGTGCCGGATTGGACTTTATTGCTATCTTGAAGGGGACGCAAATTGGTTACCTGAGTTTGTTGAGTCCGTGGGATTATGCGGCAGGCAGTATCATGATGAATTACTTCGGTATGCCTACCTGCGGCGCGGATAATCAGCCTTTGAGCTTCTCTGGTCGCGAGTATTTTAGAGGCCTGACACCGGCTGCAATGGAGCAGGCAAAAGAGTACAAAAATTGAAAAGTATAAGTTTTCTGAAAAAATGAAAATGTTTTACTAACAATTCACCCGAATATCTGCTATAATGGCTTGTCGAGTGACTTGTTACAAGAAAAGGAGCAATTTATAGTGAATTACAGAAATGATATCCGTAACGTTGCAATTATCGCCCATGTCGATCACGGGAAAACAACGTTAGTGGATGAAATGTTGAAACAATCAGATACGTTAGACAGCCACGTAAGCTTACAGGAACGGGCAATGGATTCAAATGCGTTGGAAAAAGAACGCGGCATTACCATTCTTGCTAAAAATACAGCAGTAAACTACAAAGATTATAAAATCAACATTATGGACACACCAGGACACGCGGACTTCGGCGGCGAAGTTGAACGGATTATGAAAATGGTAGACGGCGTACTATTAGTAGTCGATGCCTACGAAGGCACAATGCCTCAAACACGTTTTGTATTGAAAAAAGCGTTGGAACAACATTTGATTCCAATCGTAGTGGTAAACAAAATTGACAAACCTTCTGCACGTCCAGAAGCAGTTGTTGATGAAGTATTAGAATTGTTTATCGAATTAGGTGCTGATGACGATCAATTGGACTTCCCAGTAATCTACACTTCAGCAATCAACGGAACGTCTAGCTTGTCTGACGATCCTGCAGACCAACAAGATACTATGGTTCCAATTTTTGACACCATTATTGAAAAAATTCCTGCACCGGTTGACAACAGCGATGATCCATTGCAATTCCAAGTTTCTTTATTGGATTACAATGACTACGTTGGTCGTATCGGGATTGGTCGTATTTTCCGCGGAAAAATCAGCGTCGGTGACCAAGTGTCATTGATTAAATTAGACGGCACAATCAAGAATTTCCGTGTTACTAAAATCTTCGGTTTCTTTGGTTTGAAACGCTTGGAAGTCCAAGAAGCTAAAGCCGGCGATTTGATTGCTTTGTCAGGGATGGAAGATATCTTCGTTGGGGAAACAGTTACACCTGTAGACCATCAAGATGCGTTGCCAATCCTGCACATTGACGAACCTACTTTGCAAATGACTTTCTTGACCAACAACTCACCATTCGCTGGTCGCGAAGGTAAATATGTTACTTCTCGTAAAATTGAAGAACGTTTGATGTCTGAATTGCATACCGATGTTTCTTTACGTGTGGAACCGACTGACTCTCCAGATGCTTGGGTTGTTTCTGGCCGTGGGGAATTGCATTTGTCTATCATGATCGAAAACATGCGTCGTGAAGGCTATGAATTGCAAGTATCTCGTCCTGAAGTTATTGAACGTATGGTTGAAGGCGTCCGTTGCGAACCATTTGAATTGGTTCAAATCGATACTCCTGAAGAATATATGGGTAGTGTAATTGAAGCTTTGGGTCAACGTAAAGCAGAAATGCAAGACATGATCCATTCTGGTAATGGTCAAGTTCGTTTGGTCTTCTTAGCTCCAGCTCGTGGTTTGATCGGATTCACTACTGAATTCTTATCAATGACTCGCGGCTACGGCATCATGAACCACACCTTTGATCAATACTTGCCAAAAATCCAAGGTCACTTAGGCGGCCGTCGTAACGGCGTGTTGGTTTCTGTTGACAACGGTAAAGCGACTACTTACTCAATCATGAGTGTAGAAGAACGTGGTACAGTCTTTGTTGCACCTGGTACTGAAGTTTATGAAGGTATGATCGTCGGCGAAAGCAGCCGTGATAAGGACCTTGGCGTAAACATCACGAAAGCAAAACAAATGACCAACGTTCGTTCAGCCAATAAAGACCAAACGTCTGTCATCAAAAAACCTCGTACTTTATCATTGGAAGAATCATTAGA
Organism: Candidatus Enterococcus moelleringii; assembly: GCF_017377575.1. Taxonomy (GTDB): domain Bacteria; phylum Bacillota; class Bacilli; order Lactobacillales; family Enterococcaceae; genus Enterococcus_A; species Enterococcus_A moelleringii. The sequence continues at coordinate 326,464 of NZ_JAFREM010000018.1, forward strand.
ATTCTTGAACGATGACGAATATTGCGAAATTACACCAGAAAGCATTCGTTTGCGTAAACAAATCTTGAACAAAGCAGAACGCGAAAAAGCTGCGAAGAAAAACAAAGCGATTGAAGCGTAAAGTTTAAATAATGAAGGGAGCTCCTGACTATGCGGTCAGGGGTTCTTTTTTCGTATATGCAATAATATAGACTATTGTTTTAAATACTATAGAATGCTAATATTTAATGAGAATATTTTGAGTTATAGGAGGGTTAATATTGTCCAGCGGCTATTACAACTTATATTTAGATGAGTGTTTGCATATTGATGATACTACTAAAGAAAAAGTATACGGGATAGTAGGTATCATTGTTAATAAATCTGAACTAACAAATGTTAGACATGAGTTAGGTGACTTAAAAATTCGTATCTGGGAGAATGAGCTTCGTGCGGCAGAGGCAAAAAATGTAGTTCTCCACGCTGCAGAAATATATAGGTCGAATAGAAAAGGAAAGGTTAAAAATATAAATTATTCTATTTTTAGAAGCAATAGTAAGCTGCGAGAGGTCTTCAATGGTGTCACTGACATAATAGAGAAAAATAATTTAGCTATTATCGGATGTGTAGCTAACCTTACAACACTTTCAAGCAGGTATAAAATGAAAACGGATAATTATATAGGTGATTCAATTTGTATGAATAAGATCATAAATAATTTTGCCTGTTTTTTGAAGTGTCACAATGCTAAAGGAAGCATTATCTTTGAAAGCCGAGCAACATCGACTCATCACGGGGCTGATAGCAAACTAAAAAAACAGTTCTATAAAATTATGGCACACGGAACTACAATATATAAACCAATTGAGCTTCAGGATGTAATTGAATCAATTAGTTTTGTCAAAAAGCAGGAGAACGAAGCAGGTTTGCAGATATCTGATTTCATCATCCAACCTTTTATTTTTAATTTTTGTGGAATAAAGCAGAAAAAGCCTAATATCTATCAGCGAATCAGAAAACAAAGATATTCTGGCGGTAAAGAGCTTGGAGGAACTGAATCTGGAATTTTTGGGGTTACTTACGTGAAATAGATAGGTTGACAAAGGTTTTTTTTGGATATAATATATAATTATCAGGTACGGACAAGATTAACTTCTTATGTCTTCGGACAATCGTACACTGGCTTTATATGATGTATTAAGGGTGTCAGTTTTGGAATATTCTAAAACTGCATGATTGAGTTCATGTCGTCACCCACTTAAGTGTTGAGAGGGATGTCACATGATATCCTTCTCTTTTTTTATATCTTTGGACAAATTTTATGGATGCAACTCCATAAATTTGAGGACGCCACCCACATTTTGAATGTATTTGATGAAGATACTGAATTGATGAGCACAGAAGTAGATATTTTAGCAGCGATTAACAGTTAGAGAACAATCAAGAAACCATAGACCAGAAAATGGTAACGAGTACATAGCAGGAGGAAGATGATTATGGATATGAATAAGGCGAAGATGATTAATGATGCCGTACTATCTACTGTGGAGAGGAAAGCTCAAGAGCGTGGAGCTGACATAAAAGCTGAGAAAATCGCTTTGAATCTGCTGAAAGAAGGTCTACCGATTGATTTGATTGTAAAAACAACTGGCTTAACAGTTGAAGAGATAAAAGAGATTCAAGATCACTTGACGCAATAACAGGTGGAAAAGAAATTCACTGGTTAAATAATACGAGGATGATTGAGCATAGAAGTTTCTAATTGGGAAGTTAGCCCAAACTGAAACTTCAATGCTCTTTTTTTAATAAGTGGGAAACTAATAATCATTCAATATTAACAAGATAATAATATCGCAAATGAAATTACTGTTCCAACCTCCTATTTGATAACTCCCAAAACCCATAATATCCACAGCCACCACAGGGCATTACATTTCAATAACAAGAGAGACACCGATCAGAAGTCCTCATTTACTATTGTGAGGTCAATATAAGAGTAACCGCGACCAAAGTGGTAAAACGGTTTGAAGCAAATATCGCTGTTTTAATGCCGTTTTTGTTATGTTTCACAAAGTGATTTTGTTTCATATTCGTTGGTGGAACCAATTGCGGAATGAACAGTTTTCAGAGGATTTTTCGGGTTTGTCATCTGCTTGTAATATTCGCTGCCTGTGTACAAGTGGAAAAACCGAACAAAGAATTTAATTAAAGCTTAGATGCTCCTTTTTTTCTCCTTTTTGCTTTTTTTCTGTGCTATAATATTGAAACTAAGGATAGGAGGGAAGCAAAATGGAACCTATTTCTTCTGATTTTGCCGTAAAAATATTGAATGATGATGCCCTGCGCATCAAGCTTCTGATTCAAAATCAACACAATAGTTTGTGTATTTCGCAGTGTAAGGCGTTCGAAGAAGTTGTTGATACACAAATGTACGGCTTCTCGCGTCAAGTATTCTTCGCTGAACGGATTGGTATTCTTAATAAAGGAGAAGGCCAACAGATGTTAAGCGATTTAGAAGCAGAGTTGAACCGTTTATACACTGAGTTGTATGAAAACCGTCAAGAAACTAATGAAACTAGCAAGGAGGCATAATCCTTGCCGAAGTCCAAGATAAGAAAGCGTCACTTTTTAGATTACAGTATTTTGATTCCGTATTTAATATTATCCGTTGTCGGATTGATTTTTGTTTATAGTTCTACCTCTTATCTTCAGATTGTTCAAGGTTACGACCCGACTTCTTACGTGAAGAACCAGTCGATTTTTTGGCTGCTAAGTCTGGTCGTTATCATCTTAATGTACAAAATGAAAACAGATGTCTTAAAAAGCCAGCAATTGATTGTCTTTGCGACCTTAGTCATTTTTGTATTATTGATTCTGACACCGTTTATCGGTGAAGAGGTCAACGGGGCCAAGGGTTGGCTGGATTTCTTTGGTTTCAGCTTGCAGCCGGCCGAGTATTTGAAGATTATGGTGGTTTGGTATTTGGCTTACATATTATCCAAGCGCCAGGAAACAATACAAGATAATTTTTGGGCTGATATGAAACGTCCAATGCTTTTGGTATTTCTCATGGTGTTTCTGGTGGTGATTCAACCGGACATGGGGAATGCGGCGATTATTACTCTGCTGGCGGTGATTTTATTGCTGGCTAGTGGGGTTAATTGGTTTTACACCGTGGTGATTGGCGGTGCGGGTGTCGGCCTGAGTGTAATAGCGATTGAGTTTTTGAGTCATTTTGGTCAGTACATCGTTCCACAACGTTTTCAATATATTGTCAGTCGTTTTGCTGTCTTTAAGAATCCCTTTATGGATGAATTGAATCAAGGGCATCAGTTAGCTAACGGCTATTACGCCATGTTTAATGGTGGCTGGTTCGGTCGCGGACTAGGCAATAGTATTGAGAAGAAAGGCTTTTTAAGTGAAGCTCATACCGACTTTATCTTCGCCATTGTGGCAGAAGAGGTTGGGTTAATTGGTGCGTTGGTCATTTTGGGTCTGTTGATCTTTATGATTATACGTATCTTTCTAGTTGGTATCCGATCGAAGAAACCTTTCAATTCGTTGATTTGTATTGGGATCGGAAGTCTATTTTTATTACAGGTTTTTATTAATCTTGGTGGTTTGCTAGGTTTGATTCCATTGACTGGGATTACCTTCCCGTTTTTAAGTCAAGGTGGGAACAGCCTATTAGTTTTGTCTGTTGGTGTCGCATTTGCCTTAAATGTCAGTGCCGATGAAAAACGGACGAAGCTTGCAATAGAATATGAATATTTGAAAAGTCAGGAGTGAAGTTAATGAAAAAAGTTTTGGTGGCCAATCGTGGTGAGATCGCAACAAGAATTTTCCGTGCTTGCAGCGAGTTAAATATTCAAACAGTCGGAATCTTCGCACAAGAGGATACGTACTCAGTGCATCGCTTTAAAGCGGACGAAGCCTATTTGGTAGGCGAAGGGAAAAAGCCGATTGATGCGTATTTAGACATCGAAGATATTATTCGTGTGGCTAAAGAAGCTGGGGCAGATGCCATCCATCCGGGATATGGATTTTTATCTGAAAATCTTGAATTCGCTACCCGCTGTCAAGAAGAAGGCCTGACTTTTGTGGGACCATCTTTGCATCACCTAGATATTTTTGGTGATAAAATCAAAGCGAAAACAGCGGCCTTGGATGCTGGTATTTCTTCTATTCCTGGTTCCGATGGCCCAGTGTCATCGATTGATGATGTGTTGGCTTTTGGCGAGTCTCACGGCTATCCTGTCATGATCAAAGCGGCATTAGGCGGCGGGGGTCGCGGCATGCGGGTGGCTCATGATGAAAAAGAAGCCCGTGAAGGCTACGAACGTGCAAAAAGCGAGGCTAAAGCAGCATTCGGCAGCGACGAAGTGTACGTGGAAAAATACGTTGGCAATCCAAAACATATTGAAGTCCAAATTTTAGGGGACAGCCATGGCAACGTGCTGCATTTATTTGAACGGGATTGTTCCGTGCAGCGTCGTCACCAAAAAGTAGTTGAGGTTGCGCCATGTCTTTCTCTAAGCGACAAGCAACGGGAAGATATTTGTAATGCGGCAGTTCAATTAATGAAGCATGTTGGCTATATCAATGCCGGTACAGTGGAATTTTTGGTTGAAGGCGACGAATTCTATTTCATCGAAGTAAATCCTCGGGTCCAAGTAGAACACACCATTACCGAAATGATTACCGGTGTCGATATTGTGACCACGCAGTTATTAATTGCCCAAGGCAAAGATTTGCATAAAGAAATCGGCTTGCCAACCCAAGACCAGGTTAAAATGAACGGTTCTGCGATCCAATGCCGGATTACTACTGAAGATCCGTTGAACGGCTTTATGCCGGATACTGGCAAGATCGATACTTATCGTTCTCCAGGTGGATTTGGCGTTCGTTTGGACGTCGGGAATGCTTATGCGGGTGCTGTGGTTACGCCTCACTTTGACTCATTATTGGTAAAAGTGTGCACCCACGCCTTGACCTTTGATCAAACGATCCAAAAAATGCAGCGTTGTCTGCGTGAATTCCGGATTCGCGGGGTGAAAACCAACATTTCATTTATGAACAATGTGATCAGTCATCCAGTCTTCCAAAGCGGCGATGCCAAAACAACTTTCATTGACAATACTCCTGAATTGTTCGAGTTTCCACGGGTAAGAGACCGCGGCAACAAGACGATGCGTTATATTTCTGAAATTACCATCAACGGGTTCCCAGGCATTGAGAAGGAGAAAAAGAAATTCTTCGAAGCACCTCGTATGCCTAAAGACCTGGAAGTAAAAAATATTGAAACAGCGAAACAAGTGCTGGACACTAAAGGCCCTGAAGCCGTGGCGGAATGGGTGAAGAAACAAGAGAATGTGTTGCTAACTGATACAACCTTCCGTGATGCTCATCAAAGCTTGTTGGCAACGCGAGTTCGTACCAACGATTTCGTGAAGATTGCTGAAGCAACTGGCGAAGCGATGCCGGAATTATTCTCCAGCGAAATGTGGGGCGGCGCGACCTTTGACGTGGCTTACCGTTTCCTAAGCGAAGATCCTTGGAAACGATTGAAGCTGTTGCGCAAAGCGATGCCGAATACCTTGCTGCAAATGTTATTCCGCGGCTCAAATGCGGTTGGTTACTCCAACTATCCAGACAACGTGCTGGAAGAGTTCATTAAAGAAGCGGCTCATAAAGGGATTGATGTCTTCCGTATTTTCGACAGCTTGAACTGGATTCCGCAAATGGAAAAAAGTATTCAATTTGTGCGGGATGCTGGCAAGATTGCCGAAGCAGCGATCTGCTACACTGGGGACATTTTAGATGACAATCGTCCTAAATATAACGTACAATACTATAAAGATATGGCTAAGGAACTAGAAGCAACTGGGGCTCATATTATTGCGATTAAGGATATGGCTGGTTTGTTGAAACCACAGGCAGCTTATCGTTTAATCAGTGAGCTGAAGGCTACTACCGATCTGCCAATTCATTTGCATACCCATGATACAGCTGGTAACGGCATTATCACTTGCTCAGCTGCGGTTGAAGCCGGTGTGGATATTGTGGATGTGGCGATGAGTGCTATGAGTGGTGCAACGAGTCAACCAAGTATGAGCAGCTTGTACTATGCGCTGCAAAACGAAGGAAGAACACCAGATCTTGACCTGGCAAATGTCCGTCAGCTGAACCATTACTGGGAAGATGTGCGTCCGTATTACCGTGGCTTTGAAAACGGGATTGTGGCGGCTCAGACCGAAGTGTATCAACACGAAATGCCTGGTGGACAATACTCCAACCTACAGCAGCAAGCCAAAGCTGTCGGTCTTGGCGATCGCTGGGATGAAATTAAAGAAGTTTATCATAATGTAAATATGATGTTTGGCGATATTGTTAAAGTAACGCCTTCTTCAAAAGTTGTCGGTGACATGGCCTTGTTCATGGTGCAAAACGACTTAACGGAACAAGACATTTACGATCGCGGCGAAGAATTAAGCTATCCAGATTCTGTGATCAGCTTCTTCCAAGGGGATTTAGGTCAGCCAGTTGGCGGCTTCCCGGAAAAACTGCAAAAAATCATTTTACAAGGTCGTCCGGCTTTGACGGAACGTCCAGGCAAATTTGCTAAACCAGTTGATTTTGCGGAAGTTAAAGCAGAATTAGCGGAATTAATCGGCTTTGAACCAAGTAAAACCGATGTCTTAAGCTACTTGATGTATCCGCAGGTATTCTTGGATTACCAAAAATCTTACGCCCAATTTGGCGATGTAACGCTGTTAGACACACCAACCTTCTTTGCTGGTATGCGTCTGGGCGAAACTATCAATGTCCAAATCGAAAAAGGCAAGATCTTGATCATTCGCCTTGATGAAATTGGTGAACCGGATATCGAAGGCAATCGTACCTTGTTCTTCAACTTGAACGGTCAACGTCGTGAAATCAACGTTAAAGACACCTCAATTAAGAGCACAGTTCAAGCCAAACGCAAAGCGGAACCAACCAATCGGGAACAAATCGGCGCGACCATGTCTGGTTCGGTCTTGAAGGTTTTAGTGAAAAAAGGCGACACTGTCGAAAAAGGTCAGCCATTAATGGTGACTGAAGCTATGAAGATGGAAACCTCGATTGATGCCCGCTTTGATGGCGTCGTTGAGCATATTTATGTGGAAGAAGGCGAAGGCATTTCTTCTGGTGATTTATTAATAGAAGTAACAGAAAAATAGGAGGGTAGCGTCGTGAAAAGAGTCTTAGGCTTCCTGAGTATCTTCATCGTTGTTTTGATCGGGTATTATGTGCAGCCAATTCTCTTTCCACCCGATACCACCAGTTCGCCGGTCGAGCCGAGTGCTCGACCGGCTAAACGTAATTCTCTGAAACATGAGACGGTGGCAACTGCTGGCTGTGCTCAATATATCGGCCTGCCGATTAGTGAAGTCGAGATGGATCTTGGTCCGCCGACGAAAATCGAGCTTAGCGGCTTTCTTTTTGAAATGCGAACCTATCCGATTGAGGGCGGTCTGCTGCAGGCGAATGTCGTAGACGGCGTGATTACCGCTTTAAAGGTAATGGGGGAAGAAAACAAAGAGTCGCCCTTTGAATTTGGTATGTCTAATGGAGACTTGGCTGAACAGATGACCTTGTCTTCTAATTTTGCGGTGAATTACAACGATGAACCGATTGATATTGAATTGACGGAAGACGACATGCGTTTTCGGCCTTTGATTGCCTTTGACAATGGTACTTTTGCGGTTCCTTTTTTTGATGGAGCCAACGAGGAGCTGTTTGCGGTGGCCTATTTGGACGTTGAGACCTTGCTGCGGGTGATGCCGTACCATATTTACAGCGGCAATCCTCTGTCTTTCCAGTCCCAAGAGAATAATTTTGACTGGGAACAGGTCAATCAGCAAAAAGAGCTGCAGGTAATGGAGCTGGTGAATGTCTATCGGTCCTTCCAAAAAATGCCGCCGCTGGAAACCAGTACGGCGATTGCCGCAGACAGCGAAGCAATGTTAGCGGACTTTTTAGCCCAGCCGCAAAGTGTACTGTCGCGGGATCGTCAGGATGAATGGGCCACTAATTCCGAGGCCCATGCGGGGAATTTTTCTTTCAGTTTGCGGGACAAGGAATTCCAAAATCTGGCGAAAAAGCAAGAGGTGAATCAGGAAACTGGTTTGTTTTACTCGCCGGTGATTGATCCTTGGTTCAGTTTATTCAGCTGGATCAGCCAGGAACGCTGGGCGGATCGTCTTTTGGAAGAGGGAGATTATCAACTGGGCGTTGCATTTAACCAGCAAAATGTGCTAGTCTTGTTACAGGAACTAGAACAAACGGAGGAAAGTGACGAACGTTGATTATAAATGAAGCATTATTTTCCTTGGAGGATCAAACCCTCCACCTGATTGACTGCGTAAAAAACAGCCAAGTCTTTCAAAATTATTTGCTGAAGAGGAAACAAATGGACGCTTGTCCTGAGGTTCAAGCCTTGAAGCGCCAGTTTTTAACCGAAAAGGAACGTTTTGAACGGGTGGCTGACTACGGGAAATTTGCCCCGGATTACAGCGAGAAGCAAAGAAATGCCCGCCGTGCCAAACGGGCGATGGATTTGAATCAAAAGGTAGCCGAATTTCGGCTAGCAGAAACTGATCTGCAACGCTTATTGGATGAAATCAGTCAGACACTTGCACAAACGGTCTCACCGGATATTAAGGTGGATGCCGGCAATCCGTTTTTTGAAACAGGCAATCATCATTGTAAGGGGAATTGTCATGGATAATAAAGAATTTACAGTACAAAAAAGACGGGGAATCGTCGTTTGGGTCTATTCGCTGAAGCAGTTAAAAACCTTAAAGCGCTACGGCTTGATTCACTATGTTTCCCGCAAAATGAAATACGTTGTCTTATACGTGAATGAAGAGGCTTTAGAAGAGGCGGAAGAAAAACTCAGCGCGCTGCATTTTGTGCGCCAAGTCGAACGCTCTTATCGTCCAGATGTGGAAATGAATTTCGCGGACCGGATCGGTACGAAAGCTGCGTATCAAGTGAAAGACGAAGAAGAATTGGACGTAGTAGAGGCGAATACGAAAATACGATTGGCTGAGACGGTTTAAGGTTGAAGGCTTGGCAAACTCGCTGAGTATGTGAAGCCGGACAACGCTAACACTGTTCTAACTGAGCGTAAAAACCTTATAGTTTCTTTACGGTCTAAAAAAAGATGAAAAATGTCTGATTTGATCAAACATTTTTCATCTTTTTCTTTTATAATAAATTACAGGTTTGCGAATTAGTAGAAATTTACCAGCAGATTGCGTATGATGAGTAAGCAATCTGATAAAGAAAGGATACCTAGCGATGCGAGTGGTAGCAGGAGAATTTGGTGGTCGGAAATTAAAAACCTTGCCAGGAAAAACGACTCGGCCAACAACTGATAAAGTAAAAGGCGCTATGTTTAATATGATTGGCCCTTATTTTTCCGGAGGTAATGTGCTGGATTTGTTTGCCGGCAGCGGCTCACTGGCGATTGAAGCGGTGTCCCGCGGCATGGAGCAGGCTTTTTTAGTGGAAAAAAACTTCCGTGCTATGTCGGTGATTAAAGAAAATGTCGCCATGACCAAGCAGGAAGACAGCTTTCATTTGATGCAGATGTCCGCCAACATGGCGATCCAGCAATTAAGTGAGCAAAAAGTTCTTTTTGATTTGATCTTACTGGACCCGCCTTATGCGGAGCAGGAGATTGCCAAGCAGCTGAAGGCTTTGGTGCGGGAAGAACTAGTCGCTCCAGATGCGATTGTGATTTGCGAAACGGACAAGACGGTGGAACTGCCGGAGACGATCGATCAGTTTGTGCAAAGGAAGCGTCAGGTTTATGGCTTGAGTGCAGTAACCATTTATGATTGGGAGGCGGAATAGATGAAACGAATTGCCCTTTTTCCCGGCAGCTTTGATCCGTTAACGATGGGCCATCTGGATACTATCGAACGGGGAGCCAAGCTGTTTGATGAATTGATTATCGGCGTTTTTGTCAATACGACCAAGAAAAGTCTTTTTACCGGTGAGGAACGTTTGGCATTAGTGAAAGCCTCGGTTGCTCATATCGAAAATGTACGGGTCATCACCCAAGCTCAGAAGCTGACGGTTGAGGTTGCTGAAGAGCTGGGTGCCAAGTTTTTACTGCGCGGGATTCGCAGTGTGAAGGATTACGAGTATGAAAAGGAAATTGCCCTGATGAATCGTCATTTGGACAATCATTTGGAAAGTGTTTTTCTGCTGGCTGCACCTGAGTACAGCCATATTAGCTCCAGTATTTTAAAAGAAGTCATGATATTTGATGGGGATGTCAAAGAATACCTTCCTCAGCCTGTATACGAAGCCTTAGAAAAGAAGCGTGAACAAATTGAAAAATAAAAAAGCCCCTATAAAGAAGCTGCTGCTGATCTTCGGGATCATCCTTTTTGCAGCCTGCATGATTGTACCGATTCCTTATTATGTGGAACAGCCTGGTGCAACAATTGATTTGAAGGATTTAATCACTGTAAATAAAGAAAAAGATGACGATGCTGGCTCCTTTAGTTTGACCTCGGTGGGTATTCGACAGGCGACGGCTTTTAGTGCCCTAATTGCTCATTTCAAGCCCTTTGAAGATGTGGTTTCAGCCGATGAATTAACTGGCGGCTCTACCAATGAGGAATACGAGCAAATGCAGCAGTTTTACATGGAGTCTTCGCAAAATGCGGCGATTGAACAAGCCTTGAAGTTAGCCGATAAACCTTATGAGCTGGAATACAAAGGGGTTTATGTGCTGGGGGTAGAAAAGACCTCGAACTTTTTCAATGAAGTGAGTGTCGGTGATACAGTTACCCAAGTGGACGGCAAGTCTTTCACCAGCAGCCAGGAATTTATGGAATACGTAAAAAGCCAGAAGGTCGGCCAAAAGGTTACCATTACCTTTACCCACGATGGCGAAACTAAAGAAGCCACTGAAAAACTGATTGAATTACCAAGCGACAAGAAACCAGGAATCGGGATTACTTTAACCGATCATACCGAGATTAAATCGGATGAAAATATCGACATTAATGCCGGAAATATCGGCGGTCCATCTGCTGGCCTGATGTTTACGCTGGAAATTTACGAACAGTTAGTTGGTAAAGATATTCGTCATGGCGAAAATATCGCTGGAACGGGAACGATCAGCTCTGATGGGACAGTTGGCCGGATCGGCGGGATCGATAAGAAGGTTGCCAGCGCTGTGGAAAGCGGCGCGAAGGTCTTCTTTGCACCTGATGATGAAATCACCGACGAAATGAAGGAAGTTGAACCGGATATCAAGACCAATTACCAAGAAGCCAACGCGGCTGCTAAGAAAATTGGGACCGATATGAAGATTGTCCCGGTGAAAAATGTCCAGGATGCTTTGGATTATTTAGCGAAAATGAAATAGACTTTATGGAGCTATGCTGAGGTTTTTGACCAGCATAGCTCTTTTTTTTGTTAGAATGGAGAAAAAGGGAAGCAGGGATTGTATGAAAAGAATGCTGCTAGTATCAATGTTTGGGAACGTTTCTGAGATGTTGAAAGATATTGAGCCAAACTTGGCTGGTCAAACGGTTACTTATATTCCGACCGCGATTAAGGTAGAGGCGCCGGATATCTCTACCGAAATCTTCAAACGTCCGCTGGAGGAGCTGGGATTAACGGTGGAAGAGTTGGATGTTTCTACGGCTTCGCTGGAAACAATTAAGCAGACCTTGGAAAAGAATGAGCTGATTTACATCGGTGGCGGCAATACCTTTTATCTGCTGCAGGAATTACGACGAAGCGGTGCGGATCAGCTGCTGATTCAAGAGGTTAATAATGGGAAATTATATATCGGCGAGTCGGCGGGCGCAATCGTGGTCAGTCCGAATATCGGCTATTCTGCTGTGATGGACAGTGTGGAGAAGGCTCCTGATTTGAAGGATTACACAGGCCTAAACCTGATTGACTTCTACGTGGTTCCTCATTGCAAGAACCCGGAGATGGGTGAGGCGGCAGATGAAATTATTGAGACCTATTTCTCTATCTTCCAGCTGAAGGAAATTACCGATGATCAAGCCGTGCTGGTTGAGGGAGATAAGGTTAGAGTGTTGGGGAAATAGACTAAAAACCAGGAAATCACCGCGTTATGCTCGGTGGTTTCCTGGTTTTTTGTATTTATTTCGAATAATCCTTCTTGCTCAAATGATACGCTGCCAAGACACTCAAGATAGCTGCTAGTCCCAGGACTAGGAAAAAGGCTAAGTTGGAGCCTTCACCAGGAATGCCTCCTGTGTTCATGCCCCAGATACCGGTCACTAAGGCAGGAATAGAAATAATTAAGGCGGCGGAATCCAAATATTTCATCAGGTGGTTCAGATTGTTGTCCATCATATCTGAGAACAAACCGCCGACGGTTTCCAGCAAATCGCGGTAGATTTCGATTAATTGCTCAGCTCGCTGCTGACGAAACTCAATATCGTAAATCAGCTTGGGATCGTTCAATTCTTCAGCAAAATCCGTTTTTTCCCATAAGTCTTTTAAGGTTTTCGTTTGCCCCTTCAAGGTGTGATCAATGTAGACGACATCTCTTTCGGTGTCCGCCAGTTTAAACAGCTCATCATTTTTAGTGGTTTTTCTAGCCGCTTGATCCAGTTCATCAATGTTTTCTTTGATCCGCAGCAGCTCCGCAATGTAGTGGGAGTAGACCATCATGATGACGTAAGCCACCAATTTTTCAAAGCTGGTGGTTTTATCACGATATTTTTCAAACAAGCGATCGATAAATTCCGATTTTTTCTTCACGTGAGTAATCAGCATCGTGTCGGACAGGATAAAAATCAGCGGCTCCAATCTTTTTTCAATTCGATGATCGGTTTCTGAAGATAGATTGGTCACCACTAAAATATAGGCGTCCTTCAGCTTTGTGCCGTCCAACCGTTCCAGCCGGGAAACCTCTTCGGCCTGTTCAACCCCTTGAAAGATGTCATTTGGCAATTGAAAGCGTTCAATGATTTCTTCTTGTTCACCCTGAGTTAAATCCTGCAAAGCCATCCAGTTACCGTTAGCTTCGTCACTTTTTTTGATGCCATTACTTTCTGATAGCTGGTAATAATTGATCATGCCACCTTCCTCCATTTCTTTATACGTAGAATATTATGTTAACCAGTTAGTGCTGCTAGTTATCTGTCCTTACTACGATTATCTTGAAAATCCGCCGCAAGTGCAATAAATCTGTTTTTATTTGAAAAATTTACGTTTAGCGAGAAAAAATTTCCTTTTTTTACCTATATTAAGGTAGAGAGGAGGATAATTGTGAAATTTAATGATCAGCAAAAGAAGTATGCCTTATTGGCAGTCGGCGGTGCGGTGCTTTTTCTAGTCTTATGGCTAGTCTTTCGTCCGCCGGAGGAAGCAGCTCAGGACGAACCGCTTTTTTCCACCCAGGAAACCACGACGACTACCAGCAGCAGTCAAACCCAAGCAGAAACTGACTGGTATGTGGACTTAAAAGGAGCGGTGGCCAATCCCGGCATGTACCGGATTAAAGAAGGGATGCGCTTGATGGATGCGATTGAAATGGGAGGCGGCTTCACGGACGAAGCGGATCGCAATCAGGTGAATCTGGCGAAGCTGTTGTCAGATCAGGAAATTGTTTATGTACCAAAGGTTGGTGAGGAAATTCCGGTGGTTCAAGAAGCAGCTCAAGGACCAGCGGCAGCCGCGCCAACAGAAGGAGGCGGTGGCGAAGAAGCAACCGAAAAAATCAATATCAATACAGCAGATGCGGCCCAGTTACAGCAGCTGTCTGGAATCGGTGAGAAACGGGCCCAGGACATTATTAATTACCGGGAGGAAAACGGCAGCTTCCAATCGGTGGAGGATATAACGAATGTTTCTGGGATCGGTCAAAAGACGCTTGAAAATTTGCGCAACTCGATTACAATATAAGAAAGAAACAGGAGAGGAAGAAGAAGTTGACTACTGAAAGAATTCCTTGGGACCAGTATTTTATGGCACAAGCCGTTTTATTATCGTTACGCAGCACCTGTACTCGCCTAGAGGTGGGAGCCACCATCGTTCGCGACAAGCGGATTATTGCTGGGGGCTACAATGGCTCTGTCAGCGGCGACGTGCATTGCATTGACGAAGATTGTTATGTAGTGGACGGCCATTGTATTCGCACGATCCATGCGGAGATGAATGCGTTGCTGCAATGTGCGAAATTGGGGATTGCCACCGATCAGGCGGAAGTCTATGTCACCCATTTTCCTTGCCTGCATTGCACCAAGGCTTTATTGCAAGCTGGAATCAAAAAGATTCACTATTTGAAGGACTATCACAACGATCCTTACGCGGTGGAGCTGATCCATCAAGTGGGTGCGAGTGCCCATCAAGTGCATTTGGAAAGCAAATATTTCGCGAAGCTTCAATTAGGAGAAGATGCTGCCGCATTGCCTCAGGAATAACTCTTAATTGAAGAACTATATGATCTTACCGATTTTAGCGGCTGCCTTAGTTGGCAGTTTGATTTACCATTTTCATTGGATATTTATTGTGTTTTTAGTCGTATTGTTGATACGAATCTGCTGCATGAACAATCGCAGGCTTCTAGCTGCGACTGTTTTGTGCAGCTTTTTTGTGGGAATCCGGACCTATACCTACCTGCAAAGCTTTCAACCGCCTCCAGAAAAAGTGGAAGCAGAGGTACTGCAGGTGTTAGAGGATACGGTCAAAGTTGAAGGGAATTCACTGCGTTTTTCAGCAAAGAATGAGTCTGGGAAATATCGGGTGTACTACCGCTTGAAAACGCAAGAGGAGCAGCAGGTTTGGCTGCAGGAAAAATTACCGGATCACGTTTTGTTGAATGGAACCTTCGTGGTGGCTGATCCCGCGCGCAACTTGCACGGCTATGATGCGCGGCAAAACGACCTCAGCTTGGGCATTACTGGTATTATGCAGGCAGATTCACTGAAAGTTAAGCGAGTGGGCGGCTTTTCCCTTTCCAAGCTGCGGGCCTATTTGATTTTCCATACTCGTCAGGTTTTTCCAAAACGGTTGGCGAGTTATCTGAACGCTTTAGTGGTGGGCCACAAGGACGAGAACTTTGAGGAATACACGGAGGGCTATCAGTTAAGCGGCCTGCTGCATTTGTTCACTTTGTCTGGTCTGCATATCCAATTCTATTTAGGCGGCTTACAGCTGTTGCTGACTCGTTGTGGGCTGGTGCGAGAGTCGCGGTTGGCAATTTTGACGCTGGTGGGTGTATCTCTAATCTTTTTGTGCGGCGGTGGGGCTAGTGTGCTGCGGGCGGTACTCAGCTATTTGATTGCCTTTATTTGCTTAACTTTTGACTGGCAATTATCTGGTTTGGATCGTTGGGGGATTATGTTGCTGGCGTTGCTGTTGATTCGGCCGCTGGTGTTTTATTCGATTGGCGGACGGCTGAGTCTGTTTTTCGCGTTTCTACTATTATATTTATCCTATTTGTCAGACAATCGCTGGCTGCAGAGTTTGCTGTTTCCCTTTTTGGCGTTTCCACTATTGTTGTACGAATTTTCGGAGTGGTCGATTGTGGCGGGAGTTTTCACGCTGCTATTGATGCCGGTTTTCAGCTGGATTGTTTTGCCCGGGTGTTTGCTGTTGTTCTTTATGAGCTTTTTGGTAACCCCGCCGGCATTTTTACTGAGTATGCTGGAGACGGTGTTTATTATTTTGGAGAAGGCACTTTTGGTAGGTACTATTCCGTCCTTTGTTATCGGTGAGCCGGCTTTCTTGCTGTTGTTTGGGTTGATCATTTTAGTGATGGTATTGATTCATCGACGGAAACGGCGGGAAGGGGTTTTGCAATTAGCCTTGTTGATTCTTTGTTTAATCGTTTCGATTCCATTTTCCAGCCGTGGACTAGTAGCCTTCGTTGATGTGGGACAGGGAGACAGTATTTTTATTAAGCTGCCTTTTCATGGGGAAACTTTTTTGATTGATACTGGAGGGCGTCTGGCCTTTAAGCAGGAGGACTGGCAAAGACGGAAAAACAAGCCGCCTTCGGATTACAATATCCTGCCCTTTATTAAAGGCGAAGGCTATCAAACGATTGATCATCTGATTATTACCCACAACGATGCCGATCATATGGGGGAGCTGTTGAATGTGACGGAAAACTTCAGGGTGAAGAATCTTTATTTAGGCGAAGGATCAGAACAAGATATCGTCTCAATTCTGAAGCAAATCAAGCCCAGACCGAAGATTCACTTGGTGAAAGAAGGCGACGTAATTGGTAAAAAGCTGAAACTTCATGTGCTCTCACCAAAAATCAGCGACGGCAGCAACAACAATTCTCTCGTCACTTACTTTTCGATTAAAGAGAAAAGTTTCCTATTAACGGGAGATCTAGAAAAAGAGGGAGAAGAGGACTTGATCCAACGTTACCCTCAGCTGCAGGTGGATGTGTTGAAAATCGGCCATCACGGCAGTAAAACTTCTACTAGTCCAGCTTTTGTGCAGCAGCTGCAACCGGAAAGTGTGGTAATCTCGGCGGGGAAAAACAATCGCTACGGCCATCCGGCACCAGAAACGTTGGCAACCTTAGAAGAAGCCGAAACAACTATCTATCGCACCGATCAGCAGGGAATGATTTATTACGAATGGCGGCCGTTTTGGCAGGCAGAAAAATTGAAACCCAGGATAGCTTTTCTTGAATAAACATGATAGCATAAAACAGCAGGAGGAAAGCTATGAACACACATGAAGCACTTCAAGCCATTCGCAGCCAGCCGCTGCAGCCGGTTTATTTAATTACAGGAACAGAAGATTATTTACAGCAGGAGCTGCGGCAAGCTTTTATGCAGCGGATGAAAGCTGATGATTTAGAAGAATTGAATTTTATGGCCTTTGATATGGAGGAAAGCACCATTGATCAAGTGGTAGGCGAAGCCGAATCGATGCCCTTTTTCGGTGATTACCGCATGGTTTTCGTGGAGAAGCCTTATTTTCTTACTGGCGAAAAGAAAGCCTCGGCTCCCGAACAGGATATCGATGCTTTGCTGGCCTACTTGAAGCAGCCACTGGAATCAACGGTGCTGGTAATCTGGGCGGCTTATCCTAAATTGGATGCCCGTAAGAAAATTACCAAGGCTCTGAAAAAGCAGGCTGTGATTATCGATGCGGCACCGCTGCAAGAAGGCGATTTGCGGAATTTCTTGCAGCGCTATATTAGCAATGAAGGCGCCAAAATTTCCCGGGAAGCCTTTGATTTATTTTTGCGTTTGACGGATTTTGATTTGTCTAAGGCGATGAATGAATTAAACAAGCTGTTGCTGTTTGCCGGTGAGGGCGGCACGATTACCGTGCAGCAGGTGGAGGATTTGGTTCCTAAAACCTTAGAGCACAACGTTTTCGAGTTGACTGAGCAAGTCTTAAAGGGTAATGCCGAAAAAGCTTATCAAACCTATGAAGAGCTGCATGTTCAAGGGGAAGAAACCATCAAATTAAATGCGATTTTGATTGGTCAGGTACGCTTATTGCTGCAGACGAAGATTTTACAAAAGATCGGCTATCAGCAGGCCAATATCGCCGAAACTATCGGGGTTCATCCATATCGGGTGAAGCTGGCGATGCAGCAAGTGGCAAAATTTCCGCTGCCAACCTTGTCAGAAATGTTTGACCAGCTGGTAGAAAACGATTATCAAGTAAAAACGGGACAATTGGATAAGGAGTTGGCTTTTCAGTTATTTATTTTGAAGACGACTGCTAAGATAAAATAGAAGCAAGCCGCGTAAACTTTCCCGCTAAGGAGCTAGTTTGCGCGGCTTTTCCAAAATAAAAAAACCGATCATTACGATCGGTTTTTATTATTTAGCTAATTCGCGTGCTAAACGAGCTTTGTCACGGCTAGCTTTATTTTTATGGATTAATCCTTTTGATTCAGCCATATCAATTGCCTTTACCGCTGCTTTGTGAAGCTCGTTAATATTTTCAGCTCCTGCTGCCACAGCTTCGTCAAATTTCTTAACAGTTGTGCGCATTGCGCTCATTTGTGAAGCGTTTTTTGCACTAGCGTTTTCGTTTGTGCGAACACGTTTAATTGCAGATTCAATGTTTGGCATGGGTTTCACCTCCGAATTCAGTCTTATACGGAAATTCCGTACAATTCAACATTACTCATTATACATAAAGCCTTGTCTCAATGCAATAAAATCGTGACAAGTTTTTTTCCTTAACAGAAACTCAATGCTGTTGACTAGACTGATAAAGCGGACAATCGCCGCAATTTTGGGCTCGATCCGATGAAACAACTTCTTTTAGCGGCAATAACAAGCGCAATCCATTGAAAATGACGAGAATCGTGCTGCCTTCGTGGCCAATTACTCCTAAAGGCAAGCTTAAGAATTGCGTAAAATTACTGATGATTAACAAAGCAATCACTGATAAGGAGAAGGCAATGTTTTGTTTGACCACGCGTTTCAGCTTTTTAGCTAAGCAATGACTGTAAGCCAGCTTTTCCAAATCGTTTTTGATTAAGACAATATCGGAAACATCCATCGCCACATCAGTTCCTTGACCCATCGCCACACCAATTGCGGCAGTTGCGAGGGCAGGGGCGTCATTGATCCCATCGCCTACCATTGCGTTGACGCCGTATTGATCCTTTTGCTGCTGAATGAATTCGGTTTTCTCAGCCGGCAAGCAGTTGGCATGGTAATCATCAATTCCAGTGGCCTCAGCGACAAAGGCCGCAGAGCCTTCGTTGTCACCCGTCAGCATAGTTGTATGAATATTTTGCTCTTTAAAGTAACGAATCACATCTTCAGTTCCAGTTTTAGGCAGGTCGATTAAGCCGACGATTGCCACTAACTGATCATCTTTTGAAAGAAAGATCACAGTTTTGCCGTTTGCTCGCAGGTGATCAATCATGATTTCTTTTGCGTCGCCTTCTTGGTAGGCATGTTTGCCTAGTTTCCAAGTGTGGCCACCATAGACGGTTTCCAGACCGGTGCCCGCTTTTTCTTCCACCCGCAGATCGGTAAAGCGTTCTTCTTCGTGGAAGAATTGCAAAATTGCCAAGGCCAATGGGTGAGTAGAGTAAGCTTCCATTGAAACCAGCATCTTAGGAATCATTGGGTCCTCTACCAGTTGCTTATAATCGGTTACCCGTGGTTTTCCGCGAGTCAGGGTACCGGTTTTGTCAAAGGCGATTGCTTTTAAATCGGCTAAGCGTTCCAGTTCTTTACCTGACTTGAATAGTACACCTTTTTTAGCGCCGTTGGATATGGCTGATAAGGTTGCTGGAGTAGCCGATGCGACTAAGGCACAAGGTGAAGCCACCACTAGCAGCACCATTCCCCGATAAAAGCTTTCTTCAAAGCTCCAGCCGATCACAAAGTGTGTCAGCAAAATCATCAAAGGAACAGCCACCAACACAACTTTTACATAAACATTCTCAATTTTTTCAATAAAACTAGCGGTTTCGCTTTGTTCGCTTTGGGCATGTTCAACTAATTTGATAATTTGCGCGAATAAAGTCTGATCGCTGGTTTTGGTTACTTGCATTTTAAAGGCGTTACCGGTGTTGATGGTTCCGCCGAAGACGTCATCCTTTGGCTCTTTTTCAACTGGGACAGATTCGCCGGAGATGGCTGCTTCATCGATCGACGTGCTGTGATCCAGCAAGATTCCGTCAATTGGAACCGCGCTGCCTTTTGCGACAAAGACTAAGTCATCTACCTGCAGCTCACTCACATCCACCTCGACTTGCTCGCCGCTTTCCGAAATGCGAACGGCTTTGGTAGGAGATAAGTTCATTAGAGCAGTGATTTCTTTAGTACTTTTGTTAGTAGCGTATTCTTCCAACGCACCGCTTAGGCAGAATATGAACGTCAGCATCGCGCCTTCAAACCAGTTGCCGATTAGACAGGCACCAATTGCCGCCAACGCCATCAACAAATCCACATTCAACGTTCGCTCTTGCCACAATTCCTGCAATCCTTCGCTGGTTTGTTTCCACCCGCCAGAAATAATTGCACCTACAAACAAAATTGGATAATACGGGAAATTCATTAGTTCGGCTGTTTTGCCGGCGATCAATAATAGTAGACAGAAAAGGGTAGAGAGAAACGCTTGTTTTTCTTCTTTACTCATTTTTCATCCTCCTCTCACTTTTATCCTAGCATATCCAAACGCTAATTGATAATAAAATATGCTAATTGAGAACGAAAGTGATTATCAATTAGAAAAAGGGTCTGGAAAAGGGCAGTTTAGGTGATAGGATGAATGGAATGATTCTAAATAGATTTTTGGTCAAAAAAGAACACAAAAAAACTGCAGACAAATTCGTCTGCAGTTGAAATTTGCTACATAGCAATCAGCCAATAGCCGATCAGGATAACCCCTAAGATAATTCGGTACCAACCAAATACGGTAAAGTCATTGCGTTTAATATAATCGATCAAGAACTTGATAGCGATAATGGAAACCACAAAAGCTGTGGCCATTCCCACTAAAAGGATGATGATTTCTGAAAAACCAAATGAGTTGCCTTTGGCTAAAAATTTAACGATTTTCAAGCCGCTGGCCCCAAACATTACGGGAATTCCTAAGAAGAAAGAAAACTCCGTGGCCACAAATCGAGAAGAACCGATCAAGATTGCTCCTAAAATTGTCGCGCCAGAACGAGAAGTTCCGGGGATTAAGGCAAGTACTTGGAAAAGGCCCACAATCAAGGCGGCTTTATAAGTAAAATCATTTAAATTGGTGCATTTCGGCGTTTTGTTTTTGTTATGTCTTTCCACCACGATAAAAGCGATCCCGTAAACAATTAACATTATTGCCACTGGCAAGAACTTGTGAAAGTGGGCTTCAAGGAAATCATCCAAGGGAAGTCCCAAAATAACTGCCGGGATACAGGCGATAACCACTTTAAACCAAAGTGTCCAAGTGTCGCTTTTTTCTATCTGATTCTTTTTAGCAGAAAAAGGATTCAGTTTGTCGAAGTACAGCACCACGACAGCTAAAATTGCCCCCAACTGAATGACCACGTTGAACATTTCGGTAAAGGCAGGACTGACATCCATTTTAATAAATTCATCCACCAAGATTAAATGCCCAGTCGAAGAAATCGGCAGCCATTCGGTAATCCCTTCAACGATGCCGAGAATAATTGCTTTGAAAATATTCATAATAAGCATAGCGTAATTCCTTTCTGATTAATAACATAGACAAGTATACCGTTAAGCCTTATGAAAAACCATCCAAATAAGAGAAAGGTTTTTTTAAGATTTTCTTCATATATTCAAAATAAAAAAGCAGAAACCCGGTAGGTCTCTGCTAGTATTTGATTATTCGTTTTCTTTGTCAGCAATGGTTTTGCCGCGTTCCAAGTAGCTGATATCGTTGATAGCACGAATCGTGAACTTGCCATCTTGATATTTCACGCGATTGATACTGCCGTTTAACAGGTTGGCACGTACTGGCTGATTGCTGTCGATTAAGCTTAATAAGAAGGCAATCGTCAACCCGTGAGAAACGATCAATACATTTCCGCCGCCGTCTTTTTCCCGACGTTGCGCGATGTCTTCAAAGCCAGACAAAACGCGTTCTCTTAGTTTTTCATAGGTCTCAGCCCAGTTTGCTGTATCGGCTTGATAAATAGCATCGGCAATTTCCTTAAAGGTAACTTCTGTCGCAAATAAATCGTCTTCAGTCTTAAAGTTCAAGACCCGCGGCAACACGCCCCACATTTCCGCATCGTAAGCACCTTCTAATGAACCAAAACACCATTCGCGAATGCGTGGATCAGTGTGATAAGGCAGGTCCTTGCCATCAGGATGTTTGCTAAGCAATAGACGCATTGTTTCAATCGCGCGGCCTGAATCACTTGAGTAAGCTTCGACAAATTTTGTGTCCTGTAAACCTAAACCGACACATTCGATGCCTTCGCGACCTTTAGGGGTCAAAGGTGTGTCGCACCATCCTTGTACTCGTTCTAATGTGTTAAACATTGTTTTCCCATGACGTACAATATAAAGATTAGTCTCTTCCATTTCATTACCTCCGTTTTTTAATTAAAGAAAGGATTTGTATCTATTTCGCGCCCAATTGTTGTCGCTTCGCCGTGGCCAGGGTAGGCAGGTAGTTCTCTTGGCAAAGTAAACAAATAGGTCTTGATACTGTAAAGCAGCTGCTGCATATCACCAGTGTAAAGATCGGTCCGGCCAATGCTTCCTCTAAACAACGCATCGCCGACAACCACAAAATCATCGAAAATAAAGCTGACACTGCCAATTGAATGACCCGGTGTTGGGACAACTTCAAAGGTCATGCCGCCAATATCGTATGATTTTAACTCAAATTCATATTCCGCCGGCTGCACGATCAAATCCGGCATGTCTTGATGACTGCCTAAGCCGGAAAGATTGTAGACTGGATTGCCCAGCCATTCTTGTTCCAAGGCACTGACGTAAACCGGAACGTGGTATAAATTCCGCAATTGTTCCACAGCACCGATATGATCGTAGTGGGTGTGAGTCAATAAAATAGCTGCTGGTTTGCGGCCTGTTTGTTCAATTTTTTTTGCGATGCGATCACCCTCTGATCCAGGATCGACAATCAGCAGGTTGTCTTCGTTATAAATCAGGTAACAGTTTTCCTGTGCTCTACCTGTTACGAGCCCTTCAATATGTAACATGTTTTTCCTCCTAATTTGTTAATCAGGCACTCATCCAATGGTCCTTAGCGAGTCTTAAGCAGCGCTCGATTTGAGAATCTCCTTCTAACTGTTGCTTAACTGTCAAAAGTCGGGCGGGCCTCCTAACATTCCTTTTTATTATACATGAAAACAACAAAAAAGTGGGGATAGACCGTTTTTTCTCATGACAATTTTTGTTTAGGAAATACAGGACAACTAACCGGTCAAGGAAACTTCGATTATAACAGGCGGCACTTGACGCCAAGGCAAAAATCTTCTATTGTTTAAAGGCACGAAAAGAGGTGGAACCGTGTCACTAAAAAAAATCGCCGTACGAAGTTTAGTCGAGTTTATTTTGCGCAGCGGCAGTATCGATGAGGGAAAAGGCAGCAATCACACTGCCCAAGAAGGCGCCCGGATTCATCGCAAGCTGCAAAAAGCTGCTGGAGACGACTACCAAAAAGAAGTATGGCTGAAAAAACAACTATCGATTGCCGGCATTGACGTTCAAGTAGAAGGACGGGCCGATGGGATTTTCATTGAAGATGAAATGACGATGGTGGATGAAATTAAAACCTCCGAAACGCCCTTTGAAGAACTGGAAGACGGTATCGTTAACTTATATTTTTATCAGGCAATGGTGTATGCCTATATTTATGCCGAACAAGAAGAGCTGGAGCAGATCGGTACGCGCCTGACCTATTTCCAAACGGTGGAAGAACAAATAACCTACAAGGTGCGCACTTTCACCTTTGAGGAATTGCAGACTTTTTTCAATGATCTAGTGAAAAAATACGAAGACTGGCTGATTTTTCAAACCGAATGGCGGGAAACTCGCAATCAATCCTTAAAAGAGATGAGCTTTCCGTTTCCCGAATATCGAGCTGGTCAACGAGAACTAGCCGGTGCAGTCTATAAAACGATCGCTGCTCAGAAAAAACTCTTTGTGGAGGCACCAACTGGCGTCGGCAAAACCATGTCCACTTTATTCCCAGCTTTTAAAGGGATGGGGGAGGAACTAGGCGAACGGATTTTTTACTTGACCGCCAAAACGATTACTCGACAAGTGGCAGAAGAGACGGTTGGCAAGCTAGCCAAACAGGACGCCCGCGTAAAAAGTGTTACTTTGACAGCTAAAGACAAAATTTGTTTTCTAACAGAGCGGAATTGTACGCCGGAGCATTGCCCGTTTGCTAAAGGTTATTATGATCGGGTCAATGACGGCTTGTGGGATATGCTCCATCAGGAAGATCAGTACACTCGGCCGGTGATTGAAGAATACGCCAGAAAGCACGAGCTGTGTCCGTTTGAATTATCCTTGGATGTGAGTCGTTTTAGCGATTTAGTGATTGGCGATTACAATTATTTGTTTGATCCGACGGTTTATTTGCGCCGTTTCTTTGAAGAAGAGGACAAGAACAATCTGGTGCTGGTGGATGAAGCCCATAATCTAGTCAGCCGATCGAAAGAAATGTATTCAGCCGCGATCTCCCGTCAACGTATCCATGATGTGGGGCAGCAGCTGAATAAGAAGATGAAGCGTCTGCGGAATGCTTTTGCGCGGGTGGACGATGAATTTGAATTGATTTATCAAGTTTTAGAAGAAAAGAAAGTTACTTATTTCCATCAGCCAGCTGCAGCCGAGAGCTTATTGAATCGCTTGTTCCAGCTGCAGGAATTAATGAAGGAATGGCTGGCGGAAAATGCCGAAGATCCTTTGCAGGAAAAAATGCTGACGGTCTATTTTGATATTGTTCGCTACACGCGGATGGGTGAGCTGTACGACGATCATTACGAAACAACGATTGAATCAAAAAATTACGACTTGATCGTCAAGGAGTACTGCATCGATCCATCGTATTTTCTGCAGCAAACCATGGAAAAGGTCGGCAGTACCACGTTATTCTCGGCCAGTTTTTCACCCTTAGACTATTACAAAGATGTTTTGGGTGGGGAAGAGGACAGCTTGACCTATCGTTTGCCAAGTCCTTTCTCAGAAGAAAACCAGCTGGTGATTGTGGACGCTCATATTCAAACGACGTATCGGATGCGGGAAAAGAGCCAGCCGCAAATTGTCGAGGCGATTCATGCGTTAGCTAAGACCAAAACAGGGAATTATATGGTATTCTTCCCATCTTTTAAGTATTTGGACGATGTATCTGACGAGTTTCGGGAAAAATACCCAGACTATCACGTGACTATCCAAGGTTCAAATCTCAACGAAACCGAACGGGAAGAGTTTTTAGCTAAGTTTCAGGATAGTCCGCAAGAAACCATGATCGCTTTTTGTGTGTTAGGCGGAATTTTCTCGGAAGGGATCGATTTAGTGGGGGAACGTCTAAGCGGAGCGATCGTTGTCGGTGTCGGTCTGCCGCAGGTGAATCACGAACAAGAACTGATCAAAGAATATTATGACGAGAAAAAAGGCGCCGGCTTCAGCTACGCCTATCAATTGCCTGGTATGAACAAAGTCATCCAAGCCGCCGGACGGGTCATTCGGACCATGAATGATCGGGGCATTGTCTTGTTGCTGGATCAGCGCTATACGAATCCTCATTATAGCAATCTGCTGCCGCCGAATTGGCGTGGGCGGAAGGTGGTTTATAACGTTCAGGAGATCGAACGGGCTGCCGAGGCCTTTTGGCAAAATAAATAGCTGGTTGAAATCCTCTCTAATTCATGCGGAATTAGGGAGGATTTTTGGCGTGGGTATAGCAAAATAGGGAGTAAAAAAGCAGATGAAGCAGAAGCAATACATCAAAGACTTAAAAAATCACCTAGAAAAATAGAGAAATGAACGGGTATAATGCCCATCCATTTCTCTATTTTAAAGTGGTCTGGTTTCTTAGCGATAGTTCGTAAATTGAACATCGATCGGTAAATCCAGATCTTTCACTAAAGCAATCACTTGTTGCAGGTCGTCACGATTTTTTCCAGTTACTCGCAGTTGATCGTCTTGAATCTGAGTTTTCACCTTAATTTTGCTGTTTTTGATAGCGGTGGTGATTTTTTTTGCATTTTCTTTATCAATGCCACTAACTAAATCAGCTTTTTGACGGGCAGTTCCGCCAAGTGCGTGCTCGGAATCTGAGAAGTGAACATTCTTTAAGGGTACGCCGCGTTTAATCAGTTTGCTGAAGAGAACGTCCTTCACTTGTTCGATTTTGAAGTCATCTTCGGCGCTGACAACTAACTGATTGTCCTCGACTGAGATATCAAATTTAGCTCCTTTGAAGTCGAAACGATTCTTCAATTCCTTCAGTGCAATCTGGACCCCATTCTTCACTTCTTCAATATTCATTTCTGAAACAATGTCAAAACTTGCATCTTTTGCCATAGTCATCCTCCTTTACTTTTAGTTTATCAAAAAACGTTAAGAAAGCCATGATTATTCTCTTATCTTTCAGAGAAAAGATTGGAGCTTTTAGATCTTCCCTGTTAATCTATAGATGAGATTGATTCAAGGGTTGCCAGCGCAGGGATACAAACATCAGAAATCTATCTAGAACTATTCTGTGTAAGTGAAGAGGAACGTCTAGCTGGATGGTATGCGCGGTGAAAAATTAATACAACAATATTAACTAATAGGAGGCAATTATGCATAAAGTGATCGATTACACTAAAAAGGATATCGTAAAAAAAATCGTGGTCATTCTTTTGACCGGGATAACAGGTGCTGTCGGCTTAAACTTCTTTTTAATACCAGCTAATGTTTTCTCAGCAGGGATGACAGGGATCGCGCAAATTGTCGGCGCTTTTTTTCTGCAATTATTTGGGATGAATATCGATACCGGGATTTTGATTTTCCTGTTAAATGTACCAGTTTTTATTCTAGGCTTTCTTAAATTAGGAAAATCAGCAATGATTTTAAGTTTTGCTAACGTGTTGTCGGTATCCTTCTTTACCACCTTCGTTCCTGTGGGAGAGGTGACAAACAATGTGTTGATGAATGCCATTACCGGAGGGGTATTGCTGGGATTAGGTGGAGGGCTGTCGCTAAAATATGGGTTCACTACCGGCGGTTTGGACATTCTTTCTTTATTACTGTCCAGAACTACCGGCCGAACTGTGGGAAATTATATTATGCTGCTGAACGGGGCGATTGTCGTGGTTGCCGGCTTCTTCTTTAATTGGGAGAGCGCGCTGTATACAATCATCACGATCTTTACGATGGGCAGCGTAGTGGATATGATCCATACCAGCCATCAAAAAATGACCGCCTTTATCACTACTGACAAAAGCAAGGAATTGCGAGATGCCATTTATCATGGGTTGGTTCGCGGCATGACAGTGATTCCAGCGAGAGGCGGCTTCAGCTCTGAGGAACGGGAAGTGTTAATGGTCGTTCTGACTCGTTACGAGCTGTATGACTTAAAACAAATCGTGCAGGCTGTTGACCCGATGGCCTTTACCAATATTGTGGCGACTGAAACAGTTGTGGGCCGCTTCTTGAATGAAGATGAGCAGAAAAAAGTTAAGCAGTCCAATAAATAGTCCGGCCAAATAGAAAAATTTTTAACACATAATTTTGTGCCAGCAGATTAAGATTTGCAACAGATCGCACAAATCATGCCGATTCTCATTTACAAATCTTTATTGATAGAGTAAAATAAGTTCGAAACTCGAAAAAGGGGTGGCATTGAATGGAAGAAAATAAACAAAATTGGTCTGAAACAGAACTTGAAGAGATTAAAGAACGTATTTTGACAGCTTTAGAATCAGTTATTGACCCAGAATTAGGGATTGATATTGTTAATCTTGGCTTGATTTACGAAGTTGAATTTGAACAAAGCGGAAATGCTGTAATTAAAATGACTTTAACCACAATGGGTTGCCCATTGGCTGATGTACTAACCGATCAAATCCAATCAGCTTTGCACGAAATTCCAGAAGTGAACAACGTGGAAGTGAAATTGGTTTGGTATCCTGCATGGACTACTGATAAAATGTCTAGATATGCGCGGATTGCGTTGGGAATTAGATAGTTAAATAGTAAGCAATTGAAATCTCACCTGAAACCTCTGTATGGGGATCAGGTGAGATTTTTTTCTTTTATTTTATAGGTATATCAGTAAAAAAAGAGCCGGATTATGTATGCAAACTGGAAAATACTGTTATTATCATACTATTTATTGTAAAATAATTAGTAAGTTAAGTAATAGAAAGAAGGGGTAAAAATGAAAAGAAAAGTATGGTTAGGTTTAGGTTTGTCTTTAAGTTTCTCTGCAATGGTAGCGTTTTCTGTTGAAGGCGATGCTGCTCAAACGATGCACCGGATGTATAATCCGAACTCTGGGGAGCATTTTTATACCGCAAATGGTATAGAGAAAGACATTTTAGTTAGGGCAGGCTGGAATTATGAGGGAACCGGTTGGACAGCTCCTGATACAGGGCCAAATGTTTATCGTATGTACAATGCGAATGCTGGTGACCATCACTACACGATGAACCCTGCCGAAAAAGACATGCTGGTCCGAGTGGGCTGGAACTATGAAGGCGTAGGATGGAAGACGGATGATTACAATGGAGTCGCACTTCATCGGTTGTACGATCCGAATGCAAAAGCAGGCAGTCACCACTATACGACAAATGCTGGTGAAAGAGATAGCCTGGCAACCATCGGATGGCGTAAAGAGGGACTCGGTTGGTATGGAATGAACCCGAATCAGAAATTCAATGTAAAAATTGTTCATAAAGGCTCAGACGGCAAAACTTTGAACCAAGAAACAGTCTCTGTTGCGCGAGACAGCAACTTTACTGCCAGAGCCAAATCTTTTAACGACTACCGATTAAATGGCAATGATAGTCAAACGATCAAGGCTGATACAGATAACAAAACAGTCACGTTTACCTATAAAAAGAAAGAAGATCTGAATGCAATTGCTAATAATGTTTCACGGGATGCTTTAAACATCATCAATGAATTTAGACGTACTGAAAAGGGACTACCAGCATTGGCCCATAATGCATTTCTTCAAAAGGGTACAAACGTGCGAGCGAAGGAAATCGAACAACGTTTTGCACATGTTCGACCAAATGGAGGATCTATTTACGACGCTGTTTATGATGCGGGATATCCAGGATTTGCGACAGGTGAAAACATTGGAATGTTTGGTGGCAACTACTCCATTGAAGATATTAAAAATAATAGTGCAAAAAGTTTAGTTGATATATGGAAGAGCTCTACATCTGGTCATCGAGAATACTTATTAACAGATGAAAGTGATGAAGCTGCAGTGGGTGTTTATATCACTGAAAAAGATGGAGGATACTACGTATGGTTTGTCTTTATGGCTGGTAATAGTGGAATTGCGCCGTACAGCCAAGATAACATTGTAACTGAAGAGCCTCAATCAAATCTAGAAGAGTATAATATGATTGAAGAGCCTCAGTCAAATCCAGAAGAAAGCCAAATTATAGAAGAGCCTCAATCAGATTCAGAAGAAAAACAAATTATAGAAAAACCTCAAGCTAATCCAGAAGAAAATCAAACTGTTGAAGAGCAGTCGTCTGAGGAAGAAGTTAGTTTAGACAACGAATAAAAACTGCCGATTATGTTCTGCTGAAAAGTAGTATTCAATTGGTTTGAACCAAAAGTGAAGAGTCTCGCCTGATCTCTGTATTGAGGTTTCAGGTGAGACTTTTTTGCGTCTATCCGGTTGAAACTGAATGGGAAATTACAGAATAAATAGTTATATAACGAATGTTATTTAAATAAAGAAGGGAGGCTGTGGATTAGAATGAAACCCTAATAAATATGCTTATTGACTATAACATATTACGAATCCAAAGCAATTATTGCTTAATTTTCAGGGATGACGATCGTTATGTATACGATTTACTATTGATTAGAAGCAATTCTTATATTAAAATGAGAATCGAATGAGACAACGTTTACAATCATAAACTTTTGTTGAGGAGATGTAACTATATGACTACGAAACCACTGGGTCAGCGCCAATTACTATCAATGGGATATGAAAATTTAAGCAAGCGATTTTCTGATTTTTTCAAGGAGAAAAATGACGCACCATACATCATTCAGTGTGCTTTAGTGGTTATGGTGAAAAATGCACTGTGTCCAGCTGATTTTTCGCGATTTGCTGAGAAATTGATTCGTTCTTTGTTTATGGGGAACTATGATCTTTCTTCAGTTCGTGAGTTATGTGTTTATTTCCGCAACTATTTTAATGATGAGGAATGGAGCGGTGTCACGAAGCGTCTGTTTCCAAATCTAGCAGAATTTGACCAACTTGAAAAGCGAACGAACCTGCATATTAATAAAATTGAGCACCTTTTATATTCTGGAAAGCGGGAAGTAGAGATGAAGGCCAATCTGATCACTACTTTTGAAGATGAAAACGGCAAGAAACATGGCTGGACCCTTAGCAATGTGGATTCTAGCCTAAGCCCTCAGGAGCATGAAGCGATCCTGGCTATCCTCAGCACTATAGATATTTTTCAAAAGGATGGTGTCAGAAAATTTGCGAAGCTGGTGAGTGCTCATTACAGCCTAATTCAAGTCAGTATTGATCCTCAAACGATAAAAGAAGAGACGCCAGAAACCCAACAGGGGAAATTTACTGCGCTGCCAAAAGTAACCGCCTTGTCAGAAGAGGTAGAAATAGAAACTTCTGGCGATGACGGTGAGCGCCATCAGCAGCAATCTTCTGATGATGCAAAGAACGTTTTACTAAAAGACCAAGTTTCAACGCCGATACCTGGAGTTGATCCTCCTATGCCTCAAGTCAGCCGATCGATTCAGGATATTCTGCCAGGGCTGCCAATAATTAAGCCACTGAAGAATACAGTGGTGACACCAAAGGGAGAGCTTGTAGCGGCCGGGGCTGCGTCAAATAATCCAGGATCATCCGGTAAAAAAGACAAGAAGGACAAGACAGATCTTTGGAGTCTTTTACCAAGGAAGAAAAGTCGGAAGAGGGACCGAAAGAAAAAACGGTAAGCTTTCGCGGATGATCAGCGAACCAGGAAAAGAGTGGGGTTTGAATATGTGATGGTCTAATTACTTAGTTCCTTCATCATGATTCTGTCAGGAGACATGATCCGTTAACCATGCGCTTGCATATCCGCTATCTTTTTTTCGGTAAGCTCCGTGGGGAAGCGGAACTTATTAGGCTTGATATTATTTTAAATGAAGAGTGTACGATTAAAGGTGCTTTATAACTATCCTTTATCAAGGTTGAACCACAAGCTTTTGCACTGCTGCAAAAGCTTGCGATTCCTTTTAAACCGGCAAATCGTCCTGTTAAGAGACGGTTAAAAGTCGTTTAAACGTCTGTCTTTGATGATGAAGTTTTCGGTAGTAATACTGGTCAATTTGCCAGTATTGGGATTATCATTGCTGAATTGGGCTGCTTGTACTTGGTGAACGTCATTTTGTAAATATGAGGGCCGTTTGCATCGTTCGTTGGCAAGTACAAATTTGGCTAAATTGATCGAATAATTTTTGGTACCATCAAAGAGTGAATAGGATAGATACTGATCAACAAAAGTAAATATTCTACGGGATTTATCCTCAGGTACTACCACCAGTGTCAAGTTCAGCTGATTTTTAGTCTACTCAGAGTAATAAAGCACTAGTTGCGGGCAGTCGCATAAGGTGGACTGATCTTCACTTTTGAGATAGCTTAACATACGTCCTTTCTTGTAATCACAGAACTGATACGTTCTATTCAAATTCCATCACCTCTTCAGAAAATTAGTCATTTGGTATGCTGGCTTTCAGATGGAAAAATCTGGAAACAGCAGCTCAAATAATAACGAATTAACATTTTGCATTCCTCCTCTCTAATTAGAAATACATAGGGATTCTAACACTTTGAGGTTTTTGAAAGACGAAATAAAATAATAATTCATCGAAGTTTTAGCTGGTAATCAATTGAATGAGCAGTTGCTCAGATAAAGGCTTTACATATTAAAAATAAATCATTTATTTTCAGGTATCATTTGACATTTGCCGCTAAAAATAGATGGGTAAAAGAGCTTGAGTAAAAAATCTTTTTTATCAACCAAAAAAATGTTAACGCTTTCTATTGTATTCGTGATACAATTATCAATAGGAAAATAGGAGGTATGATTATATGACAGATTACAAAGCAAAATTTGAAGAATCGAAGCAAAACAGCGAGGTTTTAGGCAAGAACAGCCCTGAACTAATGGGTAAATTTATGGAGGTTGCCCAGGTAGCCTTAACACCAAGAAACTTAGATGCTAAAACCAAAGAATTAGTGGCTGTAGGAATTGCAGTATCGGTTCGTTGTGAGGACTGCATTATGGCCCATGTCGGCAATGCAATTAAAACCGGCGCAACAATGGAGGAGCTGACAGAAACGATTGAAGTAGCGATCTTAATGGGTGGCGGCCCTTCAACTGCTTATGGGGCAAAAGCTTTAGCAGTTGCTGAATACTTGTTTAGTCAAGAATAAAACAGAATAAATGAAAGACCACAATTGGCTTAACCTGTCGCAGGTTGAAGTCAGTTGTGGCCTTTTTTTGTTGCTAATTAAAGTATTCTGCTAATTCTGGATCGTTTAATGCTTGTTTGCTCTCAGCGGCTAACGCAAAAGCGTCTTGTAAAAGCGAGAGTAGGTTAGTGGTTCGAGCGGCTGCTCGTTCGTTTAATTTGGTTAATTCGTTATCTTGATCGATTTTTTCTAAGGGATAAAGCTCCAGCAGCCGATAAATCAGGCGGAGATCTTGTTTGCGGGCGATTGGGAAATGCTGGATCAGCACTTGGTTAAAATCGGCGTTCATCTGATTGAGGCCCCGCAGGTCATCTGCCTGAATGGTGTAGTGGGTCAAATAGTTTTCCAGCGTCTTCGCCGGATGGTCGCTGGCTAAGCCGGTACTCCAGCTAGTGGTTAATAGTAGAAAGCTGTCGGTGGCATCCAGCTGTTTTAGAAAAGCAACGATACTTGTTGCCAAAAGCCGTTGCTCAATTTTTTTGTAGGTTTCAGGTGCATTTTTTTGCAAGCGCACGAATTGATTAGTAAAACCATTGGTCTGTAATAGATTGCCTTGCAAGGTTTTGTACCAGTTATAATAGAAAGAATTGGTGTAAGTCAATGTGTGATTATTGGTGATTAAATGAATAGTGTTCACGTCTTTTTTCAGCATTTATTAATACTCCTTTATTGTTTTTTGCGGAATCTTTTTACTTTTAAGTGAGCGAATCCTTTTGCCCCACTTTGGACTTCCGTTATACTTAAATTAATTAAGAAGGGAAAGGGACAGGTTATGAACGATATTATACAAACATTTATGGAGCGGAAGGAAGAATTGCTGGATGCGATTTTAGAACATTTAGCTATCTCCTTGAGCGCTCTTTTGATTGCCATTCTCATTGCAATACCTTTGGCGATTCTACTCAGTCAGAAAAAGAAACTAGCGGAGATTGTTCTGCAAATCACCAGTATTTTGCAGACGATCCCGTCACTTGCCTTGTTGGGGCTGTTGATTCCATTTGTAGGGATCGGGACAGTACCGGCATTGATTGCATTAGTAGTATACGCTCTTTTGCCGATTTTCCAAAATACTTATATCGGTTTGTCGGAAATTGATCCTTCCATTGAAGAAGCAGCGGATGCTTTCGGGATGTCCCGCATGCGGAAGCTGTTCAAGGTGGAGTTGCCGATGGCGATGCCAGTGATTGTTTCCGGGATTCGGACAGCTCTAGTGCTAATTATCGGGACGGCGACATTGGCCGCTTTAATTGGTGCTGGCGGCCTGGGTACCTTTATCCTATTAGGGATTGATCGGAATGATCCGACTTTAACTCTAATCGGGGCAGTCAGCTCGGCTTTATTAGCGATTATTTTCAGTGCTTTAATTCGTTTCCTGCAGCATCGCAGTATGAAAGCGACTGTAGTAGCCTTGGGTGTAATTTTCCTAGGAATCGGTGGGATCTTCTTGGCGCAGCATAATCCATTGGCCGATCAAACCGTGACCATCGCGGGTAAAATGGGATCAGAACCAGATATATTAGTTAATATCTACAAGGACGTTATTCAGGATGAAGATCCATCGATTGAAGTAGAAGTGAAACCAAACTTTGGGAAAACCAGCTTCTTATTCAGTGCGTTGGAAAATGACCAAGTCGATATTTACCCGGAATTTACCGGGACGGTGTTAGAAAGCTTAGTTGAAGTACCAGAGGGTCAAGAGACAGATGGCTCAAAAGAAGCAGCCTATCGAGAAGCCAACAAGTTGTTGAACGAACAATTTGACATGGAGCTGTTGGAACCAATGGCTTACGAAAATACCTATGCTTTAGCAATGAAACGGGAAGTAGCCGAAGAGCGGGGAATTAGTAAAATTTCTGACTTAGTGGCTGACGAAGCTAATTGGCGGGCCGGCTTTACCTTAGAATTTATCGACCGACAAGATGGTTACCGAGGAATTCAAGAGCTTTATGGTCTGAACTTTGGCTCGGTTCAAAGTATGGAACCGGCGCTGCGTTATCAAGCGATTGAAAATGGCGACGTGGACATCATCGACGGCTATTCTACGGATAGTGAAATTAGACAGTATGATTTAGTCACCTTAGAAGACAACCTTGATCTGTTCCCTCCATACCAAGGGGCAGCATTAATGCGCAACGATTTCGCTGAAGAGAATCCGACGATTGTCAAAGCCTTGAATCGTTTGGCTGGCAAAATTACCGAAGATCAAATGATCGATATGAATTATCAAGTGAATGTTGAAGGCAAGCAGCCCGCAGACGTTGCCCGTGACTTTTTAATCAAGGAAAAGATCATTGGGGAGGAGAACTAAATGGAACCAATTATTGAATTTAAAAATGTAGGCAAAGAGTTTGAAGGCCAAGTGGTGCTGAAGGATTTGAACATCTCGGTTAACCAAGGGGAAATCTTCGTACTTGTAGGACCTTCCGGCAGCGGGAAAACCACCTCCTTGAAAATGATCAATGGCCTAGTGGAACCTAGCGAAGGCGACGTCTACTTTAAAAATAAGCGAATCAAAGATTATGATATCCACAAATTGCGCTGGCAGATCGGCTACGTGCTGCAGCAAATTGCCTTGTTCCCGACGATGACCGTGAAGGAAAATATTGACGTGATTCCTGAAATGCTGGGCTGGGATAAAAAACGCCGCAGCAAACGAGCGGATGAACTGTTAGAGGAAGTCGATCTTGATCCAGGGACCTATCGCAACCGGATGCCGGCGGAGCTTTCCGGTGGGCAAAGTCAACGAATCGGAATTTTACGGGCATTGGCGGCTGAGCCGGATGTTATCTTAATGGATGAACCCTTTAGCGCACTGGACCCGATCTCCCGTACTAGTTTGCAGGATTTAGTATTAGAGCTGCATCAAAAACTAGGCAATACGATTATTTTCGTAACCCACAATATGAAGGAAGCGTTGAAGCTGGGGGACCGGATTGCCGTGATGCATGAAGGCAAGCTGATTCAATGCGACACACCTGAAATGATTCAAAGCCAACCGAAAGACGGATTTGTGAAGGCCTTCTTTGATGAAGCCACCGACGAGCTGCAGGATCAAACCTTAGCGACGGTTTATGAAGCTGGTTTCCATCAAGCCGTGATTACCCCGGATGACACAATTCCGGCGTTGGATCTGAATACCAACATCAGCCAAGCCTTTGAAGCTTTTGCTGATCATGAGAAGATTTATATTAAAGATGAAGAAGAAAAAGTAATCGCCGAGGTCACTCGGTCAGATATTTTCCGTTTCTTAAGCTGATAGGCTTACCTAACAGAATAGGAGGAAATGAACCATGAAAAAATATGATGCTATTGTGATTGGCGGCGGCCCTGGTGGAACTGCGGCGGCTTACTCCCTGAAAGAACAAGGGAAAACAGTCGCTGTGATCGAAGCCGATCTTTGGGGCGGAACTTGTCCAAATCGCGGCTGTGACCCCAAAAAGATTTTAATGAGTGCGGTGGAAGCCAAAGCAAGAGTTGAGAAGCTGAACGGTAAAGGATTTGAAGCGTCACCGGAAATTCATTGGGAAGAATTGATGGCCTTTAAACGCACCTACACCGATTCCATTCCCAGTGGTACGAAAAGCGGGATCGAAGAAGCTGAAATCGACGCTTATGACGGCCAAGCTGAGTTTGTGGATGCTCATACGATTGAAGTGGCCGACGAACGCTTGGAAGCCAAGCAATTTTTGATTGCTACCGGTCAGCGTCCTTCCTTGTTGCCCGTGGATGGCCAAGAGTACTTGCAAACTAGTACTGACTTTTTGAATTTAGCTAAATTGCCTGAACGAATTACTTTCATTGGGGCGGGCTATATTGCCTTCGAACTAGCAACGATTGCTAACGCAGCTGGGGCTGAAGTGCATGTCATTCAACACAATGATCAGCCGCTGAAGGGTTTTGACAAAGAGTTGGCAATGGACTTAACCAAGCACTTAGAAGAAAAGGGCATTACCTTCCACTTTAATGTTGATGTGGACAAAGTCGAAGCGATCGATCCTGGCTACCGCTTAACCGCTGAGAATTTTGAACTGGAAACCGACATGGTTGTCGTAGCAGCCGGGCGTGTTCCAAATATCGAAGCCTTGAAGTTAGACAATGCTCAACTGGAGTATACGAAAAAAGGTATCACGGTGGATGATCATTTAAGAACCAGCCAGGAGCATATCTTTGCTTGCGGCGATGTCTTGGATAAATCTCATCCGAAGCTGACCCCGGTTTCTGGTTTTGAAGCTTCCTATGTGGTGAAGGCGATGAATGGTGAGACAGAACCGATTCACTATCCGTTAATTCCATCGGTTGTCTTTGGCGATCAACGTCTAGCCCGGATTGGTTTGAGTGAAAAAGAATTAAGCGAAAATAGTGAAAAATACCATAGCGAAACTATGGACCTAGGCAGCTGGTTTACTTATTTCCGGGTGAATGATAAGGGCGCGAAGATCAAATTTGTTTATGATGAAGAGGATCGGATTGTGGCAATTACTTGCTTGAATGAAATGGCGGATGAACTGATCAACTATTTCAACCTGATTTTGGAAAAACAAATGACTCATGAAGAAATCGCCGACTATGTGTTTGCTTATCCAACACCAGCCAGCGACTTAGAATATTTTATCAAGTAGAAAAGATAGGCTTTTAACGCGAGTTTGTGAAGCCTTTTTAAAAACAGAGGATTTCCTCTGTTTTTTTCTTTTAGTTTATGCTAAAGTGTACGAAAATATGTTCCCGTGGTGAGAAGAA
Source organism: Candidatus Enterococcus moelleringii (assembly GCF_017377575.1). GTDB lineage: Bacteria > Bacillota > Bacilli > Lactobacillales > Enterococcaceae > Enterococcus_A > Enterococcus_A moelleringii. Next base: position 363,355 of record NZ_JAFREM010000018.1, read on the forward strand.
TGAAGACAGAATTAACGCAAGATATGGAAAAAGCCTTGTACTACTATTGCATGGAGCTGGGTGCTTTGGTAGTAGAAGAGGTTTCGATGCCCCAAGAACAGGGGATTGTTGATACGTTAGCGTGCTTTTTCAAAGAAGAAAGCTTTGAATGGCGCTGCTACGAGCTGAAGGTGACTAAAGCCGATTTTCGCTCCAAAGCCAAATTATCCTTTATCGGTCATTACAATTATTTTGTTTTGCCGGAGGTTTTGTACGAAGCGGTGAAAGAAGAAATTCCCGCCGAGATTGGCGTCATGGTTTATCGTCCTTATGACAATATCGAAGAAGAAATGCGAGCCAAAGGAACCTTTGTGATTGTTCGCAAGCCGGTGCGTCAGGAGCTGCAGGTGGCAGAATTAGCTTTGACCCAGCGTTTTATGGCGTCAATGTTCCGGGAAGTTCGCAAAGCCAAACGGATGGACTATGGCACCTCCTTTTTTTCTACCGAGCAGTTGTATAAAGAATTACGCAAACGCAGCCTGGAAAAAGATCATTTAGGTGGAGGCAATTATTACCAGCGCTTTATTGAAGATGTGCAAAATGAACGGGTGGCTAGTTTGGAAGAAGAGCTGGCGGCCTTGCAGCAAGATTATGACTTTTTGAAACGGCAACGGCAAATCCGCCGACCGACAGAACCTTTGGAGTGAGTGTATGTATTATCCTTATTTAAGAGGCAAGCAGTTTGACCTGTTGGCTTTGACGGCCTTAATTCAGGCTAAGCGCTGGTCGCCGAAAGTTATGCCGATTATTGAGCCGGTGCGGGATTCGGCGACGCTGAAGAAAACGATAGAGCTGTTTGATCAAAAAAGCCTGCCATTATATATAGTAGAGAATCCTCAAGTCGGCACCTTCAAGCTGTTCAATGAAAAAAAGCATCTATGGAGCTTGTCAAAAGACTCGACGGTTAAACGTGCGCGGATTGTGACAGAAGCCGACCTGAAGCCAGCGGATCTGTTCTTGTTTAATGAACATTCCCCGCGATCGGTTCAGGATATCCAGCATTTGATGGATTTGAAGGCCCAGATGGTGATTCCCGATCAGGGACGTTTTCGCATCTTGCCGGCGGAAGAGCGGATTTTATTACGGGAAGCGTTTCAGCCTCGCAAACATGTTGCTGATTATGGAATAAAAGAGGATGACTTTTTCACTGACAATCATTTATACTATTTAGAGGATGGCTTTGCCGGTTATAGCGATTATACGATTGAAGGCAGCCGCTACTTTGACAAGGGCGGACCTAGTCGGGCGATTGCCATTCATATTACGTATTTTGATGCTTACTTGAACCTTCGAGTGAAGCATTTTGTTTCCGACACCAATGATTCAGCCAAGGATCAAGGCTTGAAGTTCGCCGAGGCCTTGAACAAATTGGGCCGCTGGTATCGGCGAAATCAAGATCAGGTATTGTTTACAATGGGTTTACAGGAGTTGCTGAATTACGAAAATGAAGGAAAATTTCCAGGTTTAGGCACCATCAAAAAATGGTCGCTGGCCCATCACTTGGAGCTGTTAGGCAGCTTCTTGGAGCAGGGGGATCACTGGATGAAAGGGATGGAGCAGCATGGGGTATGAAGATAAGGATTACGTCACTCGGATGGCTAAACAGGCCGGCGAGGTATTAGGCGGATTGTTAGGGAAAAAGGATGCGGAAGAAATTCTGTCCTTTGGGGAAGAAAAGCGAGCTAGTGATACACTGGTGGATGCGATTATTTTGCGTAAGACCGTCAAAGCAGACATTCCAGAAATATTGGTAATTTTTGAAGATGCTAAAAATTACTTGAAGGAGCAAGGCTCACCGCAATGGCAGGATGGCCATGGTCCGACTGAAGACTCAATTTTAAAAGATATGGCGTCCGATGCCAGCTATGTACTGGTTCAAAATGAAGCCATTATCGGCACGATTGCTCTAGTAGGCGGCGTCGACCCAGTTTATGAAGCAATTGAAGGCGAATGGCAAGGTGATTTAGACTATGTGTCGCTTCATCGGGTAGCTGTCAGCCAAAGAACTCGCAGTAAAGGTCTTGGGAAGGTTCTGCTGGAACAGTCGATCGAAAAAGCGAAAGAATTAGGCTATCAGGATATTCGGATTGATACCTATCCGGCCAACAAACCGATGCTGCGCTTAATTGATAAGGTTGGTTTCAGCTACTGCGGCATGGTACAGTTTCCTTTTAAACATGGAGAGCGGAAAGCTTTTCAACTATTAATCCAATAATAAAAAGCCATGATTCAGCTAGCAAAGGTGTTGCTTCAGCTGCTGGATCATGGCTTTTAATGGCTGTTCCCCATCAATTTTGATTAAGTCCGGCAATTTTTCCAGCTCCGGATAGCGTTTTTGTTCTTCAGTGAATAATTCCAAGCGGCGGGTAATTTCTTCTTGAGGTGCTTGGCGTTTTTTCAAACGTTGATGAATGGTCTCTTTTGAAACATCAATTAGAACCGGCACGACCGTTGAGCCAAAGCTGCGCCGCAAATTCCAAAAACCCGGCATCGTGATCGGGTCATAGCAGTCGCCTTTTTCTAGTGCTCTTTGAATACTGATCTTGGCAATTCCATAATAGTGGTGATCGTAACGATCATATTCAGCAAAGGCCTCTGCTTGAATCATTTCTTCAAAAACTTCTTTAGAGACAAAATGATAATCCACCTCATCTTTTTCCCCTGAGCGTTTAGGCCGGGTGGTGTAGGAGATGATTTTTTGTTCTAGGGAAAAACAGCTATCGGCCAAAGTCGTTTTTCCGGAACCGCTGGGACCGATGAATAAATAGCAGCGTGACATATTTTCGCCTCCTTGCTCATGATAAATTTGGACTGACATCTTTTATCCAGTATAAAGAAAAGTCCGGCTTTCAGCCAGCGACTTGCTGAGGAATGTTGAATAAGCATTGCCAACCAGGGCAAAATACCGGAGAATAGAAGAAAAGAATTAAGGGAGCAGAAGATAAATGGATACTATTCATCAGCAGCAATACGCGCAAGCTGCAAAAACCCTAAGTAAAAAACTAGAACGGCGCAATTTTCAGCCGATTATTTGCCAGACATTGGCTGAAGCAAAGGAGAAAGCGCTGGAACTGATCGAATCCAACAAAGTTGTGGGTTTTGGGGGATCAATCACCTTGGCGCAATCAGGAATCATCCCAGCACTTTATGATCGCGGCCAGCCGATGATTGATCGGGAAAAAGCAAAGGATATGGCAGAAAAGCATTGTTTAATGAAGCAAGCTCTAACCGCTGACTATTTCTTGACGAGCATTAATGGTATTTCGGAGGATGGCCAGCTGGTGAATATTGATAATGTCGGCAATCGGGTCGCGGCAATTACCTATGGTCCGGATAGAGTATTGGCCTTCGTTGGGATGAATAAGGTTTACGGCGATCTGGAAACAACGATTGAAATGGTTCGCAAACGGGCGGCTCCCCTGAACTCCTTTCGCATCGGGCTGGAGCATACTCCCTGTGTGAAGAGAGGCTTTTGCGGGGATTGCTTGAATGAGGAATGTATTTGCAACACGATTGCTGTGACCCGCAGATCGTGGATACCAGAGCGGATAACCATTTTTTTGATTTTACAAAACTATGGTTTATAATACTTAACTAAAAAGGTTACTATTTTAAGTTTTTACTTAAGACAGTGGCCTTTTTTTGTAGATTGCTTTGACAGAAGAGTGCTGCTGGTTTAAACTACAACTGTAGTTCTAATGGAGGAAGTTTAATGAAAAAGGAAATCAATATCACGGAATCGGAGCTGAAGGTAATGGAGGTTGTTTGGCAAATGGACGCCATCAGCTCTAAGGAAATCAATCAACGGCTAGAAGAAACGGAAGGCTGGAATCCCAATACGATTCGCACCCTGTTAACTCGTTTGGAGCAAAAACAAGTCATCAGCCATACCAAATCAGGGCGGATGTACATCTATAGTGCCCAGGTTCCGCGAGATTATTTTGTCAAACAGGAAAGCCGAAAATTTGTTCAAAAGTTTTTTGGCGGCAAAGTCAGTGAATTGGTGATGAACTTTGTCCAAGAAGATGTGATGGACCAAACAGAAATTGAAAAACTGCGCAGCTTACTAGAGGAGCGAGATGATGATGACTCAGCAAATTGAACAGTTCTTGCTTACTAATATATCCATGGCGATTTTCTTTGCCAGTTTATTGCTGCTGCGGAAAGTATTTGGGAAACGTCTGAGTCCGCGATTGAGAGGGGCTTTCTGGTATCTGCCTTTTTTAAGTTTGCTCTTTTTGATTCCTAATCAACCATTCCGGCAACTGAGTGAGTATCTGCGCTATAATTATGGCACAAAAATATATTTCCCGGACCAGTTGGGATCATCCAACAGTGGTGAAGCTGGCGGGGAAGCACTCTCCTTAGCTAAAGGCTGGATGAACGATTATTCGTTGGCAGCAAACCAGCCTAACTTTGTTTTTTTCTTGCAGATTTTTGCCGTCGTTTGGTTAATCGGTATGGTCATCAGAGCAGGAATGATTCTTTTTTCTTATTATTCACTGCATAGGTTGATAGTATCCGGCCAAGTGCTGGACAGCGATAGAATCAACCGTGCACTAAGCAGAGCACAAAGGACGCTGCATTATCAGTCGCCGGTACAAGTGATTGCTTCAACAGAAATCCAAACGCCGGCAACCAGCGGAATGTTTCGTCCGGTGATTTTATTGCCAGAAGCCTTTAGTGAAGAAGCCTCGGAAGAACAGCTATATTTAATTTTCATGCACGAGTTGGGGCATCACAAAAACAAAGACTTCTATCAGCAAACCTTGTTTTTGCTTTTTACCATCATCTTTTGGTACAATCCCTTGATTCACTGGATGAATCAAGCGGCCGCCAAGGATCGGGAAGTGGCTTGCGATCATCTCGTCATGGCTCATTTGGCGAAAAAGGAAATCACCGCTTACGGACACGCCCTCTTAAATAGTGTAGTCCAAAAGCCGACTCACCAGCTGGTGGCCTTTTCTGACAATCACAAAGGACTGACGGAACGAATTCAATTTATCGCAGCGTATCAGAAAGAAAAGAAGTTTCCGCTGCTTCAAGGATTGAGTATTTTATTGCTGATCATCAGTGTTTTTGTGGCGGTTCCTCAAAGTGAAGGGACGCAAAAGGCATCGCTGCTGAAGGATGCAGGGGTGATCAAAATCTTCGCTGATCGAGCGTTTGCTGATGACAGTTTGAATTCGTTGGTTTTATATGATGAGGAAGCCCGGCAATACAGCATTTACAATGAAGCGGCTGCCTATCAGCGCTTTTCTCCCGACAGCACCTACAAGCTGTGGAGCGGACTGTTCGGGCTAAAACATGAGTTAATTCAGCCGGAACAAAATCAATTAGCCTGGGATGGCACAGAGTATCCTTTTGCTGCTTGGAATCAAGATCAAGGATTAAGCGAGGCCTTTACCAACTCCACTAACTGGTATTTCCAGCAGTTGGATCAAAAATTGGGTAAAGCCACGTTGACTGAGGAATTTAAAGCCGTGAACTATGGCAACGCTAGTTTACTGGGATCAGTGGACGACTATTGGTTGGAATCCTCTTTAAAAATCGCACCGATTGAACAGGTTCAACTTTTAAAGCAGCTGATAAACCACGAACTAGCTTTCTCTGACCAAGATGTTCAAACCATCAAAGAGGCCATGAAACTGGAATCCGGTGAAGGATATACTCTTTATGGGAAGACCGGCACCGGACAAAGACAAGGACAGGATAATCGCGGCTGGTTTGTCGGTTTTATCGAAGCCAAGGGCCAAACCCATTACTTTGCCTGTCATTTGCAGCAAGAGGGAACGTCTGGTCAATCAGCTGCGGCTGAAACATTGAGAATATTGCGCGAAAACGCCATTTACTAATTTAGGTTAAACAGAAGGGAACAACAACTTATGCAAAGAAGTCAAAAGAACCAGAAAAAAAGCAATAAATTGCCTTTGATAATCATCGGGGCGGTAATCCTGCTGGGAATTGCTGGATTTGGCGGGTATACGGTGTATCATGCCAACCAACTGAAAAATGAAGGCGAACAAACGGTGAAGAAATTTATTGCCGCAATTTCGGATGGCAAATACAACGAAATTCCTAAGTATTTAACCGATGCTTCCCTAAAAGATAACGGCTTTACCGCTGAGACAGTGGAAGAAAAATACCAAAATATTTTTTCTGGTATCAATGCCTCGAATATAAAAGCCAAAGACATTCAAATCGAAAAAGCCGACAACGGCTACGATTTTAGCTATACCTTGTCCTTAAACACGGGTCTAGGTGCTTTGAAGGATCAAAAATATTCGGGTACCTTGACGGAAGACGATCAAAAAATCAACTGGACGCCTAAGTTGATCTTCCCCAATATGGATGGGACGGATAAAGTCAGCTACGAAGTCTCCTCCGCAACTCGCGGGGAGATCTTGGATCGCAATGATCAAGGATTAGCGGTGAACGGCACGGTTTATCAAATCGGCGTAATTCCTAATCAACTGGGAACCGGCGATGAACGGGCTCAGAAAATTGCCGCGATCGCTGAATCGATTGGCAGCACCGAAGATGCTATCAACAGTGCATTGGACCAGGGCTGGGTGCAGGATGACTTTTTTGTTCCTTTGAAAACCGTCAATACTACGCCTGAAAGTGTGCCAGAAGGCGTTGAGGTTCATCAAGCAACTGGTCGGACCTATCCACTAGGTGAAGCGGCGGCTCAATTGATCGGTTATGTAGGCAAAGTAACGGCCGAAGATTTGGAGAAAAACGATGAATTAGCAGCTGAAAGCTTAATTGGCCGAACTGGATTGGAACGGGCGTTAGACAAACAATTACGGGGTCAAGACGGCGGCTTGTTGGCCATTGTTGGCGAAGACGGCACTCAGAAAAAAGTGCTGCAGGAAGTGCGCAAGACCGATGGCGAAAACGTCAAATTGACAATCGATGCCAAAGCCCAGCAAATTGCCTACGACTCGCTGCAAGGTCAACCTGGCTCAAGTGTGGCAACGGCACCGAAGACCGGCGACCTGCTGGCAGTCGTCAGTTCACCAAGCTTTGATCCTAACAAAATGACTAACGGCATTAGTCAAGCCGATTACGATGCTTATAACAATGACGAAAACTTGCCATTCATGAGTCGTTTTGCCACCGGTTATGCACCAGGTTCCACCTTTAAAACCGTCACTGCGGCGATCGGTTTAGATGCTGGGACGCTTGATCCGAATGAAGAATTGGCAATTAATGGCTTGAAATGGCAAAAAGATAGTTCATGGGGCGGCTACCAAGTGACTCGGGTAAGCGATGAGTCACCAGTGAACCTGCGGACTGCGTTAGTTTACTCAGATAATATTTACATGGCACAGGAAACTTTAAAAATGGGTGAAAAAACCTTCAGAGCTGGCTTGAACAAATTCATCTTCGGTGAAAAATTGGATTTGCCGATTGCGATGGATCCAGCGCAAATTTCTAACGAAGATTCCTTCAACTCAGAAGTCCTTTTAGCCGATACTGGTTATGGACAAGGTCAGCTGCTGTTGAACCCGATTCAACAAATCACCACCTATTCTGTTTTCCCTAACAACGGCACCTTGGTTTATCCTAAACTAATTGCTGATGAGGAAACGAAAACCAAAGCAGATGTGGTTTCTGCCGGAACCGTCGACACTATCAAGCAAGACATGGAAGCTGTCGTCAGCGATCCTAACGGTACCGCCAGCAGCCTGCAAAGCTTAGGTATTCCGTTGGCTGCTAAAACCGGAACGGCTGAAATCAAAGAAAAACAAGACGAAAGAGGCCAGCAAAACAGTTTCTTATATGCCTTTGATTCTCAAAACCAAGGCTATGCTGTGATGGAATTCTTGGAAGATCGGGCGGACGGCCAATCAGCTACCGAACTTTCCAAGGAACTGTTGACTTATCTTCAGGCAACTTATCAATAAGCCCTTGTCCTGATCTGGAAAGATTGGTAAGATATTTCAGAAGGACGGTGCTGGAATGAATAAGCGACAAAAGAAGAAACAAGCCTATAAGCAGTATATGCGAGATATTTTTGAAGGATATGAACGGATGCTGGAAGATCCTAAGCTGCCGGAATTAACCTTTCCTTATTTAAAAGAAATCACAATTTTATCCCGCGATAGCGAAGGCAAGATTCATTTTACAACCAAAGAAGTGTAATCGTAAGGCTGAGGCGAAGATGTCTCAGCCTTATTTTTATCCCTCAAATCAAGCCGATCCCATGATATAATGAAGCGGAAAAGGAGTGGTTGCCAGATGAAGCGAATCATGATCGTTGAGGATGATCTTAGTTTAAGTGAAGGGGTGCGCTTAGCGATTGCCTCTCCGGAAAATGAAATTTTTCAATACAATAATTTAGAAGCGGCTCAAGTCGCCTTATTTGAACAAACAATGGATTTGATTTTATTAGATATCAATTTACCAGATGGGAACGGGTTGGATTTTTTGAAGGAAGTCAAAGCAACCACCAAAACACCGGTGATACTGTTAACTGCAAATGATACCGAGATGGATGTAGTTTTAGGGCTGGAATATGGTGCCGATGATTATATCACCAAGCCCTTTAGTCTGGCGATTTTGCGGGCTCGGGTAAATACCCAGCTGCGAAGAAGCCAGGAAAAAGGTCAAAACCTGATTACCATCGATGCCTACTGCTTCGACTTCGACAAAATGGAATTTTCTAAGGATGATCAACCAATCGAACTAAGTAAAACCGAGCAGCGGCTGCTGCGGCTATTGGTGGAGAATCGCGGAGCAACCGTTATGCGGGAAACCCTTTTGGAAAAAGTGTGGGGCTCGGAACTGGAGTTTGTCGACAGCAATACCTTATCGGTTACGATTAAGCGCTTGCGGGACAAACTGAAAGCTAACGAGTACATCAAAACGGTCTACGGTATCGGCTATTCTTGGGTGGTGAACTAAATGCTGAAGGGAAAGATTATTTTGCTGGTGGTGATAAGCTTGCTAGCGATGGGTGCAATTGCGGCTCTGTTGTGGCAGCGCTGGCAATTCCGGCAAACGATGAATCGGCTGCTCCATATGCTAGACACAGCCATCGATGGCAACTTTAAAGAAGAAAGCTATGATGAAAGCCTGTATTCCGCCATCGAGAACAAGATGCGGGATTATTTATCGGCTACGGAGACTTCGAATCAGGATATAGCAGCGGAAAAAGATGAAATCAAACAGCTAATCGCCGATATTTCCCATCAAACCAAAACCCCGATTGCCAACCTGTTGCTCTATGGTCAGCTGCTGGCTGAACAGGAGCTGCCGGAAGAAAGCCGCCGCTTCGTAGGCGAAATGAACAAGCAAGGGGAAAAGCTGAATTTCCTGATTGCGGCACTAGTTAAGCTATCCCGGCTAGAGACGGGAATCCTGGCAGTCCATCCTGAAAAGCAGAGCCTTCAACTAATGCTAGAGGAAGTCCACGGGCAACTACTCCCTGAAGCGCAGCGAAAAAATATCCAACTGCAGCTGGAACCGACTAAGGAACAAGCGATCTTTGACCCTAAGTGGACCGCCGAGGCCATCGCCAATTTAGTTGACAATGCCATTAAATATACTCCTTCAGGTGGGGAAATCCAGATTACGGTGAATGCCTATGAGCTTTTCTGCCGGATTGATATTGCAGATACCGGGATTGGCTTCACAGAAAATGAACAGGCGAAAATATTCACCCGCTTTTACCGTTCAGCTCAAGTGGCCCAAATAGAGGGACTGGGAATCGGCTTATACATTACCCGGCAAATCATAGCGGCCCAAAATGGCTACATGAAAGTCTCTTCTATGCCGGGGCAAGGCAGTGTTTTCTCGGTATTTTTGCCTCGTTCCAACTAAAAAAGTTCAATTCTTACAAGATTGTTAGAATGTTTTACCGCTGGAAAGATTGTGGTAAGTTTTCTTTGATAAAGTTTGTGGTGTAGAGAAATACCTGCAAACTTTATTTTTTATGGAGGTTTTAGAGATGATTATATTACAAACAAAACAATTGATGAAGATTTACGGCAAAGGAGAAACCGCCGTGCATGCGTTAGACGGAGTAAATTTACAAATCAAAAAAGGTGAATTTGTCGCGATTGTCGGAACCTCTGGCAGCGGGAAATCTACTTTGCTGCACATGTTGGGAGGATTAGACGAGCCCACCAGCGGCAGCGTAGAAGTCGATGGTGAAGACCTGTTCAAATTAAAGGAAGAAGCTTTAATTGTTTTTCGCCGCCGGAAAATCGGTTTTGTTTTCCAGAATTACAACCTAGTACCAGTGTTGAATGTCTATGAAAATATTGTGCTGCCTAGTCAGTTAGACGGCAAAGCACCCAGCTCTGAGTACATTGACAGCATTGTCGAAACGTTAGGCTTAGCCTCGAAACTAAACAATTTGCCGAATAATTTATCTGGCGGCCAGCAGCAGCGGGTGGCAATCGCTCGCGCACTATCCACCAAACCGGCCATCCTATTAGCCGATGAACCGACGGGTAATTTGGATTCTAAAACCAGTCAAGACGTATTGGGCCTATTGAAAATTACCAATCAAAAGTATAAACAAACGATTGTAATGATCACTCATAATGAAGAAATTGCTCAGCTGGCGGATCGCATTTTGCGGATCGAAGACGGCCAGATCGTTGAAGGATAAGGGGGTGTAGACCATGAATGTGTCAAATCGTAAAAGTGTGCGGCAAATTAGCATGAAGAGTTTGTGGGCCGCCAAGGGACGAAATATTATTGCTATTTTAGCCATTGCCCTGACCACTATTTTGTTTACTACCTTGTTCACGATCGCCCTATCCATCAATCATTCCTTCCAACAAGGAAATTTCCGGCAAGTCGGCGGTTATTCTCACGGCGGATTTAAGTATGTCACGGAGCAGCAGATCGATGAATTGAAAACTGACCCGCTAATTAATGAGCACGGTTTGCGCCGATTCGTGGGAATGCCCACCGAAGCTCCTTTCAACAAAGCTCACGTGGAAGTCAGCTATAGTGATGCCAATCAAGCAAAATGGATGTTTATCGATCCGGTAGAAGGCCACCTGCCGAAAGAAGGCACCAACGAAGCCGCGACCGATTTACGGGTTCTAAATTTGTTAGGGGTCGAGCCTAAGATAGGCCAAACCTTCACGCTAACCTTTTTAGTCGACGGACAAGAAACAACCGAAACCTTCACTTTGAGCGGCTGGTGGAACTATGATGAGGCGATTATTGCCAGTCACGTGTTGGTTCCTAAAAGCCGTACGCAAGAAATCTTTGACAAATTGCAAACTGAAGGCAAAGACGGCATGACCAGTTTTTGGGTAATGGATGTGATGCTGGATAATGGGCTCAACATCGAAGAAAAAATTGATACCATTTTGGAAAATCATGGCTATCAAGGCGCCGAACGGAACCAGGAGGATTATATTGCTACTGGGGTGAACTGGGGCTACACCGGTTCGAAGGCGTTAGAGAGCGTGGAATCGATTATCGGTGTCATTGGGCTTTTGCTGCTGATTGCGGTGACCGGCTATTTGATCATTTATAATGTATTTCAAATCGCAGTAACTGGTGATATCCGTTTTTACGGCCTGCTGAAAACCATCGGCATGACCAATCGCCAAATTAAACGCATTATTCGCATGCAAGCGGCGGTTCTATCTTTGATCGGAATTCCCTTTGGTTTGTTGATCGGCTACTTTATCGGTGTTCGGCTGACTCCTATGATCTTGCTGCGCATGAACACAAGTGTCACGGATGCCATTTCTGCCAGCCCGGGAATCTTTATTGTCTCAGCACTGTTTTCATTGGCAACCGTCCTGATTTCTTGCCATCGTCCTGGAAGATTAGCGGCTAAGGTTTCACCAGTAGAAGCGGTTCGCTATACTGATCAAACCGGCAAATCGAAGAAGCTGCGCAAAGCTACAAAGGGCGCATCTTTATCTAAGATGGCTTGGGCAAATCTGGGACGCAATCGCCGTAAAACGATTGTCACTATTCTTTCTCTTTCCCTTTCAGTGATGCTGCTGCAGGTAACAGCGACGATGGTTAATGGTTTTGATATGGACAAATACCTTCGCGGTGTTGCTACTGATTTTCTCGTGGCTGACGCTGGTTACTTTCAGGTGGGGGATGCAACTGACTGGAACGAAGGAATGGCTGTAGCGGAAGAAGATATTGAAGAAATTAACAGTCGTGAGGGTGTAACAGCCGGCGGGCGTACCTATGGCCACGTCACAGAAGCGCAGCAATTTGTGGAAGAGGAGCGTTATCGTTCCAACTATGAAACCTTTTATGACGAAGATTCGTTGGATAAGATGGTCTCTAACAGCGACCGTTTGAATGGACTACTGGCTGACCGGGTTCAATTATATGGCATGGAAAAGTTTGTGTTAGACAAATTAACCATCTTGGAAGGTGATATCGCTGAACTATATACACCCGGCAATCGTTCCATCGCAGCCGTTTACCTGGTGGATGACCACAATCAACCGCGTCAGGACAGCAACTGGGCTAAGCTGGGAGACACCGTCACCGTGCGACACACCCAGGAATGGGAATACTACAACCCCGATACTGGTGAAATTTACGAGAACCAACCGGCGGATGATAGTGATTATGGGAAACGAGCAAAAAGCTATCAAGACATCGACTACCAAGTCGCGGCTGTGGTTACGATCCCTAGTACGTTGAATTACCGCTATTATGGCTCAGAAGAATTTGTGTTAAACGCTCAGACCTTCATTGAAGATACCGGAAGTGAATCAATTATGCACTACGCCTTTGATACCACGAAAGCCGGCAATCCTGGGATGGAAAGCTTTTTGAAGAATTATACCGAAGTGGATCGTTCGCAATACGACTACGAGAGCAAAGCTACTTATGTTGAAAATTTTGATTCGATGCGGAGCATGTTCCTGATGCTGGGGGGCGTACTTTGTGGAATCATTGGTATAATCGGGGTTCTGAATTACGCCAATGCTCTGTTAAGCAGCATTTTAGTCAGAAGACAAGAATTTGCCATGCTGCAATCCATCGGTATGACTGGCCGGCAGTTGAAGCAGATGCTGATCTGGGAAGGATTGTATTACATGCTAGGATCGATCCTATTCTCACTGATCCTCTTCCTGGCAGTAGATCCGCTATTAAGCAGTTCGCTAGGAACGCTATTCTGGTTTTACACCTATCGCTTCACCATCTGGCCGATCGCAGCCGTGGTTCCGCTATTCACGGTTTTAGGTATTGTACTGCCGCTGATCAGCTACCGTTATGTGTCGAAACGCTCGATTGTTGAACGCTTGCGCCAAACTACTAACTAAACAAGACTGGATGCCTCGATTGAACTCACTTTTGCTGTGACTTCAATTGAGGCATTCGTTTTTTTGTATTCCAACTAGAAGTTTGGAAGCGGGTGATTTACGGAGATTGTGCTACACTTATCTGGTGAGGTGACAGCAATGAAGAGGTGGAAAAAAGTGCTGATTTTTTTCGTATCAATCATTTTAATTCTTGTTCTGGGATTTTTCTTATGGTTTCGGCAGCAGGAGCAAGTTCTGACTGATGTAAAAGTCGAAGCCCACAGCAAAACAATTACCCTGTTTATTCCCGGTTACGGCGGCAATCGGACTTCCTTGGGCGGTGTGGTCTCCCGGTTGGACCGCTTTGACCTGGGAACCTTCAGCTATCGAACGTATATTGACTCCGACGGCCATTTTTCTGAGGAAAAGCAGCAGGGCTATGGGGACAATTCCATGATCCAGCTATTGTTTGCCGATAATAAAGACCCGGAAAAAGAGGTCAAACAAATTTATCCCTATTTGCAGCATTTGAAAGAACAAGGCTTCGACAAAATGAATCTAGTAGGTCATTCTACCGGTGGACCGATGAGTGTGGCAATCATGACGGCTTATCCCGATGATCCCAGCATTCCAAAGCCGGAAAAACTGATCAGCATTGGCGGTGATTTCCCGCTGCACCCTAGTCAAGCTTATTTAAATGAAGGTAAGAAACTGCCAAAAGATTTAAAGGTTCTGGCAATTGCCGGCAATATTTGGGGCCGTCCCACAGATGGCTTAGTAAAAGAAGCGGAAGTTAAAGCAATCGAACCGGTGATCGATGGAAATGTGGCAAGCTATCAATTTAAGATTATTGATGGCTCACCGTTAACGGCCTTTCATTTTATGCTCCACGAAAACCCGACGATCGATAAAATGATTGCTGAATTTCTCTGGTCTTCGTAAAAACTAAAGAAAATCATCCAACTTTGGTCTGATTTAATTGTTAAATTAAAGTAAGAGTAGTAAATAATTGCTTAAATGGCACCAATCTCTCCGCCCAAGATGGTGGAATCAGCTAAAATAGAACCAGAAATACCCTAGGAGGAACCAACAATGAAACTACAAAAATACATTATACTAGCAAGCTTAACCTTGTCGTTAGGAGCCGGCGCAATCCAAACCGCATCGGTGGCTCACGCCAGCAACACCAGCTCAGAGACAGTCATCAACGAACGTTGGGGCAAACCAACTTTCGTGGCTGGAGCTGGCTTGAATCAGCAGCAACTTAACGACACCATGAGCGAACTAGGTATTAATCAAGACAGCGTGAAAATGGAACAGGCTACCGGAGCCGACTTAGTGAAATATCTTGGCTACGGCAGCGGCGATGACAGCGTGATGCTGAGTTCAGTCGTAGTAAATCGGGAAGATCCAGGTAAAGGGATCGCAGTACAAATCCTAACGCCTAACAACATTACGCAAATAACCGCCGATCAATACAAAAATCCATTAGTAACTGCCGGTATTTCCGACGCGACCGTAAAAGTAGCCAGCGTGGTAAAAGTTACCGGTGAAAGTGCCTTGACTGGAGTGTACAAAGCCTTTGAATCAAACGGCGAAACCGTCGATCCTGCCCGTGCACAATTGGCTCAAACCGAATTGGATACTACCAACGAAGTATCACAATCGATTGTCAACAGCGCCAGCGAAAATCAGGATCAACAAGATTTGTCTGCTGACGACCAAGCAAAAGCTGATGAAGCCTACAAAGCACAATTGAACCAGACCTTAGTCGATATCAAGAAAGAATTGGCTGACTTGAAGGAAAAACAAGGCGAACTTGCTACCAAAGAAGACGTGCAAAATATCGTCAATGACGCCTTGGAGAAAAACAATTTGTCACAGCTGATCAGCCAAGAAGACATTAACAAATTAGTTTCTCTTGCTGAACAATACCAAACGACTGATGGTGTGCTAGACAAAGAATCCATCGAACAATTGGACAAAATCAGCAGCGACTTTAAAGACACTGTCGACAATCTTTCTGACCAATTAGGACAATTTGGTGATTCGTTAAAAGGAACCATCGAAGAAAACCAAGGATTCTTTAGCAACTTATGGCAATCAATTAAAAATTTCTTTGCTAATTTAGGCAACTAAAGACCTTTAAGTAATCGATTCTTTAAAAAAATGTCGGTAAATTGTCATTTGCCATAAAATAAGCGTTGATCCCTGGGTCAACGCTCTTTTTATCCGCTTTTTTGAGTCATAATGTCACTTTTCTATAAAGAAAAATGGTACTATAAAATTATAAACAGGCATAAAGGAGGGTATCACATGGAGACGCCAGAAAAACAGTCTGAAACATCCTTTGATTCAGTGAAAGAATCGGCTTCGGTCGTGTTAGGGGATTTAATGTCTCAACTGCAGCGCTTGGAAGAAGCGATGAAAAAAGAAGACATGGGGGCAGTCTATCAGATCTACTGGAAGGAATTGCCGCTAGCCATTCAGCAATCCAGCAACGCTAATCACGAGATGGACAATTATTTCACCAGTAAACTGGATCGCGAATTTTTACGGATGTTTCCTTTCATGCAATTACGCCAGCAGGCAACCCCGGTTCTGCTGGATTATCAATTAGGCAGCTATTACCACGATCGCGCCGTGATTCAATTAGATGCAACCCAGCCGGCACTGCTGCTTTTGCCAGAAATCAAAAAGCAATGGGAAAAGGTTGAAAAAGGCACTTATCGAGAAGAAATTGAGGCATTGCAGGCCCAAGAGGATGATTTTGATGCTAGAATTATCGCCGCCGGCTCAGAAATCGAACGCATTGAGTTGCAAATTCAACAACAGGAAGCAGCAAAGCGTGAGCTGGAGGAAACTAAAGGCTTATTAAATCGTAAAAAGGTCGATGACGAAATTGATCAGCTGGATCGCAAAATTTTAGCGCTGCAGGAAGAACGCCGTAAATGGGTGCCTTTTGTCAGCGATAAAATCACTCGGGAATCACAAAAAATCGGCTTGGCCCAGCAAAAACAAGCCTTGGCATTGGAACAAGCGATTGCTTTAAAAGAATTGCGAATTATCAAAAAGCGCTTTGGCTCGTTAAAAGAAATGGAAAAACAGCTGCAGCAATTTGTCCAAGTGTTTTTGAACAAGGAGGGCAAGTAGATGACAGAAGAGAAGAAAAACCGCGTCAATGAAATTTATGATACCTTGGTGGAGCCTGAGGAAACCGAAGAGCTTACCATCAAGGAAAAAGAAATCTTACACGCCGATGACCCCGATTTCGAGTCGGAAGCCTCTCCAGAACTTGTTAAACAGGAGAAACCCTTAAGTCCATCTGTCTTGTCTTATTACGACAACCGGGAAAACAATTATCAGGACTTATTAAGCTTGATTGAAGACGCCGAGAAAGAATTAGCCGATTTGAAGTTCCGCAAGAAATTGATGGAATCAGACTTTGCCACCTTGCTAAGATATTTTCGGGAAGTCTTTTTGCAAAAGGAATACGAAGTTTCGGCGATTGCTAAGGGTGCGTTGCTGGAATACTTTACCTTCGAGCTGTTGAAACCGCTGGAGTCTCACAATTTGCGACTTTCCAGCAATGATTTTTCTACTTGGGAAACCAAGCACTTCAATCTTTCATATCGCTTAGTCAATGACAAAGAAATTACCTTCAATTTGATGATGCCCACTTCTGAAGGCAATATTCGGACAGAAAAGCTTCACCTTATGACGGTGTATCCGGAAACGTTGAAGGTTACGGTGTTAAATGAAGCTGTGCTGACCTTGCTGGCGGATTGCTACCAGCATCATATTTATACCAGCGGACAGAATTCCTTGTTCAGTCATGAAATGAACAGTGTCTTTGCCCATATGAAATCATTAGGCTTTGCCTTAGGGGACAACTTGCTGGATAACAGCCGACCGCTGGATTTATCCTTTGATTTGCCTCACATGGCAAGTGTCGAAACGCTGGATGATATTTTTATCACTACCATGAACAATCCTAAGTATGACTTCAAAAAAGTTGAGGAAGACCACTACTTAGTGCAGCTGGAAAACAATCATACGGTGGAAATTGTTCAAGACACCGCCAAAAAGGTGACCAAACTAAAATTGAATACCGCCCACAGCAACAAATCCTTAATCGAATTCTTCGGCGCTTATCCGTTTTTAGTATCATTAGCACTGAAATAGAAAAAAGCTCAAGCTTAGTCGAACTCCTGTTGAAGGAGCAGAACCAAGCTTGGGCTTTTTTGCCAGAATTAAGCAGGAGCTGCCGTCTGATAAAAATGCTTCAGCATCGCCGCCACCTTTTCCGGCGCTTCCGTGTTCCCCTCGTGCCCGACACCTTCCAACTGATAATAAACCGCTTCTGGTATCGCCGCAGTCATTTCTAAGGCAGCCGACTTGTTAGGGACATCTTTACTGCCGCAAGCCACTAAGGTAGGACAGGTAATTTTGTCCAGATCAGCACTAAGATCAATGTCCATCATAGAAGTGGTTAATTCCAGCATCGTGTGCTTATCAAGTGCGCCCATATCGAAAACTTTCATGGGCGCATAACGCAGAACAAAATTCTGCACTTTAAGCAGCTTCTTCGGCATTTTATATTGCGCACCCATCAATACTAGGGAAGCAACCTTTTCAGGAAACTGAGTAGCATAATTCAAGGCTAAAATCCCCCCTAAGGAAAGTCCGCATAAATGGAGCGGTTCCTCCATCTGATTACAATAGGCCACAAATTTTTGATACAACTCCCCATATGTTGCAGCACCAGGCTCAAGAAAGGCATCCAAATTCGGGACAGCCACCGGGGCAAGGGGCACTAGGTCAAGGGTTTCCTGCCAACTGTTAACCGATTGGCCTAAACCGTGTACAAATACATAAGTCATCTTTCTCACCTCATTTGACGTCTTTCTTCTATTATATAGAAAACTATTTCGGTAAGATAGTCAGCATCTCAAAATAGAGAGCGTTTTCTGCTGAAGCCTTTCTTAATACCCCTTTGTAAAAAATTAAGAAATCTGGCGAAATTCACCAGAAAATCTTCGCAACTCGTGAAAGAAGCGTTATCCTATGATATACTTTGAAAGTTGATACCAACGTGTATCTGAGGCTATTTGAAAGAGGGTAGACAATGTGTGCGGAATTGTAGGATTCGTTGATCGTTCAAATACAACACAAAAAGAACAAGTCATCAAGGAAATGATGGATACCATCGTTCACCGCGGGCCAAACAGCTCCGGTCAATTTATCGATGAAGGCGTCGCTTTAGGCTTTCGCCGCTTAAGTATCATTGACTTAGAGGGCGGTTCGCAACCGATCTATAATGAAGATGAAACAAAAATCATCACCTTTAATGGTGAAATTTATAATTACCAATCGATTCGTGAAGACTTAATTGCCAAGGGTCATGTATTCACCACCCATGCCGATACCGAAGTTTTACTTCACGGCTATGAAGAATACGGCATCGATCTGCTGCAAAAAATTCGCGGGATGTTTGCATTCGTAATTTGGGACACGGAAAAACAAGAATTATTTGGCGCACGAGACCACTTTGGGATCAAACCATTGTACTATGCCCAAATGAACGGCACCTTTATGTACGGTTCAGAAATTAAGAGCTTCTTGAAGCATCCGAATTTTGTGAAGGAACTAAATAAGGAAGCACTGAAGCCTTATATGACCTTCCAATATTCAGCTTTGGATGAAACCTTCTTTAAAAATGTTTTTCGCATTAAAGAAGGCCATTACTTCACTTACAAAGATGGCGAATTGAAGATCGAACAATACTGGGATGTTGACGAAAAAGAAACCAGCTTAACCTTGGATGAAACGGTTGATTTAATTGATAAAACCGTGGTTTCTTCAGTGGAAGCTCACCGCATCGCGGATGTAGAAGTCGGCTCATTCCTTTCTTCAGGAGTGGACTCAAGCTACGTAACTGCTGTGCTGCGTCCAGAGCATTCTTATTCTATCGGTTTTGGCGACAAGTCTTACAATGAATCAGTGGAAGCCAAAAAATTGGCGGAATTAATTGATTTAAACAATACATCTCGGGTGGTTACCGGGGATGAAGCTTTTGAATACTTCCCATTGATTCAATATCACTTGGATGAACCAGATTCAAATCCATCTTGTGTGCCATTGTACTTCTTGGCTGAATTAGCCAGTCGCGACGTGCGGGTTGCCTTGAGTGGGGAAGGTGCGGATGAATTATTCGCCGGCTACCAAGCTTACGGGATGAACACCCATTCTAAAGCGGTCAAAGTTGTCGCTGAAGGCTTGAAGAAATTGCCAAAAGGCATGCGTTACAAAATTGGTCGCGGACTAAAAGGCAAAACCTTCCGTGGCGCTTTGCACTTGTACACGTCGCTAGCACCAGCCGAAGATTTCTTCATCGGCCAAGCGAAGGTCTTTGAAGAAGACGAAGCAGTGGACTACTTGCAGCCAACGTATCAAAAGAGCCCAAGTGTCAAAGACATCGTCCAAGTACACTATGATCAAGTACAAGACATGTCGGAGATCAAAAAAATGCAATATTTGGATATGCACCAATGGATGCCAAAAGACATTTTATTGAAAGCCGACAAGCTGTCAATGGCCAGCTCATTAGAAGTTCGCGTTCCTTTATTGGATAAAGAGTTAATGAAGGTTTCGGAACAAGTACCAACCAAATATCTGATTAATGCTGAAAACACCAAGTATGCTTTCCGTCAAGCGGCCGCGCGCCACTTGCCAGAGGAATGGTACAACCGTGAAAAATTAGGCTTCCCAGTGCCAATTAAAGATTGGTTGCGAGAAGAAAAGTATTACAACCTTATCCGCAGCTTGTTTGAGCAAGAATTTGTTAAAGAATTCTTCGATCAAGAAAAAATCTTGAAGTTGCTGGACGATAACTTTGAAGGCACAGCCGATGGTCGTCGTAAGATTTGGACTATTTATACCTTCCTAACTTGGTATCAAGTCTACTTCATCAACGATGGCGTGAAACCAGAGCCAGTTAGTGTAGCATAAACTAAAAACGTCACCCCAGCTGTTACTTGGGATGACGTTTTTTCTATGTTCCTAACGATAAATCTTCTGCGTTGAAGGTGTCCCCATGTTCAAAGTCACCGTAACGATAGCCTCGTTCAAACCAAGCTTTACGCTGCGCCGAAGTTCCGTGGGTGAAGCTGTCGGGAACAACATAACCTTGAGCCTGCTGCTGAAGAGTATCATCACCAATGCTGTTAGCGGCATTTAAGGCTTCATCAATGTCACCAATCTCTAGAACCGGTTGACCATTAATCGTTTCCCCCTCCATGTATTTTGCCCAGCTTCCGGCATAGTAATCCGCCTGCAGCTCCAAACGAACCTGATATTGATTATATTCAGCTTCACTCAGACTTTGCCGCCGTTGAGCCATTTCATCAGTCACACCCAGCTCCTGTTGCACATGGTGGCCAACTTCATGGGCGATTACATAAGCCCAGGCAAAATCACCGCCAGCGCCATATTGATTCGCCAGCTCATCAGCGAAAGATAAATCCAAATATACCCGTTGATCTCCCGGACAATAGAAGGGGCCTACTGCAGAGCTAGCTGAACCGCAGGCTGTCTCTACATAATCGGTATAAAAAACCATGGTGGGTTCTTGGTAATCCATGCCTTGGGCCTGAAATTCTTGATTCCAGTAATCCTCCAAATAGCCAAAAACAACCTCGGAATATTCTTGCTGGTCTTCACGGCCGGCAGTATTTACAGCTTCCTGCTGGTAAACCGAATTCCCGCCGCTGCTGTTTAAAATATCGGTGACATCTCCGCCGCCTAAAAAGAGCACCAGTAAAACAATAATAATCCCGCCAATCCCTCCGCCGACAGCAAGACCACCGCGGGAAGTGCCGGTGCGATTTTCCACATTGGTACTTTTTCTTCCGCCTCGATAACGCATCTTAATTCACTCCCTAACTGATAATCTTTCCATTTATTATAGCCAAGGAATCCGTATCTAAGCGAATAATACGCTTTCCACTTACTGAGCTTAGATGAGGGCAGAGCATTGATAGTTTCCATAAATGTACAATGCAAATCAAAAATCAAACACAAAAAAATAGAGGAAATTAATCCTCTATTCTTGATAATCGGTATAAGTAGCTGTGCGGTACAGTGAAGCCGTTGATTCGTTGTTGTTTTGGCTATAAAGACTGGTAGAGCCTTGGTCTTTATCGGCTTCAATCGCCAGTAAGCGTTCCAGCTGATTGCGGTAATCAAATTGCTGCGGATCGATTGGATCAAGTCCGCTGCCTTGGTAGAAGCGCAATAGGTCGCCGTTATTGATTTTGTCGGAGGTCATCAATTGCTCATCCACCGCTTGATTCAATTCAGTAAACAATTTTTGCTGCTCCAGATTCGGTTCATCAACTGGCAAGCCAGTTTGATTATCGTAGACTTTGCCGCCGTAGAAAGTATAATCCGGTGTCACAAAGTCGCCATCGCGGAAAGCCACGACTTGTTGATGATCCTCAGAGAACAAATCCTGACCCAGCATCAAGTAATCATCTGTAGGAATACCCAGTAAATGCAGCAGGGTAGGTAAAGCATCCACTTGTCCGCCATAGGTGTGATTGATCTCACCATTGGTTTGGCCTGGAATGTGAATCATAAATGGCACTCGCTGCATTTGGGCATTGTCGAAATCGCCCCATTCTTCCGAGGTTTTTCCTAACAAGGGTGCCAGTTCGCTGTTACGGGTATTGGAAATACCATAGTGGTCTCCATACAACACAAAAACCGAGTTTTCATACAAGCCGCTGGCCTTCATGTAATCAAAGAATTCCTGCATCGCCGTATCCAAGTAATTGGCTGTCGCAAAATATCCGTTAATTGTTGAATCACTAGTGTTGGCTAACGGGAAGCCGTCTTCCTCATTGTTGAAGCTGGAATACGGATAATGGTTAGAAACAGTAATCATTTTCGCATAAAAAGGCTGCTGCAAATGCTCCAAATATTGCGCCGATTGGTTCAGAAACGGCTTATCATGCATCCCATATTGGAATGAGTTTTCTTCATTAATATCGTAGTAGCTGGAATCAAAGAAATAATCGTAGCCTAAATGCTTATAGGTAGTATCCCGATTCCAAAAGCTGGCCGAATGTCCATGGAACACCGCCGAAGTATACCCAGCCGTTTGCTGTAAAATATTCGGTGCCGCTTCAAAGGTATTTTTGTCACCCATTTGCGTAAACAATGCCCCTTGGTTCAAACCAAACAAGGAGTTTTCCAATAAAGTTTCCGCATCGGAGGTTTTTCCGGCTTTCACTTGATGGAAGAAATTGTCGAAGCTGTAGGTAGCTTGGTCATGATACAAACTGTTTAAGAATGGTGTCACGGTATGAGCTTCGCCATTTTCGTCGGTTAACTGATAATCGATCAAAAATTGCTGGAAGCTTTCCAAGTGAACGTAGACCACATTTTTTCCTTTAGCAATGCCGTACATTTCATCATTAGGCTCCGCTTGGTGCTGATCCACATAATCTTCCACTTCTCTTAAATCGGTCGGACTAGCCTCAGCCCGAACTTGGTTATTCTGATAGGTTTGGTAGCCATCGTAAAAGGTAAAGGCATTAATACCTAGATACTTCACCATGTATTCCCGCGAGAATTGACGACTCAATAGACCAGAACGATCCATTTCAGCTAAGAATAAATTCCCGCTGCCGATTAGTACAGCCAGCACTGCCAAGGCAGTCGCCTGACGCACGCGCGGCACTCTTGAATCCAGCTTGATTTTTTTCCTCCATAATAATAGTGGAAGAACAATTAAATCGACGATATAGAAGACATCGTAGAATCTAAATAGGCGAACCGCGCTTTCCCCTAAACCGGTGGAAACTTGTCCAGCTCCCAATAAAGTATTAATCGTAATGAAGTCAGTAAACTCCCGATAATAAACGGCATTAGAAAAGAGCCAAATCGAAAGCAGGAAATAAATACCGAACAGCGTAGCATAGGCGACACGAGTTCGTTTGATAAACAAACCGATACTAATCAGCAGCATCGAGACGCTGATGGGATTAATTAACAGAATAAAAAATTGCAGCGGGCTTTGTAGGCTGAGATGGAAATCCATAATGTAGCCGAACATATTTTTGACCCATAATAATAATAGCAGTAAGCTAAAAAAGCCGATGCGGGTATTAATAAATTGTTTATATTTTTTTAATTGAGACATATAACGCTCCTTATCACTGAAAGTGCAATCATTATCTATTCTATCGGTTTTGTGAAAAAACGTCAAACTAACTAGTAG
>NZ_JAFREM010000019.1 GCF_017377575.1 Candidatus Enterococcus moelleringii
CGCTAGTTTGATCGATCATTAGCGTAGGTTTTACATCTTAATTTGTCTGGATCATGATCCTCCTTGAAAGGAGGTGGTGATGTGTATTTCGTTTTGCAATATATCATTGCGCCAATCATTGTTGGCTTGGTTACCGCCTGGTTCAAGCATTGGTTAGATGATCATGATCCATGACACTGACACCTGCGAAGGTGGGCACTTCGCAGGTGGTCAATTTGACCTTTGACAATTACATATTAATTGCGCTTAGAAGACCGCAAAAGCTCGCTACTTCTTCTTTGGAATAGCTAAGTACACAGACGCGGCAACGCTTAGCGCGCCCGTGGCGTAAAATATCGGGCCGTCTATAGTGATTGGCAGGCCGCCACCGATAAAGTAGCGGTACAGGATCACGATAAAGAGCAGCAGGGCCCAAAAAAGAACCAGCTTTTCAAAGAACGCTCTGAGAAAACCCGCAGCTATCTCGTCCATTTAGTCACTTCCTTAGTTTGAATAAGGGTATGCACCCTAGTTAGGTTATTTTAGCATGGAATGCTGGGGCTGGGAATAAAATAAAAGATAGTACATGAAGTAAAGGATCATCGGATCTTTTACTCGTGTACTATCTTTTAAGGATGGTAGTCAGGTTGATGGATTGTGAGATTTCCGGTTCCATTGTTTTAGATTTTGAGTACATAAGTTGTGTACCATCCCAATAACTGTAGATAGATTTACATTCCACTGTTTTAGATTTGGATCAAAACGATCGGATACTCCTTTGTAACCGGTATGATATTTACATTCCACTATTTTTAGATTTCTCAGATGGTTACTTGATTTAATTATAATGCATCAATAACTCAAAGCAAACATGCTAAGATAAAATTTCTACCTTTCTGGCATCTTGAATCCCAACAGGGCGTCGTTAAGAAAGCTATTTAGCGGCTGCATCAAACGGAATTTTTCTGCCGCAAACGTTAGGTCTTTCGTCAAAAGATCGGTATCACTTATGGCATATTCGATGGCCCAGGCTTTGTGTTTTAGATATTCGCCTAAAGGATGATCTTTGTCATATCCTCGGGGAACATTTTTCAATTTCTGGCCTGTCACTTCAAAGTTGTCGGTGAAACTTTTATCGGTGATGATTTTTTGGAACTCTTTACCATGGGTCAGTAGGCGGTCCCTGACTAATGTGGTGGCTTCGGGAAATTGACTAGCGAATATCCCACCACCTAGAAAAGATTTCCCTGGTCGAATACAAATATAGTAGCCAGCAGGAACAGGTTTCCTTTCGCCAATGGAAATATGAGCTCTGAATGCTGGATTGTAGGGTGATTTGTCATGGCTGAATCGTGTATCACGGTTGAGCCGATATATTAATCTTTTCGGGTCTAGGTTAGCGACGGATGGATCGAATTCTGCAATCTGAGCAATTAGGTCCTGCAGGAATCTAAGAAATTCGTTCTTGGCTTCTTGATATTCGTCCCGATGCTCTTTCATCCAATCCAGGGAATTATTGGCTTCCAGTGCTGCTAGGAATTCCAGGGTTTTATCTAATTTCATTAGGGGGTCCCTCCTTGAAAGCTCCGGATTTTGTGCATGTTTGAAGAATGGAACAACTTATCGATGAATTCTTTGGCTGAAATATTGGACTGATAAGCTGGCAGTTCAGAGAATACGGCTGACAGATCATCCAGCTGCTGGATTGTTTCCATATATTCTGTCAGGGTTTCTGGACTGATGCTTTTCAAGCTTTGATACTCCAAATTTTTGGGATTCAGTCGATTATTTTGAATAGCATAACCTACCCGTTTTTCACAGGAGCAAAAACCGGTTTCGGTTAATCCGCAGTGAACGGACAGGAACTCCCCGACTTTTTTTCGCGCTCGGGATAATTTCTGGCGATAATTTTCAGGGGTCATGTCTAAGATCTCACCTGCTATTCTGCTGTCCACCTTGAACATCGTTCCCAGCAAGAAAATGCAGCGAGTCGTCGGATCTAAGCATTGCAGCAGGACGTTCGTGCAGGACATTTTTAGTTCCTGGGCTAATATTTCTTGGCTGATACCTTCCAGCAAGTCCTCGCTGTTCTCGATATATCCGGCTTTTATATCGTTTGAATAGTAGTCAAAGTCCAATGGATACTGGGTGAACATCGATTTTTTGTAGTCGATCAGATAGTTGATCGCTAGTCGATAGACCCACGTTTGAAAATTGCTTTCCTTGCGAAAGGTGGCAAGGTTCGTGATTACCTTGGCTAAAATGTCTTGCGTGGCATCTTCTGCGTCGGGAATGGTGCCGAGCATTCTGAGAGATAGGTTGAAGATTAGGTCTTGAACGTCTATTAATAGAGTTTCTAAAGAATCGCGGTTTCCGGATATGGCTTCATCGATCAGCTGGTTGATTTTCTCGTTTTTAGGCATGAAATATCCCTCCTTTACTCTATTAGACAGGAAAATGGTGAGTTTGTGACAGGTTTTGGTAAATTTTTTTGAGGATTCTAAAAAAACTGCAAACGGTAGTTGATGGGTTTTCGTTTGCAGGTGGGGGGGATTGGTTTGGTGAGTGTGGACTTCACTGTGAGACCTTTTGAAAACTACAATTTGCGTTCCGCTTTATATAGATGTATCAAAACATCTATAGGTAGATCCTTTAGGTACTTTTCCATCAAAGGTTTTACTTGAGAGTCCCAGTTTAGTCCACCGTTGCCAATCTTAGAAATCCATTCAAATCGATTGTGCAATGGAAGGACTATAGCATTTCACGTCCACGAGGTTCTCCCCAATCAAAAGTTACCTTGTCACTTTCTTTTGCATCATAATCCTTAAATAGAGTCTGCAGATAATTATCGTTCTCTACTCGTGTTAACACTATCTGTTTTTTCTCATTAACGTCCAAATAAAATTTGGCTTCTGGATCGATATTGAGCTTTTTCCAAATGTTCTCTGGGATACAAATTGCATTGCTGCTGCCCAGCTTAGAAAGCTTTACAACTTGCTGCATTTTTTATCCTCCTTTTCGTTAGGATCGTTAATTAAAGTATATATCAAAGACATACTTTCGAATAGACTCATTGAATAGCCCACTCTGTCTTTTAATCCTTCAGACTCTAGAACAACGCAAAAAGGCCCGCTTATCCAGCGAGACCTTTTGTTTAACCTATTTTATTTGCTTTCAGCTTTAGCCAGAATCTTTTGCGCTTCACGTTCGCCTGAACGAACCGCGCCTTCAAAGTAACCGTTCCAGATCGTTGCCGTTTCTGTTCCGGCAAAATGAATGCCATCGACTTCTGATTGCAGGTATTCACCATACTTAATGAAGCCGCCTGGGGTAAAGTGTCCGGAGAAACAACCATTAGTAAAAGGCTCTTCATTCCAATCTTGGGTGATGAAATGTTCCGGATTCCGTGCTTGTTCACCGTACAGATGGACTAGTTCGTCGATTAAAAGCTCTTTTCTTTTAGCTTCCGGCAGCTTGCTTAGCTGGATTGAGTCGATTCCGTATACGAAGAAGGTTAATATACCTTTCTCTTCGTTCTCCAACGAGTTATCTAAACTCTCGATAATCAGTCCTTCGCTCATACTGCGTTGTCCAGATAGGCCGTCCTCACGCCAGAAAGGTTTCTCGTACACCGCGTGGAACTTCGATGCGCTGCCTGGCAGGATACTTTGCAGCGTCTTTTTCTTCCAGACTGGCAACTCCGGGGTGAAGGTGATTTTCGAATTTACCACAGTTGGTGGTACAGCGATTAGAACGTGATCCGCTGAATAGCTGTCGCCTGATCTTGTTTCTACCAGGTAGTCGTTGTCTTGCTTGATGACTTCTTTTACTACTTGATCGTAAAGGACTGAACCGTGGTCTTCTGCCATTTTTTCAGCGATTGCCTGCGGTCCGCCTACCACGCGATCCTGCTGTGCACCGCCTTTTGCGCCTAGCAAGCTTTGTGTGCCACCGCCTGCTTTAATGTAATACAGCATTTGGAATAGAGAAACTTCGCCGGCATCTGAAGCTAATAAACCACCAGCCAACATACGGCCGACAAAATTGGCGACTTCTTTATCCTCTGTCTGTAAGCTTAACCAACTGGCTAGCGTCATCCGATCTTGTGTAGCAATGTCGGGACTTTCGTGCGGGTGATCCAAATCGACCTGATCAGCTAATTCGTCGATAGCTTCAAGCAGCTCCAGCATTTCTTCTGGCTCGTTATCGTGGACACCATCCAAATAGTGATACTGTCCTTTACCGAATAGCTGCGATGGAAATGTCTTTACTCCATACTCATCAGCCAACTCGTACATACGATCCTGAGTTGGGCCTAGCCATTGACCACCCAAATCGATCTGAGTGCCATCATCTAACCATTTTGTTTCAGTACGGCCACCGACTCGGCTCCGCGCTTCCAAGATAATTGTGTTAAGTCCGTTTTTCTTTAAAGATAAACCGGCTGCCAGTCCAGCGAACCCAGCGCCGATGATAATCACATCATATTTTTTATCCATTATATTTCCTCCTAAAGTCTTCATAAGGAAAGTATAGGGGTTATAACCGTTATAGGGTCAATTTTTAAGTCTCACCTGGATCTCCGTCAAAAATTCTTCACTGTGCTGGGTCTCGTGAAAATCGATCAAATAGAACTCGTAGAAAGGCAGAATTACTTGATGGTTCAGCTTTTCTAGTTGTTCTTTCATGTTTGCCAGATGCTCACCTGCTTGCTCATACGGACCTTGGTAAAAGTAGCTGGCATACGTTCCCTTTTCTAGACAACCGCGCTGGGCGTCCATTCCCGCTGTTTCAGAATCTGTTAGGAACAGGATTCCTTCATAAGCGATTTTGGGACTATCGGTGATAATCCCAGCGACGAAATGAAAGTCGTAGGAGCTGCTTTGTTCCAGCACCTCTCCATAAAGTGTGCGCATCGCCGTTTCGAATTCTGCTTCATTCGTGTAGTCAACAGTTTTAAAAAAGTACGGCCGAGCTTCTTTTTCTGCGATCACTAGACTTTCGATAGGCAGCTCCTGCTTCTGCAGCTGATCTAATATCTGATTTCGCGCAGTCACTCCCGCCAGCTTTTTCTCCATTAAAGCAATCTTTTCCTTTAGCAGGCGCTGATTCTCTCGGAAGATTTCCTGCGTAGTCGCCAAGGTTCGATCCTTCAAGTACCCTTCAATAACTTCTAGCGGCACGTCCAGCTCCCGCAGGTCGCGAATGATGTTTAGTATATAGATTTCCTTTTCAGTGTACACTCGATAATTTTTCTCTGTGCGTTCCGGTGTCAGTAAGCCGATTTTTTCGTAATGTCGGATGATGTGGGTGGAGATCCCGTACATCTCTGCTATTTCTTTGATTGAAAAAAACTTCGCTTTCATTGGGTGGCCTCCTGTTTGGTTTTTGGGTTATAGGTTAAGGATACGTTAGATGGGAGGGGGTGGCAAATGGTTTGGGGTGTGAAAAGTGGTAAGTATAAAAAAAAATTTCTTGATGGTTGAGTTACTTTTTTAGGCTCGGATAATTAGCTATAATTGCTTCTCTATCACGTTCTATCGTATTTATATCTTGCAGTAAATAGATAAAAATAGAATTGAATATTATCTAAAGATGGAACATTGGTTGTTCGACTTTTGTATTATTGAACTATTCAATGCATTAATTAGTTATAATGGAGATTAATAAACAGAATTGAAGGTTGTTAAATTATGGTAACTATTTATATGCAGGGACAAGATAAGACGAAACAAATCACTGATTGGCGAATCAAGTATGATGATCCAAAAAAGACACTAAAACTAATAGTTAAATTTCCATCCGGTAAGTGCTTCTGTTCACCTATGAGCGAGTGCACGGTTAAACCTAGGAAAGACTATACTGGTAAACTACTACTTTGCGAAAAAAATCATTGTAGCGAAATTGAACGTGCTACTGAGTACGGAAACAAATTTATAGTCGTAAAGTACCCTCGGAGTGAAAAGCTGTATGTAATGAAGTCAGCTGATGTTTATGTCACCTCCAAATCAAATTGGAGAAACGAGGATTTATTCAAATATTTTACTAAAATCGCAGCTGAAAGAAGTACTAATGCAGAGGACAGTACTAAAAAAGCTATAGCAGATAACATCCAAAGGCAATTGAAAAAAATTACTTCCTTCGAAGGTAATGCTCTATACGCTTATTGTCATAAGAAAAATGAAAAAAGAGAATCAGATGATCAGCTGATTTTTCCGTTTGGCATAAATGAAAACCAGTTAAAAGCTGTTACGAATGCTTTTTCCTCCCAAATCAGTGTTATTGAAGGGCCTCCAGGTACTGGCAAAACTCAAACAATTTTGAATATTGTAGCTAACATTTTATTGAAGAATCAGAAGGTAGCAATTGTTTCCAACAACAATCCTGCCGTTAGTAACGTCTACGAGAAATTGGAGAAGGAAAAGCTGGGTTATCTAGTGGCTGAACTGGGTAGCATCAAAAATAGAAACGAGTTTTTCGCGTCAATCAAAGATATTCCCCCAGCATCCAACCATGCAGCTATTGAAATGGATTCTATCCAGAACACATTTGGCAAGCTGAAGGATTATTTACATGCTAAGAATAAATTAGCTCAATTAACGGCAGAAATAAAAGAATTTGAAATAGAAAAAGGCTATCTGGAGGATTGGCATTCCGAGCATCCTACCATCCAACTAATTGATGTTAAAAAATACAAACTGAGTCCTAAAAAGATCACTGATCTAATGGCCTACATCAGGCATTTAACTGATAAACATATTTCGCTTACAGAAAGATTTCGACTGATTTTAAGTTTTAGAATCTTTAGAACAGCTTTTTTAAACAATTATGCTGAACGTTTGAATTTTGTTTATACCTTGCAATTTTCTTACTACACTAAACAAATCGAAAATCGCCAGAAGAAAATCCAGCAGCTTGAAAAGACTTTGAAAGATATTAATTTCAACGATACTTTGGATACTCTAAAGAAAGATTCGATGCTCTTTCTCAAGCAGCATTTGGCTAAATCAATCAAAGATACAAAGAAGCCTTTTAAACTAGGTGACTACCGATGCAAAGGAAATTTCAAACAATTTATTGACCGCTTTCCAGTTATCGGTAGCAGCACACATTCTATCATTAACTCGTTAGCAGACGGGTATATCCTGGACTATCTCATTATTGATGAAGCCTCCCAGCAGGATATTGTGCCAGGTATTTTAAGTCTTGGCTGTACGAAAAATATCATTATCGTAGGTGACAGAAAACAGTTACCACACATTCCGGATAAATCTACACTGAAATGTCCATCTGAGTATTACGACTGTTCCAAGTATAGCCTGCTTGATTCAATTACTAGGGTTTATGAGAACAGGATACCAGTTACTTTGCTAAAGTCTAGTGGTAATAAGTCAAGTGAAAAAAGCTAACCATTTTACCACGAACACCTGAATGGAGGCGCACTTAAATAAGCCTAGCCTAATGAAACGTTTTCACCGGCTGACTTTGAAGGATTGCGTTAATAACAATTTGTTATTTCTCTATCGGCCCCCTTCGCGGCACATAGAGTTGGTGGTTTCGTAGCAGGATATCCACCAAACGCACAAATTTTCTTGCAGTTAAGACGATGGCACGTTTGTGTTGATGTTTCGCTGTTTCCACGTATTTCTTATGGTAATACGCACTGTATTCGGCATCGTGTCTTCTCATCGAGTTGGTGGCTTCAACTAGATAATAACGAAGGTAACGATTGCCCCGTTTCGCTAACGGTGTGTTCTTGGATTGTCGATTGCCTGATTGTTTTTTCGGCCAATAAAGCCCGGCATATTTAGCGATCTTTGTTTCATCATCAAAGCGTTCAATTTGCCCAATTTCAGCGAGAATCCCCGCTGCATAGACTAGACCAATACCTGGAATGCTGGTTAAACATTGATACTCTGGGACCGTCACTACTAAATCTTGAATGGCTTTATTTAGCTCTTTAATCAGTTTTTCTAAGCTGCGTATTTCACGAGCAATCACACTTAGAACGATGTCGACAGAATCCTGTTGGACTTTGCCTAAGCGGTAACTACCGCGAATCGCTTTTGCGATGGCTTTAGCTAACCCTTCGGGATTTTTAAATCGACCACGACCCATTTCTTGGATCAATGCCGCAAAGTCTTCCAATGGCATTTCGGCCAATTGATCGAGTGAATAATCTTCGGTCATCAAAGTGACCAATGTGGCACTGAGTACGGAGGTATCATTCCCGTTGGACTTTAGTTCAATGGGCAGCCGATTGCACTTGTAGTAAATGTTTTCGATAAAATGTTGCTTGGCTTCTACCAGCTGCTCGACAATCTGAAGTCTGGTACGTGTTAAATGTTGTAAAGCAAGATACTGCTCTTCTTTCACAACAGGGGTCGCGTAGCGACGGGTACGGAAGTACTCGGCAATGTAGAAGGCATCAATCCGGTCGTTCTTTTCTTCTTCAAAGATTTCGCGGTATTTCTTGATCTTTTGAGGTTGTTCAACCGATACCTCTAGATTGAAATGGCTGAGATCCTCATCCTCTTTGAAGAACATGGCAGGATGAAAGCTGTAAAGAGAGGTAGCTTCCATACCGACTACAATCTTTGAAAGCTCATAGGCTTCGACATAATCTAAAAGTACTTTTTTGATCTGAGAAGCACCGAGCAGACTATTTTCAAAGCGAGCTTCTTTCAGAATGGTGAGTTTCTCATCATCTGTTAGAAAGCAGGCATCTAAATGTTGGGAGCTAACGTCTAAACCGACAAATAATTTCATGAGGGAAGGACCTCCTTTCGTGAATTTTTTGGAAATTGCTTGGTTACTGTGGGATATCCCAGAAGACCGTTGCCTAACGACATCCTCGCCTAATAGTATTCGGATCACTAGACTTCAAAGCCACGCCCAATCCTGCACGAAAGGGTAGAAATCTAGTGGATACAGCTAGTGTGTTGGTTGTAAAAACAACGGTTCGGGTCACAGACTTTCAGTGCGGATAAAACCGCAGGAGCACATAGCATTTTCCCGTGAGTCCTTTCCAGAACTCAATTCTAGAACATCACACAGTAACCAAGCAAATAAAACGTTATTTATTTATCAAGGAACAACGAATACAAATCAGAGGGATTGAACTCTCTGGAATCTATTTTACGAGGAGCATGGACCATGAAATTGAAACGTATTCACGAAATGGAAGCTTACATCCATTCCCGCGGCACCGTCAGCATTGACGAATTGTGCGAGCATTTTGAGGTATCAAAAAATACCGTTCGCCGCGATTTAGATAAAATTATCCAAGGCGGCAATGTCAAAAAAGTCTATGGCGGAGTGGTCTCTTTAGACATTGACCAGCTGCAGCCTTACGAAAAGCGCGACACTAAGCACGATAAGCAAAAAGCTTTGATCGGAAAATATGCGGCGTCTTTAATTGAAGAAGGCGATTTGGTCTTCATCGATTCCGGGACTACCACGCGTCACATCGCCAAATATTTGAATCCGGACATGGCGTTGACTATTGTCACCAACAACTTGGATATTATCAACGCGGTGTCGGAATATCCCAACTATCGCATTTTCGTGATCGGCAATACGTTCAAAGCGGCAACTCGCTCATTTGTGAATGTAGAGGATCAAGGCTTCTTCGATCGAATCAATATCACGAAGGCCTTTATGGCAGCCTCTGCTCTTTCAGTGGAACGAGGCGTTACCAACTCTGATATGCTGGAATATGAAATCAAGCATCAGATCGTTAACAAAACCCCCCGCAACTTTTTATTAGTCGACAACAGCAAGTTTGATCGGGCGGCCCTGCAAACTTATGCTTCCATCGATACCTTCGAAGGTATTATCACGGATCTGCCGCCGACGGAAAAATACATTGAATACTGCGAAGCACACGATGTTGCTTTGTATTACCCGACGGAAGGGTAAACTCGAAAGAAAAATGATTGAGTCACGTAGATAACGGCAGACTCAATCATTTTTTAATTGAATCCAACTTCTCTTAAATAATGCAGTGTGCCCCGACATTCATTCCAGTAATCTGGCGCGGTTTCCGGCAAGATCGGCTTTACACTAACGTACTGAATAAGCCCATTGTCTGCCAGCTCATCATAAAGAATACCAAAATCAATCACACCTTCACCTAAAAAAGTCTCCACTTCCCGTTTAGCTGCACCCTTGGAAAATATCTCCTCGGTAACGTCCCTTAAATGAAGCGAACGGATCATTCCCCGCCATTCTTGCAGTACCTTTAAGGGGTCCAGCTGCTGATAAGCGACATTTTCTGTGTCCATCCATAAGCCCAGCTGGTGATTTTCTTGAATCAGCTGAGAAAAATAATTCTTCCCAGCTGTCAAGCCCTCCCTCCCCGGCTGTATCAAGGTTTCGATCGAAAATACAGAGCTCATAAAGCCGCTTAAGAGCTGGAGATTATTCAGTAAGTTATGCCAGTAGCCTGCTTTCAAATCTACTCGCAGCTCTTCATCCGCTTCCTGGACTTCAATGATTACCTGCAGCTTTTCCACTATTCTGACAGGAAATTTGGGAAGCCGTTGATACAATTGGGTAATCACTTCAATCGCTTTTTCTTCAATACTAAAATCCTCAATCACCTTAATCGCAGAAATGCTCAAATGATTTCGTTCCAGCTCCACGGCCAATACTTCTGGCGTAATTTGCTTAAACGCTTCAAATGGTAATTCAATCAGCGAGTAACCCAGCAGACGATATTGCTGCAGCTGCTGCTTCCAGCGCTGATTTTTTCCGCTTGTATCCAGGCTGACTTGGATTGACACAGGTATGTTCTTCATAAGCTTTTCTCCAGGCTAAAGATTATTTTGCCGAAAATGCTGCCATATACAATTCTTTGATCTCATCATGTGTCGGTACTTTTTTATTGTTTTGCGGGCTGCCGCTGGCTAATGCATCGGTGGCCATTTTATCTAATACCGCCAAAAATTCTTTTTCATCAATGCCGTAGCCTTTTAAGTCAGGAATTTGCAAGGTTTCGCAAATTTGATTTACCGCAGCAATGAACATTTCCGCTGCTGCCTGATCCGTTTTACCTTGTGCTTCTGGATAAACGAAGCGAGCAATTTCCGCTAAATCGGTTAAAATTGCATCCTTTGAGAAATCCAAGAAAATATTCAACAGCATCGCATTAGAAATTCCATGAGGCACATGGAATAGTGCCCCAACCGGACGACTCATTCCGTGGATCAAGGTTACCGAAGCATTTGAAAAGGCAATCCCTGCTTCAGTTGAAGCGATTGACATTTGTTCCCGGGCCGCTGAATCACTGCCGTCTTGGTAAGCTTTTGGCAAGTTTTCCATAATTTTTTTGATGGCTTGTAATGAGAACATTTGCGTCATACCGTTAGCTTTAACCGAAACATAAGATTCCAGTGCATGGCACAAGGCATCTAATCCAGTCGCCGAAGTCACTCTAGCAGGTACAGTTAAGGTAAAGTCAGAATCCACGATGGCAATGTTAGGCAAAAATTTAACGTCCTTCATCATCATTTTCACGTCAGTTTTGGTATTGGTAATGACCGTTACATCGGTTACCTCTGAACCGGTCCCCGCTGTGGTTGGCAAAGCAATCACTGGAACACCTTCGTTGAAATCCGTCACACTTTTATCGCCGATGGCTTCAATGGTTGTATCGTTGGTAGCCAATACCGCTACGGCTTTGGCTGTATCTAAGCAGCTGCCGCCGCCAAAAGCAATCACGAAATCACATTTGTTACTAGTATAAGTATCTAAAGCCCCATACACATTTTCCTGCGTCGGTTCAGCGGTAATATCGGTATAAATCGCATATTCCAGCGAAATTCCTTCTAAGCTTTTCGTGATAATATCCAGGTGACCTGTTTGCTTCATTAAACCATCACTGACAATCAACGCTCTTTTTCCTAATTTTTGTGCTTCCTCTGCTAAATGTGCCACTGTCCCTGATCCTAGTCTTAGGATTGTCGGCATTTGAAATTTAATATTCATATTCTCATGACCCCCTCAAGTTTAACCTTATTGTACTCCAAAAGTTAACCAAAAGTCAACAACAAATAGACATGAATTTTGCTAAATTATTCAGCAATACTATCCTAATCAGTCGTTTTTCGAAATTTCTTTGCTAAAAAAACGGGAGTTTGTTTGACTATTCACAATACACGCGCTATAATACACGCATACATAACCAAATTATATTATAGAGGTGATATCATGAGTACTTTTTTAGCAGATTTATCGAAAATCAACATTGTTCTAATTGATAGTGATTGCTTATTTGATGACTGTTCCCCAACTTTTTCCACTTATACTTCTCAAATGTTTAGTCGTTTGACAGAACACCAAAAACAGCTTCTTTTTTATTGTGAAGACAAGAGAACGCTTAACCACGGAGAGCTGCCTGGCCCTTTAATTACAAAGAACGAGCTGAAAAGCTTAAAGATCAACCCTGCTTCCTGCATGGTAATCGCTAAAGGCGAACAGCGTCCCTTCCTATTTAACTATGGTTCTGTAGTTATCAGTACCGAACCTACTAAGAATCCTGCAGTTACGGCTGTTGCTAAAAATAAAGAGCAGGAAACAGTAGCAGCCTTTCTTGATTACGCACTTTTGAAGGGTTTCTACTATAGTATTGCTTAAATAAAACCTTAGATTTTTCAGCAAATTTCTTAAAATATGTGAAATAAAGCACTTATGCTTCCTCTTGTACCAAAACATACTCATAATTTGAGCGTATTACTTGTTAAAACCCAAATGATCAGTTATCCTGAGCTTATTGATAGATGCAAATGGTTAAACGAGGAGGACTATCATGCCACTAATTAAAATAGATATCGTTGAAGGAAGAAGCGAACAAGACATCCGTAAGATGCTGGATGCGATTCACTCAGCCGTGCTGGAGGCTTTCCATGTGCCTAAAGGCGATCGCTACCAAATTGTTACTCAGCACAAAAGCTACGAAATGGTTTTGGAGGACACGGATCTGGGATTCACCCGCGAACAACCGGATATTGTAGCGATTACTGTGATCAGCAGGAAACGGGAATGCCATGATAAAGTAACCTTCTATCGGCTGATCAAAGAAGGATTGGAAAAAGAGCTGGGCATCGCACCCCAAAACATTCTGATTTCCATCACCGAAAACGGTGACGCGGATTGGTCCTTTGGCTTCGGTGAAGCACAATTCATCACTGGTAAATTGCAATAGTTCTACAAGCCGTCTGATAATCAGACGGCTTTTTTCACATCTTTTTGGAATTAAACTAAAACATCATGGTTAACTATTGATTATATTTTAGTGATATGGTAGTATTATTTTTACGAACTATCGGGAAAGGAGGGGTCAAAATGAAAGTAAAAAGACTACAGGAATTAGAAGAGTTTATCCACTCTGAAGGCCATGTCTCCATCGATGAGCTTTGCTGCCAGTTTCAAGTTTCTAAAAATACCATTCGTCGGGATT
Source organism: Candidatus Enterococcus moelleringii (assembly GCF_017377575.1). Lineage (GTDB taxonomy): Bacteria > Bacillota > Bacilli > Lactobacillales > Enterococcaceae > Enterococcus_A > Enterococcus_A moelleringii. The sequence goes on from NZ_JAFREM010000019.1 coordinate 13,442, forward strand.
TGAATAAGCTGGAAGAAGATGGTCTAGTAGCGAAGGTGTATGGCGGCGTTTCTTCATTGAATCAGACGGCAACTCCCTTCAAAAAGCGAATTATCGAGCACGACGCTGAAAAGAAACAAATTGCCCGGAAAGCTGCCGAAACAATCGAAGATCACGACATGATCTATATTGATTCCGGCACCACCACGCATCACTTAGTGAACTACATTGACCCTGATTACCACGTGACCATCATCACCAATAGCCTTGATGTACTGAATCAATCGGTCAATCAGCCAAATTGCAAGGTACTCCTCTTAGGAAACACCTTCAAGAGCAACACTCGATCTTTTATTAACGTTCGAGACTGGCCCTTTTTTGAGCGCTTGAACATTAATAAGTCCTATATGTCCGCAACCGGGGTATCGTTGGAACGCGGTGTAACCAATTCTGACGTTTATGAGTACAGTATCAAACATCAGATTTTGCAGAAGTCTTTGAAGAATCATCTGCTGGTGGATGCCAGTAAATTTGGCAAGGCTGCCTTGGTGACTTTTGCCCAAATCGCTGAGTTCGACACTATTTATACCGGTTCTGCTATCCCTCCTGCTTACTTAGATCATTGCGAAAGTCAAAATGTAACCGTTGCGATAACAGAAAAATAGCGATTATATGGACTAATTATTGTCTATATAATCGCTATTTTTCTAGACTAAAGTACCAAATAGAAAATAGTCGGAATCGTCACAATACTCAGCAAAGTGGACACAATGATAAACTCCGAAGCGATTTGCCCCTGACCGGAATACTTTTCGGCAAATACCGAATTCACCGCACCAGAAGGCATACAAGAAACCAACGCAACAATTTGCAGCAGCAGCGGGTCCGTCACAAATACTTTGAAAAAGAAAATTAGTATGATCGGAATCACAATCAAGCGGACAAAACAAAACTGCAACGTACTTAAATTAGTAAACAGCCTTGGCGATAAAGTTTTACTTAACAATGCGCCATTGATCATCATTGCCAAAGGTGTAGTGAAGCCCGCAATGGCCTGAAGTGGCGTGCTAACGACTTCCGGCACGGTGATTTGAAAAACAAAAAAGAGGAAGCCTAATACGGCTGCAATAATAGCTGGCGTAGACAAAATTTTCCGGGGACTTACCAGCATCCTTCCTGCAAAAATCGATTCTCCTAAGCCAAACAAAAACAAATTACCGATAGTGTTGAAGGCAATTAGGATGACTAATCCAATTTCCCCAAATAACGCACTGACAATCGGAATTCCGATAAACAGTACACTGGAAAACGTGCTGCAGCCGATCCAAATGCTGCGAATTTTTTCTGCGATTCTAAATACTCGAGCAAACAGCAGGCTCAACAAATATAAGGCAGTAAAAAAGACCACCGCTAGAGCTAACGAGCGGAAAATCAAACCTAAAATCTCTTCAGAGTATTCAATCTGAAAACTGTTGAACACCGCACAGGGCAAAGCAAAATTAGTAATCAACACTGAAAAATTTGCCTGCACCTCCTTGCCCAGCCACTCCTTTCGCGCCATCACTAATCCCAAAAGAATGTATACTAGTAAAATAATATTTTGAAGTAAAATCGTCGTGAAAATAAGACTCTCCCCTTTCTCAGCAAAATAAACTCTGCAAAAACGGCTAGGCCGTTTTTACAGAGCTTCCTGTTTACGCTTTTCCTAATCCTTTTAAGATCGCAGCTTTTGTTAATTCGCTGGACCATTCTGCCCGATCAGGATAAGCAAACACTGAGTTGGTAGCAATGCCGTCAAAGTTCATTTCCCGCAAGGTCTTGAATAGCGCATCGAAGTTCACTTCCCCTTCACCAATGTTCAAGTGCTGATGGATCGTTACTTTGGCATCAGGTGGATTAATAATGTAACGTAAGCCAAAGGCCGCTTTATGGTTCAAAGTATCCGCAAACAATACGTGATCCAATAAATCGCCTGCGTCCTTCAGATGGGTTGCCACATCACCAATACCATCATCATAATAAAAGGCATGAGCTGTAGAATAGACATATTTGATCCAGTCCTTGTCTAGGGCACGGATCGTACGTAATGCTTCAGTATTAGTTTCGATATAGTCGTTTGGATGAGCTTGCAGATTCAAGCGGATTCCTTCTTTTTCAAATAACGGAATCAGTTCCTCCATCGATTTGAAGAAGGCACCTTCGCTAGCAGTCGGATTACTAATGTCTCCGCTGAATTCAGTGTTCATTAAGTCTACTTCCAGCTCCGAAGTGATTTCAATACAGCGTTTCCAGTTTCGGACTGCGTCCTGACGCTGCTGCTCATCTGGTGAAGACCATTGCTGTACTGGTAAGACAGAAGAAATCTCAATGCCCGCATCTTTACAGCGCTGCTTGACCTGTTTGATCAAAGCCCTATCTACTTTTGGATATTCGTAAAACCAGATAAAGTCCTTTCTTGGGGATAATTCCAGATACTCATAACCCAAGCGAGCAGTAGTATCAATCATTTCCATTAGTCCGGTATTGTCGCGGTAATGCGACGGATCGTAAGCCAATTTCATAATAATGCCTCCAGTTATTCTAGTTTTTTAATATTTCTGCTTCAAGTGCGTTGTTGATTTCCACTTGATCAGCAGCTTTTTTCTCTAAATCGATTTGTGCTTCCCGCTCCAGTAATTCCGCCATAATAGTTGGGTATTCATTATCCAGCTTATAGAACAATAATACGACAATCATTAAGAAACCTAGAAAGGCTACACCGAAAATAAACAGGTTTGAAATAGTGCTTAGTGCTTGCGTTGATTGTGTTCCAAGGTTTCCGTTGTATTCATTGGCTGACATGATGAAACCAATTAATACAGAGCCGATCCCTTGTCCAAATTTTTGACCAGCTGTTGTCGCTGACTGAATCGCGCCGGCCGTGCGAATTCCCGTTTTCCATTGACCATATTCAATTGCATCGGCAATCATGGTGAAAATCATCCCCAAAATCGGTGTCATTCCTAATCCTCGAAGCAAACCACCGATAGTTACCACCGTCACACTGGTAGGATTAACTAGCAACACCAATGAGCCCGCGATAATGAACATTGCTCCGACAATACACCAGTTTCGCTTAGTAGTTAAATTCATCACTTTACCTAAGAGCAATGTGGCCACAATTGTTATTCCGTAACAGGCAGTATTCACATTTCCGATAATCCGCGTATCTCCTACTATCCATTTACAGTAATAAGTAGCCATCGTTCCTGAGAAGGTCTGGTACATTGCAAAAGATACAAAGAAAATGAACAGCATGATAAAATATTTGTTTTTAAGTAACGCAGTAATTGCTGTTTTCAAAGGAACTTTTTCACCATGGGCTGCATCCTTTACGACAACCCGTTCTCGAACCATTGCAAAACAGAAAAGCATCATTAAAGCAGCAAAGAAACCGTAAATCGCTGTTAAAATTACCCAGTTGCGTTGTGAGTCCATTCCGCCATTGGGCATTACATCTAAAATCCGCGTAAATAGCAGAGTAACCAAAATGTTGCCGATCGGGCTCATCGCCATCCGGATAATGTTGATTTTTGCCCGTTCGTCCTGGCTGCGAGTCATGTAAGTCATGGTAGTGGCAAACGGCAACTGGAACAGGGTGTAAACCACTGTCAGCATTAAATTGTAGGTCACAAAAATATAAATCGTTTGGGCCATTCCGCTGATCGGTGGCACCATCATCATTAAAACGGCGGCGATCGCATAAGGAATTGACATCCGCAACAGCCAAACCCGGGCGCGACCGTACTTGGAACGGGTACGGTCAATGATAAAGCCGGCCGAAATATCAGAAATCCCATTAAACACTTGGGAAACGGCAATAATCGAACCCACAACAGCGGCAGAAACATGGACTACATCGGTGTAAAACATCACTAAAAGCGTAGTGGAAATGGTAAAGACAATATTAGTCGAAATTTCACCACAACCAAAGGCAAATTTCTCGACGCCGGAGACACTGTCTTTTTTGGAAAACTTATTAAAACCAGTCAGATTCATATTTTTCGCTCCTTTATTGATTAAGACCTTGCTAACAAGCTGCCTAGGAAAAATCCGTTCTGCCAACAATAATAAAAGCGCTAACAATTACTTTAAAATGACGGATCGCTGACTGCACTTCTTCGGGTCTTATCTAAAGGAGTTCTGACTTCAGAGTATCATGAAGCACGTGAACTAGCTTTACAAAAAGAAGACCAAAATTTACAAAAAAGTGACCAACACTTGCTATTTTCCTAAGCGTAAAGATTATTACGATTCAGGAATCCTCGCAAGGAGAATTCCTGAAAATTTTCTATTTACTAATGGTTTGCTGCAGAGCATCGATAGAAGTAACCACACCTGCTTCAGTACTCATGGTGAAGTCTTCCATTTCCAAGGAAACAAAATCGTTGTAGCCCATCATGCGACAGACAGAGAAGAATTCTTTCCACCATTGCAGGTCTTGCCCACAGCCAACAGCCACATAATTCCAGCTGCGATCCGCAACATCGGTAACATCTTTCCACTCTGGCAGACCGTTAATCTCAACTTTAGCCCGTTCCAACCGGGTATCTTTTCCGTGAACATGGTAGATGGCACCTTTCAAATTGCGAGCCGCCACGATTGGATCGGCACCTAAAGCGATCATATGAGATGGATCAAGATTGATCCCGATCATTGGATCAACTGCATCTCTTAATTGCCATAAAGTTTCGACATTGTAAACCATCGTGCCGGGAAATTCTTCAATCGCGATTTTTTCCAAGCCGTGTTTTTTACAATGGGCGACAAATTCTTTCCACCATTCGATGGTAACTTTCCATTGGTATTCATAAGCAGGTGCTGTGTAGTCCGGCCAGGAAATAGTTGACGTGATCCAGTTTGGCACGGTATCGGTTTCGCTGGCTGCTGGCAATCCGGCCATACAAACGATTTTCTTAATGCCTAATTTTTCTGCCAATAACACACAGTCGTACATAGATTGCGAGAACTTCTCACCGGTTTCGCTTGGCCATAATGGGTTGCAAGAGCAATTTAAAGCAGCAATTTCCATATCGCGTTTTGCTAGTTCTGCCTGGTAAGCCTTCAGCTCGTTGTCATCAGCCAGCAGCGTTTGTGTTGGACAGTGCTTTTGTGCCCCCCAGCCGCCCGCAGTCATTTCAACTGCATTTACTCCTAAAGATTTTACTTTATCTAGCATTTCAGTATAGTTTAAGTCTGCGTATACGTCGGTACAAATTGATAGTTTCATTTTTCATTTCCTCCCTAAGTATGATTAGTTGTAGAATGCTGGTTTTTCGTCAAATTCGATAGTCATTACACTCTGTGCATCGCGGGCTTTTGAAGCAGCTGCGGCTGTTACCTGGCCAACATAACCGTCCCAAGCTGTTGGTCCATCAACACGTCCCTCTTTACAAGCATTGATCCATTCTTGGAATTCGATGTTGTAGGCATCCACGAAACGCTCTGACCAGTCGCGGCAAATCGGGGTGACTCTTGCGGCATCTACACGTTTCATTACATTGGCAGGTTCTGGCAAGGTTAAGGTTCCCTCTTCACAAACGACTTCACATTTGATGTCGTAGCCATATTTACAATTTACAAAAGATTCTACATCGATACGGATTCCTGATTCTGTTGTCAGGTACATAATTTGCGGATCTCTCAGCTCACCTTCAGCATTGCGGGTAGTTCTTGGGAAGACCACTTCAGCCGTTTCGTAATTCTCACCTAGTAACCAGCGCAGAACGTCGATTTCATGGATTAAGGAATTTTCTACAGACATTTCAGTGGTAAAACCGGAAACTTCAGGATTGCGGTGAGCACAATGCAGCATCAAAGGCGCACCGTAATCGCCTGAATCAATTAGTTCTTTCAATTGACGGTAGCCAGGATCATAGCGGCGCATGAATCCGACTTGGACTAATTGTTTGCCGCCAGCAATTTCTGCATCAACAATTTTACGACAAGCGTTTGATTCTGGTGCAAGTGGTTTCTCACAGAAAACATATTTTCCTGCTTCAATTGCAGCTAACACGTATTCTTCGTGGAAATTATCCGCTGCAGTAACTACCACTGCTTCAATATCATCAGCATTGATCATATCTTTAGGATCGTCATAAGCCTTTAATGAGAATTTTTCAGCTATGCTTTTGCAAAAGTCTGCGTTAGGGTCTGCGCAAGCAATTACACGCGCACCCTGTAATTTTGTATTGATTCGTTCAATATGGGTTTGTCCAATAGCACCTGTTCCGATAACTCCAATTTTCATTTCACTCATGTTGTTCTTCCTCCTAGTATTATCCATTTTTATTTTTTATTTAATCAATCAAGCAAATGGGTTTTATTACACGATTGGATTTTCCGACTTTGCACTCACTTCCGTTCTGTTTTCATATCGGTTTCAGAAAGCGGATTCAGAATAAAATTCACAAACCTTTTTTTTGAATCTTGAATCAGAGAATACTTCATCCGGATAAAGCAAATTACTCAAAGTTTTTTTATACTTCTAATTCTGTTTGTTGGTTTGTGCTCTTTTAGAATGTATCCCTTTACATTCATAAGATTAACACACAAAATAGCGACACTGTTTGCAATAAAATGCCCGGAATTTACAAAAAAGTGACCATCACTTTATTGTAACGTGAGCAATTGATGATCATTTCAGCCGATAACACGCAAAAAAATAGTGGATATAGAAATATACATTGTTACTTCGGATCATTGAAGAAAACTTAATACTCTTTATTGTTCATGGGTTCTATTTCCACCCTCCCATAGAGCAGACTGTTTTTTTATAAAATCATTCTGCATATTGACAAGCTCAAGCGTACTTTTAATAATAATACTTTTTTCACAAAGTGCTATGCTCAGTAGCTAGATTTTCACGCAAAAAAACCGCTCTTTGCTTTTCAAGCAAAGAGCGGAGCTAAGATTTATTATTATTAATCGTTTTGTTTTGGAGTATCTTCCTTACGAAATTCACTCACTTTGGCATTGCTGTAAAGTTTGCGGAAATTCTGGGGTGTATCTCGCATTCTTTCCGTGAAAACTTTTGAGAAATAGTGAGGTGAACTGAAGCCGGTACATTCGGCAATATCAGTAATTGACATGGAAGTAGTCCGAATTAGATTCGCTGCATACTCAATTTTCACCTGCTGAATGTAGTTGTTGCAGGTAATCGGTTCATATTTTTTAAACAAGCGGAAAATTTGACGTTTAGAGATAAAAAAGTGGGCGGCAATATCATCCACTGACAAGGGTTTGCTTTTATTGTCGCGAATATATTTCTTGATTTCCTTCAGCAGCTCGGTTTGTTCCGTGATTTCAATCAAAACCTCGTCTTTTTTCTGATTACTCAATGATTGATCCAGTATCAGTTGGAGAACACATTGCGCAAGCTGCTTCAAGGATTCTCCATAGGCCTCATCGGCTTCCTTGTACATAACTGATACATTCAGCAAGGCCAGCCAAGTCAGGACTACGGGGTCTTGATCTGCTAACTTAATCACTGGGTAGGCAAAATTGATTTTAGCAATCAAGCTTTTCTCATGCTCTTTAGGGATGAAGGAAAAGTACAACAGAGCAATCCCCTCTTGGCTTTTTAATTGATGCTTTTTTTCTGGGATCGTCAAAATCAGAGAGTTCTTTTTCAGCGGGTACTCTTGGCCTTCCTCGACATAGACACCTTCGCCATCGGTAATCAAACATACTTCATAAAAATAATGATCGTGAGTATTGGTGCCATAGTGATGCTCTAAAGCGCCCCAGTAAGGAATTACATACTCTGTATCTGCCAGACAGATCTTGGTAATTAGTTTGTTTAAAACCACTTTAGAGGAACAAAACTTGGTTAACATCTTATTTCCTCCTTTTCAACAATTATTCCATAACCACCCGAAAGAAAACGTTCTCTCTTAGTCGAGCTTCTCCTCTGATTATAACCGAAAGCGAGAAGTTCTTTCAATATGATCCATGAGAACTACGACTTGAAATTTTCCACTTCAATCGCCTGAATTTTCTGGTCTCTGAGAACCGAGATCTAATACCCGATATTCCTGTTTTTTTAAATGCGTGACTAATTCTACTTTCACCGAATGGGCAATAACATCATTGGAAATTGCAACCTTCATATTATCTCCTGCCATGCTAAAATAGAGTATTTTAATCACAAATACTCTATTTTAAGCTATTCACTTCATGTTGTTTATTAACCTAATACTTCCAAGCGTTGTCTAGTTTTTCAGCGCGAGCTTTGGAAACTGCTTGAATTTCTGGTTTTTGCGAGCCTTCTGCCACTCCCACATTCCACCAGCTGCCATCGTAACCGTCAGTCATGGTTTTAGGCAGGACTTTGATTTCTATTAAGGTAGATTTGGTTTGTTTCTTGGAATCTTCTACGGCTGCCTTCAATTCTTCAATCGACTCAACCTTGTAAGATTTGGCACCATAGCCATCCGCTACTTTGGCGTAGTCGATGTTCATGATTTCGTTGTTGTAATCTCTAAACTCGGTTCCTTGACTGGCACAGCCATTGTCCATTTGCAGGTTATTGATACAACCAAAACCTGAGTTATCAAATAACACAATATTGATCTTCTTATTGTATTGCAAAGAAGAAATCAATTCGCTGTGCAGCATCAAGAAACTACCGTCACCTACTAAGGCATAAACTTCTTGTTCCGGTGCACTCATACGAATACCCATTGCGCCGCCGATTTCGTAGCCCATGCAAGAATAACCGTACTCTAAATGGAAAGTATTTTCCACCGCCGGATTCCACAAACGCTGCATGTCACCTGGCAATGAACCAGCTGAACCTACCACAATCGCATCCTCATCCACGAAATCATTCAAGTGCACAAAGACTTCCGTTTGCGTTAAGTTGGTGTCCAATACATCCGCGTATTCATTCAATTCTTCCTGAGAAAAATGATTTTTAATTTCTGGATCAAAGTTTTCCCGGGTGAAGGTAGTGTTTTTCAAGCGATCTCTTTCCGCTTCCCACTCCTCCTTCAATTCTTTCAAAGTATCCCCAAATTCTGTTTGGTAGCCTTCTAATAAAGGCAGTAATGCTTCCAGGCTGGCCTTTGCATCACCAATCACTTGGAAGGCATCGAATTTGTAAGCTTGTGGGCGACTCACATTAATGTTCAAGAATTTCGTTTGGTCAAAGTTAAACAGCGTTTTCGATGACGTAGTAAAATCGGTATAACGTGTGCCTACTCCAATTATCAAGTCGGATTGTAGAACGGCTTTGTTGGCAGCTGACGTTCCTAAGATACCGTTACCACCTAAATTGTTGGCAAAAGTATAGGCTACTGCTGATTTCCCAGCATGAGTTTCTACTAATGGAATATTGTATTTTTTAGAGATGTCTTGCAGAATTTCGCCGGCTTCAGAATATTTGCAGCCGCCGCCAACTAACAAGACAGGTTTCTTGCTGGCTTTGATTAATTCAACAGCGCCGTCTAATTCTCGTTGGGTTGGCACGGTGCGGTTAATGTAATGCACCCGCTTGTTGAAAAATTCTGCCGGATAGTCAAATACTTCTCCTTCAGTATCTTGCGGGATGCAGACGGTTGCTGGTCCCATTGTTGCCGGATTCGTCATGACTTCAAAAGCCCGAATCAAAGCGGACATTAATTGCTCCGGACGATTCACACGATCCCAATAACGAGAAACGGCTTTGAAGGCATCGTTGGTGGAGAAAGCCGCACTAGTGTCGTGCTCCAATTGCTGCAGCACGGGATCAGGCTGGCGCGTAGCGAAAGTGTCCGCTGGCACAAACAATACTGGAATATTGTTAGCAAAGGCTGTTCCCGCTGCAGTGATCAGGTTGGCTGAACCGGGTCCAGCTGAAGTAGAAACCGCAAAGATTTTTTTCCGCAGACTTTGACGGGCAAACGCTACTGCTGCATGAGCCATCCCCTGCTCATTTTTTCCAGAATAGCTTTTCAAATGTCCCGGATCAGCTTCCAAAGCTTCCCCGATTCCTAGTACATTTCCGTGTCCAAAAACATGGAAGATTCCTTCCACGTAAGGTGTTTCCACACCATCGATGTTGATATATTGTTGGTTCAAAAATTTCAAAAGTGCTTGTGCTGTCGTTAAACGAATTGTTTTACTCATGGTTCTCCTCCTAATTCCTGTGAGTGGTTAGTTCATAAAGCTTCCTATTAAATAGGAAGCGTTTTTTCAAGTGTGAAGTTGTCGGCGCATATTAGTCCGTTAAATCCGCGCAATCATTTCGCCGTATTGTTCTTTTTCCATTTTGATAAATTCATGAACTTCTTCGGTTACTGGCAGGTCGTCAGAGCAGTTGTTGCTGCGGACCATCATAGACGCTTCGGCTGAACCGAATTCTAGACAATCGATAATGTCCCAACCTTGGTATAAGCCATATAAGAAGCCTGAGCCATAACCATCGCCGCCGCCAAAGCCTTTGCGGGCATTTACCGGGAACGGTTTGATAGAGAACTGCTGACCATCATCGGTATAAGCAGTTGAACCTTTCATCCCATGCTTAATTACGACAATTTTAGCGTTGTGGCTGTGCCATAATGCAGCACTTTCCTCATCGTTCATCCCTGGTTGGATTAGTTTTTCGGTTAAATCAAATTCTTCCCGTGATCCCATTATCACATCGGATTCTTTAGCAATCATTGAATAATAGATTGAAATTTCATCGTCATTTTTCCAGTTATAGGCGCGATAATCAATATCGAAAATGACCTTCGTATTGTTGCGTTTTGCCAGCATCACAGCTTTGATGGCTGCTTCTCTTGATGGACTTTCCGCTAAAGCTGTTCCAGAAATTAAAATCGCTTTGGCACTTTTGATGTAGTCTTCATTAATATCTTCAGGGCTCAAAGCCAAATCGGCTGCCTGATTCCGATACATCAAGATGCTGCTTTCTTTTTCTGACAGCATTTCAGTAAAGGTCAACCCTAATTTTTCACCGTTTTGGGCGCGACTAATGTTTGAAGTATCAATTCCTAAGTTATCAAAATATTCAATGACATAATCACCAAATTGATCTGCTGAAACTTTGCCAATAAAACCTGCTTTCATGCCGTGACGAGTAACGCCGACAGAAACGTTGGCAGGAGATCCGCCCACAAATTTTTCAAACGTGTGCACATCTTTTAATGGTTTAAATTCTTCCTTCACTTGGTCGTTATAAGCCGGATTGAAATCAATTGCTACTCGTCCTAAAAGCAGTAAGTCAAATTCTCTTGATTCGTCAAATTCTACGTATCTCATTTTTCCACCTCTTAATTTTCTCGACTGTGCAAACACAATCGCTGTATGTGCTTTCATTGTAACATCTCTTCTCTTTGCGTGCAATACACATCTTAGAATTAAATAAAATAAAAAAGCACGCTAACTAAAGCGTGCTGTATATCTTAGTCTTAAATATTGTATTTGGTTTTGATAATGATGTCGGTATACATGAACTCATTGGTTACGCTTGAGTGGTTTTGCAGCTGATCTGCCAGCAGCAACAACGAGCGATACCCTTGAGTGTAGCCATCTTGATCGATTAAAAAGTCAACGACGCCTTTTTCTAAGGCGGCTTTATTTCGCGATGTATTATCATAAATGATGACAAATGGTCGTTTTTCTAAGTTCAATCTTTCAAAAGCTCGTTCAATTCCTGCCTGTCCACCAGAAAAAACCACAATCCCAGTTAGATCAGGAAATGCCTTAATCGTACTAACAATATTATTTTCCACTTCTTGGCTGTCATCGAAGCTGCTTTGCACGCCGACTAGATGAACATTGGAATAGGATTGCTTGATCTCCTCCACAAAGCCGTCCACTCGGGAGCTGCTGACGCTGTTGCCGAAATAGCCGGTAATTGCCAGCACTTTGCCTTCGCCGCCAGTTAACATCCCCATTAAGCCGGCAGCCGTTTTCCCGCTTTGATGATTGTTCAATCCAATAAAGCAGCTGCGTTTGGTTCCGACAATATCCGAGTTAAAGGTCACCACACGGATTCCCTGATCCACCAGCTGATTAATTTTTTCCCGAATCAGCGGGCTTTCCACCGGCATAATCGCAATCGCTTGGACTTTTTCCGCCAATAATTGGTCCAGGGCTTTAATCTGCTCCGCTTCATCGACCGTATCGACTTCCTTTAAAATACATTCAATGTTGCGATTGCCCAGCTCTCTAATAGCGTCCTGCAAGCCTTGATGGATAGGAACCATAAAAGAGGAAGACGCCAGCTGGGTGACGATGCCAATCTTGTACTTCGGCACTTCTTGTTTACGGCTTCTAGGTACATAACCGATTTCGGCAGCAATTTGGTGGATTTTTTCCGCCACCTCGGGATTGATGCGGCCACGATTATTTAAAGCCCGATCCACGGTGCCTCTGGATACCCCTGCTTTTTCAGCAATTTCCTTGATTGTCCCTGCCATCTTACTATCCCCTTTTACCTTTTATTGCCTCCATCATATCACACACAAAAAAAGCACGCAACTTCGCGTGCTTGAATGATTTAAAATGCCGTCGTTTCTCCGCGATAAACAATGCCGCGGCGTGTATCAGCAGTGATCAGTTCACCATCGGCAATTAATTTCGTTGCCTCAGCGGCTCCCACAATCACCGGTATATCTTGGGCAATCCCAACAACTGCCGCATGAGAAGTTAAGCCGCCACTTTCAACAACCAGGGCCGCGGCTTGTTTAATTGCCGGCAGGTACTCGATATCGGTGGTTGGCACCACCAGAATCATTCCGTCATGAGCCTTTTTGTTCGCTTCTTCAGCGGAAGAGGCCACCACAGCATTGGCGACAACCGTGCGTTCACCCAGACCTTGAGCAGCTATCAGCTTCGAACCGATTAGCTGAATCTTCATGACGTTGGTAGTCCCGCGTTCACCCACTGGCACGCCGGCAGTGATTAGGATCAAGTCCCCTTCTTTAGCAAAGCCTAGCTCCACCGCTTTTTTAGTAGCCAGCTCGAACATTTCATCGGTTGTGCTGGGCTTTTCCGTTACGGTTGGGTATACTCCCCAGTTTATGGTTAATCCGCGTTTGGTCCGTTCATCGAAGGTTACTGCTAAAATATCCGCATCCGGTCGATATTTGGAAATCAATTTAGCCGTATGACCTGACTCAGTCGCAGCGACAATGGTTTTAATGCCTAAGTTCTGTGCGGCCCGAGCTACTGATAAGGCCGTAGTTTACGTAACGTCGGTTTTATCGAAGCGATTCACTTGGAAAGTGCCTAACCTAGCCAAAGCTTTTTCAGCTTCTACGTTGATTCGAGCCATTGTCGCTACCGATTCAACCGGGTATTCACCGTTAGCTGATTCCCCCGAAAGCATGGTGGCATCGGTGCCGTCGAATACTGCGTTGGCAATATCAGAGGCTTCCGCTCGGGTTGGTCGTGGGTTATGCTGCATCGATTCCAGCATTTGCGTCGCAGTAATGACGGCTTTCCCGGCGGCGTTGCATTTTTTGATGATGCTTTTTTGCACCATCGGCACTATTTCAGCCGGAATTTCTACCCCCATGTCACCACGGGCAATCATAATCCCATCTGCAACCTTAAGAATTTCATCGATGTTGTCGATACCTTCTTGAGATTCGATTTTGGCAAAAATTTGGACATGATTCATGTCCTTTTCTTCGACTATTTTCCGAATTTCTAATACATCCTGAGGCTTGCGGACAAAGCTGGCAGCAATAAAGTCAATCTCATTATCTAGACCAAAGCGAATATCCTCGGCATCTTTTTCGGTAATCCCCGGCAGGTTAATGGACACCCCCGGAGCATTGACCCCTTTTCGAGAACCTAGTACCCCAGAATTTTGCACTTTCGTAATCAGCTCTCTTTTGACTTCATCTTTTTCAATGATCTGCATATCAATCAGACCATCGTCAAAGAGAATGTGTCCTCCCACGTGCACATCATCAAACAGCTGAGGATAGGTCACGGCAATTTTTTCGGCGGTTCCCTCCAGCGAGCTGTCCATTGAAATAGCAACGACATCACCTTGTTCAAATGCAAGCTTGCCATCGCGGGAACCCTGCACAGTGGTCCGAATTTCGGCACCTTTCGTGTCTAAAAGAATCCCGACATCCTTCCCGGTTTGCTTAACCGCTTGGCGAACCTGTTCCATCCGTTCCTTTTGTTCTTGATGATCGCCATGGGAAAAATTAAAACGGAACACATTGGCCCCTGCTTCAATTAGTTCAGCAATAATTTCTACCGTATTACTGGCTGGTCCTAAGGTACTTACAATTTTCGTTTTCTTCATTAAATTCTCCTTTTTAATTAGAAAGGCTGAACAGGTTTGTCCAGCCAGTTTTTATTTAATGAGCCTGCTGCTTTTCCTGTTATTAGCAGTCAGCTCATATTTTTGATCTTGATCAAGCGGGTCACACTGGAGCGTTCGTTCTCCTCCAGCTTCATCTTGATATAATGAATCGTTTCTTCCATTTGCGGAATCGTCATGTACTCCAGCGCGTTTACTCGGCGTCGGGTTTTTTCGATTTCATTGGCCATCAGCTGACAGGTCTTTTCGATCTCGGTTAATTCAAACAGCTGAGGTAAAAAGGCGAAAAAGGCATCCAGCGTGCGATCCAGTTCGGCATTGGAATTGATATAGCCGTACTCCATCGGATCATCCTTGGCGTGGACATTGTATTGAAAGTTCATCAAAGGTACTTTGACACTCATGATGTTTTTCTCTACCACGTCCAGCTCGATTTTTTCCGAAGGCAGGATAAACATGTTTTCAATAAAGGCTTCGTTAATCGTTGCATCGGCTAAGGCAAAATCCTCCATCGCCTGCTGCATCGCTTCTTCAACCGTGATCCGCAGTCGATTATTTTTACGAATCAGCAAAATAAACTGACGCATCAATTCATCTTGTTTGTCCTTCAATAATTTATGGCCTCTGACAGCGGTAGTGTGCTGCTTTTTCAGCTTGGTCAGCTCCATACGGGTGGGGTTTACGTTTAGTTTCACCATATTAATTCTCCGTAGTTGGCATATATTGATCCAGCATATCTTCCTTGATCCGTTTTAATTCGGTTCGCGGCAGCATAGACAGCAACGACCAGCCTAAATCCAGCGTTTCTTCAATCGTACGATTCACATGGAAGCCTTGATTGACGTAGGTGCCTTCAAAGTGTTCGGCAAATTTGGCATAAATTTTATCTACATCAGATAAGGCGGAATCCCCTAGTACGACCGCCAATTCCTTCGCCTGCTTCCCTTGCGCATACGCGGCAAAAAGTTGGTTCATAGTAGCTGCGTGATCGCCGCGGGTTTTGCCTTCGCCGGTTCCTTTATCCTTCAAACGAGACAGTGACGGCAGCACATCAATCGGCGGTTGAATCCCGCTATTGTAGAGCTCCCGCGTCAAAATAATCTGGCCTTCGGTAATATAACCAGTCAAATCGGGAATCGGATGGGTTTTGTCATTTTCCGGCATGGTCAAAATCGGAATTTGCGTCACTGAACCTTTTAAGCCGCGAATCCGGCCAGCCCGTTCATACAAGGTAGCCAAGTTGGTGTATAAGTACCCAGGATAGCCTCGCCGTCCGGGAACTTCCCGACGGGCGGCGGAAATTTCCCGCAGCGCTTCGCAATAATTGGTCATGTCGGTCATGATGACTAAGACGTGCATGTCTTTTTCATAGGCTAAATATTCAGCCGCTGTCAAGGCCATCCGCGGTGTGGCAATCCGTTCAATCGCCGGGTCGTTGGCTAAATTAACAAACATTACCGAGCGATCGATGGCGCCGGTTTTACGGAAATCTTCCATAAAAAACTCGGCTTCTTCAAAAGTAATCCCAATCGCCGCAAAGACTACCGCGAAATCCTCCGAGGTATCCAGTACCTTCGCTTGACGGGCAATTTGCGCCGCCAATTCTTTATGGGGCAAACCAGAACCAGAGAATACCGGCAGTTTTTGGCCCCGCACTAACGTATTCAAATGATCAATCGCGGAAATACCGGTTTGGATAAATTCATCGGGATAATCCCGCGCCATTGGATTGATAACCTCGCCATTAATATCCAATTTCTTCTCCGGCAAAATTTCTGGTCCATTGTCCTTCGGTCGGCCCAGGCCGTCAAAGACCCGACCGATCATATCTTCAGAAACAGCCAGCTCCAAGGGATGCCCTAGAAAACGAACGGTGGACTGCTCCATATTAATGCCGCTGGTTCCTTCAAAAATCTGCACCATTGCTTTGTCTTCTTGAACCTCTAGCACCTGACCGCGGCGGATATCGCCGTTTTGCATGCGGACTTCCACTAGTTCTTCAAATTTGACGCCTTCAACTTTTTCTACCACCATCAGCGGGCCGACCACTTCACCGATGGTTTTGTATTCTTTAATCATTGGTCATGCCTCCTTTGCTGACAATTTCGTGCATCGTTGTTTTGATTTCCGTGATAATATCGTCAAATTTTTCCAAATGATCTTCGGCAATGTATTTACTGCGGGCAATTTTATCCCGCAGGTTCACTGTACCCTTCATGATTTCTTCCAGGTAAGCACCCAGACGCAAGGCTTTTTGTCCTTCTGAGCCAAAGGTTAAAATCGTATCCAGCATTTTCAGCTGCTTTTGGCGAGAAGAAAAAGTATCCACATCGTCGTAGGCATTTTGCTGCAAATAATCCTCTCGCAAGGATTTGGCCACTTCAAGCGTCAAGCGATCTTTTTCCGACAGAGAATCTACACCGACTAAACGGACAATTTCGTTCAATTGCGATTCTTCCTGCAAAATCCGCATCCCTTGACTGATCATGACACTCCAGTCTGTCTGCAGCTCCACATCCATAAATTTTCCGACTTCATCGGAATACAAGGAATAGCTTTGCAGCCAATCCACCGAGGGAAAATGCCGTTGTTGCGCTAAAATTGCATCTAAACCCCAATACACTTTTACAACTCGCAGTGTATTTTGGGTAACCGGCTCAGACACATCCCCGCCAGAAGGTGATACGGCACTAATTGCCGTGATACTGCCTTCCCGGTGGTCCGATCCTTTAGTCACAACGCGTCCGGCACGTTCATAATATTCGGCTAAACGACTGCCTAGATAGGCAGGATACCCTTCATCCCCGGGCATTTCTTCCAAACGTCCGCTCATTTCCCGCAGCGCTTCCGCCCAACGCGAGGTGGAATCCGCCATGATCGCAACATCGTAGCCCATGTCTCGGAAATATTCCGCAATCGTGATCCCGGTATAAATCGATGCTTCCCGGGCTGCCACTGGCATATTGGAGGTATTGGCAATTAAAACCGTCCGCTCCATAATTGATTCCCCGGTAGTCGGATCGATCAATTCCGGAAATTCATTTAGTACGTCGGTCATTTCGTTGCCCCGTTCTCCACAGCCCACGTAAACCACTAAGTCGACATCTGCCCACTTAGCAATCTGATGCTGCACCACTGTTTTCCCGGCGCCAAAAGGACCTGGAACCGCGGCGGCCCCACCTTTGGTTACGGGAAAGAAAGTATCAATAACTCGCTGCCCTGTCAGCATCGGTACATCCGGAATTAATTTTTCCTTTGAAGGACGACTGCGGCGAACCGGCCATTTTTGCATCATGGTAAAGCTCTTTGTTCCATTGGCGGTTTCGATTTCATAAATCGTTTCATCAATCGTAAAGTCGCCGGCTTCTACCTTGGTCAGCGTGCCTTCCACACCAATTGGTACCATGATTTTGTGCTTAATCACTTTGGTTTCCTGCACAATCCCAATAATATCGCCTTCCACAACTTCTGTGCCCACCGTCATTTGCGGCTCAAAGGTCCATTTTCTATTGTGATCCAGCGCCGGAATTTTAATTCCCCGACCTAAATAATTACTTTGGGTAACTTCCAAAAAAGTATCCAACGGTCGTTGAATTCCGTCGAACATCTGGGAAACAATCCCCGGACCTAATTCCACCGATAAGGCTTCACCGGTAGTTTGCACCGGTTCACCTGGTCCAATGCCGGACGTTTCTTCATATACTTGAATCGAGGCTACCTTGCCCCGCATTTCGATAATTTCTCCAATTACTCCAAGATCCCCCACATAACAAATGTCCTGAATGCTGGCTTTTTCCATATTATCTGCCATTACTAAGGGTCCAGAGACTTTGACAATTTTTCCTTCTTGCAAAATAATCGATCCTCCATTTCACCCCGCGACCAATTTTTCGTCCCCGGGCATCTTTTTGCCTACAGTATGTTTTGACCCACCGCTTTTTCAACATTTTGTTGAATATCGGCCCGGCCCTGTCCCAACGTGCCTTGATGGCTGGGAATAAGTACGATTGCCGGCGTCAGCTGCTGCTTGTAATGCTCAATTGTCTCTGGAATCAGCTGGGCACATTGCTCCGTAATGTAAATCACGCCATATTCCTCCGCCAGCTCCATCACGATTTTGCGAGCCGTTTTCTCATCTGTCCCATAACGGACATCGAAGCCAAACAATTTAAACGGCAGGACCGATTCTTTGTCCCCGACTACGCCGATTTTATAAGTCATAAGCATTGCGCATCCTCTCTCGAATCCGTTCTTTTGCGATTTCGCTGCGTTTAGCTGTAACAATCAGCTGCAGATTTTTCCGCTCCACTTCCTTGGCGTTCATAAAAGCCAAAAGAGGTAACGGTCCAAAGGCTTGTGTTTGCGCCGTTTGGTACAAATCCGTCAAATAATTGTCTTTAAAGCGTTCCAAGGCTGCCGGATCAAGGATCTCTTCCTGTAAAATAGCGGACAGCTCATCGCGGTAGACACTATTTCGCAAAAACTCCTTGAAGGCTGGCAGCTCGCCACCGACAAATTCTAGCAACTCTTCTTTTGGAATGTCGCCGGCATCTGATAAAACGGAATGCATAAAGCCATGGCTGCGCTTTTGATAAAGGCCTCTCACCAGTAAAATGATATTGGTCAGGTCGATAAAATGCGTAATTTCACTTAGCAGTTCGGGGTATTCCAAGCGTTCCCCCACAGCCCGCTGCGTTTGCAGGAAATGACGATCATAAATCACGTCAATTCCTTGTAAAATTGCCGACTCCTGCAAATACGCCAGCACTTCTTGCACACTGGCTACAATTTCAGTCGGCAGCTGCTCTGATTCACCACTGCGAATGACTTCCTTTAATTGCTGGATAGAATAAAAGCCGTCCGGCACAAATAAATGATCCAAATCCTGCTCCAGCTTTTCCCCCTTGGTCAGCACCTTTAAATTATGGAAAGTAAAACGCATGGTGTAGACCCAGACGACTTCCTTTTCCGGCGCAATTTCCACTAACCAGTCAAATAGATTCGCCTGCTCCTTATCCATCGCTTTATTAAATGTATGTTCAAAGCCGGGCTGAATCAACGAACCATAATTGGTTGACTTCAGCAGCTCACCGACTTCTTCAATGTCGGCAGCCTCCAGCAGCTTTTCGAAAAAATCCGACCGCAACAGCTCCAATTCCTTGGCACGAATCAAAGGATTTAATACGTGGTAACCACTTAACTTCATTCCTTCTCCTCCTACTTCGTTTTTTTAGACGTGTTTCTTCCTATTTAAATAGCGTTTATCCTGTGCTGCTAGCCAAAAATTTCTTGGGCCAGCTCATAGGACAACTCGCCTTGCACATCAACAACTAAGCTGGAGAAAATGAAATTGTACTGGACTCCTTGGCTATCTACCACAAAGCCCGCTTGCTTAGCCAGCGGCTGATCAGAATAGACCAGTTGATAAGGCACTTCAACCTGCTGCAAAAATTCTTCCGTATACACTTCGCAGCTTTTCTCTCCCGGAACAAAGGTCACTTGCCCCTTAAAAGGAATCACTGGCAATACCGCCCGGGCAAATTCCTGCATTTCAGCAGGTGTCCAGGCTTCCATTTCCTCTTTGGCCTCTTCAAACAGCTGGTTTAAACGCTGCTGTTTCAGGTTCAGAGTTTGCTGGCGGTGTTCGATTTGCTGGCGATTGCTCAGCTGACGATACTTGCTTTGAATCATATCAATTTGTTTGCTGCGCTGTTTTTCAAAATTCTCTTGGATGATGGCTTGATTTTTTTGGAAATCAGCATCGACCCGTTCTTTTTCCGTTTTCTCCAAAAGCGCCAATTCTTGGTTGGCCTGGCTTTTCATTTGTTCAGTAATTTTTTCAATGGCACTCATGAAACTGGCCCCCTATTTTAAACTTGTCCAACTAGTAAGAAGGAAATAACGAAGCCTAAGATGGCATAGGTTTCTACCATGGCTGCAAAGATTATCCCTTTTGTGGCATGCTCCGGTTTTTTCGCTAAAATTTGAATCCCGGCGGCTGCCACTTTCCCTTGGGCAATCCCGGAGAATAAACCAGTGAATGCAATCGGCAGTGAAGCACCTAAATAGCCTAAGCCCTCAACCATCGACATATCCGTCCCCATGTTACCGAAAATCAGGAAGGCGATAACGAAGCCGTATAGTCCTTGGGTACCTGGCAGTAATTGCAGAATCAATGCCTGACCGAACTTTTCCGGTTGGCTGGTGGTTAAGGCAGCCGCGGCTTCCCCGGTGGTTCCTACCCCTTTAGATGAACCGATCCCAGAAAAGATTGTGGCACAAGCCATCCCTAGAATTGCAAAAAGAATACCACCATTATTATTAATTAAGTAATCTGTCATGTTGAAACTCCTCCATTATTTCTTCTTTTTTTCAATCGTAAAATATTTCTCAGCCGTTTTCAGCGGAGTAAATTTGCGTCCGCCGCCGCTGTAAAACTTGCCGAAAAATTCGACATACTGCAGCCGGGCGCCATGCACATAGGCACTTAGCAAGGTTAGAAAAATATTCAAGCCCTGCAAGGCAATCAATAGCAGAATACCGACAGTAAAACGTGCGGCCGGCGGCATATAGCCTACCAGCATATTAAAAGCGGCAGCAATACTCCCGCCGGAAATCCCTAAAGCCATTAACCGGGTGTAGCTTACCAGATCGCCGATGTAGCCAGTCACACCATACAAATCATAGGCGCCCTTAGCGAAACCAGTCAGCTTCGAGTCAGCTTGAATAATCGGTACGACAATTACACTTAACGCCGAAACGATGGCTAACACTTTGCCCGCTGTAGAAAGCGCGGCATTGTCCAGCAGCATACTGCCCACTACCATCAAACCTAGCCCAATTAAAATCCCTTGCCAGGCAAAGCCGTTCCCCACGGCCGACAAGTATTCCTTTTTCTTAATATGCTCCTTGGCGGCTATGAATAGTCCAACTAAAATTTGGATCAAGCCGAAGATTACCGACAAAATCAAAATTTGGATCACGTCGTCCTGCGTAGACAGCAAGGTGGGAATCGGTAATGATGCTCCGAAGCAGGAATTATAAATCAGCCCCCAAACCATAGATGGCACGGATAAAATCTGGAAAAATTTCACAAACTTCAGCATACCGGTTGGCAAGACTAAAAATTTCAAGGCAACTGTCGTGGCAATCAGCATTAATAGGCCATAGCCTAAATCAGCCACCATCATGCCAAAGAACACCAAGTAAAAAGGCATCATCCAGGGTGTCGGGTCTACCTCTTTGTAATGCGGTAACGCATACATTTCCGTCAGCATCTCAAAAGGCTCCACCAAGGCATTGTTCTTCAGCTTAGTAGGCACTTCATTTTCTTCCTCGTAGGCCGTTGGATCTTCAAAATCCAAGTAAATCGTATCCTGACCAAATAATTCAGCCAATTCGCTGACCATCAGATTCACTTCGTCTTCACTAATCCAGCCCTGCAGCACCACGAGAAAAGCGGATTGTACAAATTGATTCTTTAATTTTTCTCGTTCCTCCATTGCCAGCAGAACTTCCTCAGCCCATTGCAGCTCGCCAATCACCAGCTTCTTTTTGCCGATTTGCTTGGATAGCTTTTGCCCCTCTTTGTGCAGCGTCTTTAGTTGTTCCTTCACCTGTTGCAGCGCTGTTCTTGGGACCACTTCGTAAGGGTATTTCGCAATTTCAGCAGAATAATTAGTTAGAAGATCTTGAACCGTCGCCTTCAGCTCGTTTAGAAACACTAGCGCAAAGGAAACGCTGCTGTCATCGGAGTAAACTTCTTCATAATGTACCAGTTCCAGCTGCTTTAATTCTTCAATTAACTCAGCTGCTGCTTGTGTGCTCACCTCAGCTATAAGAAGTTCGGTGCTCATAGATTGCACTTGCGTCGGTGCTACATCCAAGTATTGCCAGCGAGTAAGCCAGGTCTCTTCCTGCAGAAGCTGTTCCTGCCGCTGCTGAGCCTCTTCCCATCGCTGCTTCAGATCCGTTATTTCCATTAGTTCTTGGCGCAATTGCTGCTGATCGAAGTTTTTTTCGATTTCCTGCAACGAAATATAGCGGCGTTTCAAGCCTTTGATCTTGTCCTTATTTTTCCCATGATGCTGAATAAACTGGACCAGCTCATTAATTTGGGTCTGCAAAAGGTGGAGTTCGCTAACATCAGCTTCCTTCACATCTTCAAAAGCGGTGGAAAAATACTGTTGAACCCAGTCATTGTTTTCTACCGATTGGGATAGATCACGCACTTCCACGTTTTGCAGCCCTTGAATCGCCTGCAGCAACGAATCCTGATAAGAGCGCTCAGAGATAATAGTCACTTTTTTCATTTTAGTGACGCCCATATTGTTCCCTCACCCTCTCGATAATTTTGTTAATCGCCGACTGTCGATGCTGAATGTAGCGTTCTTCAATTTGCTCTCGCTGTTCCTTAGCTTTGGCCTCCAGCTGAAGTCGTTCCTTTTCCAGCTTTGCGGCTTCTTCAGCCTCCATTTGCTCCATCAGCTGCTGCAAGGAGCGCTGATTTTCTGCTTTTAATTTTTCTAATTCGTCTGCTCGCTGTGCAGCATAGTCCTTTATCTCAGTTAAGATTGCCTGCTTCTCTTCAGCCACCTCTTGTTCTGTTGCT
This sequence comes from Candidatus Enterococcus moelleringii, assembly GCF_017377575.1. Taxonomy (GTDB): domain Bacteria; phylum Bacillota; class Bacilli; order Lactobacillales; family Enterococcaceae; genus Enterococcus_A; species Enterococcus_A moelleringii. The sequence continues at coordinate 36,343 of NZ_JAFREM010000019.1, forward strand.
TGAATCTTATCTAACGCTTCTATCAAATTCTCACATCCCTTCTACCACTAATGAGGCTGTCAAACTAGATGAACCCGTTTACATTGTTAGCTGTCGATCGCCTGCTAACATCCTCATCATTTAATCATAATAAATAAATTTTGAATTACTTCACTTCTCAAGGGTGATGTTATGGTAATATTCTATCTGATAAAGTTCCAACAGTCAACTCTATATGAATAAATGATGAACTTCTCATAGTTAACTCTTGATTAACTTTTTCGCTGTTTTGAGCATAAAAAAAGACCGACAAAATTGTCGGCCAAGTTGTATCCTCGTTTAATATGGGAATAAATCAAAAATCAGCGCAAACGCAAATCCTAAAAACAGGAGCGCGAAGCTCAAGCTGGACCAAAAACTCAGCATTAGAAACGGTGACGTGCTTTCGTTGCCCTGCTTCTGAAAATAGGTAAGTGCCCTTTTGGTCATCCAAAACTGCCATAAGCTGATTGCTAAAACGACGAAGCCTGCTATTTTCTGCATTTGTCTGGACCCCTTTACTTATAGTCTACAGGAGTAAGCAAGGATTACAAGGAAAGGTTCAAAAAGAAAACGGCCGCTAAGCCGTTTTCGTCGTTAATTAAATTTCACTTTCCGCATAACGAGCCGTCACAACTTTACGATGGGTGTAGAACTCGACGCTGTCTTTTCCGTTGGCATGCAAATCGCCAAAGAAAGAATTTTTCCAGCCAGAGAAAGCAAACCAAGCCATTGGTGCCGGAACGCCTAAGTTAATTCCCAGCATACCTGCATCGACATTTTCTCTGAAGAAGCGAATCGCTGAAGCATTGTTGGTGTACAGGCAAGAACCGTTAGCAAATTCTGATTGGTTCGCCAGAGCGACTGCTTCACGAAGATCTTTGACCCGCATAATTGATGCCACTGGTGCAAAAATTTCATCCTGCCAAATCGCCATATCCATGGATACATTGTCGAAAATAGTTGGTCCCACAAAGTAGCCTTTTGCTGGCAGATTTTCTCGACCATCCAGCAATAGATCCGCTCCTTCATCTACCCCTTTTTGGATATAATTGAAGGTTCTTTCCTGGGCTTCTTTACGGATCACAGGTCCTAAGAAGACACCCTCATCTAAACCGTTGCCGATTTTGATGTCTTTGGCAGCTTGTTTGAATTTGCTGATAAACTCTTCAGCAATTGTTTCTTCCAGGACAATCACCGATGCCGCCATGCAGCGTTCGCCGGCTGAACCGAAAGCTCCGCCAATAATATCTTTAACTGCCCGATCAATGTTAGCATCTTTCAAGACGATCACATGATTTTTGGCACCGGTTAAGGCTTGGACCCGTTTCAGATTATCGGTTCCAGTTTTGTAAACATATTCGCCGACGCCTTTTGACCCGACAAAGCTGATTCCTCTCACTAACGGATCTGTCAATAAAGTATTCACTACATCATGAGCACCATAAACGATATTCAATACACCTTTAGGGAAGCCGGCTTCTTCCATTAATTCCACGACTTTTTCCATTAACAACGGTGTTTTTTCTGAAGGTTTCAGTACAACTGTGTTCCCAGCCGCAATCGCCATCGGGAAAATCCAAAACGGCACCATCATTGGGAAGTTAAAGGGAGTAATTCCGCCGATAACTCCGATCGGGTAACGATAATTGGTAATCTCAACATCCGTAGCAGCGGTTGATAAGGAATCACCTAAGATCAGGTTGGTGATACTTGCGGCATTCTCAACATTTTCAATACCCCGTTGCACTTCGCCTAAAGATTCGGCTAACGATTTGCCGTTTTCCAGCGTGATCAAGCGAGCTAATTCTTCTTTATGAGTGGTCAACAGATGGTGAAGTTTGAACAAGTAGCGACCACGAACCGGAACGCTAACTTTTTTCCAGCTGTCAAAAGCCGTTTCCGCCGCTTGGATGGCCGCTTCGGTATCTTCTTTAGTTGATAAAGGCACCTGTACCAGTACTTCCTCAGTCGCTGGGTTCATAACCTCTTCAATATTTTGGGATTGGCTTTCTACCCATTCACCATTGATATAATTTTTTAGTTTTCTTGTCATTTCTATTTCCTCCTCGAATTCAATTACTGAAAGAGTTTGTCTTCCTTACTCTTATATAAGCAATTGCCGTGCCAAGTCTAAAATTGCGTCAATACAATTATGACAAATTATTCACAATCTTTTCTGTATAAAAGAATGGACATACTGTCTAATATTATGTACACTAAAGACAATTAATGATTACATGTTGGTTAACTATAGATTCACTATGGGTTTAGAAAGGGTGATTTGATGAAAGAACTGTTTAATGAGCGGCCAAAACATATTCAGACACAAAATACGATCAGTAAATGGATGACCACCGATCCGATTACCATCAATATCAACGAAACCATCAACAGTGCCATCCAGATTTTTGCTGAGAACAATTTCTACAGCATTCCCGTAGTGGATGATCACAATTTTCTGGAGGGGATGATTACTAAAAGCTCAATTATGCTGGCGCTTTATCAAAATCAATCCACTGCCGAACCGATTCGTTCGATTATTGAAGCCTCCTTCGATGCGGTTTTCCCTTTGGACCCTTTGGAAAAAGCCTTGAATATGACCGAAGGCTGTTTGCCGGTAATTAAGGAAGATCGCACGTTGATCGGCATCATCACCCGGACCGATTTGCTTAAAGCCAAGTCGGTCGAAATGGATACCGTCAAGCATTCGCTGAATTCCATGTCGATTTTGCAGCAGGTACTGGATAATTCCTATGAAGGCATCGTGGTAGTGGATCAAAATGGCCTGATCACCGACATTAATTCCGCCTACTGTCGAATTCTCGGTAAAAATCGCGAGGAAGTTCTGCACCAGCCGGTTGAGGAAGTGATCGAAAACACCCAGCTGCATCTAATTTGCAAAAACGGCAAGGAAGAACGGGACCAAATCCAGCGCATCCACGACAAAGAAATGGTGGTCCATCGGGTGCCATTATTTGAAAAAAATCAGCTGATTGGTGCCATGGGCATTATTATTCACCGCAGCATTGAGGAAATGTACCATTTGACCGACAAAATGACCACCAAAGAAGCTGCCCAACACTTACCAATTAAGCATTCCAGCGATGCCTTGGCAAAAATTGTCGGCAATTCACCAAAAACCGCTCAGCTGAAGCATCGGATGAAACGAATGGCGGCCCTGCCCTCTAATGTTTTGATCACCGGCGAGAGCGGTACCGGAAAAGAATTGTATGCCCAAACGCTTCACGCCTTGAGCCCGGTAAGCGACGGACCTTTTATTGCCATCAATTGTTCAGCGATTCCGGATAACCTGCTGGAGTCTGAGCTGTTCGGTTACGTGGAAGGATCTTTTACCGGAGCCTTAAAGGGTGGGAAAAAAGGAAAGTTTGAATTGGCGGAAAATGGTACGATTTTCCTAGACGAAATCGGTGATATGCCGCTGTTGATGCAGGCCAAAATTTTGCGGGTGCTGCAGGAGAGAACGATTGAACCGGTGGGCGGTACCTTTTCCAAAAAAGTGAACGCCCGAGTGATCGCCGCCACCAATCAACATTTAGAAGAAAAAATTGCCAAAAAAGAATTTCGCGAGGATTTGTTTTACCGTTTGAACGTTTTGACTTTAGAGCTGCCGTCCTTAAGACAAAACAAAGCCGACGTGCCACTACTGCTGGAATATTATTTAACATTTTTCGCCAGCGAATTTCAGCTAAAAGAACCGCTGCTTTCTCCTAAAGCGAGAGAAGTTTTGTTGACCTATGATTTTCCCGGCAACATTCGCGAATTGACCAATTTGTGCGAAGCCTTGGTGGGCATGTCTGAGGGAGGCTATATTCACCTGTCGGATTTGCCGGAGCGAATTCGCAACTTTGCTAAACCTTCCCAACCATCTAAGCTGTTGGAACAAAAAGGCGATGCCGAGCGGGAATTAATTCTGTCTACTCTGGACTCGGTGAATTACAACAAAACCATCTGCGCCGAAAAGCTGGGGATTCAACGCTCCACCCTTTACAATAAAATGAAAAAGTATGGGATAAGGTAAACAAAAAATTTCACCTTATCCAGAACAAAAACGAGCCGATCCTCAATTTTTTTACGCAAATATAGTTTACAGCTTCACAAATAACGCGTATATTATTTGTTAATAATTCAAAATTCCAATTTGCGTTTAAAAGAATCGAGGTGGCTCTTTCAATAAAAGATACGAAACAAGTTTGATTCCGTCGAGACCCGACAGCTTCACTTGCAACCAAGTACCCAAGTACCAGAAATCTTTGCTAAACAGCTTCGTACAACCCGAAAATGAAAAGGCTCCTAATTTCGATCGCCAACTTTTGTAAGCGGTTAACCGATACTCTGCCAGACTATTTCTTAACGTTCGTTTCCAGTTTGCACTTTGCAAAAAAGTCCGAAATGGATGAGTATTTCACTTAAAAGTAAATCATAGAGCGAGGTATAAGCCCATGACCATAACCATCTCTAACCAAAGCATAACAGCCAAAATCAGCACGCATGGTGCCGAACTAATCAGCTTCCAATCAGAAGGCATTGAATTTATTTGGCAGGCAGATCCCAACCATTGGGACTGGCACGCGCCGATTCTTTTTCCTTTTATCGGGCGACTGAAAGACAATCAGTACACTTATAAAGGGAAAAACTATTCGATGCCGAAGCACGGCTTTATTCGGGATTGCCAATTTGACATACTTGCCATGACCAATGAATTAGTCATTCTGACATTTTCCAGCAATGAAGAAACCCTCAAGCTCTACCCCTTCGAATTTACCTTGAATGTAAAATACGAGATCTGGGGCGAAGGCTTGAGAGTCCACTTTAACTTAAAAAACACCGGACCCGAAGAAATGATCTTTGCTCTGGGAAGCCACCCGGCCTTCAATGTTCCCTTGGAAGATCACTTGACCTTTGACGACTACTATTTCTCATTTTTGCCATCCAAATGCCGAACGACGATTCCGCTAGAAGAACATTTTGTGAATTTTGACAAACGAACCTTAGGCCAGACTAACACCTATATCAGGCTTTGCCATGATCTCTTCAGCAACAGCTCGTTGATCTATGAAACCAAAGGACTGAATGCCTTTATGATCGAAAGCGAAAAGTCCATCCATGATATTACCGTGGTGTATAAGAATTTCCCTTATGTTGCTTTGTGGTCGCCGTACCCCAAGGAAGCCGATTTTGTCTGCATTGAGCCCTGGTTTGGCATGACCGATACTACAAATTCCACAGGAAAACTTGAAGACCGCCTAGGAATGAACCGATTAGCCAGCGACGAAACGTTTGAAACAGAATACTCAATCATCATTCATTGATCAGAAACGTTTGTCTTCCAGGATTTTAAATGAACATTTGCCACAAGCTCTTCCCAAATTTCGGGGAGAGCTTGTTTGATTCGATAAAAAAAGCAGATTTTATTCCAAACGCCCCTCCGACTTTTTGTTATTTAATCCAACATTTCCTTTTAAGTACGTTTCACCTGAAAAGCCAAATTCCTTATCACATCAACCTTAATCCACTTTTCTCTCTTAAAATCCCTAAGTGTCCCCAGCACCCTAGAAAATAACTTTTAGTAAATTTTACTGTACGATTAAATCAACGTTTCTATAAATGTCCCTGGACAATAACTATAGGTTTCGGGACACTTAGCCATTTTGTTCTTTTTTCTCTATCTGTTATCTTTTAGTCACCGGCCGGAACAAAAAAATTTAGGAGGAAGCATCAATGATTCAACCGTTAGGAACCAAATTACACGTACTCATCGAACAAGAAGGCGAAGACAAACAAAAGAAAGTGAACTTCAGCAATGTGATCACCAGTCCAGCCGAAGCCGACATCGTAAAACTAGGCGAGGTCATGGCGGACCTGGGACAAGAAGGAAGCAGCTTAGACAGCGTCATCGTCACTAATCAAACCCGCGTCGTTAAGACCGCCCAGTAAAGGAGGAAAAACATCATGACTGATCTGCCATTTACCCAATATCAGGTTTTTCATTTGAAAGCCAAGACATTACGAGAACAAATTTCTGCTTATTATCAGGAAACGCAAAATAGCTCCGTGACCATCCAGCTGCTACTAGCTATGAAAATCCGGAAGCAGCTGGGGGAACAGGATTTTGAACTATTTTTGAAGGATTTAGTCCGCCATTTATTCAGTAAAGCTACCGTCAACCGTGCCTTACGTCGCTATTTCTATTTCTTTAGCGAATATTTTGAAGAAACCGAGTGGGAAATGCTGACAGCCAGATGTTTTCCACCTAAGCATAGCAACACTGATTTAATGGAAGTTATTCAAGCCGATTCAACTGTCACTGGAACCGAATCCGAGCTCTCGGAAAGTTCCTGAAAAACAAAAACTAACTAAACTAAAGGAGAGAAAAAATTATGTTAAAACTAGCAACTGTATTTGAAAATGCCGCCGGTAAAAACCACCGCTGGTCTTACAACAACCCAAACCCGAACAAAACTGCCGATGAAATCAAGGAAGCTTTGGAAGCACTGACCACATTAAACCTGTTCCAAAAAGACGGTGTGCGTCAATTTTGCAAAGTCGTTTCTGCCAAATTTGTGGAAACCATCGAAACACCGCTTTTTGACCTTAGCCAACAAGCCGAAACCTATGTGGCAGATGCCAATAATGCTTTTGCGCCGTTTATTATTGCTGATGAAAGTACCCAAGTCTCTGAACCAGCCGAAGAACCGAAAGCAATTGTAAAAGAAGAAAAAACCGAACAGCCTGCAGCAAAATCAGCTCTAGAAACAATCGAAGCTGCACCGAAGTCTGTCCTGGAAAAAGCCGGAATTCCCAGCCAAGCAAAAACCGCCTTGGACGCAGCGTTTGTCAATCCAACGACTACTTCTGCAAAGGCTCCCGTGGTGAACCCAGCTTCATTAACCAAGGCTGTCGAAAAATCTGCGGAAAAAGCGGTTCAAGCTGAAGCAACCCCTGCCGAAATTGAACCTGAAGCACCCGTTGCAGAGATTCCAGCAGTCAAAAGGGCGACCAACCCACGCAAAGAAAAGGTCGATCGGCTGCGAGCCTATCACGAAGCCAACAAGAAGAAGAAGAAAAAAGGGAAAAAGAAAAAACGCTAACTAGCGGCCATTCTCTTAAACGGTACTATCTTGAAGGTGCGTGCGCGCCGCACCTTCTTTATAGGTAAGATCGTGGTAAATTAAGGCGTCCTTTTCCCACAATTTGTTCGTTGACAATTGAATAGAGATAACTTACCAAAGCGTCGTAGAAATACTTAAGACACTAGCCTCAGCCAAATAGAAATGGGCCCTTCTATTTTGGCTAATGGTTCTGTCGTCTAGTTTTGTTCTGCTGATTATCTTTGCTTGAACTGTTCACTTTACCTTCACAGATCTGTTCCGGTTCGAAATAGTCTAACAGTTCTTTGTTACATACATTCATCCCTCAAATCCGCCAAAAGCAGCGACTAAGAGACAAAGAAAAACGCCCTGCATTTCGTAAGGACGTTTGAAGGTGCTATTAGTAATTAGCCAAGATCGGGTTCAAACAGATCTTCTTGACCGTACATATCCCTTGTTCATCTTAATTTTTTGCTTGAAACCAATTATTTCTACTTACGATCCATACCGAGCTTCAAAAAAGTCTACTACCTCTTGCCAATTATTCAGCTTGATGTCGTAGGTTTCATTGTAATTATGGGGTGCCCCAAATAAAATTCCGGTTCCTTTGAAGGTTTCGAGATGACGGATGTGATCATCAATCAGGTAATCGGCGGCAATAATCGATTTGTCTCCGCAAAACACATAATTATCGTCAGGTATAAAAGCAAAATGCGTTTGCAACCAAGCATACTTAGCATTAAAGCAGGTGGGAACCTCCATCGCAGCTGTGGCAATATACACTTCATGCTTTTCTGCCAGCTTCCGCAGCCCCTCTTGGGCGCCTTCAATTACCGCAAAGTCGGCAAAATGATCCTCTTCTCTGATAAAAGCACGGATGGCTCCAGTGTGCTCCGGGTGAAGATGTCGCAGCTTTCTCCCTTGCAGATCAGCTTTCGTGTATTCGGTTCCAAAACGTTGGTTATAAACCTGCAGCTCTTTTGCCACATAATCAGCAATTACCTCATCCATATCCACAGCTATTCGTACCATCTCGCCCATTTCCACCTTTCAATTAAGAACAGACCCATTTAATCCCATTCTGATTTTCTATTCAACATTTGCACAACACGGGAACTGACAAATCAGTTCCATACCAACTCCATCATAAGTCAAAAGTTAGATATATTCAAATAGCGATCAGGTCGGTGGGACGAATTTTTTTATGGAATCTAGTGATTTACTGAGTGAAGATTACTATTTCCCAGTGGTAATCGAATCGGAAACAAAAACACGGGCCTATAGGCTTTATGTAGCGATATCCTGCTGAATATAGTAAAAAAATACTTATAATATAGGTGTAGAGAGTTGTTACTATGGCACGCTGAGACACTATAAAATATTTTATGAAAAAGGTGGTGTTGCCGGCATTTCTTGCATGTTTTTTGTTTACCGTGTTCAAATGCTTTTCGCTAAAAACGTCTTATAGGATTATCGTAATGCAGCGGCTCCTTGTGGCCGCATGGTACATTGTGTTGACCGTTTTGAGTTTGCTTTTGTAAAAAATAAAGTGCGCGACATCTGATACAAGCCGTCGCGCACGTTGTTTTTATTTTTTTGCTGGCCAGTTTCTTTGGGAGCTAAGCGATAGGAAAACCACGAATATATATTTACCAACGATACTCTTCATATCACCCCCCAGTTTGAACTATGACTATCAAGAGTCCAGCCTATTCTTACTTAAGTCAACGGCAAAAGCATTTCATACTGTCCGCCAGTAATTTCTGCCCCCACGTCACGCAAAAAGTTGATGCAGCTATCACAAGAATCATCTACATTCACAAAGCGCAATTCCCCGGTTTGTGAGTACTGCATTAACGTGGAAATGATGCCTTGTCCAATTCCTTTTCGCCGGTAATCTTGCCGCACAGCAAATTGTGGTACATCTCCCGTCGCTTTTTCAACGATCCCATAGCCAACAATTTCAGAATCGCGGCGCACCAATACATAGACGAATTTTTCCGGCACTGCCTGGACCGAATCAATAGAGTTTTGCCAAGAGGCATCAAAATCCCAGAAGCTCTTCACTATTTCCCATTCATCCAGCGCAATGCCCGGCACGCAATCAATTCCTTCCGTCGTTGTGGTCTGTACACTATTTTTATTTAGCTTGAATACCGAGAAGGTTCTTGTTACCGTGAACCCTTGTTTTTTGTATAGTTCAAATGCTACTTTATTACTCTTGAGCACTTCAAGCAAATATTGTTCCACACCTCGCTGCTTTAGTACATCAAGTACCTCATCAAATAGGTGGCTGGTAATTCCTTGCTTTCTGTAGGCTGGGGTTACACCCGTTCCGGTATCATAGGCGGTCAGCTTGCCTTGCCATTGCCTTAACCCGTTCAAAACAAATCCCACCAGATCCTGGTCTGGTTCAGTAAATGCACCCATTGATATATCAGGGGTAAAGCCTCGTCGTTTCATCATTGTTTGAAAATTTTCTAGCGACAAAGGAAGCTTCACTGCATAATCAGAAAACGCATCCTGAAAAGCGCGGTGGATTACTTTTATATCAATGTTTTCAAGCAGCATGGGGTTGATTTCGTTCATTGGAATCGTCTCCTTCTCTTTTTATTCCATAATAACATTAGTTGGTACAGGAAGCAGATTTTTTCAAACGAGAAATACGCATCAATGAATTTCACATTTGGGCATTAACTGCAATAATTTAGGAACTAAAACAACCCCATCGATTGAGCCGACATCAAAACAAAAGCTCTCTGCCTTTTTTTCTTCATTAAAAAATTTGATATTGAGAAAGACGACGGCTCCGTCCAAAAGCTTGCCATGGTCTCTAAAACTAGGCGCTTTGCCCAAATATTGCCGCTTACTTCCGTCAATTTGATATTCTTTTTTGGTTCCCGACCTTGTTTGGGTCATCGTGATCCTCATAGCACCCATACCTTATAATAAACTAGTCACTCACTTGAAGCTCCCGTACACAAGCAGCGTTTCCCTTTAGAATAAAAGCCACAGAAGGATCAACCCAGTAATAACACCAACACAGCCGAATAGAATAGATAGCAACCTTCTGCCAGTTTTATTTGCGATTACTTGTGACATTTTGATCCCACCAACTGACAGTATGATCATTAATCCCAGCAAACATCTTCTAATAATTTGCACTGCCTTGATAGAAAGCTCCGCTAAGAAACCCGCAAACGGCAGCAAGGCCAAAACGCCTACCAACAATAACAGACTAAAACCAATCAGCAATAAATTCTTAGCCGTTTGATTCTTAAGCTTCAAAACTGCCGTTGTCCCGCCGACAATGCTGACGATAACTGACGTGAAGCCCATCAACAAAAGAGACCCTGCAATAACCAGCATGAGAATCGGAAAAAGTATCAGTACAACATGAAACATTGAATCCCTCCTAACAATAAAACCAAATCAACTACACCAATTATTTACTCACTTGAAAATCTGGCGCAAATGCCCGATTGAAAGCTTCTGCCCATTCACTGGTTCGATAAAAAAGAATCAAGCTCTGATACCCATCCGTTGCCAGCTTCGTCAGTGTGTCATGAATATACAGTCTAATCTTTGCTTCCTTGGCTGAGTCCTTTTTCGAACTGCCACATCCACCAACAAGCACCACCCCTGCCCTCAATAAATCTAGCTCTAACACTTTTTTCTCCAGCCTTCCTATATTTTAATCGCTCTCTTTAACTCATCGATCCTGAACAGTACCGCCTGACAAAATGATTCTCACTCAATTTCTTCTGTCAAAGTCAGATTCACCGGCACATACCCAGTCTCTTCAACCAAATATTGCCCTTCCTCAGACAACATCCATTCAATCAGCAGCTTTATATTGCCGGCAGGTTCCCCATTCGTTGCCGCGTAAATTTGTTCATCAAAGTAATACCGCTCTTTAGAAATTGCTCCGAAGGACGGATATACTCCATCTATGTTTAGCATTTTTACTTGTTTGTTGGGATACATCGTTTCAGCCAGATAATGCTTCGCGTAACCCAAACCATTTTGATCCGAAGCAAGCTGCTTCATCAGACTACTAGCTTCAAATAACTCATCCTCTGGTAAATAATAAGGGTTTAGACTAGGTGCGTATTCCTGCAATAGTATCTGCAATCCATCTGGCCGCTCTGATCTATTTGTTAACTGATAGGCAATAATGTCGCCGCCGTCCTCCCAACCAAGCGTCTTCCATTTCGTTGTTTTTCTGGAATAAATATTCTCTAACTGCTGACTAGTCAGATTATTAATCGGATTAGACGTATTTGTTAAAAAGACAAGACCATCTCTAGCAACTTCTTTATATGCTAACTCCACACCCGCTTTCCATGCTTCCTCTTCTTGTTCCCGAGGAATCCAACCACTAATAAAAATGATCTCTCGCTCACCAGAAATAAGGGCTTGCAGCGCCTCAGTCTTGCTTGAGTAAGCAACGACATCAGAAGAATAGCTTTACTCATCGTAAATCGCTTGAGCGACTGCTGCATATAAAGGATACAAAGCAGGCTCACCATCTAATCGAGGTAAATCACTATCTATCGTAAGCATGGATGGCTCTTCCAGACTGGCAAGCTTCGTTGCTTCTGAAAAAGGCGCGTAGCTGCTCAAATCAAGGGGAACAGGATCTTCTTCAACAACAGGAGGAGCTGGGTAGAAGCTGCCATCGACGGCTGGAATCAGCAGGATTCCTCCCAACACCGCGACTAACGCTATAACAACCGTTGATTTTCTGAACTTCTGATGCTTCCGCCACACCAGTACCAACAGCAAGACGCAGACACACGAAAGCAGAGTGAAGGGCAATATCCCCAGCATATTATCGATAACTGACAGTTCAGACAAATAATCTAATTCAGAAATTAGCCGACTGCACTTATTTACTATTGAAAACGTAATAAACACCCGAAATTGCGTGTAGATTATTTTTCGAATCGTTTTCATTTTTATCTTCATCACAATAATGCTCCTTAACATTGGGAAGCTAAACAAACGGAATACCAGCTAGCACATCACCAACATAACTACAGATAACATAATACAAAACGTAAAAGAACGGATTACACATGATGATAGTAACGATCACTAACAGCTTGCCCAATAAATGCTTATTCATACTCAACTCTAAGTAAAATGTACCGATTACCGCTCCGATTCCTGGCAAAAAGAAGCAGACTGTCGTTAAGACAAACGCAAAGATTTCTGGCGCATCAAAAAAATTGACTGAGACTGTCTCGACAAATATAAACAACAGCACAGGACCGGCTAGCAACAGCAAAAAACCAATAAACGGGAAGGCTTGAATCCATCTACTCTCCTTCAGCTTTTCCATACAAATCCCCCAGATCCCTCTATTATGTACTCTTCCATAATCACTAATATTATAAAGTGATTGTTCATGTTAACCAGCTATTTTTTTGATTATACGCATTATACCATTGGTTTATTATTATTTTCTCCCGTTTTTAAATGACATTCGCAATTAATCTAATCCCTCTGCTATTACACAAGCATCCAAGTTAAAACGATTAGGAAAGACAGGACTTCTTACTACCACAAATCTTAAGATCAAATTTCCCTTCTTTCTGGCAGGTTAGTCTGCAATGTCTATTTCGTACAAAAAAGTCAGAGATTCTTCCCTGATTCACTTTTCTTTACTAACCATTCATTTACTGCAACTTCGAGATAAAGAAAATGACTCTTCAATTGAAAAGTCATTCCACTGCTTCTTGATTATAAAAATGCAACAATTTTGGTGATAGCTGATAACCATATCCCCAGATGGTCTTAATCATCTCATCCTGAAAACCGGCTTCAGATAATTTGAGTTTTATCCGCTTAATCAGAACAGATATCTGAGTCAGATGAGAATTGTTAGGTTCATCCTTCCACAAATAGTGGCACATGTTTTCACGAGAAACCATTCCATTCTCGCTTTCCAGCAGACAGTTAAAGGCTAGGCGTTCTTTTTTAGTTAGATTGCCTTTAAATTCTGCCAAGCTATTTGGTGTATCCTCCCTTTGATAAAGGAAGACAACATTATCATGGTCATTCTTCCTACGCTGCACTAATTGAACCGCCAGCTGTTCCCGAATCACATCCAAGCTTTGCCCATCATAAATCCAAGTATCGATTCCCATTTCCCGCAAGGCATCCTGCTCTTCCCTCGATGGTTCCCGTATAAATTTGCGAATGGTTAGGTTGTCCTCGTAGGTAACATACGTTAGCAGCTCCCGTACTTCCTGATCATTCAAGGTCTCGCTGAAAATAATCGCCTGATAACTCTGAATCATCTGAAACCGATTCAGCTGATTCCGCAGCCGCTTCAACATCGTCACCGAACAAAATACTTCATAATTCAAGTGCTGCAGCTTTTCCTGCAGCTTCTGTTCTACCATTAGATTCTTGGTTAGAATTAATAACGGACGCATGGACTTCACTTCCTTTCATTTCTAAAAAGCAAAAGGGGAGAACCTCCCCTTTGCATTAAGCTAAAAAGTAATTCAATTGAGCCTGCCAATCTAGGTACAAAAAGATCGCCGCAGCAATTGCCAGCAGCATCACAAACAATAATCCGCAATCCACTAGCAATACCGTCGATTTCTTCTCATACTGCAGCCGTAAACGACTGTCTTTGATAAAAAAGAGCAAAAAGCTCACCAGCCCCGCAATCGCCAGAAAGCCGAATACCCCCAACCACATTGGAATCGTCATCTACATTCTCCTCCCCATTATGGTGTGTCGTTTAAGGACCAGGTTAACTTGGCCTTGTAGACTCTTCCTTTTTTACCTGCATTTGGCGGTAGATTTAGAGAAATTTTGTCAAAAGGCATCCTCAACTGCCAAGTATCCATTCCTTGATTAGCCTGAGCAGTAACTAAGGTCGTTTCTGTCTGGCCAACTTCCAGTGAAACATCCGTATTATTCACCGCAGGCACATCAGGTCCTGTTGGCGATACATCCACTGTTTCTTGAGGAGTATCTCGATCATTCACTCGTTCCATTGATAGATTCTGCATTCTTATTTTCGCACCTTGACTGTAAGGCATAATACCTTCCTGATTTGAAAAATCAGAAAGCTTTGCTGTTAATTTCCACCCCGTACTTGTGGGCCTATCGTCACGTAAACGTGTGTAAAAACCTTTTGTTTTTACATTCGTGTTAGTCTGGTAATCGATGTCTTCTAGACTATAGGTTTGAGCTGTATTCGATTGAGACTTCACTCCGTAATTCAGATAAATAGGAACAGATGTGATTGCCATGTTATCGTAATCTTTGGGTGTAAATGTTTGCTCATCATCTAGAATTTGAACGGCACCTTTAGACTGATTCGCATACGGACTCGTAATAGTATCATCTTCCCAGTTCAAATCTCCTGTTGCTTCCAACCATTCGTCCGGATCTCCGATAGCGGTCGTTTTGAATGTGATAGCGATAGTATCTTTGTGATCTAAATCACCTATAGTATTTGTGATTTCCAGATCGTTTATAGTCGGTGCAAGAGCTCCATTCTTCCAAACCTTGATGCTTCCCGGAACGATTGTCAATCCAGAAGGTAAGTTCAACTTTGCTTCAACATTTTCTGCTTTCTTTGTTGTCCGATTGGTGATGTACCATTGCCATTCTACCTCTTTACCGCTATTAAATTTATAATTATTGATAGGCTTTAGTTCATTGTCTAGTACACTTACAGTAAAAAATTTGATCTTTCCGTCAAATTTTTTAGTTCCAGAAGTAGCCCCCTCAACCAATTGTGAACCATTGTATTTAAAATTGATTTCCTGATTATCTAAGGATTCATAAGTAACATTCGACAATAAAATTTTGTCTCCATCATAGGATAAAGTTGGTGTAGGAACAATACCAGGTACCATGGATGCAAATAACCCCTGATGAGCGGTTGTTCTCAAGATATCAACTACCGCCTCACCACTATCGGAAATAGGCGGTACAGGTATAGATATTAACTGATGCTCTGCTTCTAATCGATCTAACTTTGTCAAATTATTAGCACTAGTAATATCTTTCAAGTGATTGTACGAGCATTCTAAAACCCACAGATTCGTATTTGCACTCACATCCAAACTAGTTAAGGAATTACTTGAGCAGTTTAGCCAAATTAGATTTGTATTTTCACTAATATCTAAAACAGGCAAGAGATTATTATCACAGAATAAATAGCTCAAGTTTATATTCGTGCTTACATCCAAGTTGCTTAGCTGGTTCCCATTAGCAGTTAATTGCTCCAATGCTATTGCTCCGCTTAAATTTAAGTTTGTGATATTATTACCCCTACAATTTAGCTGAACCAATTTATTCATGTTGTGAACGTCCAGACTGGTAATTTTGTTATTACCACAATCTAGAATTTGTAATTCTGTCGCACCAATCACATTAAGAACCGACAACTTAAACCCTTCCTGACAGTATAGTTCTCTTAAAGCAGTGTTTGTACTCACGTCTAAACTGGTTAGCGAAGAACAAACCCTGGCACTCAAAATTCTTAGTTTAGTTAGACCAGTAACATCCAAACTACTTAATTGTCCGCTGAAATCACAATTTAAATCTGTTAACTCAATGTTCGCTGTTAAGTCCAAGCTACTTAATTGAGAACTATAGGAGCAATCTAATTTTTGCAATTTTACATTTGCACTCAAATCTAAGTTATTGAATGGATTTACTCCACACGTCAATGTCACTAAATTTTGATTAGCACTTAAGTCTAAGTTGTTTAGATTATTGTATGAACAACTTAATGATAACAATTTTGGAGACGAACTTAAGTTTAAGCTGCTTAGTTGGTTTCCCATACAGCTCAAACCTGTTAAATCCTGGTTCGCACTTAAGTCTAGATTACTAATCTGATTATTAGAACAATCTATGCTTAACAACTTTGGAGATGAACTTAAGTCCAAGCTGCTTAGTTGGTTTCGATTACAGTTCAAACTGGTTAAATTCTGGTTCGCACTTAGGTCTAGATTAGTAATTTGATTAAAATAGCAATCTAGAATTTCTAATTTAGGACTTGTACTCAAATCTAAATTGACAATTTTATTTCCTCTACACTTCAATGATGTCAAATTTGAGTTAGCGCTCAGATATAGATTAGTAATTTGACTATCGTTACAATCTAAAACAGTTAACTTATGATTTTCACTTAAGTCTAAGCTACTTAATAGGGTACTAGAACAAGTTAACTCAGTTAGTTCTGGCAAAACACTTACATCGATTTCAGCTATTTGGTTGCGTGAACAATCAAATTTTTTTAAATTTTTAGCATACTCTATCCCTTTAATACTATTGAGATTTCGCGAAGGCACAGATAAATTCGTCAAACTTTCCATAAAATCATCAGTTATTTGTGTTGGTGCACCATAGTATGTTCGAAGTGCATTCGCAAGATTTTTATCAATATCATACGGCGTAGAATCACCTAGTGACCCTTCTGTCAAAACAGTTCCAGCCATTGGCATAACTCCACCCATGGTTTCGATACTTTGGTTAGTAATTTTCGACTGTTCTTCAATTGCAGCAACAGAATCTATTGAAAGGCCGTCTGATTCATTTTCTAAATCTGATGCAGGTGCCACTGATCCAGTAGTACTCTCAGGTACATCCTGAGAAATATTACTGGTAGAACTATCGGTGGACACTTGACTCTGTGCATTATCCTGATACTCCTTCAACGGATCTTCTACCTTTGAAGGAATCGTGGTCTCCCCTACTGGCACATCCTGAATTGTTTCGGCGATAACTGGGGAAGTAGGAAACAATGGGATGCTCACAAGTAAGACACAAACTAACATTCTTAGTTTCTTACGCATTCTCTTCCTCCTCTCTCAGACGAGTAAAGAGAAACAACCAAAAACAACTGGCAATACAGGCAAGTCCGATTGCTCTTAGGAAGACCGTTTGCCGCTGTTCTCCGGTTTTCGGCAAGGTTCCTCGACTGGCTGCTTGTGATTGATCTGGTTGGGTTTGATACCTGGTCTGGCCTAAAGTTACCGGTAAAACATTATCAATCGGCACTGGTTCATAGGGTGCCGGATCATTTGGGTTCGGTGTTGGTGACGGGTCTGGACTCGGTGCAGGTTGTTCATCCCGAAAACCAATACCGACACTGGTTTCTTTTGATTCTATATCTTCGCCAAATACTGAGGTGGGGAACAGCGCACAGGAAATGGTCAATACTAATAGTAGCTTTTTCCCTTTCACATTCCTCACTTCCTCCCTTCATTCCATTGACGCTGACGCCGTACTAAGTAAACAATTAAGCCAATTAAGCCAATCAATAAGCCAGCTGCTACCCACGGTACCCAAGCTGGTACAATGATCTTGAAGACCGTCTCTTCATTAACCTTATCTGCTTGCTCGCGACCCACGGTAAATTCTTCTTCCCATTTCCAAGTTCGATCATCTCCTGTAGCTTCACCGGTAAAGACATAGGTACCCGGCGTAAAACGTTCGACTCCCAATGGTAACTGAAAGTCAAAGTTTGAATTAGGCGCTACTGAAAAATTACTTTGTTCTTGTTCAGCCATGACGTCTTTTTCACCTTTACGGGTGACTTTTCCTTTAATTGTCATCTCCTGCAGAACTTTGGGTTGGTCATTTTGAATGTTGGCCGCAATAATTTTTCGACCATTAAATAGGGTCAAGTCGACATTTTTTAAATGCAACTCTGCCCCATGATTAAAGGTCGTCTCATCTTCAGTTAACATCACCGCAATCACACGAGCAAACTCAGGTACTAGCCCGGTTTGATCACTCTCGCTCTCCTCAGCTTCCCGCAGAAAACGGATTGAACCCAGTTTTACACCAGCATATGATTCTTTTGGCGGCGTAATTTCGAAGGCTACAATCTTTTCTTCAAAGTTTGCGACGGTGACTTCTTTGACACCATCTTGCACTTTGACGAAACTGGTAATTGGATTGCTTAAACTTTTATCCAACTTAGGTTTTGCTTGGGCATAGTCAATCTCACCGACTGAACTACTTACGGCATCATGGATAGCTACTTTTACGGTTACAGGATCTTCCTGTGTGCTTATTACCTTAACCTCAATTGTTTGCGGCTGCTCTGGTGTAGTTTTCAGGTAGAAAAAAGTGTATTTCTTATCCACTTGGTTCTCAGGAATAATGCTTTCTACCGTATACCCCGCTCCACCCTGAGCATCATCCGCAGCGTAGCTTGTAGCTGAGAACAGAAAAAAGCCTATAATCATGATACTGCTAAAAAATATACGATTGATTGTCTTCATTTGCCTCATACCGACGTCCTCCTCCAATAAAAAAGGGGAGAGGAGACGCCCTCCTGCTCCTCTTTTTGTGTCCATTAAATCGAATTGGACAATGTCCAAGTCATTTTGCCTTTGTATTGATGGCCTTTTTGAGCAATATTTGCCGGAACACTTAGCTTAATGTTTTTCATTTCCATAGCTGTATTTCCTTCAAAAGAAGTGACATTATTACTAACATCTCCATCTTCCATCACTGTAATGGCTGTCGCTGTCGAATTCGCATTGATAGTATAGCTTGTAGCCATGGTTGCTGAATGTGAACCCGCTGCAGCGATTCCACCGGATGCCATACCTGGATCAAGTGTTCCTGAGTAATCATGCATGTCAGTATCAAATTTCAATACCGCACCAGTTAATTTTGTTGTTGCAGAAGTTGTACTAACTAGGTCAGATACTCCTGCAGTTAGTTTCCACTCAACTTCTGGATCGCTGGAACCATGTGGACGACTATCTTCAACAACCGCATATTTTTTCCCAGTAGCTGGTGCAGTGGTATCCACTTCGCTGAATTCTACATTCGCCGTTTTGTTTACCATGTTGCTTGTACCAAAGTCCAACTCAGTTGGTACCCAACGGAGTTTTAAAAGTCCAGTCTCACCTGGATCAGTATGGGTGCCAAACCCGATCCCAACTTCTGTATCTGCTGCATAAGATGTTACTCCGCCCAACACTACTACACCCAAAACACTCGCGCTCGCTAGTAAACCAGCCAATAATTTCCTTTTCATTACATTTTCCCCTTTTCCTTTTTATAAAAATTATTTATATCAAATGGTACTTCTCCATTGATACCAAACTAATCTGTAAAAATGATCGTGCTAAATGATCGTGCTATAATAGTAGAGATTGCTTTTTTTATTCCTGTTAGTATGAAAAACAGGATACGGACAAATACTGTTGTGACGGGCCTATTCCCACTTCTTGACCAAGTATTCTGACCACTATAGACTTATGAAAATTTTCATAAAATAACAAAAAGTTTTTTTGGTAGGTCTAAATTTTAGAATTTCAGCAAAATTGGAAATTTGAGAAGATTTTTTGGGTGAAATTTTGGAATGAATGAGAATTTTTTTGAAGAGCTGGGAAGTAAAACGTTTACCTAAAAAAATGCAAAAAAAGGGAGGGGTAAGGAGTGGAAAACCACTTTTTGAAAACGTTTAATTAGGCAATTGCCTGATCCATCGCCATAATTGCGGCAATTTTCTGATCCTGATTAGAATGCGCATAGGTGTCAAGAGTCATCTTCGTTGATGAATGCCCTAACAACTGGCTAACCGACATAATATCGGCATTTGTTTCTAAACAGCGGGTCGCAAAGGTATGCCGCAGTTGATGGAAATGAACCGTCAATAACCCAGCTTTCTCACGTATTTTATGAAAGTGATAGGTTAACAGTCGTGGCTCACAGGGTTTGCCGTTGGTTGTAAACACGAATGTTGCCCCGTTTGCTTGCTTCTTCAATTCCAGCAATAGCTTTTTGATTGATTTACTCATGGGAATAATCCGTTGTGCCGCCCTTGTTTTGGCACTGCCTAGCTGCAATTCGGTCTTGTTTCCATCCACCAGCACCCGTTGATAAGTATTGTTTACGTAGATTAAGGACTGATCGAAGTCCACTTCCTCCCAGGTTAATGCAGCGATTTCACCAATCCGCATACCGGTTCCCATAGCTAAGGTAACTGATTGAGCCCGTACATCGTCTTGAGCATCCACCACTTCTTGAAGACGTTTTTGTTCCTTCAGCGTTAAAGCTTGGACTTTTTCTTTGACCGGCTTTGGTAACGGAAAACCCTCACACGGGTTTACCTCAAGTATTTTTTGCTTTACGGCTTGATCCAATATCTGTTTTAGTAAACGAAAGACAACTTTGATACTGCTCCAAGCTAGTTCACGTTGGTATCGCCAAGCTTCAATCGCCTTAGCAATTGCTTGATCGTCAATTTGGTATAAGGACAACCTCCCCAGATTTTCCCATAAATATTCTTTTAGTTTATGCATGTAACTGGCATAAGTGGCGGCTTTCACGGTAGCTTTCTTCTCCTCCACCCAATATGCGCTCCAATCCTTGAAGGACATGATGCTTTTTCCATATAGGCGCATCATGATCTCGGCACTTTTCTTAATCGGTTCAAGCAATTCTTTAACTTCATCATAACTGTCACCATATACGGAGCCGTAGATTAATTTTCCTTTTGCAGTTCTTCCTTTGTGGTACCTGCCCTCCCATCGCTCATCACAGCGCAGGTAAATACACTCTCCAGTGCGTCCCATAAAATAATCTCCCCTTTACATATTAATCGATTCGTTGACCAAGAAACCTGACCAAGTAAAAATTGAGTGTGCTTTGTCAGTTCTTATAGACGAAAAAACCTTTCCAACTATTCAAAACAAAATATTTTTCACATCTTACAAATTTAATGTTGCTTTCTTAATTATTTTATTTTATAATTTTAACGAAAAGTGGTTTTAATATCATCATCAACACAACAATCGGTGTGCAATAGCTTCGATTTCCTGTTTTTCATACGAACATGAAAAGATCGAACCTTTAAATCTCTCAATTTAAATGTACACATTTTATTAATGTTTAACAAGCTTAGACAGGTTAAAAATTAAAATAACCTTAGTTATTTTAAAAGTGTCGGAATTTTCCGGCACTTTTTGATTGAATTCGGGTCAATTCTGATGAGAGACGTTTAGTCTAGCGATCTATTTACTACTTCATTTTCCTACTATTTTAAATAAATAAACCTTTTGTTTACAATTATGAAAATACTGTTCATTATTTTAAACTCAAAGATGACTTCTTTTTTATAACGCAAGTTATCTTCATTTGCTAGAGAAAAAAAGCCGAAATATCCTGGATTGTCATTATTTTATAAATGGCGAGCTCTTGTCATTATTGGCTTTCTTTCACTTCCCCCTTCTATCTCAAGAAAATCTCACTAATACATTAAAATAATTCTAAAAGCGACTTTTGAAATATGGCAAATTCTTTTCGGCTGCTCACTTCCTAAATTACTGCTTCGATAATAAACACTTCATAACGTAATTTGCACCCAGATAACGACTTTCAGTTTCAGATTTATCTAAAAATGTTATCTGAGGCTTGTTCTCCCCCTATGAACGACAGATAATAACTATGGTTATTTAATTAAGAATGCCTCTTTACAAGTAATCATTTTTCCTTATACTGATAGAAAAAAGCTATTGAAGGGGTGCATTACATGATTAATTCTTTACGTAAGCAATTATTAAAGGGGACAACATTGAAAGGAACCAAACTCTCGGAGGATTGGCTGCAGCTACTGGAAATCTCCATGGAGTATCGTTCTTATAATTTGGAGAAAATAACCGCCCTATTGGAGCTGCCATGTGATCTGGGGACGCTGGTAGTACGGGATTGGGAGACGGAAATTGCGGATGGGAAGCCGCTGGAGGTCTTGGAAGGCTATTGTTTGGCGCATCGGCTGGTTCAGCCAGAATTGAAACCGCTATCCGATAGTAGTGTTTCCTTTGTTCGATCTGAATTTACGCTATTTCAACTAAATGACTCAATTTGGTTGAATCCTTTAGATATCCATCACCTACATATGCAAGGAAGGCGTTGTTTGATTGAGTTGGCAAATGGGTTGGGTTTGGATGTCGGTGTTCTTGAAGAAGGGATCATTCAGTTGGCGAGTCAGGCGGCTTACGAGCTGGCTTGTCTCCATGGGGCAGGTCAGATGGATTTGTCGCCAGTGGATTATTTGCGGCTTCCGGGGGTTCCTTTTGGGGATACTTTGCGTAAGCAGCCGCTTTTGTCGGGCTGGTTGTTGCCTCCAGGCGATTATTTGTCACCGAATCAGCTGGATTGTCCGCAGGAATTGGCGTGGCGGAAGCTTTTGTCTGAGTATGCCTTCTCCCCTGCTCTGGTTAGGGTCTGAGATGGATGGGGGTGAATGGGATGAATGCGTGGCCGAAAAACAAATTAGCAGGAAAATATTTGAACAGTAAGACGTTTTCAGAGGATTGGGCGTATGTTTTGGAGAATGCTTCGGTGTTTAATTATTGGCGAATGGGTGAGATCAGCTTGGTCCATCCAATTCCCAACGATCTGGGTACGCTTGTCTTACTTGATGATGTTCCTTATCAGGCGAAGGAGGGGCCTTTAGATCTGATCGAGCGTTTCTTTAAGCTCCATCGTTTGATGGATTATCAGCTGATGCGGCGCACCTGCGAGTCGTTGCCGGCGTTACCCTCTCGAAAAGTGCCGATTGTAAATACCCACTTTAGTTTATTTCCAACTGAATTGCCTGAAGATTCCGTTTGGCTCAATCCTTTGGCAATTACCCATTCAGAGGAGCATAAAATGAATTGTCTAGTAGAATTGACCTGCGGGCTTTCTGTGGAGCTGCCTGTTCACCATAAGACGTTGATTCGTTTATCGAATAAAGCTGTCTATGCTTTAGCGATTTATCGGCGAGATTATTCGGCCACCTTATTGACAGATGGCCGACCGTTGGAATATGTGGCCCTGCCCGCTACCCCTTTTGGTCATCTACTAAGCAAGCAGGAGTTTTTACAGGACTGGCTGTCGACGCCGGGAGAATTTTTTAACCATTACAAGCGTCAGGAGTATCTGCAGTGGTATCGTTCGTTAAGCGAGAGTGACTTTGACTCGCTGGACTGACTACCTGGTCCTATCAGAAGTGATTCTGGTAGGATTTTTTGTGCTTTAGATAAAAATTCGAGCTTTCCCGCTTGACGTCTCCCTACCCCATTTGTTATTTTTTAGGCTTCTTCCGATAAATGATACATCCCTTATACCTGTTAAAAGTCTATCATATCAAGCATAATCCCCTTTTCCCCCTTAAAATCCCTAAGTGTCCCCAGCACCCTAGAAAAAAACTTTTAGTAAATTTTACTTTGCGATTAAATCAACGTTTCAAAAATTCTTCTGGACAATAACTATAGGTTTCGGGACACTTAGCCATTTTGTTCTTTTTTCCTGATCTGTTATCTTTTAGTCACCGGCCGGAACAAAAAACTTTAGGAGGAATCGTGAAATGATTCAACAATTGGGAACCAAACTACAAGTACAAATCGAACAAGAAGGCGAAGACAAACAAAAGAAAGTCAACTTTAGTAACGTCATTTCTAACCCAGTCGAAGCCGACATCGTGAAACTAGGCGAAGTGATGGCAGATCTGGGACAAGAAGGAAGTTCATTGGATAGTGTCATCGTTACTAACCAAACCCGTGTCACTAAGAATATCGAATAAAGGAGAAGCTTATGCCAGAAACAAAATTAGTCGTCCGCTTCCGAAACGAACAGGACAAGATCCACTCTTGGAGCTATGACAAGCCTAACACTAGTAAAACCCCCGCTGAAATCAAAGCAGCGATGGAAGAACTAACAGAATTACACCTATTTAAAAAGCACGGCATTCACTTATTCACCTCAGTTGTGAGTGCAGAATTCGTGACTGTCCAAGAAACAAAACTATTCTAAAAACTATTTCCGCGGCTTGATTGCCGCGGAATCTCAAGGAGGAAAAATATCATGACTGATCTACCATTTACCCAATATCAGGTCTTCCATTCCAAAGCCAAGACCTTAAGAGAACAAATTACTGCTTATTATCAGGAAACGCAAAATAGTTCAGTGACCATCCAGCTGTTATTAGCTATGAGAATCCGGAACCAGTTGGGTGAGCAAGATTTTGAATTGTTTTTGAAAGATTTAGTGCGCCATTTATTTAGTAAAACCACGGTCAATCGTGCGCTACGCCGCTACTTCTATTTCTTTAGCGAGTATTTTGAAGAAACTGAGTGGGCAATGATGACAGCCAGATGTTTTCCGCCTGCCTATGGAAGTACCGATTTAACGGAAGTTACTGAAGCAACTGTGCCTGTCACTGGAACCGAATCCTACCTCTCGGAGAGTTCCTGAAAAAAACTAATTTAAGGAGAGAAAAACCTATGTTAAAACTAGCAACTGTATTCGAAAATGCCGCCGGTAAAAACCACCGCTGGTCTTACAATGATCCAAACCCAAACAAAACACCTGAACAAATCAAAGCAGCGTTGGAAACACTGACGACGTTGAACTTATTCCAAAAGGACGGCGTACGCCAATTCTGTAAAGTCGTTTCTGCGAAATTCGTAGAAACTATTGAAACACCGATCTTTGACTTAAGCAATCAGGCAGAAACTTATGTCGCAGATCCTAACAATGCCTTTGCTCCATTTATTATTGCCGATGAAGTAACCCAAGTCTCTGAGCCTGCCAAAGAAGTTGAAGAAATAAAAGCTGTTGTAAAAGAAGTAAGCCGAGAACAAGCTATAGTGAAACCAGCAGAAGTAGCTGTAGAAGCAAAGTCTGCATTAGAAACGATCGAAGCTGCACCAAAATCTGTACTGGAAAAAGCGGGAATCCCTAGCCAAGCGAAAGCTGCATTTATAAACCCAGTGACAGCCCCTTCTGCAAAAGATCCAGTAGTAACATCAGATGTCATCGAAAAAGCTATTAGTAAGTCTGCTTCAGCTGAACAGCTCGAAGATGCTGAAACCGGTCTTGAAGCACCTGTCGCAGAGAGTCCCGCGGTCAAGAAATCGACCAACCCACGAAAAGAAAAAGTCGACCGACTGCGAGCCTATCACGAAGCCAACAAGAAGAAAACGAAAAAAGGGAAAAAGAAAAAACGCTAACTAGCGGCCTTACCCTCTTGTGCAGGAAAGGTGGTGATGCCTACTAACTAAGCAGTGTTTATGGCGATGGCTAAACTCTATCAGAGGAGGGATGCCACATGTTCATCCTAGGAAAGGAACGCTTGCCATGACTGTGTATCAAGCGCTGGCATTAGCAATCGCTTTTGCCAGCCTGATGATCACCATTGACCGACACAAGAAATAACCACTTACTCACACACGGCCATCGTCTTAAACGGTCCAGCCTTGAAGGTGCGTGCGCGCCGCACCTTTGATTTGAGTAAGGATCGGTTATTACTTAGGGCGTCTTTTTCATCTGTGAAGCTGCGCTCTTTGAAAACTACATATTTTGAGGTGTTATAGAACCTGATTTTTTAGGAAATCACCTCTCCTATTCTCCCCAGCAAGTGAATTTTTTTCGATTCATTCAAATTTTTTTGGATTTTTTCGAGAA
>NZ_JAFREM010000002.1 GCF_017377575.1 Candidatus Enterococcus moelleringii
CGACTCCCTTTGGGTGCATTGTAAATATTGACTACCGATCAACAACGACGCGTAGTCTTTTTATTTACCTAATTTCATTTGAATAACGGGAAGTAGCTCAGCTTGGTAGAGCACTTGGTTTGGGACCAAGGGGTCGCAGGTTCGAATCCTGTCTTCCCGATCAAAAAGAAGGTATCTACCTTCTTTTTTTTTACCCTTTTTTTAAAGATGGTAAATGTTGGACCTTTCTCCTTTATTTCACCTCCTAAATTCGATATAATTAAGGTCAGTATTAGTCAATAGGAGGGATTTTATGAGTAGAAACACCTCTGATTTGATCGAAGCTTACCTTAAAGGGATATTGGAAAATCACGAGAACATTGAGATTAGACGAGCGGAGATGGCTCAGTTGTTCAATTGTGTTCCGTCACAAATAAATTATGTGATCAATACACGATTTACTTTTCAGCGTGGGTATTTAGTTGAGAGTAAACGTGGCGGTGGCGGCTATATTCGCATCAGTAAGGTACAGATTTCCGATCAGCATTATTTTTTAGAACAGTTAATGGATTCATTTGGCAAGGAAATTTCTGAAGCAAACGCCTTTGGTATTATACAGAAGCTTTTTGAAGAGCGGATCATTACTGAGAACGAAGGAAACTTGATGCTGAGTGCGGTATCTAAAAGTGTTCTTGGGATTAGTCAAATTGAAAATAGAATACGTGCCAGAATTTTGCATGGGTTTCTAGAACGTTTAAGTTACGAGAAAAAGGAGTGAGGGAAATGGATCAGTTGTATACCGAACGAGCAAAGGCTGTCTTAGCCATAGCTCAAGAAGAAGCGAAATATTTTAAGCATCGTTCAGTTGGATCTGAGCACTTGTTGTTAGCCTTAGTGATCGAACAACAAGGAATCGCCGGCAAAACGTTGAGACAAATGAATGCTAATGAAAATGACATTCGCGAGGAAATTGAACATATGACCGGTTATGGTTCTATGCAAACATATCCTGAAGGAAGTTATTTACCTTACTCTCCAAGAGCTAAACAAATTTTGATTTTTGCTGATGATGAAGCAAAACGCTTTAATGCAAAATTAGTTGGAACGGAACATATTCTATTAGGTTTGCTCAGAGACGATGAAATTTTGGCTTCCCATATTTTGGTTAATTTAGGCTTGAGTTTACCGAAGATGCGTCAACTTTTGTTGAAAAAAATGGGTGTTACTGAAAATATTTCCCAGGGTCATCAAGGAATGGGGCGTCGTAAACCGGCTGTTAAAAGCCAGCAAAATACTTCTCAAGGTACGCCAACCTTGGATAGTTTGGCTAGAGACTTAACTAAATTGGCTCGAGAAAAGAGATTAGATCCAGTTGTAGGTCGTGAAAGCGAAGTGCGGCGGGTTGTTCAAATTTTGAGCCGCCGGACTAAAAATAATCCTGTGTTAGTTGGAGAACCTGGTGTCGGTAAAACAGCGATTGTTGAAGGCTTGGCACAGCGAATCATCTCAAATGACGTACCGGAAGATATGAAGGGCAAACGTTTGATGATGCTGGACATGGGTGCTTTGGTTGCTGGAACGAAGTATCGGGGCGAATTTGAGGATCGTTTGAAGAAAGTCATTGATGAGATCTATCATGATGGCCAAATTATTCTTTTCATCGACGAACTGCATACGTTGATCGGTGCAGGCGGCGCTGAAGGAGCGATTGACGCTTCGAATATTCTGAAACCCGCTTTAGCTCGTGGTGAATTACAAACCATCGGGGCTACAACTTTGGATGAATATCAAAAATATATTGAAAAAGACTCTGCCTTAGAACGTCGATTTGCTCGAGTTCAAGTGGATGAACCTACTCCAGAAGAAGCGGAGCAGATTTTGAAGGGCTTGCGACAACGCTATGAAGAACATCACAGTGTTGAGATTACAGATGCTGCTTTGCATGCGGCGGTTTCACTGTCTGTTCGTTATATCAACTCTCGACAGTTACCTGATAAGGCAATTGATTTAATGGATGAATCAGCTGCTAAGGTTCGTTTAGATACAACCGACGAAATTTCTGAATTGGATGAGCTTCAGCATGAGATTAATGCGCTTGTTGAAGAAAAAGAAAAAGCAATTCAAAATCAGGACTTTGAATCAGCAGCTCGATTGCGAATGAAGGAAAAACAATTATCGCAAGAGCTGGAACAAGCGGCTATTACGGAAGCTAAGCAAGAAAATGGCTACATTAATCGAGTAACGGATGAAGATGTTGCTGCAGTGGTTTCTCAATGGACGGGCGTTCCTTTACAGCAACTGGAAAAGAAGGAAAGTCAGCGTTTGTTAGACCTAGAAAGTGTATTGCATAAACGAGTTGTTGGACAGGATACCGCGGTTCAGGCGATATCCCGCGCGATTCGTCGCGCTCGCAGCGGCCTGAAGGATCCAAACCGTCCGATCGGTTCATTTATGTTCTTAGGACCAACAGGTGTCGGTAAGACGGAGCTGGCAAAAGCTTTGGCAGAAGCGATGTTCGGCAGTGAGGAATCGCTAATTCGGGTGGATATGTCGGAATTCATGGAAAAATACAGTACCAGTCGTTTGATTGGTTCCCCTCCAGGATATGTCGGCTACGAAGAAGGCGGCCAGTTGACGGAGAAAATTCGTCAAAAACCTTATTCAGTTATCTTGCTGGATGAAGTGGAAAAAGCCCATCCGGATGTCTTTAACATTTTGCTGCAAGTATTAGATGATGGACATTTGACGGATGCTAAGGGACGGAAGGTAGACTTCCGTAACACGATCTTGATTATGACTTCTAACATTGGTGCAACTGAAATCCGCGAGGAGAAGAACGTTGGATTTAACGTTAAGGATATTACGAAAGATCACGATATGATGGAAAAACGAATTTTGGAAGAACTGAAAAAAGCTTTCCGTCCAGAGTTCTTAAACCGGATTGATGAAACAGTGGTCTTCCAGTCACTTGATCAAGAACAAATTCATGAAATTGTAAAAATCATGAGTCGTTCAATTATTGAGCGAATGACGGAACATGAGATCAAAGTGAAGATTACGGCTGCTGCTTTGGATGTGATTGGCAAGGTTGGATTTGATCCTGAATACGGTGCACGGCCAATTCGTCGGGCATTGCAAAAAGAAGTGGAAGATCGTTTAGCAGAAGCCTTGCTTTCCGGTCAAATTCAACTGGGTGATTCAGTTACGATCGGCGCCAGCAAGGGTAAGATTACGTTGACTGTTCGAGCACCGAAGGAAGAAAAAGTTCCGCAAGAAGTTTAATTAGTCAAAAGAAGTTTCCTTTCATATATGATGGAGGGAACTTCTTTTTGTCTAAAGCTGGTTGGAAACTTCTTGGAGCTGTGATAGTATGAAACAGTCATAAGGGTCGATTCAACTTTTCTTAGTGTTGTGAAGCAACGAGAAATAAAAGCACGAATACAAGTGCTTTAGATGGTTGATATACGAGCGCCTTAATACGAAACAGGAGGATCAAGAATGGTTGAAATTATTGCTACCGCGGAATCGATGGCGCAGGCAAAGGCGTTGTTAGCTGCTGGTGTTGATACATTATACATAGGTGAAGATGATTTTAGTCTGCGTTTGCCGGCTTCTTTTTCCCGAGAAGAACAAAAAGAGCTGATTGAGTATGCCCATCAGCAAGGTAAACAAGTAAATGTTGCGGTAAATGCCATTATGCATCCCGAACGAATGAAGCAAATACCGGAATACTTAGATTTTCTGGCAGAGTGTCAGCCTGATCATATTGTAGTGGGGGATACTGGCGTGATTCATGTTCTGCGTAAAGGGAATTATTCGTTACCGTTTATTTATGATGCGGAGATTTTAGTGACGAATGCCCGCCAAATTAATTTTTGGCAGAGAAAAGGAGCCGTGGGGGCTTTGTTGGCCCGCGAAGTTCCTTTTGATGAAATGAAGGTTTTGGCGGAGCAGGTGGAGATTCCTGTGGAAGTGCTGGTCTACGGTGCAACGTGTATCCATCAATCGAAACGTCCGCTGCTGCAAAACTATTTTAATTATACGAAGCAAGAAGAGACAATTGATCGTGAACGGGGATTGTTCTTGTCAGAACCGAAAAAAGATGATACTCATTATTCCATCTACGAAGATCAGCATGGGACCCATATTTTTGCGGACAATGACTTGAACTTGGTCAATGAATTAGCGGAATTATATCAAAATGGCTTTACTACCTGGAAGCTGGACGGACTTTTCACGCCGGGTGCGGACTTTGTTGCGATCGCTGAAGTTTTCGTAGCAGCGAAAGAAGCACTGGTGAATGATAGTTGGTCTGAGGAGCAAGTGCAAGCAGCAGAAGCGAAAATTCAACAGCTGCATCCGGCCGGTCGCGGCTTGGATACCGGTTTTTATCATTTAGATCCAGAAGCTATAAAATAGAGGAGCAAGACAATGGGACAAAGACAACTAAAGCGTCCGGAGGTTTTAGCACCTGCCGGAACGTTAGAGAAATTAAAAACGGCGATTCATTATGGAGCCGATGCTGTATATATTGGCGGAGATGCTTATGGCCTGCGCTCAAGAGCCGGCAACTTTTCTTTTGAAGAAATGGAAGAAGGCGTGGCCTTTGCCAACGAACACAATGCCAAAGTTTATGTAGCAGCCAACATGGTTACTCATGAAGGCAACGAAAAGGGCGCAGGCGATTTTTTCCGTAAGTTGCGGGATATTGGCATTTCAGCAGTGATTGTTTCTGATCCAGCCTTAATCGAAATTTGCGCAGCAGAAGCACCGGGATTAGAAATCCATCTTTCTACTCAAGCTTCAGCGACGAATTACGAGACGCTGGAATTTTGGAAAGAAGAAGGCTTAGAACGAGTTGTTTTGGCCCGGGAAGTATCAATGGAAGAGCTGGCGGAAATTCGCCGTCATACGGATATCCAAATCGAAGCGTTTGTCCATGGGGCTATGTGTATTTCTTACTCTGGCCGCTGTACCTTATCGAATCATATGTCGATGCGGGATGCCAATCGCGGGGGGTGTTCTCAATCCTGTCGTTGGAAATATGAACTGTTCGACATGCCTTATGCACAAGAACATCGTTCACTTACTGCTAATGGGGATGTAACCGAAGAATTTTCCATGAGCGCGGTGGACATGTCTATGATCGAGCATATTCCGGATTTGATTGAAAATGGCGTAGACAGCCTGAAGATTGAAGGTCGGATGAAGTCCATCCACTATGTCTCAACGGTAGCTAATGTTTACAAGGCTGCAGTGGACAGCTATATGGCAGATCCTGAGAACTATGTCTGCAAGCAAGAATGGATTGATGAATTGTGGAAAGTCGCGCAACGTGAATTATCCAGCGGGTTCTATTATCATGTACCTACTGAGGATAATCAGTTGTTTGGTGCCCGTCGGAAGATTCCAGTGTACAAATTCATCGGTGAAGTGTTAAGCTACGATGAGGTGACGGGATTTGCGACGATTCGCCAACGGAATCATTTCCGAATCGGAGACGAAATTGAGTTCTACGGACCGAATTTTCAACACTTCCATCAAACTGTGGAAGAAATGAAAAACGAAGACGGCGAATCGATTGATCGTGCACCGAACCCAATGATGATTCTGACGATGCCAGTGGCACAGCCAGTTAAACCTGGCGATATGATTCGCAAGAAGAAAGATTAACCCTCAATTTTTTAAGTATGAAGGCTTGTATTACCTAGAAGGCCAACGCTACTTTTATAACAAAATAGTAGGAGGAACTGTAATGGAACAATATGATTACATTGTAATTGGCGGCGGCAGCGGCGGGATCGCTTCAGCTAATCGTGCGGGAATGCACGGCGCCAAAGTGTTGCTAATTGAAGGCAACGAAATCGGCGGGACGTGTGTCAATGTCGGTTGTGTACCTAAGAAGGTGATGTGGCAAGCCAGCACGATGCTTGAGATGATTGAACGGGATGCTGAAAGTTATGGGATTGAAGCAGATGTAAAGAATTTCGATTTCGAACAATTGGTTGAACGTCGTGAAAAGTACATCGATTTCTTACACGGTGCTTACAACCGCGGCTTGGACAGCAATCAAGTGAAGAGAATCTATGGATATGCTACATTTAAGTCCGATCATGTAGTGGAAGTGAATGATGTAGAATATACTGCGCCACACATTTTAATTGCAACGGGTGGCCGACCTAGCCAAATGCAAATTCCTGGCGGCGAACTGGCGCTTGATTCCAATGGCTTCTTTGAATTGAAAAAGCAGCCTCGGGAAGCAATCATGCTAGGCGCAGGTTATATTGCAGCTGAGCTTAGCGGTGTTTTGCAGGGCATGGGAACCAAGGTTCATTGGGCTTTCCGTTACGGACAACCTTTGCGGACGTTTGATAAAATGCTGGCAGAAAACTTAATGCAAATCTATCGTGACAATCACATGGATCTTCATCCATACTTCGTTGCTGAAAAGATTGAAAAAGACGATCAAGGCAATTTTACTGTGTATTTTGAAAATGGCGAGACCTTAACCGGGGACTGTGTCATTTTTGCTGGCGGGCGCCAACCAAATACTGATAAGCTGGGGATTGAAAATACTTCAGTTGAATTGAATGAAAAAGGCTTTGTGAAGGTAGATAAATTCCAAAATACTACCTCTGAAGGTATCTATGCGATTGGCGATGTGATTGGCAAAGTCGATTTGACGCCAGTAGCAATCGCAGCAGGTCGTCGTTTGTCAGAACGATTGTTTAACGGCAAGGAAGATGAGTACTTGGATTACGACAATATTCCAACGGTCATTTTCACTCATCCGACAATTGCGACCATTGGTTTGTCAGAAGAAGAAGCCATTAAACGCTATGATTCAAAGGATATCAAAATTTACCATTCACGTTTTACGCCAATGTACTTTGCTTTAGGGGACTATCGTCAAAAATGCGATATGAAATTAGTCTGCTTAGGTGAAGAAGAGAAAATCATTGGTTTGCATGGAATTGGTGTTGGTGTTGATGAAATGCTGCAAGGATTTGCGGTAGCGATCAAAATGGGAGCAACGAAAAAAGATTTCGATAGTACCGTTGCGATCCACCCTACCGGCAGTGAAGAATTCGTAACAATGCGCTAGTGTATATGCCTTTAAATGCCATCATACTCTCATAATAGAGGGCTTATGATGGCATTTTTTTGGTGTTTTAATTGAAAATGAAAGCAAACTTATATTTCTTCTTGAAATCTCATTTTGCTACAGATAGAATGAACATGGCAGTGCAGTTTAAGGGAATAACCTATCTAGGCTGGCTGCAGTAAATGATGGAGAGAGAAGGAATTATTTTGTTGGATTTTTTTAAGAACTTGTCCCTGATTAAGCGTATCGCGATTGGTATTGTTATAGGGGCGTTACTGGGGGTTTTTGTTCCTCAGTGGACATTTATCGCTGTTTTAGGCGATTTGTTTGTTGGCGCATTACGGGCGATTGCGCCGATCTTGGTTTTTGTTTTGATTTTGGCTTCGGTGGCGAAGCATCAAACTGGAACGAAGACGTTTATTAAGCCGATTATTGCCTTGTATTTATTTACTACTTTGTTAGCGGGAGTCATTGCGGTAATAGCTAGTTTTATTTTCCCGTTGGAAATCACGTTGCAGCAGGTATCTGAAATGCAGGCAGCACCGCAGGCATTAAGTGAAGTAGTAAACGCGATTTTGACAAATATTGTTCAAAATCCTATACAAGCAATGTCGGAAGGAAATTATTTAGCTTTGTTGTTCTGGGCGGCATTGATTGGGTTTGCTTTACGAAATCGCAGACAGCAAACGAAGGATTTAGCAGATGATTTGTCGACTGCGATTACTCATGTGGTTCAGTTAATCATTGCGGTTGCTCCTTTCGGTATTTTGGGATTGGTCTATCAGTCAGTAGCAACAACCGGTATTCAAGGGTTAGCGCAGTACGGACAATTATTGTTGCTGTTAGTCGGTACTATGCTGGTAGTGGATTTGATCGCATATCCGTTAGTTGCATTTTTCCTAATTCGTCAAAACCCTTACCCGTTGGTCTTTTTCTGTTTGAAAGAAAGTGCGATTCCGGCCTTCTTCACCCGAAGCTCAGCAGCGAATATTCCGATTAATATGATGCTGGCTAAGCATCTAGGACTAAGCGAAGAATCATATTCAATCTCGTTACCACTAGGTGCGACGATTAATATGGGTGGCGCGGCTGTGACTATTTCTATCATGACTTTAGCGGCAGTACACACACTAGGCATTGAAGTAAATATTGGCTTGGCTATTGTGCTTTGTATCCTGTCTGCTTTATCAGCTTGTGGTGCTTCGGGAATCGCTGGCGGCTCTCTGTTGTTAATTCCGTTAGCATGCAGCTTGTTCGGAATTCCTAATGAGATCGCGATGCAAGTAGTGGGTGTTGGCTTTATTATCGGGGTTATTCAGGACTCGGTTGAAACAGCCGTCAATTCATCCAATGACTTATTCTTCACAGCGGTCGCGGAATTGGCCGATTTACGTAAAAAAGGCAAAGATTTGAAATTGAAAGAACGTCTAGCAAACTAATAAAAACGGCTCTTCTCATTTAGTGTGAGAGGGGCCGTTTTTTATCTATGAAGAAAGTAGAAGTCTTCCCAAACTAACTTTTTCGGCAAAAACTGAACGAGTTTGTGAAGCTCTATTATTGAATTGCACTCAAGCTGATTTCACCTGAGGATAAAGCAAGGGTCTCACTTCCGAGATCCACTATAAGCTCTCCGGTTTCGCTAATGGCTACCGCCTTACCAGTGTACTGTTGATTTTGACGCTGGAAGGTTACTTGCTTGCCTAAAACAAACGACTTCTCGCGATAAACCGTTAAATAATCAGCATCCTCTTGCTCCAGCAAGTCGAAGAAGCGATTCCAGATCTCAATAATCAGCTGGTTTCTAGTAATCGTTGGGGTTCTGTCAGCAAATAAAGACGTTGCTTTTTCTTGTAATTCAGCCGGAAATTTTTCTTGCGGTACCGAAAAATTAATCCCCATCCCAATGATCACGTGCTTCAAGCTGTTGCTTTCTACATCCATCATAGCTTCTGACAAAATTCCCACGATTTTTTTGCCATTCAGATAAATATCATTTACCCATTTAATTTGTGTGTCTACGCCCACAAGCGCATCAATTGCTTCAGCCACAGCTACGGCCATAAGTACGGTGTATTGGGGTAGTTCATGCAATTGAGTGTCGGGTTTTAGTAGGATGCTCATATAGATCCCTGATTTTTCTAAAGCAAAAAAAGGACGGTTGAAACGGCCGCGGGGTGCCTCTTGCATATCAGCCACTACTAAAACTGGTGGTTCTTCACCATTCAATACCGCTAATTGCGCATCTTTCATTGTAGAAACAGAAGAATCTAGAACGCGAATAGCTACCGGCTGCTGGATGCCTTCAGCCAGCTCAACAGCATCTAAGACGTCAGAAGGCTGGTAACGATAGCCGGTGGAGTGGTGCTCAATTTGGTACCCGGCTTTTTCTAATTCTTTAATGGCTTTCCAGATAGACGTACGGGAAAGGGATAATTCTTGCGCTAGCTGTTCGCCGGAAACATAGCCAGTAGTTGTTTTTAATTTTTGTAATACTTTTTCTTTTGTTGACAACAAGGAAACCTCCTTTTTGGAAAGTAAAGATAGTATCAGCTGCTCACAATTAGAAAGCCGATTAAACCAATGTTACAGCTGAGCGAGTTTGCAAAGCCTTTCGTATCAGTGTATCAAAAAAAGCAGACTACCGCAAAGTAGTCTGCCAAGAAGGATGAATGTGTGAATCAGCTAAGCAATAATGCGTCGTCTTTCAACTCGGCACCAGAGTTTTTATGGAAGAGCTCCATCAATTTTGGAACAGTTAAATGTTCTTTTTCTTCTTGTCGAATATCGATAGCAATCTGACCTTGGTGAAGCATGATCAAACGATTGCCGTAACGAATCGCATCTTCCATATCGTGGGTAACCATGAAGGCTGTCAGCTTATGTTCACGAATCAATTGTTTAGTTAGGTTCATCACCGTAATGGACGTTTTAGGGTCCAAAGCCGCCGTATGTTCATCTAAAAGAATTAATTCGGGACGCTGCAGAGTAGCCATCAGCAAGGTGATGGCTTGGCGTTGTCCGCCAGATAATAGACCAATTTCTGCATCTAAACGATCTTCCAAGTTTAGTCCAAGGGTGGCTAATTGTTCGCGGAAAAACTCGCGATCTTTACTACGAACACCTAAACCAAAACCGCGTTGGAAACCACGTTTCATAGCTAATGCCAAATTTTCTTCAACGGTTAAACGTACCGCAGTTCCCATGCGAGGGTCCTGGAAGACACGACTGATTTTCTTGGCCCGCTTGGTAACGGAGTGTTTAGTGATTTCTTCGTCGTTTAGAAATACTTGGCCTTCCTCAATCGGTAAGGTGCCAGCGATACTATTCAGCAAGGTTGATTTGCCGGCACCATTGCCGCCAATGATCGTAACGAAATCGCCGGGTTCCAGCGCTAAGTCAATGCCCCGCAATACGTGATTTTCATTTACAGTCCCGCGTTCAAAGTATTGATGCAGGTTACTGATTTTTAAGACTGGTTGCATTGGCTTCCACT
Organism: Candidatus Enterococcus moelleringii; assembly: GCF_017377575.1. Lineage (GTDB taxonomy): Bacteria > Bacillota > Bacilli > Lactobacillales > Enterococcaceae > Enterococcus_A > Enterococcus_A moelleringii. The sequence goes on from NZ_JAFREM010000002.1 coordinate 10,578, forward strand.
CCTTTCTTACGATCTTTTTTTGGGATATTTAATCCTAGCTTTTGACGAATTTGCGGTAAGGATAGACAAACCACTAATACGATGGCAGAAGCCAGTTTTGAGTCAGTTGGTTGAACATTCATTTCGAATACTAAAGCTAAAATGAAACGGTAGATAATCGCACCGCAGACAATCGTAATTAGGCGAGTAGCGATTGGACGATTGTGCAGTAAAACTTCAGCGATGATGATAGAAGCTAAACCGATAACGATCGTTCCGACACCGGAGTTCAGATCCGCAAAGCCGTTGTTTTGAGCTAACAGTGCTCCTGATAAAGCAATACAGCCGTTAGAAATCATGTAGCCCAACAGCTTCATGTTTTCAGTTTTGATTCCGTTGGCTTCACTCATGTCTGGATTGTCTCCAGTGGCGCGAATAGCTAAGCCGATTTCGGTACGGAAGAACAAGACTAGTAAAATAATTACTAAGATGGCAATAAGCACGCCGACGACAATGACCGCATTATTTTTTAGTAAACCCATATTTTGGATCGGAGTGAAGACGGTATCTTCACCTAATAAGGCGATATTTGGTGCGCCCATCACCCGGGAGGTAATCGAGTACAAACCGGTCATGGTAATGATTCCGGCTAACAAAGCGGGAACCCGGAATTTCGTGTTTAGAATTCCAGTCACCAATCCGGCCAATGATCCGCCAAAAAAGGCAGCGATTGTAGCTAAGATTGGGTTGGTACCACTGACAATCAATATCGCTGCGATCCCGCCGCCTAAAGGAAAGCTTCCTTCAGCGGTTAGATCGGCAATATCTAAAATACGAAAGGTAAGGTAAACACCAATCGCAAGTAAAGACCACAAGAGCCCTTGGGACGTAGCTGAGAGTAATAGTGACAAAATATTCATCGTTCATCCTTCTTTCTTGAACCGTTATGCTGGTTCTTTAATACTTGCTGGGTCAATATCTAAAGCTTCGGCCATATCTTCGTTGATAACCAATTCAAGGTTAGCGGCACTTTCGACTGGAGTAGTTGCCGTTTCAGCATCGCCGTCTAAAATTTTAGCAGCCATCAGACCTGTTTGTTTGCCTAGTTCTTTGTAGTTGATGCCGATTGTTGCTAATCCGCCGCCGTCAATTTGATCTGTGGAGCCGGCAACTAATGGAATTTTCTTTTCTTTTACAACTTCACCAACGATCGAAGCGGCACTAGCGAAGGTGTTATCAGTTGGAACATAAATACCATCTACTTCGTTAGCTAATGATTCAGTAACTTGTTGAACATCATTGGTAGTATTAGCAGTTCTTACTACTGCTTCTACACCAGCAGCGTCTAAAGCTTCTTCAGCTAAGTCAGCTTGAATTTTAGAGTTGGCTTCACCAGCGTTGTACATAATACCGACTTTCTTCGCATCAGGGACAATCGATAATAGCAGTTCAATTTGTTTGTCGATTGGCACCATGTCAGTGGTACCAGTTACGTTTCCGCCAGGTTCTTCGTTGCTGTCGACTAATTTTGCTTCTTCTAAATCAGTTACTGCAGTGACAATGATTGGTGTATCAGAGGTCGCATTTAATAGTGACTGAGCAGATGGAGTTGCAATACCTAATAGTAAATCATTGTCGTCTTTAACTAATTTATCGCTCATACTTTTCAGGTTGTCTTGGTTGTTCTGTGCGTTTTGATAATCGATGACTAAGTTTTCGCCTTCAGTATAGCCGCCTTCTTCTAAACCTTCTTTAAAGCCCTCATAGGCTCCGTCTAGTGAGGCATGTTGAACCAACTGTAAAACACCAACATGTTTTGCGTCGCTGTTGGCTGCATCTCCGCTGCCTCCGGTGCTGTCGGTGGTTCCGCCGCCCCCGCCGCCGCAAGCTCCAAGTGCCAATAAAGTAAGTACGCTAATTCCTGCTAATAAAGTTTTTTTCATGTTTCTCTCTCCTTTTGTAATGAAAATTGGTAATAAAAAAATCACCCACTCAGAAATGCTAAGTGGATGATTGTACATACGAGATAATAATACTATTATACTCAGCCACTTAGTAATTTCCTCTACGTGGCTGGTGGTACGTGAAATTGCTCTAGCCATCATAGATACAAACTTGCGTTTTGCCCTGTTTGCATCCAGTGATGAATACAAACATTATCTAAAATAGCTAAAGTAGCGGTTATTCAGTTGTGGTTTTTTCATTTTCATCATAAGAATGACCTCCAACTTCTGGTTGTTCATTAGTATAAGGTAAGAAAAATGAGATGTCAATAATAAAAATGCAGAATTCAGAAAATTAAGATAGTTTCTACTTTTCTTTCATGAAATAAAAGCGGTGCTAAACCTTAAGAAAACCTGTATAGGCCCTGCAACTCTATCAGATAGTATTGACAAGAGTATATATGTAGTGTATTATTTGAAGTTGCTAAAACTATCTGAAATGATCAAAGACAGGAACGAAATATTGTCCGTTCCGGTTTTAAAATAAGGAAACAAAAGTAGAAGCTCAAGAATTTTTTCAAGAGAACGTTCTATTTTTGGTTTTTTTTTGCCTAAAAGCCGCTAAAAATGTCTGGTGTTACACAATTTTAATATTTGTAACATAAATGTCATTCATCTTCGGATCGGTTTTCAGACTTTTTAACAAGGAGTGAAGAACTTGGCTGGATATGACGTGAAATACGGGAAACACCGCACACGTAGAAGCTTTGCCCGAATCAGTGAAGTATTGGAATTACCGAACTTGATCGAAATTCAAACAGATTCTTATCAGTGGTTCTTAGACGAAGGACTAAGAGAAATGTTTGAAGACATTTTGCCAATTGAAGACTTTACCGGAAACTTGTCACTTGAATTTGTTGACTATGAATTGAAGGAACCAAAATACACCGTCGCAGAAGCACGCCAACACGATGCGAATTACTCTGCCCCTTTGCATGTTATCTTACGTTTAGTAAACCGCGAAACTGGCGAAATTAAATCCCAAGAAGTATTCTTTGGCGATTTCCCTCTAATGACTGAACAAGGAACTTTTATCATTAATGGTGCAGAACGAGTAATCGTTTCGCAGCTGGTCCGTTCTCCTGGTGTTTATTTCCATGGGAAAGTTGATAAAAACGGAAAAGAAGGCTTTGGCTCAACTGTAATTCCTAACCGTGGTGCATGGTTGGAAATGGAAACAGATGCGAAAGATATTTCTTATGTACGGATTGACCGTACTCGTAAGATTCCTTTGACTACATTAGTTCGTGCATTAGGTTACGGCTCAGACGATACTATTATGGAATTGTTTGGCGAAAGCGAATCATTGCGCAACACAATTGAAAAAGATTTACACAAAAACCCAAGTGATTCACGTACCGAAGAAGGTTTGAAAGATGTTTACGAACGTCTTCGTCCTGGTGAGCCAAAAACAGCCGACAGCTCACGCAGCTTGCTGACCGCTCGTTTCTTCGATCCAAAACGTTACGACCTAGCAAACGTTGGTCGTTACAAAGTAAATAAAAAATTAGACTTGAAAACACGCTTGTTGAATTTAACTTTGGCTGAAACCTTAGTTGATTCAGAAACTGGCGAAATCATCGTGGAAAAAGATACTGTCTTAACCCACCAAGTGATGGATAAATTAGGACCACATTTGGAAAATGGCTTAAACTCAGTAACTTACTATCCTTCAGATGATGCGGTAGTGACTGACCCAATGACGATTCAACCAATTAAAGTGTATTCACCAAAAGATCCTGAACGTGAAGTAACCGTAATTGGTAACGGCTATCCGCCAGCTTCAGTTCGCACGGTTCGCCCAGCCGACATCGTTGCTTCAATGAGCTACTTCTTGAACTTGATGGAAAACATCGGCAACGTGGATGATATCGACCACTTAGGTAACCGTCGTATTCGTTCCGTTGGTGAATTGCTGCAAAACCAATTCCGTATTGGTTTAGCTCGGATGGAACGTGTCGTTCGTGAACGGATGTCAATTCAAGATACTGAAACATTGACACCGCAACAATTGATTAATATTCGTCCAGTCGTAGCAAGTATCAAAGAATTCTTTGGTTCTTCACAGCTGTCACAGTTCATGGACCAAACCAACCCATTAGGGGAATTGACCCACAAACGTCGTCTATCTGCCTTAGGGCCTGGTGGTTTGACTCGTGACCGCGCTGGTTATGAAGTTCGAGACGTTCACTATTCCCACTATGGTCGTATGTGTCCGATTGAAACACCGGAAGGTCCGAATATCGGGTTGATCAACAGCTTGGCTTCTTATGCGAAGGTCAATAAATTCGGCTTTATCGAAACACCTTACCGTCGTGTGGATCGTGCAACTGGTCGGGTAACTGAACATATTGATTACTTGACTGCTGATACTGAGGATCACTATGTTGTAGCCCAAGCCAATAGTCAATTGAACGACGATGGAACATTCGTTGAAGAATTAGTTATGGCTCGTGCAACCAGTGAAAACTTGGAAGTAACCATCGATAAAGTGGATTACATGGATGTATCGCCTAAACAGGTAGTTGCTGTCGCGACTGCATGTATTCCTTTCTTGGAAAACGATGACTCCAACCGTGCCTTGATGGGTGCCAACATGCAGCGGCAAGCTGTACCATTGATCCAACCACGTTCTCCATGGGTTGGTACTGGTATGGAATATACTGCAGCTCATGACTCAGGTGCAGCATTATTATGTAAAAACGATGGTGTTGTTGAATTTGTTGATTCAACTGAAGTCCGCGTTCGTCGCGACAACGGTGCATTAGACAAATACGACATTACCAAATTCCGTCGTTCCAACTCTGGTACCAGCTACAACCAACGTCCGTTAGTCGGCTTAGGCGAAATCGTCGAAGTTGGAGACATCTTGGCTGATGGTCCATCAATGGAAAACGGTGAATTAGCATTAGGTCAAAACGTGGTAGTTGCCTTCATGACTTGGGAAGGTTACAACTACGAGGATGCGATCATCATGAGCCGTCGTCTAGTTAAAGACGATGTGTATACTTCTATTCATATTGAAGAATACGAATCAGAAGCTCGTGATACTAAATTAGGACCTGAAGAAATCACTCGCGAAATCCCGAACGTTGGGGAAGACGCATTGAAGAACTTGGACGAAATGGGGATTATCCGCATTGGTGCTGAAGTTCATGATGGTGACTTATTAGTTGGTAAGGTAACACCAAAAGGAGTTACTGAGCTTTCTGCTGAAGAACGTCTATTGCATGCCATTTTTGGCGAAAAAGCCCGTGAAGTTCGTGATACATCATTACGTGTTCCTCACGGCGGCGGCGGTATCGTTCACGATGTGAAGATCTTTACTCGTGAAGCCGGCGACGAATTATCACCAGGCGTGAACATGCTGGTTCGCGTATATATTGTTCAAAAACGTAAAATCCATGAAGGGGACAAAATGGCCGGCCGTCACGGAAACAAAGGGGTCGTTTCTCGCATTATGCCAGAAGAAGACATGCCTTACTTGCCAGACGGCACACCAGTTGATGTCATGTTGAACCCACTTGGGGTACCATCACGGATGAACATCGGACAAGTACTAGAATTGCATTTAGGGATGGCTGCTCGTTACTTAGACATCCACGTTGCATCTCCAGTCTTTGATGGTGCCGCTGATACTGACGTATGGGAAACTGTTCGTGAAGCTGGAATGGCGAACGATGCGAAAACCGTTTTATACGATGGACGTACCGGTGAACCATTCGACAACCGCATTTCGGTTGGGGTTATGTACATGATCAAATTGGCCCACATGGTTGATGATAAATTACATGCTCGTTCAATTGGACCTTACTCTCTAGTTACACAACAACCATTAGGTGGTAAAGCCCAATTTGGTGGACAACGTTTTGGGGAAATGGAAGTATGGGCACTGGAAGCTTACGGTGCGGCATATACCTTGCAAGAAATCTTGACTTACAAGTCAGATGATGTCGTTGGTCGTGTGAAAACATACGAAGCGATTGTCAAAGGTGAACCAATTCCAAAACCAGGTGTTCCTGAATCTTTCCGCGTATTGGTGAAAGAATTACAAGCTCTAGGTTTAGATATGCAAGTATTGGATATCAACGACAAAGAAATTGAGCTGCGTGATATGGATGATGACGATGATGACTTAATCACAGTAGATGCTTTAACCAAATTTGCTGAACAACAATCAGCTAAAGAGTTGGAACAAAAAGCCGCTGCTGAACGTGAGAGCCAAGCTGCCGATTTAATCCAAGAAATTGAAACAGCAGAAGACTTATAAGAGTCCGTTTGACGCAAGTCATCTAGAAATAGATGACTTGCGGATTAGAAGAAATGGAGGGAAACCCTTTTGATCGATGTTAACAAGTTCGAAAGTATGCAAATAGGTTTAGCTTCTCCCGAAAAAATCAGAAGCTGGTCTTACGGTGAAGTGAAAAAGCCGGAAACCATTAATTACCGTACCTTAAAGCCAGAACGTGAAGGGTTATTTGACGAACGGATCTTTGGTCCTACCAAAGACTGGGAATGTGCCTGCGGAAAGTACAAACGTATTCGTTATAAAGGCATCGTTTGTGACCGTTGTGGTGTTGAAGTAACTCGCTCAAAAGTTCGTCGTGAACGTATGGGCCACATTGAATTAGCCGCTCCTGTGACACACATTTGGTACTTTAAAGGTATTCCTTCTCGTATGGGTCTTATTTTAGACATGAGCCCTCGTGCGTTGGAAGAAATTATCTACTTTGCCTCTTATGTAGTCATCGAGCCTGGTAATACAAGCTTAGAAAAGAAACAATTATTAACTGAACGTGAATACCGTGAAAAACGTGATCAATATGGTCAAGAATTCCACGCTGCCATGGGTGCAGAAGCCATCAAACAACTGTTAGATCAAGTTGATTTAGAGGGTGAATCTGCTGAATTGAAAGAGGAATTGAAGACTGCTCAAGGTCAAAAACGGACCCGTGCCATCCGTCGTTTAGACGTATTGGAAGCTTTCCGTTCTTCCGGCAACCGTCCAAGCTGGATGGTTATGGATGTTATTCCTGTCATCCCGCCAGACTTGCGTCCTATGGTGCAATTAGAAGGTGGCCGTTTTGCAACCAGTGACTTGAATGATTTGTACCGTCGGGTAATTAACCGTAACAACCGTTTGAAACGTCTATTAGACTTGAATGCACCAAATATTATCGTACAAAATGAAAAACGGATGCTGCAAGAAGCGGTAGATGCGTTGATTGATAATGGTCGTCGCGGCCGTCCAGTTACTGGACCAGGTAACCGTCCATTGAAGTCACTTTCTCACATGTTGAAAGGGAAACAAGGTCGTTTCCGTCAAAACTTGCTGGGTAAACGTGTCGATTACTCTGCCCGTTCCGTTATCGTTGTTGGACCATTCTTGAAGATGTACCAATGTGGCCTGCCAAAAGAAATGGCCATCGAGTTGTTCAAACCTTTCGTAATGAAAGAATTAGTTCAACGAGAAATTGCGTCAAACATCAAGAATGCAAAACGCAAAATTGAACGTCAAGAAGATGTTGTTTGGGATATTTTAGAAGAAGTTATCCGTGAACACCCAGTTCTATTGAACCGGGCACCTACTTTGCACAGACTAGGTATCCAAGCCTTTGAACCAATCTTAGTTGAAGGACGCGCTATTCGTCTTCACCCATTAGTATGTGAAGCCTACAATGCCGATTTCGATGGAGACCAAATGGCGGTTCACTTGCCACTAGGCGAAGAAGCTCAAGCAGAAGCACGTATGCTGATGCTGGCTGCAACCCACATTTTGAATCCAAAAGATGGTAAACCAGTTGTTACACCATCACAGGATATGGTCCTAGGTAACTACTACCTAACAATGGAAGAAGACGGACGTGAAGGGGAAGGCATGATCTTCCGCGACATGAACGAAGCTGTATTGGCATGGCGTAATGGCTATGTGCATTTACACTCTCGCGTAGCCGTTGATCCAAATACTTTAGGCGACAAACCATTCACTGAATGGCAAAAAGAACGTCTAATGATTACGACTGTTGGTAAAATTATCTTTAATGATATTATGCCGCAGGAATTCCCTTACTTGAATGAACCAACTGATTTCAACTTGACGCAGCATACGCCAGACAAATACTTTGTCGAAAAAGGCGCGGACATTCCTGCAATTATCAAGGAACAAGAAATCATCTTGCCGTTCAAGAAGAAAAACTTAGGAAATATTATCTCTGAAGTCTTCAAGCGTTTCAAAGTTACAGACACGTCTATGATGTTGGACCGTATGAAAGACTTAGGTTACAGACATTCAACAATGGCTGGTATGACTGTTGGGATTGCCGACATCATGGCTTTGGCTGAAAAACAAGAAATTATCGATGCAGCTCATGAACAAGTGAGCACGATCACTAAACAATTCCGTCGTGGTTTGATTACCGATGAAGAACGTTATGAAAGGGTAATTGGCGTTTGGAATGCCGCTAAAGATGCCATTCAACAAAAACTGATGGAATCCTTAGATGCGAAAAACCCAATCTTTATGATGTCCGATTCCGGTGCCCGTGGTAACATTTCCAACTTTACTCAGCTTGCTGGGATGCGTGGATTGATGGCCGCTCCGAATGGACAAATCATGGAATTGCCGATTATCTCTAACTTCCGTGAAGGTCTATCCGTCTTGGAAATGTTTATCTCGACTCACGGGGCTCGTAAAGGGATGACCGATACCGCCTTGAAGACAGCCGATTCAGGTTACCTGACTCGTCGTTTGGTTGACGTTGCCCAAGATGTAATCGTTCGTGAAGATGACTGTGGAACTGACCGCGGTTTGGAAATCTCTGCGATTCGCGAAGGTAACGAAATCATTGAATCACTAGAAGAACGTTTAATTGGACGTTACACTCAAAAAACAGTTAGACATCCTGAAACGGGTGAAATCTTGTTGGGTGGCGATACCTTAATCACTGAAGCTGACGCAAAACGTTTGCTGGATGCAGGTGTTGAAAAACTAACGATCCGTTCAGTCTTTACATGTAATACAAAACATGGTGTATGTAAGCATTGCTACGGCCGCAACTTGGCTACTGGCGATGACGTTGAAGTTGGTGAAGCAGTTGGTACCATCGCTGCGCAATCAATCGGTGAACCAGGTACTCAGTTGACCATGCGTACATTCCATACCGGCGGGGTTGCTGGAGACGATATTACTCAAGGTCTTCCCCGTGTCCAAGAAATCTTTGAAGCACGTAATCCTAAAGGTTTGGCTGTTATCACCGAAGTTACTGGTGAAGTAAGCGAAATCGTTGAAGATGCTTCTACTCGTACCAAAGAAGTAACTGTTAAAGGTGAAACTGATACACGGACATACACGGTTCCTTACACAGGACGTATGAAAGTGGCAGAAGGTGACATCGTTCACCGTGGTGCGCCGTTGACAGAAGGTTCAATCGATCCGAAACACTTATTGCAAGTGCGTGACGTGATCTCAGTTGAAACTTACCTGCTTCGTGAAGTACAACGCGTATACCGGATGCAAGGGGTAGAAATCGGCGACAAGCATATTGAAGTAATGGTTCGTCAAATGTTGCGTAAAGTCCGTATCATGGACCCAGGTGATTCAGATATCTTGCCTGGTACATTAATGGATATTGCCGACTTTAAAGACCGTAACTACAATACTATCGTAGCTGGTGGAACACCTGCGACATCTCGTCCAGTCTTGTTAGGTATTACGAAAGCATCACTAGAAACAAACAGCTTCTTGTCTGCCGCGTCCTTCCAGGAAACAACGCGTGTCTTGACGGATGCTGCCATTCGCGGTAAGAAAGATCCATTACTTGGATTGAAAGAGAATGTTATTATCGGTAAGATTATTCCTGCCGGTACTGGTATGGCTCGTTACCGTAACATGGAACCAAAAGAAGTCGTTGTAGCCAGCGAAAATGTCTACAGTATCTCTGATATTGAAGCCCAATTAGCTGCCGAAGACGCTTTGAACAATCCAATGAACTAAACACTTAAAAGATTAAGGAATTACTCAGTTTTGAGTAATTCCTTTTTATTATGAGCAAATTTGTTTCGTTTTTAAGTAAAGAGCATATGATAGAACCAAAGGGGATGAGTATCATGGCAGAAGAAAAAGCAATTTTTGCTGGCGGCTGTTTTTGGTGTATGGTCAAACCATTCGATCAAATGCCGGGCATTCAATCAATTGTCTCCGGATATACTGGCGGACATGTTCCAAACCCAACCTATGAACAAGTGGGGTCGGGCTTAACTGGACACACTGAAGCGGTAGAAATTACCTTCGATCCTGAAGTGATTTCTTATGAGGACTTAGTAGAAATTTATTGGCAGCAGACAGATCCAACCGATGCCTTTGGTCAATTCGCTGATCGCGGGGACTCTTATCGTCCAGTGATCTTTTACAATTCGCCTGAACAAAAAGCAGCGGCGGAACATTCGAAGGAACAGCTGCAGGCCAGCGGACGTTTTGACAAACCGATCATGACTTCGATTGAGCCGGCTGAAACCTTCTATCCAGCTGAAGATTATCATCAGGACTACTATAAAAAGAACAAGCTGCATTACAAAATGTACAGCGAAGGATCTGGCCGAGCTGGATTTATTCGTAAAAACTGGAAATAGACACCGGCCTAGAGCAATGCTCTAGGCTTTTTTCAATAGCTGCAAAAGGCAAAGCCCGAGAAAGAGAAACGGCAGAAAAGGAATCTCCCGCAAGTTTTTCTTCCGCAGCTGTTGGTAACCATAAAAAAGAATCCCACTGGCTGAAGCAATCAATAAAATAATCAGCAGCTCATACATTAACAAAAACAAACTCCATAAAGCTAAGACCCAGAGATCGCCAGTGCCCATACTGTCCGGCATCAGCTTTTGCAACAAATAAAAACAAGCGATGATAATCAAGGGATGGCTCCAGTGCAGCGGCATCTCTAACAAGAGTCCGCTTAGCACCAGCAGGCTCCCAGTAAAAAGAAAAATCTTTCCCTCTACAAGATACGTATCGTAATCAATCAGGGCTAAGACAAAGCTGCTTAACACCCAGAATAATACCCAGAAGTTTTCCATACTGAGTACCGGCAGAAAAAGCATGAATAAACAACCCGTGGCAACTTCGCAAAATAAATAGCGAAGAGGGAGTTTATGCTGGCAATGGGTACAACGGACTTTCTGCAGGATAATTGAAAGAATCGGGATCATTTCCTGCGGGCGTAGTCTATGACCGCAAAAGGAACAATGAGAACCAGGATAGAGAATCGATTGTTGCCTAGGTAGGCGGTCAGCCACGAGACAAAGAAAAGAACCAACGATTGTGCCGATGAAAAACCATAGAATGTACATTAAAATTCCCCCTTCATCTATATATACGCAAAAGATACTTTTTTTTGCCGAAATCTTTGTACTTTTGTTGAAAGTGTACTATGCTTGAATTGAGACAAAATTTAGGAGGAATGCATTTATGAAATTTGAAAAAACCAAAGAAGTATTGAACCAGCTTGTTGCCGATCTTAGTCAATTTTCAGTCGTGATTCACCAAACCCACTGGTATATGCGGGGACCTGAATTTTTAACGTTGCACCCATTAATGGACGATTATATGGATGAAATCAATGACCAATTGGATGTCATTTCTGAGCGCTTAATCACTTTGGATGGTTCTCCTTATTCGACTTTAAGTGAATGGGCAGAGCATACAGGAATTAAAGATGAAAAAGGCAGCTGGGACCGTACGATTCCTGAACGGATGGAAACTTTAGTCGCAGGCTATCGCTATTTGGCTGATCTTTACCAAAAGGGAATTGAAATTGCTGGTGAAGAAGGCGACGACAGCACACAAGATATCTTTACAGGTTTCAAAACGGATCTTGAAAAGAAAATCTGGATGCTGCAAGCAAAATTAGGCAAAGCACCTGGAATTGATGCGTAAATAAAAATGACTGTAGACCAAGCCCGAATGGGAGGTCTACAGTCATTTTTTTATTTATTTTTTAAAGCTTCTTTCGCTTGTTTAACTTGCCATTCTACCTGTTCAAAGCTGGTGCCCCCTAAAGAGGTCCGACGAACAACGGCAGTTTTCGAAGCCAAAGTATCGTAAATATCTTCTTCAATCAATTCAGAAATGGCTTGGTATTCATCTAATGGCACATCCTGTAAGTAAATGCCTTGTTGCGTACAGCTTAGCACCAATTTCCCAACGATTTCGTGAGCTTGACGGAAAGGAATTCCTTTAGTTGCCAGGTAATCTGCCAGCTCAGTAGCATTGGAGAAATCTTTTTCAGTGGCATCATGCATGGTTTGAGTGTGCACTCTCATAGTGTCGATCATGCCAGTCATGATTTCCAGACTAGTTCCCACAGTATGGACCGTATCAAACATGCCCTCTTTGTCTTCCTGCAGGTCTTTGTTGTAGGCTAGCGGCAATCCCTTCATAACGGTTAACAAGCCGATTAGATCGCCAACCACGCGTCCTGACTTGCCGCGGATTAGTTCCGCCATGTCAGGGTTTTTCTTTTGCGGCATAATCGAGCTGCCGGTGGAGAAGGTATCGGTTAATTCCACGAATTTAAATTCATGGCTGCACCATAAAATGATTTCTTCGCAAAAACGGGACAAATGCATCATTAGAATCGAGCTGTTGCTTAAAAATTCCAAAATGAAGTCCCGATCACTAACGCCGTCTAAGCTGTTAGAGTAAATGCCGCCAAAGCCTAGTTCGTCAGCGGTCATTTGACGATCAATCGGAAATGTTGTTCCGGCCAATGCTGCACAGCCTAACGGTGAAAGGTCAATCCGCTTCAAGCTTTCCGTCAAACGCTCCTGATCTCTTGTCAGCATGTTGTAATAAGCCAGCAAGTGATGCCCGAACGAAATCGGCTGAGCATGCTGCATGTGAGTATAACCAGGCATAATGGTTTCGGTATGTTCTTCGGCTTTAGCCACCAACACTTCACGGAAGGCCGTAATCTTTTCAACGATGTCCTGCACATGTTCTTTCAGATATAAATGCATATCGGTAGCAACTTGGTCGTTCCGGCTGCGGGCAGTGTGAAGCTTGCCGGCTACAGGTCCGATTTCGTCGTGAAGCATTTTTTCCAAGTTTAAATGAATATCTTCGTTTTCAATTGTAAAGGTTAATTCGTTTTTCGCTAATTTTTCGGCCAACGTATTTAAGCCCGCGATGATTGCTTTGGCATCCTCCTCTGAAATGATGCCGGTTTTGCCTAACATCTTCACGTGAGCCAAGCTTCCTGTAATATCTTGTTTGGCTAATTGCTGATCAAAAGGAATCGATGCGCCAAATGCATCAATCCATGCTTCATTTTTACCGTCAAACCGACCGCCCCAAAGCTTTGCCATAAATTTGTTCCTCCGCTTCATTATTAAAATTCCTACTATATATAAGACTAGCTGTTTTCCCTCAAAATGGAAACAGCATTTTCGCAATTCATTCAAAAAAGACTTCCCAAACTGCTAAGAAGGCCAGTTCGTGAAGCCTAAGATAAAAAAAGACCGCCGAAACGGTCCTGTTTGCTTGGGAGGAGGCATCTTTTCAGATACCTCAGGATGAAACACATTGCTGGTTTCCTTATTTCCTTTCTGGAAAAGAAACTCACCTGAGAGCAATGGCAAGATGTGAACCGGACAGCCTTATTTACCGGCAAGTAAAAGCTGCCTCACATCTGGTTCACCTTGCATGTTTTTATAAGCTAGGTTGTTTAGTGCTGGCTTGAATTTCAGCATTTACCTTCGTTGGCAGACCCCATAATTTAATGAAGCCGATTGCTGCATCTTGATCGAAGGTATCAGCAGAAGTATAAGTAGCCAAGTTTTCATTATATAAGCTGTTGTTAGACTTACGTCCTTCAACAATCACATTGCCTTTGAACATTTTCACCCGCAACACACCGTTAACGACTTTTTGCGATTCTGCCAAGAAAGCTTTCAAGGCATCCATGATTGGGTTGAACCATAGTCCGTCGTAAATCATTTGACCTAATTTTTGTTCGATAATTGGTTTGAAATGGGCCATTTCCCGTACAAAAGTCAAATCTTCTAATTCTTTATGAGCAGCCATTAGAACAGTGGCACCTGGGCATTCGTAAACTTCCCGTGATTTGATCCCAACAAGACGGTTCTCAATGTGGTCGATCCGGCCAATGCCGTGTTTGCCTGCTTCGTTATTCAAAGCCATGATTAAGTCAGACAGCAGCATTTTTTCGCCATCTAAAGCCACTGGAACGCCTTGTTCAAAGGTGATTTCCATAATTGTCGGTACATCTGGTGTTTCTTCTAATTCGGCAGTGATGTCGTAAGCTCCTTTAGGCGGTGTAGCCCAAGGATCTTCTAGGATTCCGCACTCGCAAGCCCGGCCCCATAGATTTTGGTCGATGGAATATGGATTGTCCAAATCTGCTGGAATCGGCACACCTTTTTCAGCAGCATAGTTAATTTCTTCTTCACGAGACCATTTCCACTCCCGAACTGGAGCGATGATCTTCAAGTTTGGATCAAGTGCAGCAATGGAAACTTCAAAACGTACTTGGTCATTGCCTTTACCTGTACAGCCATGTGCGATTGTTGTTGCGCCGGTTTGTTGAGCTAATTCGACTAATTTTTTAGAAATCAGCGGACGAGACAAAGCTGAAACTAATGGGTATGAATTTTCGTAGTAAGTATTCCCTTGTAAAGCGACTAAAACGAACTCTTGCGCGAATTCTTCTCTTGCATCAATCGCATAAGAAGCGCTGGCGCCTACTTGCAAAGCTTTGTTTTTAATGGATTCAGTATCTCTTCCTTCACCGATATCCAAACAACATGCTACAACGTCGTACCCTTCGTCTACTAACCATTTAATAGAAACTGAAGTGTCTAAACCACCTGAATAAGCTAAAATTACTTTTTCTTTCATCCTGAAAACTCCCTTTTTCATTGAACTCTAATTTTGTGTTGAGGTAATCTTAGCACCATAAAATACAAAAATCAACCCCTTTTTAAATATTTATACAAAAAAGTTTTGTTTTAGTGTCTTTTTATGCATTAGGAGTTAAAGGGAAATAGATTGTCTTCTATAGTAGGAAAAGGAAAAAACTTGGTAAAGACAGCAGAAAAACGTTGACACGGCGGGCATTAGGAAGTATTATGGTAAATGGTATTGTTTGCCCCATGAGAGCCCCGGAAACTCAAGTGTTTGTCAAACATTCGAAATTGAAATTGGAGGAAGAAATCGTGCGCACAACATATATGGCTAAGCCAGGCGAAGTAGAACGTAAATGGTACGTAATCGATGCAACTGATGTTCCTTTGGGACGTTTATCAACTGTAGCTGCTACTATCTTACGTGGAAAAAATAAACCAACATTTACACCACATGTAGATACTGGAGATTTTGTAATTGTAATTAATGCTGACAAGGTGAAACTAACAGGTAATAAGGCTTCAGACAAGATGTACTACCGTCACTCAATGTATCCAGGCGGATTGAAATCAGTCTCTGCAGGCGAATTACGTGCTAAAAATTCTCGCCGTTTGGTTGAAACTTCTGTTAAAGGTATGCTGCCTAAGAACACTCTAGGCCGTAAACAAGGCATGAAACTTCACGTATACGGTGAAGCAACACATCCACATACAGCACAACAACCAGAAGTTTTAGATATCACAAACTTAATTTAACAGGAGGGAAATTCATTGGCACAAGTACAATATAACGGCACAGGCCGTCGTAAAAATGCAGTTGCTCGCGTACGCTTAGTACCAGGAACTGGTAAAATTACTGTAAACAAAAAAGACGTTGAAGAATATATTCCACATGCTGACCTACGTTTAGTTATCAACCAACCATTTGGCGTAACTGAAACAACTGGTTCATACGATGTATTCGTAAACGTAGATGGTGGAGGCTACGCTGGACAATCAGGCGCTATCCGTCACGGTATCGCTCGTGCGTTACTAGAAGTTGATCCTGACTTCCGTCTTCCATTAAAACGCGCTGGATTACTTACTCGTGATTCACGTATGGTCGAAAGAAAGAAACCAGGTTTGAAAAAAGCCCGCAAAGCGAGCCAATTCTCAAAACGTTAAAAACAGCTTTATATCAGTCTTATCAGGCGTTTCGCAATTCGTTTTGCGAAGCGTCTTTTTTTGAGTTGACACCAAAGTTGACACCATTCCGGTCTGCAACATTTTGAGACAATTTGCGATAAGCAATTTCGCCCATTGGCATTTGGATCACATTAGGCGTATTGACAAACGTTCGTGTGATATTTGTATCGCTATGAGTGAGTGCTTCGGAAATTTGCTCTAATGAAGCGCCCGATTGTTTTGCTAGCGTTGCACCTGGTATGGCGAAGCTTATGCGGTGTTGCGTGTGCAAGGTGCTTGTGACGACGTTCTATGGACTTCATGCGATAGTTAAGGTAGTCAGTATGAAGTGGTTGGTTGCTATTTCCTTTGTGATCTGTGTAAGTGAAAATCAGTTGTTCAGGAGTTTGTTCGATTTCAAATTGAGCAAGTTCTTCTTTTTGTTGAATTTTCCATTGAATCAGTAATTCTTTCAATTCAGCTGGGATGTGGAAAATGGTTGTTTTATTCCCTTTTGTGTTTTTCTCGTTGCCAAATTTATCCAAAGCTTTCGCAAGTGTGATTTGGGACTTTGCTAAGTCTAAGTGTTTCCATTTCAACGCGTAAGTCTCAGATTTACGGACAGATAAGAAAAAAGTAAGTTGAAATAACAGATAATCTTGAAAAAGAAGTACACCATTTTGCCAATCGTTATGAACTGTATTCAACCATTCTTACAGTTGTTCAAACGAAAGGTATTTGTCTTCATCTTGTTGTGCTTCTTTCAACTGATTTTTCTTGTGGCTTTAATCCGTCGCAACGATTTTGCTAATTTGTTGAGCTCAATGTATTCAAGTTCTTCTGCCCAATCGAAAATGGAGTTGACGTAGCAACGCAAAGTCTTGAAATTAGCGTATTCAGCAGCCTTTTGCGTCATGACTTTCAAAACAAAGGCTTTTTTTTGTTAAGATAATTTAACGTGTACTTTCCGAACATAGGTAAAATGTGTAAACGAAACACATCTTTCGTGTTGCTAATAGTTACTGCCGTTGGTGGATTCGTGTTGTTTGAAGTTAAACCTGAAGTATAGGCATCTAACCAAACATCATTGTAAAAATTTTTGAACAAGGCTTCACCACCTAGTTCAAACGCATTCTTGTCTTGATTTTCCCGTACTTCCTTGATTTTGGCGTAAAAATCAATCTTGGCTTCTTTTGCCTCCTTTTTGGTTTTGTACGTTTTCGAATAAAGCTTTGCCACACCTAAAATTTCTTGCACATCTTGAGGGTAGTAGAGCCGTAATTGATAAGTATTGTTTTCTGTCTTTGTAATAGCCATAGTATTTACCTCCGAATGCGAGCCGAAACCAAATACTACATGGCTCTATTATATTAGCTCCGGTGATTTTTTGCTAGGTTTGCTAACCATTCATCAATCGCAATTTTGTCGAAACGAGTCGAACCGCTAACGACGATTTTTGGTAAGCCTTGTTTAATCCAAGAGTAGTCTAGCGTATTGTTACTAATTTGAAGATAGTTACAAGTTTGTTTCTTGTTCATATAGCGTTGTTTTCGGTTTTGATTGCATACTCAAGATTCTTTGAAGTGTCAACGATGGCATAATGATACTTACCATCATCAGTGTCTCCAACGGAACCTGTAGAAACAACCTTGAGTTCAAGAATAACTTCAGCCTTATACTCGTTTCCTGTGCGGGGACTAATCATCGGGATTTCCTGTGTGTCATGACCTAGCACATCTTTCAAGCGCGGATTCCAATTTGGTTGAGCCATACCTTATTCACCTCCTTTCAATTCTAATGACAAACGTTTTAACCAGATTTGTTTCATTTCATTAAATAAATTATCCATTACCTGTGTAGGTGAAATGCCTGTTGTGATATAAATGATATAGTCACTGTCATACTGTTTCATCATTACCTCTACATCTCGATTAAATTCAGCGTCTAGTTGTTCTTGAGTCATTGCTTCTAAAATTTCTTTTTGGATCATTTCATTCACGTCCTCTCATTTTTATTGATGTTCCAACGTTGGATGATAGAGTGGATATTTGTGTTCCTCTATCTGAATCTAGTATACTACATTGTTTTTAGTGTATTTTTAGTGTAAAATTACAAGATGTAAAATAAAAAAATACACTAAGGTGGTCGAATGAAGAAAAATAAGGTTGAAGAATTTTTTTATGAAAATACTTCTAAGAGGATGGCGATTAGAAAAGAAGCGCTTGATCTAACGAACGAACAAATTGCTGGATATATAATAGAAGAAGAATTAGTAAGTGAAGGTTGGGTTGATCCTACGGGAATGGGGGAAGATGAACCGCCAACATACAAAACAGTAAAGAAAAAACCTACAAATATAAAAGTGGTTGATCCTATAATGATTTCTAGGATGTTGAACAATCAGCGAGATCCAATTAGTAGAGATAGACCATCACCTAATCCATTCTTGATTATCCCGAGCTATATTCCAACCTTAATTGAAACGCTTGCTTTTGAACGTTATCAGGATCTTTTTTGGGGAGAAGCATGGGAAGTGTCAATCTTTTCAGGAAAACTTTTTAATTTATTAATCAATGAGATTTCATCAGATTCAAAATATAAATATTTAGTAGAAACACTCTTGATGGATTATGTCCCCTATGCAAAACAGATGGCATTCAAGGAACTTGTATGGAGACGTCTTGAAAAAGGAGGGTATCCTAACGATCAGGTCGAAAATTTTATACAGCAAATTGATGGTGAAATTCCTTTCGAGCAGACAAATAATAGTAAAAATGATTTCATGTTTTTTATTGGTTTGGCACACTCCACCATGCGAACTTATGGATTAACAGAAAAGAATCATAATTCTAAAGAGTTTTTAATAGAGTTTTCTTTTTTAGATGGACATATCGAATATTTTCGTAATGAAGCTGTTGGTAGATTATATTTATTGATAGAAGATCAGTTTCTTGATAAATATAAAGAATTTTTCTATAAACAAGATAACTTCAAGTCGTTGTCTAAAAAAATTGTCAAATTTATTGAGGATAAATTCATTCCAATGTTATATGATGCTATTGGGAGAGATTTGAATGATGAAGTAGATATTCTGGGGTTTAAGGAATTGTCTCTAGGTTATAGAGTGCGTAACATTGTACAAACAGATATAGCCCAATTAAGCGAATTCTCTGAAAATTTACATCAAGTAGGTTTTAGAGATAAGAAACACAATCGTCTCCAACAAAGCTATCTTGACATGTTGGAATCAGCAAAAAAATACATTCAAGATTTGAAATTGACCCAGTATTTTCTTGACCAAGCAACATACGTGTCTGATACAGGTGAGGATGCTGAACGATTGTACAGTAAAGCTATTCAGAGCGAATGGGAAGAAGAGTATAAAACAAGATGTAAGGACTTGCTAAAATAAGAATAAGATATACTCATTTAGAAAACTTGAATATATGAGCACTATTTTTTGTGATAAAAATTATAGTAAAAACAAATTGTAAGGAGCGTTTTATAATGAATGAATCAAATGGTGGAGCACAACGTGCAGCATTGCATCGGAAAATATGGGCTATTGCAGATGATGTAAGAGGGGCAGTAGATGGTTGGGATTTTAAACAATATATTTTAGGAATTCTTTTTTATCGTTTTATTTCTGAGAATATGACTGAGTTCTTTAATAAAGCGGAATATGAGGCAGGAGACCTAGAATTCGATTATGCTGATTTAACCGATGAAGAAGCTGAGCAAGATTTCAGACCAGATACTGTAGAAGACAAAGGCTTTTTTATTTTGCCAAGTCAATTATTTGAAAATGTAGTGAAAGATGCTAGAACAAATGAAAATTTAAATACCGAACTTGCTAATATTTTTAAAGCAATAGAAGGCAGTGCTATCGGTTTCAAGTCAGAAAATGATATTAAGGGACTATTTGAAGATTTAGATACAACAAGCAATCGTCTTGGAGGAACCGTCGCAGAAAAAAATAAACGCTTAGCAGATATTCTATTAGGGATTGATGAAATAAACTTTGAAGACTTTCAAAAAAATGACATCGATGCTTTTGGTGATGCCTATGAATTTCTAATTTCAAAGTATGCAAGTAATGCAGGGAAATCAGGTGGAGAATTTTTCACTCCTCAATCAGTATCGAAGTTGCTAGCTAGGATAGTAATGGATGGAAAAACAAAGATTAATAAAGTTTACGATCCGACATGTGGTTCAGGCTCATTGTTGTTGCAAATGAAGAAACAATTTGAAGAGCACATTATTGAAGAAGGTTTTTTTGGTCAGGAAATTAATATGACTAACTTTAACTTGGCTCGAATGAATATGTTTTTGCATAATATCAATTACAATAATTTTTCAATCAAACGAGGCGATACTTTGCTGAATCCTCTTCATTGGGAAGAAAAGCCTTTTGATGCGATTGTTTCTAACCCTCCATATTCAATTAAATGGGTAGGGGATAGTGATCCAACGCTTATCAATGATGAACGTTTTGCGCCAGCAGGGAAATTAGCACCAAAAAATTATGCGGATTTCGCTTTTATTATGCATTCTTTGAGTTATTTATCAAGCAGAGGACGTGCTGCTATTGTTTGTTTTCCAGGGATTTTTTATCGTAAAGGTGCAGAAAGAACTATTCGTCAATATTTAGTTGATAATAATTTTGTCGACTGTGTGATTGCACTTCCTGAAAATCTATTTTTTGGAACATCCATTGCTACGTGTGTTTTAGTAATGGCAAAAAATAAAACAGAGAATAAAACATTATTCATCGATGCTAGTAAAGAATACAAAAAGGAAACGAACAATAATGTTTTAGACGGGAAAAACATTGACAATATTATAGAAGCATTTCGTAATAGAAAAGATGCAGAATATGTTTCTAAGTTAGTCGATAACTCAGTTATTGCGGCTAATGATTATAATTTGTCTGTCTCGTCATATGTAGAAAAGGAAGACAATCGGGAGGTTATTGATATTGATGTCCTTAATGAAGAAATCTCTATTACAGTTAAAAAAATTGATGAGTTGCGTGCTGCAATTGATAAGATTATAAAGGAGCTTGTATAAGTAATGGAGAAGATTGACAAATTACTTAAAGATGAAACAGTTGAGTGGAAAAAAATAGGTGAAATCAAAGAAATTAAAATAATCTCCGCTAAGAAAAAAATAAAAAAAAGTCAGTACTTGAGTTGTGGGAAATATCCAATAATTGATCAAGGGCAAGAGTTTATTATAGGATATACTGATGATGCAGATGCTTTGTTTCCAGAAGATAAATATGTGGTTTTTGGAGATCATACAGAGACAGTTAAATATGTTGATTTTCAATTTGCTCAGGGGGCAGATGGCATAAAAGCAATGAGGGTAAATGAAAGTTATCTTAATACAAGATATTTGTATCATGTAATTCTCAATTTTTATAAAAAAACTGGAAAATATATGAGACATTTTTCTAAACTAAAAGAAGTATACGTACCGATTCCGAGTTTAAAAACTCAAAGGGAGATCGTAAATATACTCGATAAATTTACGAAATGTGTTACTGAATTACAGGCTGAATTACAGGCTGAATTACAGGCTAGAGAAAAACAATATTTATATTTTAAAGATAAGATATTAAGTGAAGTCTATCTGAATAAAATTTCCCAAGTATTAATTTCTCAGGAAGAAAATCAGACTAGCAATGATGACTTGGGACAAAGTACAATTCCATGGAAAACATTAAAAGAAATAGCAGTGGGAAACTTGTCTTATGGATCGGGTGCTTCTGCTATAGAATTTGATGGAATAACTAGATATATAAGAATAACTGACATAAACAATTTTGGAATGTTAAAGCAAGAGAGAGTTTCGCCAAGTATTGTTGAAGAAAAATATTTGTTAAATTTGAATGATATTTTATTTGCACGAAGTGGAGCGACCGTTGGAAAAAATTATCTCCATCGTTTTACAAACGAGAAAGCAATTTATGCTGGGTATTTAATAAGATTAGTCGTGAATGATAATATTGCTTTGCCTGAGTATATCTATCATTGTGTTAATACCTCGAATTATTATAAGTTTGTTTCTGAAACTAAAAGTAGCGGTTCACAACCTAATATTAACGCTAAACAATTTTCAAATTATAAATGTCCTATTCCCTCTCTGAAAGTTCAACAATACGTTGTGAATATATTAAATGTACTTGAGACAATTATTAGTGATATCAAACAGGGATTGCCCAAAGAAATAGAGCTGAGGGAGAAACAATACTCCCATTACCGTGAACAGTTGCTAGATTTTCCTAGATATAAATAAGGATGTGGAATATTTTGGAAGAATTTAATTCATTGATGTCTATTGCAGAAGAAATAAAAAATTCTGGTAAAAAAGTTACTTTGCTATATGCTTTTAACGCAACTGGAAAGACTCGCTTATCTATGGAATTTAAAGAACTAGTAAATGAAGTGAATGATGAAGGGGAAATAATCAAACACGTAATTTACTATAATTCATTTACAGAGGATTTATTTTATTGGGACAATGATTTAGATAATAATGTTGATAGAAAATTAAAGATTAATACAAGTTCAACTTTTATAACTTTGATAGAAAAGTTAGGGAAGGAAGCGGAAATTGCAAAGAAGTTTAATGAGCTTATATCGCCGGAAGGCGATTCTAAAATCGAATCAAGGATTAATACGAAAACTGGAGAAGTCAATTTTAATTTAGCAACAGGTGATGACAAAGCTAGAGAGAATATAAAGATTTCCAAGGGGGAAGAATGTATATTCATTTGGTCTGTTTTTTATGTGTTGATTGAAACTATCATCTTAGAATTAAATGTTGATGATTCAGTTGAGCGTAGTACAGATGAATTTAATGACTATAAATATATTTTTATAGATGATCCAATTTCATCGTTAGATGATAATCATGCTATTGATATTGCGTTGGATCTTAAAAGCCTTATTAGTACAAGTAGGAATGAAGATTTAAGGTTCGTTATTTCCTCTCATCATGCATTGTTTTACAACGTATTACATACTGAATTTGACAATGCTAATCAATATGTTCTTACTAATAAAGATAATAAATACATTCTAAATAAGTTAACAAATCGAGATTCTCCATTCGGGTATCATTTGTTAGTTAAAGACGAAATACAGCGTGCGATTTTAACGAATGGTATTAAGAGATATCATTTCAATTTGATGAGAAACCTTTTAGAAAAAACTGCCCATTTTCTTGGTTACGATAAATGGCAAGATTTAATACAAGAAGAAGATAGAAAATCTTATATTAAACGAATTAACTTATACAGTCATAGTGATCATGATGCACTAGAAGCTAAAGAACTACAAGAACATGAGAAACGCTTTTTGAAACGCATTTTTGAAAAATTTATTATTGAATATAAGTGGCGGGAGGTTGAACATGACTGAAACTGATGCTAATTATACCATTTCAACAATAGCTGAAATGACCGATGGAATAATACTTGCAAAATATAAATCACCAGATCGAATTAATGATAGTTATCAAAGTGAAAGTGAACTTGAATATGAGCTAATCAATAACCTAAGGGAACAGGGATATGAACCAATAAAAATAGCAACAACTAATGAGTTATACGCAAACTTAAAGAAACAAATTGAGCGGCTAAATGATGTCGTTTTTACTGAAGAAGAGTGGAAACGATTTTTAATCGAGTATCTTGATGTCCCAAATGATGGAATGATAGAAAAGACACGTAAAATTCAAGAAGATTATGTCTATGACTTTATATTTGACGATGGATATTTGAAAAACATCAAGATCATTGATAAAAAGGATATCTCAAATAATTTTATTCAAGTCACCAATCAAATTAGTCAGACTGGAACACATAATAATCGTTATGATGTAACGGTTTTGGTGAATGGACTACCTCTGGTACATGTAGAACTAAAAAAACGTGGTGTCAATTTGCATGAGGCTTTCAATCAAATCCATAGATATAGTAAAGAAAGTTTTAATTCAGATAATTCTTTATATAAATATGTACAAATTTTTGTGATTTCAAATGGAACATACACCCGTTATTTTGCAAATACCACTGCACAAAATAAAAATCATTATGAGTTTACTTGCGAATGGGCAGATGCTAAAAATAATGTAATTCGTGACTTAGAGGATTTTACAAAAACATTTTTTGAAAAAAGAGTATTGCTTGAAGTAATCACTAAATACTGTGTGTTTGATGCTAATAATACGCTTTTGATTATGAGACCTTATCAAATTGCTGCTACAGAAAGAATTTTATGGAAAATTAAATCAAGTCATGAAAATAGGAAGTCTGGAAGTATCGATGCTGGAGGATATATTTGGCATACTACAGGTTCTGGTAAAACCTTAACAAGTTTTAAAACTGCAAGACTGGCAACAGAATTAAAAGATATTTCAAAAGTCTTTTTTGTTGTCGATAGAAAAGATTTGGACTATCAAACAATGAAAGAATATCAAAAATTTCAAGCTGATAGTGTTAATGGTAGTAAGGATACAAAAGAGTTAAAGCGAAGTATCGAGAAGCAGGACAATAAAATTGTAGTCACAACTATTCAAAAGTTAAATGAGTTTGTCAAGAAAAATCAAGATCATGAGATTTATGGAAAACATTGTGTTTTAATTTATGACGAGTGTCACCGATCACAATTTGGTGAAGCACAAAAAAGGATTACAGGCGCATTTCAACATTATTATCAATTTGGATTTACAGGTACTCCTATTTTTCCTGAAAATGCTTTAGGAAGTGAGACAACAGCTAGCATATTCGGAGCACAATTGCATAGCTATGTCATCACAGATGCAATACGTGATGGTAAAGTCTTAAAATTCAAAGTCGATTATAATAATATTAATGCAAAATTTAGGATCGCCGAAACAGTACAAGACGAGAAAGAACTCAAAAAAATAGAAAAAAAATTACTCCTACATCCTGAACGTATTTCTGCGGTTACTAAATATATTTTGGATGCATTTGACACAAAAACACACCGTAATGAGCATTATAGTATTAAGCAACGAAGATTAAACGGGTTTAATGCCATGTTCGCTGTTCAAAGTGTCGAGGCCGCTAAGCTTTACTATGAAGAGTTTCAAATACAGATGGCTAAGTTGCCTGAAGCTAAGAGATTAAAAGTTGCCACTATCTACAGTTTTTCTGCAAATGAAGAACAAAATGCAATTGGGGATATTCCTGAAGAAGGATTTGAGCCAACAGCAATGGATTCAAGTGCAAAAGAATTTTTGGATAAAGTTATATCAGATTATAATGAAACTTTTAAATCCAATTTCTCTACGAATAGCAAAGAGTTTCAAAATTATTATAAAGATTTATCTATGCGTGTGAAAAATAAAGAAGTTGATTTGTTAATCGTTGTGGGAATGTTTTTGACAGGTTTTGATGCACCAACATTAAACACGTTGTTCGTTGATAAAAACTTGCGTTATCATGGATTAATTCAAGCTTTTTCTCGAACAAATCGTATTTTGAATAAAGTAAAAACATTTGGTAATATTGTTTGTTTCCGTGATTTAGAAAAGGCTACTAAGGATGCAATTAAAACTTTTGGGGACAAGAATAGTATTAATGTTATTCTTGAAAAAAGTTATGAAGAGTACATGAACGGTTTCTATGATGAAACTTCAAAAGTAAGTGTTAAAGGCTATGTTGATTTGTGTGAGCAGATTGTTAAGAAATTTCCTGAACCAACAGAAATTATATTAGAATCAGAGAAGAAAGAGTTTGCAGAGCTGTTTGGAGAACTTCTTAAGTCGGATAACATTTTGAAAAATTTTGATGAGTTTGCAAATTTCCCTCCTATTATTTCAGATAGACAAATGCAAGATATGAAAAGTGTTTATGTTGATATTCGAGAAGAAGCATTGAAAAGCAATAATGGAGAGAGTTATGGAAATAATGCTCCTAAAATTGACCTCTCAGATATTGAATTTCAAATCGATCTTTTAAAAACTGATGAAATTAATCTAGACTATATTCTTACACTAATTCTTGAAAAATCTAGAGAACATAAGGATATAGATATTCTTAAAGATGAGATTCGCAGAGTTATTCGATCAAGCATAGGTACTCGAGCTAAAGAAAAATTAGTTATTGCATTTATCAATAACATTGATTTGTCTAAGCTAAAATCAACTGATGAAATTCTTGAGTCATTTTATAAATATGCTAAGGTACAAAAAGATACTCAAATTAAAGAATTGACTGAATCAGAACAGCTTAAGGGAGATTCAAAACACTTTATTGAGAAATCTATTAGTAAAGGTTATGTAGATGTTGCTGGTGCTGAACTAGATAGTTTATTGCCGCCAACTTCAAGAAGGCGTGGAGCACGAGAAGCTAAGAAACAATCTGTATTTCAAAAAATGCAGAAACTTGTGGAAGTATTTATTGGAATATAGGGAAAGTTAAAGTGAAAAATATGCTGGCGAGTAGATTTTTTGACCATGCTTTGTAAAAAATACAGTGCTTTTTCTGGTAGTTTGAAAGGATAAAATTCCTTGATATAAGTACCGTTAAGGAACACTAAGAATCACTGAACCATCAATAGGGTCTCAAGAACAATTAACGATTGAAAAACATGATATGCCAACATTTTAAGAAAAACAAGAATACTTCCATAAATAAGTATAAAAGTTGTTTTGTGAATTGTGCAGTATTCTTAAACTAACAAAATTCAAAGTATGGGTTCGGCTCGCAGTTTTTTTAATAAAAGTTGACACCATTGCTTTCAAACATTTTGAAAGTCAACAATATTTTTGATTCTAAAATTCGTTAGTAATGTTTATATTAAAATGTTTTGAAGTTTATTCAGATTCTGACCAATCCAACCAGGTTTGAAAAAAGCCCGCAAAGCTTCACAGTTCTCAAAACGTTAATCTTTTATACGATTACCGAGACACTTTCCATTTGGAAGGTGTCTTTTTTGGTACGCTTTTTTGCGGTATTCGTATTCCAAGTTCTTCTTTGGTTTCATAGTTACCATAAAGATAAATAAGGATGTAAGTTATCCCACCAATTTAATCAAATTGAGTAAATAACTTGGTATAATACTTCTATGAAAATAAAAAATACATTGCTTGTTTTGCTGGTACTTTCATGTGTGCTTATCTTTTCTAGTTGCAAAAATGAGGTACAGCAAATCGAGGTACAAAACGCTGATTTTGTTTTAGAAAAACAACCAGTAGATTCATACTACAAATCAGCTGAATATCATTTAAAAAATGGCGAATTATCACGGACAGTGACGATTGATTTAACTGGTCCAGATGGAAGAATCAATATTCAAGGTGATATTGAAGCTGAAAGTCGTTTCAATAATTTGAAAAGGACGATTAAAACTATTTTTGACGAAGAGGTATCGCTTACTGAGCCGCAACAAACTTTTTCTAATAATGTATCTGACGTAACATTAACTATCCATTTATATGGAGAGGGTAAAGGTGCTTTTGTATTTTCTGATCCAAACCTTATAGTCCGAGATAATTTTCATTGGATGGATGGCAAGCCTGCAATGGTAAGTGGGGAACCCATCGCCGGAGCTTACAAATTTACATCTTCGGAAGTAGACGAATCCTATGTTTATGAAGAACAGCTGAATGCGATAAATAATGATTATTTCTTTGGTGATCTTTTCGGTCGAAGAATCAAAGAGAAAGATACTTGGGAGTGAGGATGTGATCTGTTACGATGTCCTTTACTTCTCAGGTGCTGAACAGTTTAATTAAAGTGAATAGAGACAGACTATCAAAATTTCAACTGTATGCTTTCGACAATTACTTTTGAATTTTTGACACGCTGCAACCTTTATCAAAGACACTTTCTGATTTGGAAAGTGTCTTTTTTCTGTAAAAATACTTCCAATTTCTTTTGTAGAGTCCTTTTTCTTAAAAAACTAGAAGGCTAATTATTAAATGTTGAGGGTTGCAAAGGGAACGTACGTTTGCTATTCTTGGTTTATAGATTGAGATACATTTTAGAATTGCCTCGGAAATTTTAGAAAGCCGATGATTTGTTGTTTGCTGAAATTTCTATAAAATTCGACTCGTTAGATTAATAGAAAAAGTGAAGGAGTTAATTGTATGGATCAATCCAAAATATATGAAACAAGCGATAGTTATGTTGACCTGTCCATTCATTTGCCTTATGATGCACGAGAAATTGGTGATCCTCTATTTCAATTTGAAGCAGATTATTATGTGGAAAAAGATTTATCAGTTGCTGGGGATGATGATTTTTGTTATGAGAATGTTGCAGTGTTTAAAGTAATTGGTCATACTGGTGATTTCGATAAGGATTATATTTATACCGCAGATGCCATTGCCGAAAGTACTGTTGAGAATTACGCCTTTGCAAAAGGGTTGTTTGAACAATTCTTTAATACGGAGTTTCATAATGAAATTATTGACATAACTGGACAGACAATTAATCGTTGGCTCACAATAGAGACTGCTGTTGCTTATGATGAAATTAAGAACTGCAGTGAAGTCTTTCAAGCAGAGTTATTCGTGGAATTTTTGATTAAATTGAAACAAACTTGGAAACAGCTTTTCCATAACGATGTAACGTTAGTATCTTTCAACGAAGGATTGTATGTTTCGCCTGAAAAGCGAGCTCAAGAGAAAATATTTGAAGGTTATCAAAAGGCAGAATTTTTTACAACGTTGAATAAACAAGAATTTATTGAGAAAAACGGATATGAGCATAATGATTCAGCTATTGAGTTAAAGGAACTTTTTAAGCTGGATTTCAATAACAACTTGTTTAGTGAAAATATCAAAAATCCTAAAAGAAAACATTATTCTGGCTTCATTTACACTTCTCAATTAATCAGCAGTCAAACCTAACTTTAACCAAACTATCTCTTCTTATTCTGGTTTTTACGGTATAATCTCCCTAAAGACAGAACAAGAAAGGTGGCAAACGAAAATGGATCAAGACAAAAATGCGTTGATTGCTAAAAAGCAAAGCCCAGTTTTGCCATCGGGAACGGGAAGTGGCTTGCCGCCGCAGTTGGCGGCAAGGGTAGAGTTTTATCCGGAAAATAAGCGGCGGCCAGTGAACAAGACGTTGTATAAAAATGAGTATTTTCAGCTGACCTATAATACGCGGGGGAACTCGATGGATATTTCTTCTAGGGGAGATATTGTGTATTCGGCGATTCCATATGATACGGCGAGAAATTATATTCAGCGGGCGGCGATTCAGTATTTGCTGCACCCGGAAGAGGCTCGGAAGTATATTGAATCCCATAAGGCTACTCTGGAAAAGTATTTGGGACTGAGTATTCTTCAAGTTGCAAACAAAAAAGTGGATAAAGATTCGCTGGAAGTAAAGCAGGCCTACAATGCGATTTTTCAAAATCCCTTGTTGGAGATCCAAATTTTAGGACGATTGCTGCAGCATGATGAAACGGGGCCGCTTTCGGCGAACTTGGCAGGGAAATTTTTATTTAGCGAAAATGTAAAAACCGGGATTTCAGAATATTTAGCGGAGTATCTGAATTTTGTGATTCAGTTGACGCAATTTTTCCCAGTCATGACTGACGGCCGGAATATTCAGCTACTGGAAGCGGAGCAGTCGGCGCCATTGCTCATTGATAATGGCCTGACCTTTGAATCGGATATTAAACCGGCGTTGGATTTGCTGCCACAAGAAGTGAATCAGCGGATTGCGGGATCGCTGGTGGCGGGGGATCAGCTGATGCCGTTAAGAAGCAAGCCGTTATTACGTTCGGAATATGGCAAAGAATTGTCAGAGGTTCGGAAAAATTATGTTGCCCATAGTGTGCATCCAGATGAGTTAGGGCAATATTTTGAAAATGTTCATTCGACGGGAAATGCTAATCTAGTCAATGTGGTGTCTGATATTCATGCGCTGGATGGTGAGCTACCCATCACCAACACGAACTTCAATATTTTGGCGGGGGATGTTTCTAATTCACGGGTAGTTAATGAAGAGATTCGCGGACTTTATGTGATTGGTGGTCATGAATTACTGGATGTGTTGCCGGACAATTCGGATCAGGCAGACAAAGAGTGGGATAAATGGCGGCCGTTTTTCAACTACGAATGGTTCAAGGAGCTTCGGACCAATACCGATGAGTTTTGGTACTTGCTGCCAGTGGGTGATCATGAGTTTTACGAAGTGGTGGAGGATGAACTAGCTAGCCGCTTCCCTAAAATGAATGTGCTGAACAATCGCAGTCTCGTTCATGATGGGATTCGCTATATTGGGCTGACGATTCCGGTCGTGCTGGTGCAGCGGAAAAAGGCGCAGCAGCAATTCATCCTGCGCATGCTGAAAGAACTGCTGGCTGAAGATCAGGAGATACCAACCGTGATTGTTTCTCACGCGCCGCTGTTTAACGAGCTGAGCATGCTTTTGCCAGATAGTGATGCATATAATAAGGAATACACTTGCTCGGAGCCGGAAATTGAGCAGCTGTTTGAAGACTACAATATTATTGGTGTGATTCACGGGCATCATCATATCCCGGCATCTTCACGACGATACAAATATACCGAGTTTGTCGGCAAGCGATTGTTTGTGGTGTGCTCGATATATTCAAGGATTAATACCGGGCTGGATCTGATGAGTGTCATAAATCCGGAGTAAGTTAGCAAGGGCTGCTTATACCTTTCTTTACCCTTAGGCATAAAAATGGTGAAATTGTCGGGCATCCGTTATGCTTATTAGACAGTAAGATTATTCCTTGGGGGAGTAACCGGCAACAGTTGTTGCAATAATGCCAACAGTAAGTTAGTCGCAAGACTTTCTGGTATTATTTGAAACGGTGAGACCTAAGACAAGTTCGCTTGTCTTAGGTCTCCTTTTTTGTAGAATAAATTGCTGAAAAAAATCAAGGGAGAATCGCGATTGACACAAGAAATGTATCAAAAAAAATTGTCCGAAGTTCTAGTTGAGACTCGTACATCAGAAGAAGGGCTGACCAAGCAGGAGGCGCAGACGCGTTTAACTGATCAGGGTCCGAATCAACTGAAGGAAGCGCCGCGGAAATCTAGTCTTCAGCTGTTTTTTGAAACGTTCAAAGATGCCATGGTGATTGTCCTGTTAATTGTTGCGACGGTTCAGCTGGTGATGGGGGCTTATGTAGAGTCCATCGTAATCTTTGCGGTACTGCTGCTGAACTCAGTAGTTAGTGTCGTTCAGACGAAAAAGGCGGAAGGATCCTTGGCGGCTTTGAAAAGTTTATCAGCACCAGACGCCAACGTAATTCGCGAAGGCAAGGAACTGTCGATTTTGGCGATGGACTTAGTGGTTGGTGATGTGGTTCTATTGGAAGCCGGCGACTATGTGCCTGCCGATGGCCGTTTGCTGGAAGAGGGTTCATTGAAGGTAGATGAAGGAATGCTGACGGGGGAATCGACGCCAGCGGAAAAAGAAGTGCAAATGATTGAAGCAACAGTTCCGATCGGGGATCGTTTGAATATGGTTTGCAGTGGAACGATCGTGACTTACGGCCGCGGGAAATTTGTGGTAACCGCTACTGGGAATAATACGGCGATCGGTGAAGTGGCTGGCTTGCTGGAAACAACGGTGGAACAAAAGACGCCGTTGCAGCGGGGCTTGGATCGTTTCAGTAAGAAGCTAAGTCTAGCAATTTTAGGATTGTCGTTAGTTATTTTAGGTGTGCAGGTAGCCCGGATTTTCATGGGCGGCGGCTCTGGCGATATGACGGCTGACTTGGTAAATGCCTTTATGTTCGCGATTGCAGTAGCAGTGGCGGCCATTCCGGAAGCGTTGCAGTCGATTGTGACGATTGTCTTGTCACTGGGAACGAAAAAGATGGCCAAGGAACATGCGATTATTCGCAAGTTGCCGGCTGTAGAAACTTTAGGCTCAACTAGCGTCATTTGTACCGATAAGACCGGGACGTTAACGCAAAATCGCATGACGGTAGTGGATTACTTTTTACCTAATGGTCAGACTGGTGAATTCTCGAAGACACCGGAAAATTGGACAAAGGATGAGCGTCGTTTAGTGGAAATTAGCGTGTTAGCTAATGATGCAGCGATTGCGGAAGATGGCGCGAAACTTGGTGACCCTACCGAAGTGGCTTTAATTGATTTTAGTAATAAGCAGGAACAGCCTTACAATGATGTGCGGAAAAAATACCCGCGGATCAACGAATTGCCCTTTGATTCGGATCGTAAATTGATGTCCACCCAGCATGAGATTGATGGCGAGAAGCTGCTTTTGACTAAAGGTGGACCAGATATTGTTATTAACCGCAGTAGTCAGGTATTGGTAGACGGCGAAGTGGTTCCCATGACGGAAGAGCACAAGCAGCGGATTCAGCAGCAGAATGAAGCTTTCTCTGAACGGGCCTTGCGAGTTTTGGCTTTTGCTTATAAACCGTTGGCTGATCGGGATTTAGAATTTGAAGATGAAGAAGAGTTAGTCTTTGTCGGCCTAATGGCGATGATTGATCCGCCGCGGGAGGAAGTTTTCCAAGCGGTAAGTGATGCTCGCGATGCAGGCATGAAGACGGTGATGATCACTGGTGACCACAAGACAACGGCGGTGGCGATTGCTAAAGAGATTGGGATTTCCGCCGATGGCGATTTGGCTTTAACGGGAACGGAACTGGATCAATTAAGTGAAGAAGAATTGATGGAACGTTTGGAACAAGTAACCGTTTATGCGCGGGTTTCACCGGAAAACAAGATCCGCATTATCCGAGCTTGGCAAAACAAGGGAAAAATTTCCGCTATGACAGGGGATGGTGTCAACGATGCGCCGGCTTTGAAGCAGGCGGATATTGGGATTGCCATGGGAACCGGGACAGACGTTGCCAAAGATGCAGCGGCGATGGTGCTGACCGACGACAACTTTGCTTCTATTATTAGTGCAGTGAAGGTTGGCCGGAATGTGTACGACAACATCAAAAAGGCGATCGCTTATCTGTTTGCTGGTAACTTAGGGGCAATCATTGCG
The DNA here is from genome assembly GCF_017377575.1 of Candidatus Enterococcus moelleringii. Lineage (GTDB taxonomy): Bacteria > Bacillota > Bacilli > Lactobacillales > Enterococcaceae > Enterococcus_A > Enterococcus_A moelleringii. The sequence continues at coordinate 43,644 of NZ_JAFREM010000002.1, forward strand.
ATTATCGTTGCTTTGGTGATGGGCTGGAACAATCCATTTACTGCCTTACAGCTGTTGTTCATCAACTTAGTGAATGATTCGCTGCCGGCGATTGCTTTAGGAATGGAGAAACCGGAGCCGACGATTATGCAGCGGGCGCCGCGAGATCCTGATGAAGGGATTTTCACTGGCAAGACCTTGAGTTCGGTGACTTATCGAGGGATTTTGATTGCGGCGGCAGTAATTTTTGCCCAATGGTTAGGGATGCAGGAATCAGCTGAATTAGGAATTGCGATGGCATTCTCTACCTTAATCATGAGCCGGACCTTGCAAACTTTGCCAGCTCGTTCCAATACCCAGACTTCTTGGCAAGCAGGATTCTTTGCTAACAAGATGGTTTGGCTGGCAATTCTCGTTTGTGGTGGCTTGTACAGTGTTACTTTGATTCCGGGTGTGCGGGAAATCTTTGCTATTCCCGCAAGCTTTACCTTGTCACATGTGGGAACCAGCTTAGTGTTGGCACTTGCAGCGGTGATCTTGATGGAGATTACCAAGCTGATTTTGCTGAAGGTTCAAGGACATTCGGCAGAGGAAATGGCTGATACAAAAGCATAATACTAATAGAAGAAATAAGAACCAGCTGGCAGAAGTTGATTGCAACTTTTTGTCAGCTGGTTTTTTGTGTTTGAATTTATAGAGCATCCCAATCAATACTATCAATATCGGTAAATCCGCTGTCGTCTTTTTCACGAGACCTCACCTGAGCCAACGTGCCTGTTTGTTCAAGCAGGAGTGTTTCTTGAATCCTTCGCCACTCAGACAAGCCAACTAAGACAGCATCATTTTCGCCTTGCTCATCAATGATTTCAATTACAGTGTGAGTTTGGTTGACTGCTTCTAATAATTGATCGAGGTTCCTTTTGGCAGTGCTAGACTTTACTGATGTCCTATTCATTGGATTCACTCTCCTTGCTTACAGTATAACTGAAAATTAATCATACAAAAACAGGAACCAGAGTCCTCTGATTCAGCCGTCGTGGTGATTGGTCAGCCGAAATTCACCTCGGATGTTCCGAAAATCGACGGAACCCCGTTTATTACAAAATTTGGTATGGAGGCCTGCTGCGATAAAGTGATCGAAGCGCTTCAATAAACCCTTAATGAACCAATGAAGCCATTGATCCGAAGGCAGCCTGTTAACAAAACAGCGCAGCTGGTTGGAGTCAGTGGCTTCACTGCTTTTCACAAACGTAACATTTGCCAGATGGGATTGGCAAAATAGAACATATTATAAATATGGGCTTCAGGCTTCAGAATGCGTTGACATCGGCTTCAAATCGACCTACTATAAGAGTGTAACATATGTCACATGATAGAACATATGATAGATCGAGGTAAGTTGGCGGCTATTCACAAAGTGTGGGCAGCCTGTTGGAGGGTGAGAAATGAGTTATTCGGATGATCGCAGGTTGTTGATCGAGATCGCCTCAATGTATTACGAAGAGGGAGCCAAGCAGTCAGAGGTTGCCAAGAAATTTAACATTAGTCGTTCGTTAGTATCTAAGTATTTGTCGAAGGCCCGTAAATTAGGGTTGGTGGAAATCATCATCCATGACGATTTGGCTCATCCCTATCGATTGTTGGAAGAGAAAATTGTTGAACAGTATGGTTTGCAGGAAGTGATCTGCATCGCGCCGACTGGAGTCGAGATGTTAAGCAAACGGATCGGAACTGCCGCAGCCAAGTATTTGGCCAGAATTTTACAGCCCAATCAACGTGTGGGGCTTTCAGCCGGAACGGTGGTCCACGAAGCGGCGATGAATTTTTCCCCGAAAAATCAACTGGAGAATGTGAAGTTTATTCCTTTAGTGGGCGGGCTTGGTCAGGAACATATGGCATTACAGGCCAACGTGGTCTGCGAATTGTTCGCTAAGAAAAGTGACAGTGTAGCGGTGGAATTGCACGCGCCCATCACGGTGGATTCAGCGGCAGCCAAGCAGGTATTTATGGAACAGTCCTTTATTAAGCAAGTGTTCGACGAAGGCAAGCAAGTGGATGTTGCGCTAGTGGGAGTCGGAGGAGTACCGGCCTACTCCACCATGACGAAAACCTATTTGTTAGCTGACTCAGATCAAATGAAAGTTGAACTGTCTGACCGGAAAATTGCCGGCGATATTTGCTACAACTTTATTGATCAAGAGGGCAACCTGGCCGATTGTACCTGGAACGAACGGGTGTTAGCCATTGACTTAGCAGATTTGAAGAATATTCCGACCCGCATCGGTGTTTCCGGCGGCAAGGAAAAGGTTGGCGGCATTCGCGCCGCGTTAAAAGCCGGGTTGATCAACGTGTTGATTACCGACGAAGAAACAGCCAAAGCATTACTAGATTAAGACCACTTTGATTTTGCTGGAAGCAGCAGGATTGGTGATAGATATGAATCATGAAAAGGAGCGTAAATTATGTCAGAGACAACTAAAATGTCCGTACCAAATCGTGCAGGATTGACCGACGAAGATCTAAAAAAAGTATTTAGAACGATGTGGGAAATTCGTTACTTCGATGAAAAGGTGGATCAGCTGTTTGCCAAAGGATTAATCCATGGAACGACTCACTTAGCAGTAGGTCAGGAATCCTCATCAGCTGGAAGCGGGGCCGTGTTAAGAAAAACCGACTGGATTACCGCCACTCACCGAGGCCATGGTCAAACCATTGCTAAAGGGTGCAACATTAATGAAATGATGGCAGAACTTTTCGGTCGTACAACTGGGACAAACAATGGTAAAGGCGGTTCAATGCATATCGCCGATTTAGATACAGGAAACTTAGGCGCCAACGGAATTGTCGGCGGCGGGTTCCCAATTGCAACTGGAGCAGCTTTAACAGCGAAAATGAAGGGCTTGGACAATGTCGCTTTAGCTTATGCAGGTGATGGTTCTACTAATGAAGGTAGTTTCCACGAAGCAGTCAACTTAGCAGCTATCTGGGATTTGCCAGTTGTTTACTTCATTGAAAACAACCAATACGGCATGAGCGGTCCATTCAAAACCATGATGAGAGTCGACAAGCTTTCTGACCGGGCGAAGGCATACGGCATTGAAGGCGTTACCATCGACGGGAACGACTTGATCGAAGTCATCAACACGACTTACGATGCAGTGGAAAAAGCCCGCCGCGGTGAAGGACCAACCTTAATCGAAGCGATGACTTACCGTTGGAAAGGCCATTCAAAATCCGATGCCAAGAAATATCGTACCAAGGAAGAAGAAGAAGACTGGCGTAAAAACCGTGATCCGATCAAGCTGGCGAAAGAAAAATTTGTTGCTGCTGGATTGTTCACGGAAGAAGAAGCCGAAGCCATTCGCGTTGAATCAAAACAAGCAATTGAAGACGCAGTGAAATTCGCTGAAGAAAGCCCAATGCCAGAAATCGAAAGCATGTTTGAGGATGTATATTCGGACTGACATGACAGTCCAACTTTTCGCAGTCTGATTTGATCGAAGAGAAGTTAAATAGTTAGAACAATCTTTGCTAGAACCGTTTAGTTGGATGTTATGCGTACGACGATAAAGATAAATTTGTAAAATTTATCCCCTTTGTATGGAGTTAGCTGCCAACAATATAGCGTTAGATTTTGTGAGAAAAATGAATACCGTAGTATTAAAAAGGATGCCAGTTCCACTTTTCGCAGTCATTAATATTCGAGATCAATCAACGATTAAGAACTGAAACAAGGCTACGAATCACATAGTGGAATGGTACACGTGTTGAGAATAAAACTCATTTTTTCAGAGAAAAAATGATTACCTAAACACCGAAATAGGGTGCCAGCTCTACTTTTCGCAGTCATTAATTTTCGAGATCAATCAAAGATTAAGAACTGAAACTAGGCTACGAGTCACTTAGTAGAATGGTATACGGCGTTAAAATAAGACTCATTTTTCAGAAGCATTAACAAGGATGCCAGTTCCACTTTTCGCAGTGTATGAACGTTCGAGAGAAATTCAAAATCTCCGATCCGCATAAATTACGAACTACTTAGTGGAATGGTATGCGTATTGAGAATCAGACACATTTTTTCAGAGAAAAAATGATTACCTAAACACCGAAATAGGAGGAGCAAGTTGATGAGAGAAATCACTTATTCAGAAGCAGTAAGAGAAGCAATGTCAGAAGCGATGCGGGAAAACGAAGATGTCTTCTTGATGGGAGAAGATATTGGGATATATGGCGGGGCCTTTGGGGTCAGCCGGGGAATGTATGAAGAATTTGGGGAAGAACGGGTTCGTTCAACACCGATTGCCGAGTCAGTGATTGCTGGGGCATCAGTTGGTGCAGCGATGACAGGAATGCGTCCGATTTTTGAAATTCAGTTTTCAGACTTCATCGCGATCGCTTTGGACCAAATTGTCAACCAAGCAGCTAAAATCCGTTACATGTACGGCGGAAAAGCGAAGATTCCTTTGGTAATGCGTACACCAGGCGGATCAGGAACGGGAGCTGCGGCTCAGCATTCTCAAAGCTTGGAAAACTGGACTGCTCATATTCCGGGACTGAAAGTTATTCAACCAGCCACTGCTTATGATGCAAAAGGCTTGCTGCATGCAGCGATTGAAGATGACAATCCCGTGATGTTCTACGAGCATAAATTATGCTACCGGACAACTTCGGATGTACCAGAAGGCAAATACACGATTCCAATTGGTGTAGCTGATGTGAAACGTGAAGGTAAAGATATTTCCATCGTAGCAACGGGAATCATGGTTCATAAAGCTTTGGAAGCAGCGGACATCTTAGCTGAAGAAGGCATTGACGTTGAAGTGGTTGATCCGCGGACCTTGGTACCGTTGGATAAAGACACGATTGTTGAATCAGTGATGAAAACCGGAAAAGCAGTGGTTGTTACCGAAGCCGTGAAGCGCAGTGGATTTAGTGCGGAGCTAGCCAGCGTAATTGCCGAAAGCGAATCTTTTGATTTCTTGGATGCACCGATCATTCGTTTAGCTGGTAAAGAGATTCCGATGCCTTATCATCCTGAACTAGAACGCAGAGCCGTACCGCAAGTAGAAGACATTGTTGATGCTTGCCGCGGATTGATGTAGGGAGGGAGAAAAATTATGGCAAATGAAGTACTAATGCCCAAATTAAGCTCCACGATGGATGTGGGAACCATCACCACTTGGTTTAAAGAAGAAGGGGATTCTGTTGAAGTAGGCGAAGCGATTTTCGAAGTTATGACCGACAAAATTGCGATTGAAGTCGAAGCATACGACGAAGGAATTCTATTGAAAAAATATATTGGCGACGATGAAAGTGCGCCGGTTAACTCAGTAATTGCCTACATTGGTGAAGCCGGAGAAAAAGTTCCAGACGAAATGCCTGGCGCCGAAGCAGAAGCGGCTCCTGAAAAAGCCGAAGAAGCGCCAAAAGCTGACGCAGCACCAGCTGCAGCCGAAGCAACCAGCAACGTGGTGGCGAAAAATATCCGAGCTACACCTGCTGCCCGCCGGATTGCCCGTGAAAAAGGCATCGACTTGCAAAAGGTCAACGGCTCTGGACCAAAAGGCCGGATCCAAGCCTTAGATGTAGCCAATTACGAAGAAAAACCAGCCGCACCAGCAGCTGCAGCAGCAACCGACGAAGGGGAATTAATCCCATGGAGCGGTATGCGTAAAGTGATCGCTGATCGCATGCTTAACAGCAAAACCACGATTCCGCATGTCACTATGAATGCTGAAGTCGACATGACGAAATTAAAAGAATTACGGGGCCAACTGCTGCCAATGGTGGAAGAACAAACCGGCAACCGGATCTCATTCTTGGAAATCATCATCAAAGCCGCAATGGTGGCGTTGAAATCTTACCCAGAATTCAATGCGCATGCGTTAGATGAAGGTATCAAACGTTTCAAAGACGTGAACATGGGCGTAGCTGTGGCGGTGCCAGCTGGTTTAGTCGTTCCAGTGGTGCAAAATGCCAGCGCAATGGGTCTAAGCGATTTGACCAAATCAGTAAAAGAAGTCACGCAAAAAGCTCGCGATGGACAATTAATGCCGCAGGAAATGAGCGGTGGTACCTTTACCGTCAGCTCATTAGGCCGCAGTAAAGTCCAAAGCTTCAATCCAATCATCAATGCACCGGAAGTAGCAATTTTAGGTGTCGGCGGCATGTATGACAAATTAGTCTTAACGGAAACCGGCGAAGTGAAGAATGTTTCGACATTAACACTTTCCCTATCCTTCGACCACCGCGTGGCAGACGGCGCACCAGCGGCAGCCTTCTTAAGTACTATTGTTGATATGTTGGAAAATCCAATGAGCTTGTTGTTATAAGGGGAGATGGCTATGACGAAAAAGACAGATACAGTAGTGATCGGGGCCGGACCTGGCGGCTATGTAGCAGCGATTCGCGCGGCTCAGTTAGGTCAAAAAGTAACAGTTGTCGAAGCTGAGCATGTCGGCGGCGTGTGTTTAAATGTCGGCTGTATTCCTTCCAAAGCCTTAATCACAGCGGGCCATCGCTACCAAGAAGCGCAGCACTCTGATTTTCTAGGCTTAAAAACCAAAGAAGTCGAGTTAGATTTCGAGAAAACGCAAAAATGGAAAAACGAAAAAGTGGTTAAAACCTTAACTTCAGGGGTAGCGATGCTATTGAAGAAAAACGGTGTAACGACGATTGACGGTCGAGCACGTTTTGTCGGCAAAAACACCCTTGAGATTGAAACGAAAAAAGGCAAAGAAAAACTAGATTTCAAACACGCGATTATCGCTACCGGCAGTCGTCCGATTGAAATCCCCGGCTTTAAATTCGGCGGTCGGGTGTTAGATTCTACCGGCGGCTTGAATTTAAAAGAAATTCCGAAAAAATTTGCGATTATCGGCGGCGGGATTGTTGGTTCTGAACTAGGCGGCGCGTATGCCAACCTTGGATCAGAAGTGACCATCATTGAAGGCACACCAAGCATTTTGCCGAACTTTGAAGCCGATATCCAACAAATGGTAACGAAAAACTTCAAAAAGAACGGCATCAACGTCTTTACCGGTGCTAAAGCTAAAAGTGCTGTGGAAAAAGGCGACAAGGTTGTCGTTGAATTTGAAGCCAAAGGCAAAACCGAAAAAGTTGAAGTGGATTACGTAATGGTCACCGTTGGCCGGAAACCAAACACCGATGACTTAGGTCTAGACAAAGCTGGGGTTCAATTAAACGAACGCAACCTAGTGAAAGTCGATGAACAATACCGCACCACCCAGAAAAATATTTTTGCCATTGGCGATATTGTGCCAGGCTTAGCTTTGGCCCATAAAGCTAGCTATGAAGCTAAAATTGCCGCAGAAGTGATTGCCGGCAAAAATGTTGCCAAAGATTATCGGGCGATTCCGTCAATTTGCTTTACCGATCCTGAAATTGCAACGGTGGGTTACACCTTAGCTGAAGCCAAAGAACAAGGCATCAAGGCGAAAAGTGTCAACTTCCCAATGCAAGCTAACGGACGGGCACTGTCACTGAATGCGACAGAAGGCTTCGTACGATTGGTATTTGAAAAAGATACTGAACTCGTTCTAGGTGCCCAAATTGTTGGGGTCAATGCCAGCGACTTGATCGCCGAAGTTACTTTGGCCATCGAATCCTTCTTAACCTTAGAAGATATTGCCTTGACGATTCACGGTCATCCAACCTTATCAGAAATGGTAATGGATGCTACCGAGGTAGGACTAGGTTTACCAATTCATATGTAATTTTGCGAAAAGCATGGACGAGTGTTCATGCTTTTTGTCTATTTGTGTTGAGATGGGACTTTTAGAATAATTGAGAAAAAGAGAAAAAGAGAAAAAGAGAAAAAGAGAAAAAGAGAAATAGGGAAATAGGGAAATAGGGAAATAGGGACTGCACCGTATTTCAAAGTACGGCGCAGTCCCTTTTATCGGCTATTTTTGATTCAATTCCCAATCTCTTCGAATCGTCGCATCGATGCCTTTAATGACGGTGGAAATAAAGGCATTGTTTTCTAGTTCCACAATCCCAGCGACCGTGGTGCCACCTGGTGAGCTGACCCGATCGATCAAGGTCCAAGGATTTTCACCGCTGGCGGCCAGCATTTCGGCGCTGCCCAAGATGGCTTGCGTCGCCATTTCCAAGGCGATGTCTTTTGGCATGCCGTTTTTCACTGCTGCTCGAGCGATAGAATCAATGAACAAGAAGGCATAAGCTGGTGAGCTGCCGGCGATTGCTGTGAAGATGGAGAAGTAATGCTCATCCAACTGCCAAGCCTTGCCAATGGCATTAAACAAAGCGATCACATTGTCCACGTCTTCTTTTGTGGCATGAGGATTTCCGCAAACCGCCGCTGCACCTTGACCTACCATCGCATTCACATTTGGCATAACCCGCACAATCCGAATCGGCTGATCGGTTTCAAAAACCTCGTAAATGGCTTCAGTACTAGTTCCCGCTGCAATCGACACTACCAAGGGTTGGTTGGTGAGAATTTCTTCCTTGGCTTCCTGCAATACTCCTTTAATTACATTTGGTTTCACCGCTAAAATCACGGTATCCACGGTTTGAATTAATTCTTGTGGGTCAGCAACAGCATGTGCACCTAATTTAGCAGCAAAAGCCTGCACCTTTTCTGTCGCAATATCATAAAGATATAAATCCTTCGCTTCGCTAAACTGATTATCCACCAGACCTTGTGCAATCGCTGAGGCCATATTTCCGGCACCAATAAATCCAATTTTCATAAATTATCCCTCCAAAAAGTGTTTGATTCCAATCTTTCTGTTATACTGATAAGGTTATTATAGAGTGTTTTTATCTTGTGAAAAATAGTGTAGATAAAGAAAAAAGTGTTGGATGATAAGGTGGTGGCGAAAATCGCATATTTCAACGAAACCCATTACGAAGCCTTCTACCAGTTTTTGATGACCTTGGACTGCTACCTGCATGACAACGGGGCGATGGCTAAAGAGGTGGCAGCTTTTGCGGCGAATCCCCAGCGAGAAATTGCGGCCTTTGTTTCCCAGGAAGCCCAAGGAAAGGTGGAAGTTCCTCAAGGCTATACGCGAATTTTGTACATTTTGGAAGGGGAAGCGCGGGTAGAAATCGACGGAGAAACAGCCGACTTTCAAGCAGGACATTTGTTTTTAACCAATGGTCGTACGAAAATAGTGTATGAAGAAAGGCCGCAGACCGCGGTAGTCAGCTTTTATTTCAAAGACAGTTACTTTACTGATTCGCTGCTGACGCAATTTGCCGAAGAGCAGCAGCTGTATCGCTTTTTTGTGGAGGCTATCAGTGAGGAGTTTCGCCAAATCAGCCGCTATATGATTTTTCATTTTGCCCAAATGACCGATGTCCACGTCTATTCGCTGCTGCTGTTAAAGCAGGTGGTGAAGATGTACTATTTCAACAATAAAGTAACCAAGGCTGCGTTTGTGTTGTTAGTGGTTGAGATCAGTCAAGGGGCCGATCAAGCGCTGGTGAAAAAGGACCGCTATGTGGCCAACGATCAGCTGATTGAAGAGGTGCTGGCCTATATTGATACCATGATTCGCACCGTAAAGCTGGAGGAAACGGCGGATTATTTCCATTTCCATCCCAATTATTTGTCGGCGCTGTTAAAGGAAAAAACCGGACAGACCTTTACTGAGATTGTGCTGCATAAACGCATCCAGTTAGCTAAAAAGAATCTAGCCCAAACGAACTTGTCAGTGCAGGAAATTGTGGAGCACTTAGGCTACAAAGACAAAGCCTTTTTCTATAAAAAATTCAAGCAGGCAGTGGGCATGACTCCGCGGACTTACCGCATCCATTGCAAGGAGGGAAAATAAATGTACGAAGAAAATTTTCAAGAGTTGAACTTGCACGTTGTAGAATTACCGATTGAGTGGGCGGAAACGGCGCCGATTTATTCCGGCTATTTAAGAGAACTGCCCTTTATCACCGGGGAAGGAAACTCGAAGAAGGAGCTTTATCGCCAGCTGCTGGAGCAATACCAAGCCTATCGTGAGGAGCAGCAAAAAGATAAGGTGGAAGACGAGGCAGAAGAAGAAACCTTGTTAAGTGCCAAAGACTTCTTCCGCTACTATGATGGGGAAACGCCAGATGATTTGTCTTGGTTTGATTTGGAGGGGAAAGAATGACCGTCATTCAATTATATGTTCAGGAGACCCCAGTACTGACCTTTCAAAGGGCCAGTCTGACGTTGCTGGGTGAAACCCATGTGGTGGTGGTTAATAAAGGCTATCGCTTAAATCAACGGGAAGAGTTGTTCCAGGAATTGGAGGATGCCTGTCTTCAATTAATCCAGAAGGGCTATGAATTGCTGGAAAGTATCGGCGAAACCGAAGATTTTATTGACTTTGCCTACATCAATTACGAAAATGTTTTAGCTTCTCCTACCTTGGAGCAGCTGCTGCAGTTTCCTTTTACTAAGGTTAACGAACAGCTGACGGCGGTTTTTCAGGAAGTCGCGGATGTAATCACCGACAAGTTTTTCGAAGAACTCACCAACCGTTTAGAAGAAGTCACTGACGATGAAGTGGTAATGGAGTCTCATTTGGGGGAAGATGAGCTGCAGCTGGAGGTTCTGCTGCCGCGGCCATTTACCGAAACGGTGGACTTGAAGCAGCTGATGACTGATTATCAAGGAACGTTGGACGAGGTCACCCGCTGGTTTTTGGAAGCATTGATGTGAAGCGACTGTCTGCGGATGGTCGTTTTTTAATTGAAGAAGTCTGCAAAACCTTGTTAGCAGGAAATAAGAAGCTTGGTGCAAGCACTTTGTGACTGTATAAATTATAAAATAACATATGTTATTTTATGCAGAAATGATCTTCCAACTTCCCTTAATCATCTTCGTGGACAAAATTCAGTCGGAAACAAAGTGTGAAAGTTTTGAGAATAGTAAAGATGAATAATTTTTAAAATAATCATTGATTTTTGATTAGTTATTTATTAGAATAGAAACACGGATAAAAAAACCTCTGTAATGCTATAATTCTAGATTAGGCGGAGAGGGTTTGAAATAAATGACTGAATCAACTACATAATTGAGGAACCGATTACTAAGCGCTGACTGTTTTTTGAAAAAATACACTATCACGAATATGAGGAGATATGACCATGACGACAACTACGAAACCGCTTTTAAGCAGACAATTTTACGGAATGGGTGTCAAAAATCTTGAAGCTAGATTTTTATTATATAAGAATGAAAAAAATGATGCCGCTTACTTAGTGCAAGGGGCGCTAGCTGTCATGGTCAGAAATGCCCTTTGTCCAGCAGACTTTTCTTTCTTCGCAGAGGATTTGGTCCGTGAATTGTTTATGGAAGACTATGATCTTTCAGCGGTTCGTGAATTGTGCGTTTATTTCAAAAAATATTTTAACGAAGAAGAGTGGACAGGGGTGACGACTCGTCTATTCCCTGATCAACAAGAATTTGCTCGATTAGAAGAGCGAACGCGTGGACATATCGAGAAGGTCCAACCCTTGCTGTACTCCAAGGACCGGCCAGTTGAGGTGAAGGCTAGTCTGGTCACTACCTTTGAAGATGAAAATGGCAAAAAACACGGTTGGACACTTAGTAATGTGGATCCCAACCTGACAACAGAGGATCATGACGCGCTGTTAACGATTTTGACTACCTTGGATATTTTCCAAAAGGATGGTGTTCGACGGTTTGCTAAAGTTGTCGGCGCCTATTACCATCTGGTGCAGGTTACGATTGATCCGAAGGCGGTAAAAGAAGAGGAGCCGGAAGTGCAGGAAGCGAAGTTTGCTGCATTGCCGAAGGTGGCTTCACTATCAACCGGTGTCGAAATAGAAACGTCGGATCCTCAAGACGAACGCCGTCAAGAACAGTCTTCTGACGAGGTTAAGAACACTTTGCTGGAGGAGGAAGAAGCTGCACCGGGGTCTCAGGATGAACTGCCTAGTCCAAAGCTGACCGGGTTATTTCAAAACGATCTTTCGGGCTTGCCGCTTGTCGAGTCGCTGAAGAATATGTTGAATCTAGCGAAACGTGAATCGCCTGTCGTTGGAGTTGGGGGCGATCCAGCGGATGTCGTAAAAAATAAAGGGGACTCCTCCGGTAAAAACAAACCGACACCCCCTTCAAATCAGCCAAAGAAGAAAAAACGGAAAAAGCGGCGGGGAAAGAAGCGTTGATCATCTGCAAGTAATTTGCTGCCCGGCCAGCGGGAGTCTGTTCAGCAGCAGGTGAAACAGTGGTGATGTTCAAGCTTATTCCAGCGGCCAGTAATTTTTGTGCTGCTGGAGCAAGCCTTGTGCTGGGACGGATTTATTTGGAGTCGCCAAGTACGGCAGGTATCAGATCGGCGCTGTTGAGTTTGTATCGAAGGATAGAAACCAGATATCTGCAATGATGTTGAGCTTCACTACTGGCTTAGTTGGAGGACTGACTTGGCAGCTGGGATGTTTTTTTGTGATGCCTTGGCGCTATCGGTTATCCAAAAGTTGGGAAACAAACTTTCGATTCAAAAAAAGGCGGAATTTGTGATAAATTAGTATTAGTAAATGCATCTTTGTTCAAAAGAGCGAGAAAAGAGGAACACACATTGACTAGTATGGAGAAAATCACGCAATTTCGCGAGGAGCGCAACTGGCGTCAATTTCATAACGAGAAGGATTTGGCTTTGTCGATTTCTTTGGAGGCAGCGGAGCTTTTGGAGCTGTTCCAATGGAAGACTTCCGAGGAAGCGCGCAAGAATCCAGAGCGTTTGAAGGAAGAATTGGCGGATGTATTGATTTATTCCTATATGATGGCGGACAATTTAGGCTTTGACATCGATGAGATTATCGCTGAGAAGCTGGTGAAAAATGCCGTCAAGTATCCGGTGGAAAAAAGTAAAGATAGTAAACAAAAGTATAATGAGTTAAGTCAGTAGACTGCAGAAACTTCGATAGTCAGAGCCTTTAAATTTGGCTATCGAAGTCCGCTGCAGCTACTGGCTTTTTATTTGTTGGGAATTTTTGACATTTTTTTATGATTATTGCTTATATAGTTTTGAAAGGAGTTTAATCGGTGTCAGTCTATTGACATTTGTTTTTTAATTGAATTCTAATCCCTTTTTCACCAAGTAAAATTTACAAAAATATAAAAACCTGATACTCTCAAATTGCAGGATAGTATGAAGGAGGAGATAAGAATGGACTTTCGTGATATTCTCGGCACCAGCAGCAAGCGTCGGCTGCAGCTGATTGAACAGTTGTATTACAATCGCGACGGACTTCCAAGCGACCAATTAATGAGTGAGCTGGATTGCTCATTGCCCATCTTGTTGGATGATGTCAGGCTGGTAAATGAAAAGAACGACTATTTTCACATTGAAAAGTACAAAGGTCTGTACCGCTTGTCCATGAGGGAGAGAGTCAGTATCGGGAATTTGTACGCGGAAACCTTGATTAATTCTCAGGAATTTCAGATCATTGAACAGCTTTTGTATGAGGAATGCGACAATATCACTAATTTGGCAGATCGTTTGTACCTGAGTGTGTCCAATACCCAACGTTATTTAAAAAAGGTGAAGTTTGCCCTGGAGAAGGCGGGGATGTATTTACGTTATCGGCCTTTGCGGATTGAGGGCAAGGAAAGTGTGATCCGCCATTTTTACTATCGCTATTTTGTCGAGAAGCAAAATGCTTTTGAAAATATTCTGCCGATGATGAAGGACTTTCAATTTAACTCGATTGAACAGTTTGTAGTTGAATTTATCGAGGAGAATAATTTGTATCGGAAGTATATTTTTCAAAAACGGTTGATCTATACGATTTATGTCAGCCTGTGGCGGGTAAAAAATGGGCACACGTATCCAACCAGTGAATTACGCAATAAGGGATTTATTTTACCCGATCAAGAAAACTATGATGAGTTTAACAAGACGGCCAATGATCTGTTTCAGGTTGAGTTGACTGATGGAGTTATCCGCGACTGCATGTGGCTGATTTATGGGGATGCAGTTGTTTTCAGCAATGCACATCGGGAAATGGCTTTGGCGGATAATTTACGCTATCAAACTTTGTATCATCAGCACTATGAACTAGCAGAAGAATTTAACAAACTGCTAGGTGGAAAAATGGATCAGCAGGCGCTTGTTGATATGACCACAGTTTTAATGAATGACTTCTATTTATATGACCGCAACGGTGCGTTTGTGTCGATCTTACGACGCAGCCGTGACACCTTCCTTGAAATGACCGCGATTATGTACCAAAAACCAATTGTTCGTGTCTCAGAAATTGTTCGAAAATTTGTGAATAAATACGGCATGTACCGAGAATCCGATTTTGTGATGAACTATGTATATTTGCTTTTAACAGCCGAGGTGAACAGTCTGGAAATGCTGGTGGAGCAGGATGATCCGATTCGTCTGCTGCTGTTATCGGACTTAACACCTACTGAAGAAACCTTTTTGGCTAAGCATATCGGCAAAATTATCAGCGGGAATTTTGAGATTTCCTACTTTGAAAATGTGGTGGATCGCAAGCAGGGGATGTATCTTGAAATGCTGAATTATGATGGCTTAATTACTACCGGTTCGGTAGACGGGGTGCCGGAAGATTTTCCAGTGGTTGTGATGGACCCGTATGTTACGCCCAAGGCCTTAGTGGTTATTCAGAATTTAGTGAACGAGCTTTCCTTAAATAAGGAATTAGGGTTGTAGCGATAAAGCCAGCAGATTTTGCTGGCTTTATTCGTGTAATTCTAACGGCAGACCGTCTGGATCGAAAAAGAAGGTCATTTTCTCGCCGGTAAAGTCGTCGGTGCGCAGCGGCTCGCAAGCTACACCATGGGATTCAAGGTAAGCAACGGTGTCTTCGATGGCATCGGTTTTGAAGGCTAAATGCCGCAGTCCGCTGGCTTCCGGGTAACTAGGGCGCTTCGGCGGATTCTTGACGGCAAAGATTTCCAGCTCGGCACCATTGGCCAGCTGCAGGTCCAATTTATAATCGTCCCGTTCTTCGCGGTAGTGTTCCCTTATAATCGGAAGCTTTAAAATATCCACGTAAAATTCGCGGGCTTTTTGATAATCTGAAACGATAATTGCTACGTGATGGATGGTGTTAAATGATGGCTGATACATAAAAAATCCCCTTTCTTGCTACCAAGCATAGCACAGCTTTTGGCAGAAATCTGCTGGTGCGGCTGTCAGAAGGGGAAAATCTATGCTATACTCTAATCATAATTTAATATAGAAACATTTGGGGTGCTAAAAAGCTGAGATTATACCCATGGAACCTGAAACAGTTAGAACTGGCGCAGGGAAATGTCGTAAAAACATCAATTGCGCCCGTCCATTTATTTGGTCGGGCTTTTTTTAAGACTTCTCTCTGCCGTTCTAGTAGCAAGAGAAGTCTTTTTGATTGTTCAGAGTATGGTTTAGGAAGGGAGTTGGGTGTTTGCAAAGAGCGAAGCTGCAAAAAATGATGCTGTTAGCCATGATGATTGCGTTGGATGTTGTACTGTCACCGTTGTTTCGCGTGGAGGGGATGGCACCGATGTCCAGTGTGATGAATGTTTTAGCTGGCGGGCTGTTGGGACCCGTGTATGGAACGGCGATGGCTTTGTGTTGTGGGGTCATCCGTATGGTTTTATTGGGGATGCCGCCCTTAGCTTTGACGGGTGCAGTTTTTGGCGCCTTTTTGGCGGGGCTATTGTATCGCATGACCGGAAGTATTTATGGTTCCATGATCGGGGAAATTATCGGCACCGGGATTATCGGTTCGCTGCTGTCGTATCCGATGATGGTTTTCTTAACCGGCAGTCAGCAGGGGTTGTATTGGATCATTTATACCCCGAGATTTATCGGAGCGGCCTTAATTGGTTCCTTCGTGGCTTTATTTGTTTGGAAGTTGATTTGTCGTGTACCAGTGTTTATAAGATGCCAGCAATTATTTGGAGGGATTAAGTCATGAGTAAACTATCAGCCGCAGTAAAAGATGTATTTCCGTTGTCCACGTCGCCTTTGGTTCAATGCATTACCAATGAAATCACCTGTGAATCGATGGCCAATTCCTTGTTGTATATTGATGCCAAACCGGTGATGGCGGATGATGCCCGCGAGTTTCCGGCTTTTTTCCAGCAAACCGACAGCCTGCTGCTGAATCTGGGACGTATTTCTCCGCAGCGGGAGGCCAATATTTTTGAAGCCAGCCGTTTTGCGAAAATGCACCACAAACCAACCGTTATCGACGTGGTAGGTTTAGCGGCTAGTCCTTTGCGACAGGAAATGGCGCTGCAACTAATGAAGCAGCCGCCTCAAGTCGTTAAAGGCAACATCTCAGAAATGCGGGCGTTGTGTCAGCTGGAAAGTCACGGGCGCGGCGTTGACGGTAGTTCGTTGGATCAGTCGGAAGAAGCGCTAACCGAATTGACCGCAGCATTGAAGATCTTGGCAGCCGACTACCCAGATACTACCTTCTTGGCAACCGGTGCGGTGGATGTGGTGGTGAATCAGACCGAAGCTTGCCTGTTGGAAAACGGAGTGGATGAACTGGACTGCTTTACGGGAACCGGCGATATCGTAGGTGCCATGATTGCGGCGTTATTAGGTGTCGGCCTGGAACCTTTCCCGGCAATCATTGCGGCGGTTAGCTACTTTAATTGCTGCGGAGAAAAAGCCAAAGAACTGGTTCCTGAAGGCTTAGCCGATTTTCGTCAAGCCACCTTAAATCAGCTTTCGCTGTTGATGAAGACCGACTGGGAAAAACAAGTGAAGGGGAAAATGGTATGAACAACGAACTACTGAAGCTTTATTTAGTGACGGGACGTTATGATTTTAGCGATGAGGAGTTTTTGACGATCATCGAAGAAGCTTGCCAAAACGGCGTAACCTCGGTTCAGCTGCGGGAAAAGGAATTGTCCACTCATGACTTTTATCAGCTGGCATTAAAGGTCAAGGCGGTGACTGCTCGCTACGATATTCCTTTGATTATTAACGATCGGTTGGACATTTGTCTGGCTGTGGATGCTGAAGGGCTGCATATCGGTGACGATGAGCTTCCAGTGACGGTAGCCCGGCGTTTATTGGGCTCGGATAAAATCCTCGGAGTATCCGCTAAAACACTGGAAAGAAGTGTAGAGGCTCAAACAGAGGGGGCTGACTATTTAGGCGTGGGGGCGATTTTCCCTACCCCAACGAAGGAGTCTGATGTGACACCTATAGCGACTTTAAAAGAGATCACGGGATCTGTGGCGCTTCCGGTGGTAGCCATCGGCGGAATTAAGCTGGGTAACCTGTCTGCTTTGACAGATAGCGGAATTACTGGTATATCAGTAGTAAGCGAAATAATGAAAGCTGAAGATGTGCCTCAAACAGTCAAAAGCCTGCGCCAGGCAGTTGAGGCCCTGTAATGTATCTTTGGTTAAAAGGAGGCCCCCATGATTAGCTACAAAAAAGATCAAACGTTCCAAAAAGTCGATGAGAACACCGAGCGTTGTGTGGTAACTCATAGCGACAAGATTATGTCGGTAGTCGTACGTTTCAAAGAAGTTCAAGAAAGTACTTCGTTGCACAGCCATCCGGAAGAACAGGTAACCTATATCGTTAAAGGCAAGTTCAAGTTTTTTGAAGAAGACCAAGAATATATTGTCGAACCTGGTGATTTTCTGCGTTTTGAGTCCAATGTGCGCCACGGCTGTGTTCCATTAGAACCAAATTCCGAGTTGGTCGACACCTTTACACCGATTCGCAAGGATTTTTTGTAAAATTGAATGAGTGATACATTGAGCCGATGAGGGAGATTTCATCGGTTTTTTCCTGTGCGCTAAAAGCATAGAAACCGGGTTTCCAGCCGTTGTAGCGTATAATGATTCTTATACTATCAGGTGTCCAAAGGAGTAAAATCATGTTAGAACAATCCACCATCACGACCGGTGAAAAGACGAGAGAGTGGCTGTCCATCACGGCGCCAACCGAGGAAGAAATCCTCAGCTATGCAGCGAAGTTTGACCTGCCGAAGGATGTATTTACCCTCCATCCTTTTACCGAAGAAGTTTCGCGAATTGAAATCCTTGATTCAGACAAGCTGGGCCAGTGTGTCAGCCTGGTTTTGATCAGCTATCAGGTGGAACAGGATGTTTCCGATTCGGTTGAGGGGGCGTTGCTGCCGATTTCGTTTCTGTTTTCAGAAGACCGAGTGATTACGGTGGCTTCAGATACCTACGAGCTGTTGAAAATGCAGCGGATGTTTGAAGCCTGCGAAGGCGATGCGGCGCAGTTTATCATTGCTTATATTTTATACACCTACCACAATTATCTGCTGGCTTTAAACAAGCAAAAACGGATGATCGATGAAGTCAACGAGGCCTCTAAAAATAGTACCGAAAAGGACAACCTGATTTTACTGCGGGATATCGAAAAAAACCTGGTTTATCTGGAGCATACGCTAGACGATCAAAAACAAACGACGGACTTGATTTTAGCAGATGAACGGATCATTAGCCAGATTTCCAAGGAAGCGTTGAACGATGTTCGGATCAGCTGCCGGCGGGTTGAAAAGCTGGTGCATTTGTATCGCGGATTAGTGGATTCCACCAGCGGAATGGTATCGGCTTTGATGGACAATACCTTGAATCACTTGATGAAATATCTGGATTCAGCGGCCTTGATTATTTCCATTCCCACCTTGATTTTCAGTCTGTGGGGGATCAATACCGGCGGACTACTGTGGAAGGATTCGATTTTGGGTTCACTGAGTGTAGTTCTGCTGGCACTGGTGTTAACGATTATTGGTGTCATTTTGCTGCGGCGCAAGGACTTTATGGACTGATTATCAATTGAAGTTGTCGCTTTAAGCAACGCACAAATTCAAGTGGGAATTTGCGAAGGTTATTCCCGAGAACAGAAATTGGATGTGTTAAGATGGAAGTGAAGAAAAGAGTGAGGAGGTAATAGCCATGATTGGAGCTGCCGCTAGTTCATTTGTCGCTTTTTTGCTGGTGTTGATCCTAGTCCAAGGACAAAATATCCAGCCAGCTGATGTCGCATTTTCCCAAAAAGTGATCACTTATCGCAAGGCTGGACTAACCAAAATGTTTCTCTTCTTTACTAAATTAGGCAAAGCGGTACCGACGCTGTTAATCTGTCTATTGCTGGTACTTATTCCCCAAACTCGAACCACGATTGCTTTGAATGTGGGAATTAATGTGGTGGCAACTACCGGCCTTACATTTATTATTAAACGTATCTTTAAGCGGGAACGGCCGCGAGACAACCGCCTGGTGGAAGAAACGGATCATAGTTTCCCCAGTGGTCATTCTTCGACAGCCGCGACACTTTATATCGGAATATTTTTGAACGCTCTGTTGTTTATGAACGCAGCTTGGTGGTTGGCTGTGCCGGCGTTCCTTCTGAGTTTTTTAGTCGGCTTTAGCCGCGTATACCTGGGCATCCATTATTTCACCGATGTGTTAGGCGGCTGGTTTTTAGGGCTGACAATTGCTTTTGTGGTTCCACTATTGATGAATTAAACAAACCCTGCGATTTTTTTCGCAGGGTTTTACTTATTTGCCTAATTGATAAGCTGCCACACGTTCTGCTTCGGGCACCATATTTCCGCCAGTTCCCCAAACAATGTGGGTTCCTTTGCGAAGCTGTGGATTTTCTTGGGCAAAGGTTCGGTTTACATCTGAAAATGAAGCAAAACCAGCTGTCGAAGAGGGTTCCACGAAAATGTCTTCCTGATCCTTCAACAACCGCAGATAGTGATACAACCGCTGATCCGCCACCGTGGTTTCCCCATATAAGAAGGGCTCAATTACCTCACCCACTAAACGGGATGGTCGGCCAACTGCCAAACCATCGGCCGCGGTTTTCCCGTCCAAGCCAATATCAGAAACTGCGATCTGATCATTTAACTGAGTGTACAACCCCAGCAGCATGCAAGGAGCATGAGTGGGCTCCACGAAAATAATCGTAACAGCCTCGCCGAATAATTGATGCAGACCAAAGGCTACGCCGCCAGGACTGCCGCCAACCCCGCAAGGCAGATAAACAACTAGCGGCTGTTCCTTGGAAATAGTAATTCCTTGGTGGATTAACTGCTGCTGCAAACGCAAAGCCGCCACACTGTAGCCTAAGAAAAGATCCCGTGAGGCTTCATCGTCAACAAAATGACAGTTAGGATTTCCTTCCGCCGTCTTTCGCCCAGCGGCTACTGCTTGACTGAAGTCTCCAGGATGCTCAACGACAGTGACTCCTCGTTCTCGCAATAAATCCTTTTTCCATTGTTTAGCATCTTCTGACATATGCACCGTGGTTCGAAAGCCCAGCTTCGCCCCCATAATTCCAATGCTTAAGCCTAAATTACCAGTCGAACCTACTGCAATTTCATATTGAGAAAATAGTTCAAGAAAGGCTTGATCCGCTAATTTTTCGTAATTGTCGGTCAGCTGCAACATGCCAGTATCCAAGGCAATTGTTTCCGCCAATTTCAAGACTTCGTAAATCCCGCCCCGGGCTTTAATGGAACCAGAAATCGGCAGATGACTGTCGCATTTCAAGTAAAGTTTTCCTTCAAAGTTAAAGTCATCAGAATCCTTCAAGGCCGCCAGCATCTTAGGAACTTCCTTCAATTCCGATTCGATAATCCCGTTAGTCGCTTGAGTTTCCGGAAAAACCTGCGCAATATAAGGCGCAAAGCGTTCCAAGCGAGCCGCCGCATCCTCCATGTCCGCCAAAGTAAATACCGCGGGCTTTTCTATACCAAAATTCGGATTTCTCCATTGAACTTCCTGGTAGTTTTGTAAATCAGTTAAAAAAGCATCTATCTGAATCATAAAGGACTCCTTGTTTTTTATTCAAAGATACCATGTTTGCCCAAGAGTTGTGAATGCTTATTTTTTGTTCATCAACTGAGAGTAGCAAGATAGCGATGTTTGTTGCAAAAACTTTGTGCTATCATATATAGAGGGAAAAGAAGGGAGTTAAGGATGTATAAGAAGTTAAATCAATATCTTGGTAGGAGACCTGGATTTTATTTGTTGTTTCTATGGACTATATTGGTAGTGGTCCAGATGATAGTTAATGGTAGAAATCAGCTTCCGCTTTGGCATAACATGTATACTAAATTTGTCTTTGCATTGTGTTTTTTACTAGTCTTCTTTTTTTACACGCTAAAGTTACAAAAGCGGACACAGTTTGTTGTCGGTTTTGTCAGCAGTTTTATTTATCAAATTGTCAGCAACTGGTTTAATAAAGGTTTAGTGGATTATACCTCATTGATTATTCTGGCTGTAGTTGCAATTATGTGCGCTGCATTTTTGATGATTATTGTTACAGGTTTAGAAAGAAACTACGAACGTTCAAAATAAACGATTCAATCGAGATTTAGCATAATAAAAAGCTAAATCTCTTTTTTTGTCTTGCGAAAAAAGAGCACTGGAGTGCAAGCGAAGGTCACGATTTTTCCCTATGATAAAAGAAAAAAGCAGGTGATGAGATGAATTGGAAGGCACAATTCCCCGCAACGCAACAGCCTACAGAGCAGCAAATTGCGGAATTTATTGACAATCAACTTTGGCAAGTGCTGAATCACTATTTGCAGCAAGCTTATGAAGCGAAACCAAAATACAGCCATAGCAGATGCTCCATGCAAGCCGGCTGGAACGTCAAATACCACAAGGCAGGTAAATCCTTGTGCACTTTATATCCAATGGAAGGCTATTTTATTATGCTAGTGGTTGTCGGAAAAGCCGAGATGGCTGAAGCGGAAGAAATGATGCCTTTGCTGTCGACCTATACGCAGCAAGTCTTCCAGCAAACTGAAGTCGGCCAAGGACAAAAATGGCTAATGCTGGAAATTAGGGAGCAGGAAATTTTAGAGGATGCGATAAAACTCGTTGCATTGCGTCGTAAGCCAAAAAATCAAATCGATCGGGGAGAGCTGAATGACTAGAATTACGCAAATCATGCAAAAGAAGCTGCCGGAAATGCAGCTGTTGTCCGTACGAAAGACCATCCACTTTTTTGAAGAATATTCCGACTTCATGGGAGAAGCTGTCGGCAAAATCGAAGAACGGATCAAAGAAGCCGACAGCTATCCCAGCAGCGGGCCGATCGTTTGCTTCCATAATATGGACTTAGAAAAATTAGACGTAGAGATCGGTTTTCAAATAGCTGAACCAATCGCAGGAAAAGGTGCAGTGAAGGATTCCGTACTGCCCGCTCGAACGATCGCCACCGCGATTGACCAAGGACCTTATGAAAAACAGGATCCGACGATGGAAGAACTGATGAAGTGGATCAGCGAAAACGGCTATCAGCCTACTGGCGGAATTTATTACCACTATTTGAATGATGATCAGCGGCCGGAAGAAGAGCTGCTGACGGAGATGTATCTGCCGATAACGAAGCAGAGCTGACATTACTAAGCTTGCAGCAGCCAATCGATCACATTCATTTTCTTAATACCATCGTAATTTGCTGTTTTATTCAATTGATCCAATGTTAATAGATACTTAGGGTACTGGTCGTCGATTGATTGCAGTGAACGCAATTCACGAGTTAACACCTGCTCATCCAAGGCGGTTAACGCAACTTGATAATAAGTAATTTCCTGTTGGTCATTGATAGCAACGAAGTCAACCTCATACTTTTTAGTTTTCCCGACATAGACTTTCTGGTATCTTCTAAGCAGTTCCAGGTAGACGATGTTTTCAACAATATGACCGAAATCTTCTCGGTGATCCCGCAGTATCAGTTGTCTTAATCCAATATCTACAACATAGTATTTCTCTTGACTGTTTAATAGCTGCCTACCATGAATGTCGTAGCGTTCAGCCCGATACATGATTAAGCTGTCAAGAATACCAGCTATATATTTTTCAACTGTTTTGTTAGAAATAGCGGCCCCCGCGCTCTTAAGTGTATTTGTTAATTTGTTGGTATTAACTAGACTGCCAATGGTACTAAAAAGGGTAGCCAATACTTTTTCTAACACCTGCACATCCTGTACACTCAAGCGAGTGATAATATCATTCAAAACAACGGTAGAATACAGACCTTGAAGGTACTCTAAAAGTTCCTGATCGTTATCAGTAAAAAGGGCATAGGGGAAGGAGCTTTTCAAGTAATCGTTGAAGAAGGCTTCATCAGTTTTATAACGGTCGTTTTGCTTATGCCAATTGACGTACTCTTGAAAAGACAACGGCAGCATCGCTAGTTCTACATAGCGACCGCTCAATAAAGTGGCAATCTCTCCGCTTAAAAAATAGGCGTTTGAACCAGTTATATAGAGATCGACGTTGTTCTCTAAAAAAAGTGAATCCACCACACGCTCAAATTCCTGAACATGTTGAATTTCATCAAGAAAAATATAATACATTGATTCTTCAGTTGTCATTTTTTTTAGATAACGGTACAGCTTTTGGGGATCCCTAAGCTCATCAAAAGCCATGTTTTCGAAGTTAACGGAAATAATATGGTTTTCTGGTACACCAGAATCAATCAGCTCCTGTTTAAAAAGGAGAAACAAGGTTGATTTTCCAGAACGACGTACACCGGAAACGACTTTGATAATGGGTTTATCTTTATGTCTTTGCAGAAAATTCAAGTAGCTTTTTCTTTTAACATACTTCGCGTTCATTTTATCCCCTCCATTCCTAAAACATACCACAAATCAAAAGTTTTTGGAATCTATTCCAAAAACTTTTTCCGATGATTCAAAAGAGAACCAAAACTAAAACAGCTGACACGTATCGTGCCACAACGGATTTAGCCAGAACAATAAAAAATAAGCCATCGCATACCGAGATATACGATGACTTACCTTATTTCTCAAACCTAAACCATCTGCGCCAACAACAACCCAGACACCAGGATAGACAGACACAAAACCCCACAGCCTAGTAAAAAGAAAGCTTTTGGCTGTTCCGCACTTGCTTCATCCGAGCCTCTTCTTAAAGAAAGAAACACCAAAGCAGCACCCAGGATATTAAAGCTGATCAACTGCTGAGCCAGGGCCATAAACAAATAGTGCTTTTGCTGTTTGCCTTTCAGCATTTTCAACCAATAGCTTTGCGTAAAGGCGATGCAGGCATTCAAAAAGATGAAGGCAAAGGGCGCTTGATTTAAAAGCTCCGTGAAGCTGATATGTAAGTTAAGGGTGGTCAGATAGACATAAATCAAAATCAAGATGGGACTAATCAACCAGTAGCCCTGCAAAATCGGGAAGGGATTGTAGCGTTTAATAGTCTGAATCATAATGAGCTCTCCTGTTCTTTTCCTAGCGAGACGATGTAGCGTCTGATAATCGTATCCAGCAATAAGTTCAACGTAATAAAGGAATGCAATTGGCGACTTTGGCCGTGAATCACCATCGGCGTTACGTGATAGTGCAGGCTGTAATTAGCCAATGAAGACATATAGTTTTGACTAAATTCAGTAATGGCGATGAAAGGAATTTGCCGCAGCTTCAAGATTTTAATGTCTTCCTTCATCTCATCGGTTTCCCCGCTTAGGGAAATAAAAATCACCAAATCCTGTTTCGTGAAGGCGGACATACTAACATCAAATTCCGTTTTAGCCGGCAAGACCATCGAACGGACCTTGCAGCCTAGTAAAGATTTGGAAAATTCGTTGGCGGCATTTTTCTGAGCATAGCCGGTGCCGTAGCAGTAAACAATGTTGGCGTTAGCCAGCAGCTGCATCAGCGGTTCAAAGTCCAGCTGGTCCAAATATTTCTGCGTATCCTCAATGTCTTTGCGTTGATTGGCTAAGACATCATACAAATTGTCGTTTGGGTTATCCTTGGAGGATTTCAAAAAATATTTCAATTCTGAATAGCCGGAAAAGCCTAGTTTTTTCGTTAAGCGAATCACGGAGGATTTTGACACATGAGCGGCTGTCGCCAGGGAGCTGATGGTCATGGCTTCAACGTTCGGCTGGTTATCCAGCATGTAAGCCAATATTTCTTTTTCGGTTTCGCTAAAGCTTTCCTGCCGCGAATTAATCAAATCTCGTAGATTCATAAAAACAGCTCCTAATCCCTCTTGTTTCCTCTATTATAATGTAAGAAACCAACAGCGACTAGGAGCAAATCATTAATTCAACAATTGTTCGAAGCGTTCTCTCACTTGGGGAACGTCCATCCCAACAATAACTTGGAAGGCTGTACCTTTTCTTACTACACCGTGAGCGCCGCCTGATTTGAAGGCTGTGTCGTCGGCTACTTTGGTTTCGTCTTTGACACTAATTCGCAAACGTGTGGCACAATTGTTTACTTTACTGATATTTTCTGCGCCACCAAAGGCTTCTAAAAAGACTTGGGCCCGTTCAGAATAAGGATCGCTGGCTGCTGAGTCGTTGCCAGCTTTTTTGGCTTCTTTGTAATCTTTTTTGCTGTACAATTTCACTTCAGTATCTTCTTGTTCACGACCTGGTGTAGCAAAGTCGAATTTCAAGATTAAATATCTGAAGGAGAAGAAGTAAATCGCCACAAAGGCTAAGCCGATCGCAATTTGGATCAGGTAAGTTTGCCAATGGTTTGGCCATAATGGCAACCAGTTTCTGGTCAGCATATCGATCAAGCCGCTGTTCATGTCACCGACAACCCCGAAGCTGAACATCGTTGCTGCCATGATACCTGTTAAGACGGCATGAAGCAGGAACAATGGTGGTGCGATAAATAGGAACGTAAATTCTAATGGTTCAGTCACCCCGATTAATGCTGCAGTTAAAGCAACCGGAATTAAAATCGACAAAACTTGTTTTTTCTTGCTTGGTTTAGCCGTTGCATAAAAGGCTGCGGAAATACCAAGAGAAGCAAAGATTTTTGAGTTTCCGTTTAATGAGAAGCCGCCTTGCGGGAACAACTCTTTTAAAGAAGAAGTACTTTGCGCAAATTCGTTTAAGTGTTCCATCCAGTATTTCGCGATCCCACCTTCAACGACAGCTGGACCATAAAGGAATGGGGTATAAACGAAGTGATGCAACCCAGTTGGGATCAACACCCGTTCTAAGAAAGCGTACAGACCAACTCCGAAGACACCTGATGAAACCAAGAAGCCTTGCATCGAGCTGATGCCCATTTGAACTTTTGGCCAAATTAAGCAGACCAACAAAGCGACTGGCAACATAACCGCAAAGCCTAGGATGTAAACGAAGGTTGAACCTTGGAAAACCCCTAACCAATCCGGTAATTTTTTCTCAAAGTAGCGGTTGTGCAACCAAACGGCGATAGAAGCAAAGACGATGGCTCCCAACACACCAGTATCCAATGTTTTGATACCTGCGATTAATTTCAAACCAGATTCGCCGCCAGGATCAGCTGCAAAATTGACACCAAAGGTTTTTCCGTAAAATTGCAGGATGCTGCTGATAAAGTAATTAGCCGTTAAGTAGATAACAAATGATTCCATGGCTGCTCGGCCGCTGGCTTTTTTCGCCAGGCCTAAAGGCAATCCAATAATAAAGAGCAATTCCAATTGATTAAAAACGGTCCAAGCGCCATTTTCGATAATCGACCAGACGTTGTACCAAGCTGATCCTTCCGTTGCGATACTACCTACCAATAGTGGGTTTTTGAATACGACTGACAAGGCTACTGCAATCCCGGCAAATGAGAATAAAAGCACCGGTGTATACATTGCGCCTCCGAAGCGTTGTATTTTCTCCATCATGTAGAGAACACCTTCTTTCGTTTTGATGACTTATTTATAGCATGGTTTGTAATCCGCTTACAATAGACTTGGGGCATTCTGGACTAAAGTCGGTGAAGTAGAAATTTAGTGTCAACCGATGAAACAAAGTTCCGCATTTTCCTGTGACCTAGCTTTTCCTTTGGGTGCTCGTTATAATCTAAGTGGGAGGTGTACATCCAAATGAAGAATAACCTGCAGCTGTTTTACAAAACTGGTGAAGAACGTGTGGCCCCTAACTGGCACCAGGAGCTGGAAATCATCTATATAGTAGAAGGAAAGTTAACTGCCGGCATCGAACAAGAGGTGCTTCAGCTGTTGGAAGAAGAGATGTACATCATCAACAGCGGCATCAGCCACTATTACTTAGCTTCACCAAATACCGAATATATTATTGTAAAGGTGGACCCGCGCCTGTTTAACGAATTTCTTTCTATAGAAGAAGCGGTTTTCCTGCAGCAGGCCATCGAGCAGGTGGAAAGCCACAGTAAAAACTGGTCTCAGCAGCGCCAGCAGGAGATGGGTCAACTCATTTTAGCATTATACGAAGGGGAAGAACTAGACCAGCCGCTAAAAAAATTGGATCAGCTCACCAGCTTAACCCAATTATTTTCAACCTTAGCTAAATTGCCGCAAAGTACCCGGCAAATGCAGAAGGTCAGCGTGCAAACCTTAAATAATCAAGAGATTTTGGAGCGTTTGGATCGGGTGTATCGCTTTATCGACGAGAATTACTTGGAAAATATCCGGATTGAAGATGTGGCGGCGATTTTAAATGTCAGTCCCACCTATTTTTCCCGCTTTTTCAAAAAGAACGTGGGCATCCCGTTTCACCGCTTTTTAAATGAATACCGCATCAACAAAGCCAAATACATTTTATCAAAAGAAACCATCCCCATGACCGAGGTGGCGGAACGCTCCGGGTTTTCCAGCGAGAAGACCTTCCATCGGGTGTTCAAGGAAATCGAAGGAATTCCTCCTTTACGCTACCAAAAGATAATTCTTGGGAAAAAGTAGGACAAAAAATGGGAAGAATAGTCAAGGATCGTCACGTATAGTGGAGTTATCACTAGGACGATCCTTTTTTTCGTACCTATAAAAATGTACTGGAGGAATTAAATATGTTTAACTTTTTCAAGAAATCAGCGAAATCAACCGACCTTAGCTTATATGCCATGACCGAAGGCTGCTTAAAAGCCATTACAGCCGTAGACGATGAAGTCTTTTCTACTAAGATGATGGGTGACGGCTTCGCCATTGAACCGCAATCCGACGACATCTTTGCCCCAGGCGCAGGTGAGGTCACCAGCGTTTTTCCCACCAAGCATGCGATTACCTTCAAATTAACCAATGGGGCCGAAATTCTGCTGCACATGGGATTAGACACGGTGGAATTAGCCGGCGCACCTTTTGACGTCTTAGTTAAAGAAGGCGACCAAGTAACCG
This sequence comes from Candidatus Enterococcus moelleringii, assembly GCF_017377575.1. GTDB lineage: Bacteria > Bacillota > Bacilli > Lactobacillales > Enterococcaceae > Enterococcus_A > Enterococcus_A moelleringii. The sequence goes on from NZ_JAFREM010000002.1 coordinate 71,728, forward strand.
CGGAAACCCCGGTTGCCAAAATGGACCGCAAAGCCATCGAAGACGACGGAAAAGGCACCGACGTAATTATTGTTGTCACCAACACCGATCAGTTCCAATTGCCTGAGATTCCAGCAAAAGATGTCCAACAAGGCGAAGAAATCGGCGCAATCAAAGAAAAGTGAGGCTCCACCATGAAACTATTAACCTTAAATACCCATAGTTGGGTAGAAACCGATCAAATCGCCAAGCTTCATCAGCTGGCGGATGTGATTGTTAAAGAAGAATTCGATGTCATCGCCTTACAAGAGGTCAATCAATTTCACGGCAGCCTGCCAGTTGCCGACAACCAAGTTACTTCTTTATCGGATTTACCAATTAAAGAAGACAACTTCGCCCATATGCTGCTTAAGATTTTAGCCAACAAAGGCCAGCAGTATTTCGGTATTTGGGGCGATTGCCATATCGGCTTTGATATTTATGAAGAAGGAACGGCGCTGTTGTCCCGGCAGCCGTTTCAAGAAACGCAAAAAATCACCTTCCGTTCAGAGCTGGATTTTGAAGATGTTCGCCGCCGCACCGTTGTCGGCGCCAGCGTTGAAATCGAAGGTGAGCTGCAGTGGTTCTATTCGGCTCACTTTTCGTGGTGGGAATTTGAAGGAGAAGCGCTGTTTAATGAAGAATGGAAAACCTTTGAGCAAGCGATCCAACCCAGCCTGAAGCATCCTACTTATTTATTAGGGGACTTCAACAACGATGCCCAGAAGCTGGCAGAAGGCTATCAATTGATCCAAGCCAAGCAGCAATGGCAGGACAGCTTCCATGCCGCTCAAGAAAAAACCGGTGAACATACGGTAACAAAAAAAATTGCCGGCTGGGACGAAAACAAACAAAAATTGCGGATTGATTATGTATTCACTTCAAGAGAATTACCAGTGGATTCTTATCAAACGATCTTTGACGGTGACAATTACCCGATGATTTCCGATCATTGCGGGATTGTCGTGGAAATCAATCAGGAAGAGAAAGGAAGTTGCGCCTATGCTAGTTAAAGACTGTATTCAAGGCCTGCAGCATATTGGGATCCCCACCAAAAAAATGGAGGCGTCGATTGCTTTTTACGAAAATTTGGGCTTTCAATTAATGAACGAAGAGGAACAAGTCAATGGCGGAGCCGTGGCCTTCTTAGAATTAAAAGGCTTAGTGATTGAGCTGTGGGAACTGGAAGAAGATCGCCAGATTGGGGCGATTGATCATATCGCTTTAGATGTCATCAAGATCGACGAGCTGTATCAGGCAGTCAAGGAATTGCCGTATCCAATCGTCTCTAACGGCATCGAATCGCTGCATTACTGGAAAAAAGGCATCCGCTTTTTCATCGTAGAAGGCCCGAATCAAGAAAAAATCGAATTTTGTCAGATTAATCTGTAGTTAATAGGAGGAACCGCAATGGAGAAGACATGGTGGAAAGAAGCAGTCGTGTATCAAATTTACCCTCGCAGCTTCCAAGACAGCAACGGCGATGGTGTCGGTGATATCCCAGGAATTATTCAACGCCTGCCCCATTTAAAGGAATTAGGCGTCGACGTGATTTGGCTGAGCCCGGTTTATCAATCACCCAATGATGACAACGGCTACGATATCAGTGATTATCAAGCCATCCAGCCAGAATACGGTACGATGGCCGATGCAGAAGCATTGTTTGCCAAGGCCCATGAATTAGGCTTAAAGGTGATGATGGATTTAGTAGTCAATCATACCTCTGATGAGCACCGCTGGTTTGAAGAAAGCCGCAAATCAAAGGACAACCCGTACCGGGATTACTACATTTGGAAAGATCCAGTAGACGGCAAAGAACCCAACAACTGGGCTTCGGATTTTGGCGGACCGGCTTGGGAATACGACGAAACCACCGGTCAGTATTACTTGCACATTTTCTCGAAAAAACAACCAGATTTGAACTGGGACAATCCGAAAGTACGTCAAGAAATTTACGACATGATGAACTTTTGGCTGGCCAAAGGGGTGGATGGCTTCCGAATGGACGTTATCAACCTGATTTCCAAAGATCCGGCCTTTCCGGATGATCCCGATGTTGACTATGAAAACCACAGCTCATCGATGGAAATGGTGGCTAATGGTCCCAACGTTCACCAATACTTGAAAGAAATGCACGATCAAGTCTTGTCGCAGGCGGATATTATTACAGTAGGTGAAACCCCGGGCGTTTCTACGGATGACGCGATTCTGTACACTGGCTTTGATGCCGGGGAATTACAGATGGTTTTCCAATTTGAACATGCGGTGATTGACGACAGCAAAGAAGGCTTAGGCAAATGGAGCAACGAGCGCTTTGACCTAGTAGAATTGAAACGGATTTTGTCGAAATGGCAAGTAGAGCTGCATAACAAAGCCTGGAACAGCCTGTACTGGAATAACCACGATCGGCCACGGGTAGTTTCCCGCTTCGGCAACGATTCACCGGAATATCGCGAGCTTTCGGCTAAAATGCTGGCAACCACCATGCATTTCATGCAAGGCACGCCCTACATTTTCCAAGGGGAAGAAATTGCCATGACCAATGTGGCCTTTGAAAATATCGAGGCGTATCGCGACATTGATACTTTGAATGCGTACCGCGACTTGGTGGAGGAGCAAAAACGTCTGACACCGGAAACCATGATGGAGTTTGTTCATCACTCTTCCCGGGACAATGCCCGCACGCCTATGCAGTGGGACGCCGCTGAGCAAGCCGGCTTTACTACCGGTGAACCTTGGTTAGGGCTGAATCCTAATTATTCTGAGATAAATGTAGCTGCGGCCAAAGAAAATCCCGCGTCTATTTTCTATTATTATCAACAGATTAATCAACTGCGGAAAAATCATCCGATTATCGTTTACGGGGATTATGAATTATTGAATGCCGAAGATAGCGAAGTCTTTGCTTATGTTCGACACTATGAGGATGAAGAATTGGTCATCATCAACAACTTTACCGATCAAACCATCAAGCGGGAATATGATGTACCTGCCGATGCAAAAGTGTTGATCGCCAACTATTCCGATGATTTAGGTACGACCTTGCGCCCTTATGAAAGCAAAGTCTATCATATCAAGAAAGAAGGGTAGAGGATGTACGGAGCAATTGAAGCCGGCGGCACCAAGTTTGTCTGCGCCATTGGCACTAGTGAATTAGAAATTTTGGAACGGGAAAGCTTCCCGACTACCACCCCAGTTGAAACCATGGCTTTGGTGGTGGAATTTTTCAAGAAGCATCAAGCACAGTTAGAGAGTATCGGCGTCGGATCGTTTGGCCCTATCGATATTCATCGGGATTCAAAAACCTATGGCTACATTACGTCCACACCTAAGCTGGCTTGGCAGAACTTTGATTTTATCGGTTCCTTGAAGCAGCATTTTGAACTGCCGATTGCCTGGACCACCGATGTAAACGCCGCTTGCTTTGGCGAATACGTGGCGGGAAACGGCAAAGGCTTGTCTAGTGTGGTTTACTACACCATTGGTACCGGAATTGGCGGCGGTGCGTTGCAGGAAGGCAAGTTTGTAGAAGGCTTTAGCCATCCTGAAATGGGCCACATGCTGGTGCGCAACCATCCTGCTGACGACTTTACCGGCAGCTGCCCATTCCACGGGAACTGCTTAGAAGGCATGGCAGCCGGCCCTGCGATCGAACAGCGTTTGGGACGAAAAGGCCAAACCTTAGCAGAAGACGATCCATTTTGGGAGATTGAGGCGGAATACATTGCCCAATGTGCCTACAATACTACCTTGATGCTCTCGCCAGATGTGATTATTTTTGGCGGTGGTGTAATGAAGCAACAGCATTTAATGATGAAGGTTCACCAAGCCTTTGAACGCCTGATGAAAAGCTACGTCAAAACTCCACAGCTATCGGAGTATATCGTTACGCCAGCTTTAGAAGACAATGCCGGTACAATCGGTTGCCTGGCTTTGGCTCGAGAAGCCAAGCTGCATTCGTAAAAAAATAGCACGAAGATTTTCCTAGGGAAGATCTTTGTGCTATTTTTTCAGTTAGTTTTGCCCAACTCGTGATTCCGTAAGAATCGGATTTTCCGAACCTTCGATTATCAGATCCAGGTAGTTCTTCACTTCGCTGGAAATTGCCGTGCTGGCGTCAGCGTAGAGAATACTAGGGGTGTTGTCGATCACATAATGATTCACGCCATCCACCTGATAAATCGGCTCTTGGTAAGTAGCTAATTTGGAGGATTCGATCGCACCATTCAGGGAACAGCCAATATCAATAATAAAGGTGCCGTGACGCATTTTTTTCAAATCTGATCGATAAACTAGATGGTCCTTTCGGGTGATATCCCACAAGGTGGTGTTAACGATCACGTCAAAATCATACAGCTCACTTCTGAATAAATCCTCTTGCTTGCGGTTGAACACCGAAATCTCATTGGTGTATTTGTTCAAGATTGCTAGTGCTCCTTGGGCAACGTTCCCGCGGCCGATCACAGCGATTTTCAGGTTGGCAGGCAATCTTCCTTGAGACATAAAAGCATGAAGAATTGCCGACGCCCCAGCTAAATAATTGTTTTTCCAAAAAACATTGCGGGATTGATTAAACATGTTTGCCCATTCGTAGGCGATAATTTCATTTTCGCGAATATAATCCATCCGTTTCGGATTTGATTCCGCATGAATCCAGCCGAAGATACATTGTTTAGGTTTGATTTGATAAAAAAAGTCCTCGTCACCAATTTTTGGTGCACAAATAATTTCTTGTTGCAGGGTTTCGTCTCGGCTGACGATGCGGCATCCTAGTTTTTCATAGGAAGAATCGGAAATGTTTAATGCCTCTCCGTATCCGCTTTCAAAGTAGAGCTGAGATTTATTTGACAATTGTTCGACATCTTTTGGAGTTAAAGCAATACGCTTCTCACCAGCCTTGCTGCTGATGGGAAATCCAACGGTTTTTAAAGTCATATAAATCATCCTTTCTCTTTTAAGCCTAACACGTATTTTCCATTAATGATAGGAAGGTGCTCTAAACCCCTGCTGTTAAAGGATTCGCGGGTCGTTTCAAATGACAGCTATACAAAAAGTCACCAGAGAAGCACGCTTCTCTGATGACTCCCTTATTATCCAATCCCCGTTACGAAATAGAACAATTTATCCGCGTAAGTAGGGTCTTTCAAATCAGTTTTGATGGTCTGCTGCAGCAGATCTACGTTATCAGTGACAATCCCATCGACACCGTAAAACATCATGCGCGTCATGGTGTCTTCATCGTTGACCGTCCAGACGAAAACATCCTTACCATCGTCGTGGGCCGCATCGATGAAGTTGCGGTTCAAGGTAGTGTACTCAATCGTAAAGAAATCGACCTTGCTGATGGGCGGCCCCACGATATTAAAGGGCATGATATAGCCGACATAAAACTCCGGTACCAGCTCTTTCAGCTTAGTGGCCACATCAAAATCCAAGGTTTGCAAAATGGATTGATGAGCCAAAATCGTATCTTTGTATTTTTCTACAAAACGCTCCACCATATCAGGACTGTCCTGCGGAGTGGCTTTGATTTCGATCAACAGCGGCTGATCCGCCGCTTCGGCCTCTGCCAGATAATCGTCGAAAGATACCAACGGAGCACTTTTCCCGTTTTCAGTGACCTGCAAGTCCTCCAGCTCAGCTAAGTTCAGCTGATTCGGTCGTTTATCCACGCCAGTCAAGGCCTTTAAATTAAAATCGTGCATCACCACAAACTGCTGATCTTTAGTTTCCTGCACATCCATTTCCACATAAGAAGGGTGCAAGCGAGCCGTTTTCTGCAATGCGTCCAAGCTATTTTGAACGCCATTGCCATTAGAAACCCCGCGATGGGAAATTGTTAAGGGCTCTTTTAAGGAATAGTTGCTGAGGTAGTTGGTGTTGTAAGTTCCTACACCGATGCCGAACAATATAGCCACCACAACAAACAAGGAAACTTTACCAAAGGACCAGGCTTCTTTTTCTCCAGCGGCACTCTTCGTAAACCACTCCGGCAATCCGGTAAGCAAGCCGCTGTCATCCATCGAAGCAATCGTGATATAAAAAATCCCCACCGTCGACAACACAATATTTGCCAAGAAAACGAATTGCATAATCGTCATGGCTACCACTGCACCTGGCAGAGCATATTCCGGCAGGTTCGTTTCCACTAGGCTCAAGAGTAGTAAAACCACTCCGTAGCTGAGGGATGCCAGCAGCATCACGGCAGCGCTGATTAATAAAAATTGCCCCAGCAAACGCAGGAAATTCCAGCCCTTAGTTGCCTGCCAGCTTTCCTTGACGGCTTGTCCAAACCGCCGATCCCGCAAAATCATCTGAGGTAAGGCAAAAATTAAGCGAATAGAAAAGTAAACCAAAACCAGATAAGCTATCACCACCGAAGCAATCACTGCGACTCGATTGGCGAAAATGTAATCCAAGATAAAAGCCGGAATTTTGACCTTAGCCAATAAATCCGAGTTGAAATTCAACCCGCCAAAGGGCAGCACCAGCAAAAAGTACACCAGGAAAAACAAAATTGAGGAAGGCCGAATTTTTTTCAGCTGAATCAAGGTCCCCCTCAACAGCTGCCTCAATGAGATCGGCTCTTTCTTTTTAATAAAAAAGACACTGATCAATAAAAAGGTGAATTCAAAAAAGACGCCAATCAAAATCGCCAGCAAAACGGCAATCAGTGCCAGCAGCACCCCGGGATGGTCCCGCAGAATAATGCCGATTGAGTCATAGGAAAGATAATCAATCTGTCCGCGCCGCAAAATAAATTTAATTAAGCTGGTTAAGAAGGGCAAAAGGATAAACAGCATAAAGCCGTGAAGCAGCAACACGTCCCGAAAATAAGACATGGTACTGCGCAAAAAGCGGAATAAGTGCAGAAAACTATTTTTTACATAGGTCATTCAAACATCTCCAATTGTGGGAAATCCATTCTTTATTTTACTAAAAGAAACAGGATAAGTCTTCTTATTGCACTAAGAAATCCCATCTTTTTGACTTCTTCAAAAAATTCCAACAAACTAGTTGACAATCGTTCGGTACCGAACTATAATCAAATTATCAATTAGTTCGGTACCGAATTAAAAAGGGAAGAGGAAATTGTATGAGTCAATTTACAGATGAATTAATGAAGCAATTACGTTTTATCGGTGTTGCCAGCAATGCCTTTATGAGCCAAAAGAAAAAACACTTAACTGGTCAAATGCGAGTGTTAGCTATTTTAGAAAAAGAAGACGGTCTGATTCAAAGTCAATTAGCCGAGATTTTAGATTTGCGTCCAAGTTCTTTAGCGGAGCTGTTAAAGAAAATGGAAAAAAGCGGCGATGTGATTCGCAAAGAAGAAGAGCAGGATCGCCGCTTGAAGCGGGTCTTTTTAACTGAGCAAGGCAAAGAAAAAATCACCGGCTTCTCCGACAACGGCAAAGACCAGAGCGAAGAATTTTTTGCCGGTTTAAGCGAAGAAGAAAAGCAGCAGTTCGGTGAATCCTTGCAAAAAATCGCCGACGGCTGGAATGAAGAATTTCAACAACAGGCAGAGCGTTTTATTGACCCGATAGATCGTCTGCGTCAAATGCAAGATTTCCGGGAGCAGTTCGAAGGCTTTGAGGGTGATTGGCACAAGATGACCCATGATGAACGCAGAAAAATGCGAGATAAAATGCGCAAAGAAATGCATCACAATCCCTTCTTTGGCGGTCCTCATCATGGACCTGGTCCACACCACGGGCCAAAAAGCGGTCGTAGAGGTTTCCCACATGACTTCTTTGGCGGCGAATTTGATCGGGGACCTAAGCCCGCTGATCCCCGCGATTCTTCAGAAGACCAGGGAGAATGGGAAGATTTTTAACCGGTCATTTTTATAAAAAAGCAAATGCTGAAGTAAACGAAAAGCACTGACACAGCGATCCCATTAGGACCGAGGTGCCAGTGCTTTTTTAGAATGCTTTAGTGATAATTTCTTGGGCGCAAGTTTCACACAAGATCGGAGCGTTCTGCAGCTCCAGATCTTTTCGGGCTTTTAATTGGCCGGCCGAATTTTTCGGTGGAAAGCGCCATTTTGTCCAAACCGTTTCATCGGTTTCGATTTGTTTCTGGCAATTATTGCAATGGAAAGTTTTAGTTGCTGGATCAAACATGGTGAGACCTCCTAGTCATTCATCTGCCTTTTCGCCTTTTCGGCATCCTGAATCCCGTGCCTTACCGCCAATCGAATAATGCCATAAAGAACCAACGCACCAAAAGCAACATATATAAGCCCAAATAAATTACTCAGCAGCATAGTAACACCCCTGCTTTAATTATAGCAGAAATTATTTTCCGATTTTTAGTAGAAGAACACAAAATCTCCCCAAAGAAAAAAGACCCTGCTGGAGAGTCTACTTAAACTTAACGCTTTGTTCACTTAACTGCTTCATCAATTCTTCTACATAAGCAGCTTGAAAATCTTTCCGGAAAGAATCCAGAAATTCATTTAACATTTTATCGAAAACGACTTCTGAGGAATCCAACAATTCTTTAGGTGAAGCATATTCGGCAACAATTGACGCGCTGTCGAAGGAATCGGCCACATTTTCCGAGACCTTCTTCATTAGTGAAACAATATCAACTTGTGTTCGTAGCATAAAAACCACCTCTTTGCCTGAGTGTAACACAAATGGGTGAGAATTTAAGGAAAGTCAGGGATATTGGAGGAAACGATTGGAAATTTACCAATGTCTATAGACTAGGCTGGTTAGCATTGACGCTCATGCATCGTTTATTGTGGACTTAGTACAAATGATCGCCTACAATACTCATGAACGGATGGTTATGATCGTTAGAAACCATGGGGCTATTGGCCAAAATTATAATAGTAGAAAATGGAGGCTTTAAAACTGCCTTTTTTCTGCAAGATCGAAAGGTGAGTATGTTGAAGAACGCTTTTTTAGGGATCGATGTGGGAACCACCGCCATCAAAATTGGCGTAATTGAAGAAAATCGGTTGGTTTATGAAACGTCCGTCAAATTGACGACTTATGTGGATGGACCAGTGAAGTTTCAGCAGTCCGCTGAACTGGAGGCAGCCTTTGTTCAAGGGGTGAAAAGCATCCCCAGCGAAATTCGCGCCGCCGTCAGCAATGTCAGCTTCAGTACCGCGATGCATAGTGTCATGCCGGTAGTGGATGGTGTGGCCGGAAAGATTTTTATCTGGTCGGACGAACAAGCCAGCGAAGTCATCGAAGAGTTCCGGAAAACGGATCTCGCCAAACACTTCTACCAAAGAACCGGCACGCCGATTCATGCCATGTCGCCTTTTGCCAAGATTCTTTATTTCGGGCAGCAAAAAAGCTATCCCAAGAATGTGAAGTGGTGGGGAATCAAGGAACTGTTAATGGAATACTTCACCGGAAAAGCCCGAATCGATTACTCGGTGGCTTCAGCTACCGGATTGTTCAATCTGGAAACTTTAACCTGGGACCCAGAAATTTTAAACTACCTGGAAGTAGCGCCGAAGCAATTAGCTGAACTGACGGATACCACCGCGGCATTTCCGATCGACTCCGGTGCCGCAACTTCATTGGGCTTAGCGCCGGATGTTACTGTGATTACCGGTGCCAGCGATGGTTGTTTAACCGCTTATGCTAGTTATTATCGCACCGGAAATACCAGCAGTTTAACGATCGGGACTAGTGCCGCCGTCCGGAATATTACTCAGCAAACCCATTTTGATGCCGAAAAGCAGAATTTCTGCTATTACCTGGATCAGGAGCATTATGTGATTGGCGCGCCCTCGAATAATGGCGGTTGCGTGTTGGCTTGGGCCTCTCAAGCGATTGGCGAACCGGAGACTTTTTATCAAAAGCTGCCGAATAATTTAGCTGCCTCACCAATTGGTGCTAAAGGCCTGCGCTTCTTTCCTTATCTCAACGGCGAACGGGCCCCTTTTTGGTCAGCCAATAAAAAAGCTGAGTTTAAGCATGTAACCGTGGAGCATACGAAAATTGATATGATTCGTGGTGTTGTGGAAGGAATGCTGATGAACATTCGTATTTTGTGTGAGATGGTGGGGGCGCGGGATGGCTTATCTGTCAGCGGCGGCTTTTTCCAAACGGAAGCCTTAACCCAAATGACCGCCGATCTATTGGGCCTGCCTTGTATGTATGCCGAAGAAAACGAACCGCTTTTTGGGATTTACTATTTGATTCACCAGCCAGAAAGAATTGTTGAAGCCGGCAAGACATTCGTGCCAAATGAAGCAGTTAGTCAGCAAAATCAAGAGCTGGCTCAACATTATTTTGATGAATAAAAAATCGACGAGACCATACATCTCGTCGATTTTTCAATTTAATAAACCAATTCGGCTTTATCATTCATAATTTCGTTCACTCGATTAATAAAATACTCCCGGGACATATCCTGGCCGCCATAGACGTGGAGCATGTGCTGATTTGCCAGTTCATCGGTGTAGTCTTTTAAAGCATAGACGGAATAGGTCTGATAATTATCGCCAATGTAAGTAATCGTTGGCCAAAAAGCAACATCGGTGAAGGAAACCTTATCCTCCGCCTTGTCGTAATTAATTTTCCAGCGGGCCATACCGCCAAGCATTTGATCAGGTTCAGCTTGCGAAGAAATAAAGTTGCCTAATGAATAAATCACTAAGGTTTCGTTTCCGCCGCTGCCGGTCACATAATCCACCGGCTGAATCACGTGAGGGTGTCCACCGACAATCACATCCACGCCAGCATCGCTAAGCAGTTGAGCCAAACGCTCCTGTTCCGCATCCTGCACAAACTGGTACTCCTGACCCCAATGCATACTGACCACTTGCACATCGCTGATCTTATTCAGTTCTTCCATGTCCTGCCGGATCACATCATCATCCATCAAATTAACCAGATATTCTTTGCCATCTGGCAGTACGTAACCGTTCAGTCCGTAAGTATAGGTAGTGAAGCCAACTTTAACACCATTGATTTCTCTAACCTTCAGCTTCTCATCCTGAGGAGCTTTTCGGGAGCCAGTCACCATCGTATCCGGATAGTTTTGCTCCAGATAGGTTAGCTGATTGACAATCCCCGGCTCGCCGCGATCCATCGAGTGGTTACTGGCGGCTGCCAGCCAGTTAAAGCCGGCATTATTGACGGCATCTAAAACTTCCGTCGGACCATTAAAGGACGGGTAACCGGACAAACCTAACTCTTCACCGGCACAAATGGTTTCCAAATTAATGTAGGAAACATCGGCATCCTCGGTTAAATAACGAGTGGGCTCATACATCGAGTTAAAGTTATAGCTGCCGTCGGGAGTCTGATTGTTCATATAAATGAAGTCATGAATCAAATTATCCCCCACCGCTGAGAAGGAAATTTCCACCGGCTTGCTGCCGGCTCGGCTGTCGATTTGCAGCTCTCTTTTTTCGACTGCCCCTTTACTGCACCCTGCTAACACCAACACTAAGGCAATTCCTGCCAACAACTTTTTCATTTAACCCAAACTCCTTGTTTTTCAATTTTGATTTTGACTCAAATCATCGATTAAATTAAGGTGATTCCTCAACAAATTCCTGCACGATATATTCCAATAACAGCATCAACTTCCCAAAAAAGCTGTTGTATTTTATGTTTTGGCTGTCTAGCGGCCGTTCATCCTCCACCTCGAAGCTGATGGTGGCTAACTGCTTCGCCCGGGAATCTAAATTACCGGTGAAAAGGATATTTGGAATCCCTCTTTCCTGACAAAAGGTCATTTTTTCAATGACTTTTTGCGTTTCTCCGGATTTAGAAATACTGATCAGCATGCTGATGTTCTCGGTATTGTTGCTGATGATGCCGGAAGAATCACCAGCATTGACAAACAGCGTCTTGATCCCATTCACCAAAAGCTTTTTATGTAAGTAATCCGCCACAATACTGGAGAAGCCGGTCGCATAGATGGTTATAAATTTGTCCTTGTTATTCGCGTAAAATTCCTTCATCCCGACAATGGAGGGTTCGATCTTTTGCGTGTCGATATTAAAATCAATCGTCGCCGAAACTCCTTGACTGCTGGTGCGAAATTGATTCTTCAAAAAATAGAACAGCTCCAGATACCCAGAAAATTCCAGTTTTTGGGCCAGTCGAACAATTGCAGCCGGAGAGGTAAATAAGCGCTGAGCCAATTCCCGTAAGGAAACGCCTTCCAATTGATCGACATGGCTAATCAAGTACTCAAGAATCTCCTGCTCATTGGCTGAGAGCTTTTTGCCCTTCATAATAATATCCAGATCCATCTGACAACTCCTCCTCATTACAAAAATAAGTATAGCATAACAGCGCTTAATGGAGGCTAGAAAATGAAGAGACTGCTATCTACTAACATTCTTAATTTTTCATTAAGAATCGCCGAGACTAGGGCTCTCTATCGGTTAAACTAAAAGAAAAGGCTGAGGAGGGATGAGTTGATTTCAACTATACCAAATAAAAAATATGTCCGTCTTGAACAGCGAGTATTGTCACGAACCTTGTCAGAAATCGTTTTTGCTCACGAAAATTATGCCCATCGTATTGGAACAGAAAAGTCTTGTTCCTTTTGTAAAAAATATCGCCAATTGCGGAAGCAGCTGCTTCGCAATACTGAGCTCTTAAAGGAAATGAGAGAGGAAGAAGCAAATGAATAGTCATCGACCGCCTACTTTTTTATGTGAAGTCCAAATTAATCAGTATAACCAGCAGTTTTCTGTGGGCGATCAGGTGACGTTTTCGATCCAAGACAACGCCCGGCAGCTAGCCGGAACGGTCCTCAAAAAATACACCAACAGCTGCTTAATTGATATTACCCAAACGAATGCGCTAAATAAACGAGAACAGGAAATCTATAATGGCCGGGTGGTGGTTAATTATAGGAAGATCAACGAGGTGAAAATCCATGAACAGTGAAACCTTTGAAGAGCTGGAGCTGTATGTTCAAACCCTCGCCTTCCAAGTCGAAGGACTCCGCAAACAATACACAGATGCCAAGGCCCAGCAATCCCTACAGCAGCTGGAAAAAGATTATCACCGCTGCAAAGAAATGTACGACCAGGAAGTCTCTAAAATGAAGAAGCACGAACCGAAGAAAGTTTTAGAGGAATGGTAAAAAATGGTCCAGCGCAGGAAGGTTTCCCGTGCTGGACCATTACTATTTTATGATTTACACGGCACTGCCGGCATAGAAGCCATCACGGATAGCATCGCCGATCTTGCCAATTTTACTACTGTCGCCTACCACACGAGTCTTAGTGTGGTATTTTTCTTTAATACCGTCTACTGTAGTCAGCACCGGTTTCATACCAAAGGCGTTAATTACGGTATCCGCCAAGACTTTCTCCGTCGTGCCATCTGCCTTCTCAACCACAACACCATCGGCTTCAATCGCCGCAACCTTGGTACTTGTCAGTATTTCCACATTGTTGGCCGCCAACGCATTCATTAAGGAAATTCGATTGATAAACATCGCATCTTCAGCCGCGGCTTCCTTCATTTCAATAATGGTTACCTGTTTGTTCATTTCATCGGCCATTTCCAAGGCGCCATCACAACCAGTGGAACCACCGCCACAAACGACAATCTTGTCGCCTTTAATCAATGATTCATCCCGGTGAGCTGCCACCATGGTCACGACATTTGGCAAATCAATCCCTGGAATATTTGGTACCAACGGTTCAGCGCCGCAGCCGACAAAGATTTGATCGCATTCAGCTAAAATCGGATCATCTGCTGAGACAAAAGTATTCAACTGAACATCGACACCTAATTTTCCTAATTGTGTTTCGTACCAGTCGCTTAAAAGCTGGATATTGTTCTTGAATTTAGCAGTGGCTACATCCCGCATGATTCCGCCTAGGCGATTATTGGCCTCAAACAGAGTCACTTTATGTCCTCGCAAAGCTGCTACCCGAGCGGCTTCCATTCCGGCTGCCCCGCCGCCGACTACTACAACGTGTTTTTGTTTGTCCGCTGCTTCTAATTTAAAGCGTCGTTCTTCCATCGCTTGAATGTTCACTGAACAGCTAAGTTTGGTGTGATTATTCCAGATGCGGCCGATACAATTTTCGTTGCAGCGGATACAAGGGCGCACGTCCTCACGTTGGCCTGCCAGCAATTTATTCGGCAAATCTGGATCAGCGATTAAGCCACGACCAATCATGGCAAAGTCGACATTGCCGGATTCGATTAACTCCAAGGCCGATTCTGGATTATGAGTTCCGGCATTCATTAATGGAATCTTCACGGCTTTACGAGCGGCTTCAGTAACGTAAGACATACAAGATTCCCCTAAATAAGAAGGAGGGAAGATGTAGTCCAAGGTTTCGTAACAACCAGCATCAATATCCAGCGCATCGACGCCTTCTTCTTCTAATAACTGAATCAATGGAATCGAATCCTCTAGCGTCCGACCGCCTTCAAAGCGATGATCTAAGGAAATCCGGAAAAGAATCGGCATATCCGGACCAACCGCTTTACGAATGGCCTGAATAATTTCTCTTGGGAAGCGGGCAAAGTTTTCTGGTGAACCGCCATATTCATCGGTCCGTTTATTCCAAACCGGTGACATAAACTGATCCACTAAATAACCGGCATGGGCATGAATTTCCACCGCGTCAAAGCCGGCATCTCTAGCTAAACCGGCCGCAAAAGTAAAGCCGTCCATCACCGCTTGGATATCTTCTTTGGTCATCTCGCGACACGGAACATTGGGGTCAAAGGCTGACGGAATCGGTGATGCTGACATCGGCGGTCGTCCCAAAGTATCCGGAAAGGCATTTCGTCCGGTACCGCACGTAATTTGGCAAACAACCTTAGTACCATAACGATGAATTGAATCACACATGGAGGTCAAAGCTGGCATAACTGTAAAGGAATCCAACGTTCCCTCCATCGATCCTTGAGCAATTTCTTCGTTCAAAGGCTGGCAGCCTAAAATAATCATACCGGCGCCGCCTTTAGCCCGTTCCACAAAATAATCAATTTCCTGTTCGTCTTTGCGACCGCTGGCAAAGGCCGAGTTGGTGCCCATCGGCGACATCACAATTCGGTTTTTTACTTCCATCTTGCCGATTTTAAAGGGGGTAAAAAGTGCATCATAGTTCATAAATTTCCCTGCTTTCTATTCGTCTTTAGCAAAAGGTGTCGCGTAATAGCGATATACGTCATACTGGATCACAATCGGATCGCTGGTGAAATCCACCCGTCCAATTCCGAAGCAAGCAATGCGGTTGCACCAATCGTAACGAGGATCATCTGTGTCTAAGACTGGCATCGGCTGTGTGCCCATCACTGGCGGGAATTTCCCGTTGGCATAATCCGCTGCAGCTTCTTCTGAACCAAGATCAATCCGGCCTTTATAGAACATATTGATATTTGCGCCATCATCCGTTTCGATCATTGTCCGGCAATCTACATCGACAATTCCGTTTGGATGAACAGTAGACCAATCGGCGCCTACTGGTAAAATTTTCCCCTGCAGCTTGGGTCCCCATACTTTTCCGCCAGCAATCGTGCCAGTCACGCGGGTTCCGCCGGTTGGCAGCTTTTGAATGAACATATTGGCATCCACATCAATCGAATAAGTGAAAATGTGTTCAATCTCAAATTTGTTTAATTGAAAATCTTCCATTTTTAGCATCTCCTTTGTTTTTAACTCTTGTGAAAATAGTATCATGATAGCGTTTTGATTCCATTGGTGAAAAGAATGATTTTTCAATCCCTTATCGTCAAAAACGCCAAGAGATGCTAAAATTGAGGTAATTGGGATCGGGGGAAAAGCAAATGAAGGAATACACAAAGAGTGACTTGGTGGAATATACCAATCAGGTGATCAACTACATAGCCAAAGGTTGTACAATCGAAGAGTTGATTCAATTTACTTATCAAACCTTTAACCTGTCGGTGATTGTTGCTGATCCCGGCTACCGATTTATTGCCTATGCCGGGACAGAGGAAGTCATTGATCCTTATTGGCAGCAGATCATCGCCAGCGGTGAACCCACCGATCACACGATCATGGAATATTATATTAATGACGGCTTAATGAAGGCCATCACCAGCTCCAAAGAGGCCATTTATGTAGATTGGGGTGTTTGTGTTGATTATCCTCAAACCTGCGGACCGATTTATATTGATCAAAATTTGGAAGGCTTTGTCAGTGTGCTGTTTATGGATGAAGCCATTTTGGACTTTTCCTTGCAGTTAAATAATCTGCTGCGGCAGTTTTGTACCATTTTGATGCGTTCTAAAAACTTTCGCTTGAAGCATGCGATTAATCCGGTGAAGGAATTACTGGCCCAAAAATTCTTTGATACGGAGAATTACCCCCATGCGGCTTCATTGGAGGAATATCTTTCGACGGTAAATATCCTTCCCCGCTATTGTGTGGTGGTGCTGTCTGAGAAAAATAGCGATGCGGTTATTTTGTCGCATATTAAAAGCCGGATTGTCAAAGGTCGCTCGGATATCCTCTATTTAGTGAAGGATCAAAAATTGTATTTGCTTTTCCATCAATTGAAGGCCGCTGAATTAGGGGAGCCCTTCTTAAACTTGATTCGACAATACAGCGTTTATTGCGGCGCCAGCAGCATTTTTTCTTCCTTAATGGACCGCAAAGCCTGTATTCAGCAAGCCGAACTAGCCCATGCCACAGCCCAGGCGTTAGATGACAGCGGCGGCTGTACCCAATATACGAAGGCTCTTTCAGCCATTCTTTTGCTGCAGCCAGTGAGCGACATTCAACCAGAAAATCTGCTGCCCCAGCAATTACAGACGATCTTCACCTATGATCAGCTGCACGAAACCGAATTTGCCAAAACCTTAGAAACCTACCTGGAGCAGCGCAATGATATTAATAAAACCGCCAGTGTCTTGCACGTCCATCGCAATACTTTGATTTATCGTTTGAATAAACTTCGCGACTTACTGGAAGTCGATATCGATGATCCGGAAATCGCTTGGCTGTTTCAACTGGCATTTCGGGTGCAGCAGGTGGTTAAATAAAAAACTGTCTTACAAGAAACTTTCTCATGGGAAACTTTCTCGTAAGACAGTTTGTTCTGTTTTTAAACTTATATCTTCGAATAAATCAACCGTCGAAATTCCCCAAAGGTCTTCAGCTGCTTAATCTCCTGATAAGTCTCCGGCTGATCAAACAAGGAGATCAGTGCTTCGTAAATATCGGAGAAGCGGCGGCGGTCCACGTCATTGATGGCCGCCAGCAGGACTACATGGACCCGTTTGTCGCCCCAAACAATCCCGTTATCGGAAATCGCCACACTGATTAAGGTTTTATGGGCATCCATATACACCGAATGGGGAATCGCAATCGATTCAAAGGCGGTGGAAGAAGCATTTTCCCGCTCAAGGACATGGACTAAAAATTCTGGCGGCACAATCTGTTCTTGGGCCAGGCGCCCGCACATTTCCTCAATCACTTCGCTGCGTTCCTCCATCGGCAGCTGACTAGTAAAGAATTTTTCATCAAAGTAATCATCAAAATTCTTCCGCAAAATATTTTTCTTCCAATTCAACCGCAAATTGCCAAACTCGGTGTTCAGCATCAAGCGCTGTTCCTCGGTAAAAATCGGCGAAATCTGAATCACTGTATAGGCATCAGTTTGCGGCACCGGCAAAGTCGTCAGCAGCAATTCAAACAACAAGCCCTCTGTTTCCGAAAACTCCGAGACAATCGTTTGGATATTCAACTCGTTGCCAAAATGCTGGTTCAGCTGCTCATACAATTTTTCGTCCAGATTCATATACTTCGGACACAGCAGCACCGCCCGGATTTTGGACTGATTCCGCTTCTGGCCTTCCAATTCCGAACCAATATGCAAAGCAATATAGGCCGTTTCGTCCTCACTGACGGGAATATCCAGCAGCGTGCTTAAACGCAGCGACAGATAGACGGCAATATCATAGACCATCGGAAAATCCTTCTTCAAAGAACTGCGCATCGGATTCTTCAAAGAATTCCCCTGCTTGGCCCGTGAGTACAAGCCGCTGACATGCAGAGAAAAAGGCACAACGAAATTCTCGCTGCTTAAATTAATCCCAAAGGTCTGACGCACCTCATCCAGAACGGTTTCTACTGATGCAACAATGTCATCACCGACAATTTGCTCCAGCTCCTTCAAATTATTGGAAGGAATATAGTTGGCATTGGCCTGGAAAATCATATGGATTTCTTCTTTTTCCAGTCGGTTCAAAGATAGGCCAAAGCCTTCTTCGATTTTTTCAATCATGCTGGTCACTAGTTTGGCTTTGTCTTCCCGCAGCCACGAACTGAACCAATTGCGGGTCACCAGCGTTTTATCATTGCGGACGGCTTCCAACAAAATCAACAAGTGCATCATCAAATTGATAAAGGAAAAGTCGTTCAAATGATAATTGGATTCCCCCATGGTGGAGTGGATAATCTCCGACAGCTTCTCGATATCCGCCACCGCAAAATTGGCTGCCAAAACGTCTTTGTCCACAAATTTATTCGGTACTTCCTCGAAAATGATATAGGAAATCAGCCGGCGCTTTTCTTTTTCCTCGCCGATGATCTGAATCGTATCCTGCTTAATGACAAATTTCACATGATATTTCTCGTAGGTTTTGTTCATGCGAGCAATGTCGGCTTTTAAGGTGGAATAGCTGACAAACAGCTCCTCTGACAGATCAAACAGATTCAAGGTTTCGTTTTCCACCAGGATTCGCTTAATAATATAGAAGGAACGCTCCTTAAACGTTTGCGGTAGAGCGCTATCAATATCCGGCTTTTTCAGTAAATTTTGAGCCTCTTCAGGATGCACCTTGTAGCCGGCATTAGAGGAAGCAATGACCGGGGATTTTCCCAGCTGATTCAGTTCGTAGATGTAGTTCTTAACGGTGCGGACTGAAACATTCAGCTTCTCTGCCAAGCTTCTGGCGGGAACAGGCTGAGTATTCTGCAGTAACAGCTGCAGCAACCGCTCTTGTTTTTCCTTCATAGGTGCCACCTTCTTTTTAATTTCTACCTATATTATAGCGGTTCTCTTGGTAAGAAAAAATAGAAACTTGCACGACCAGGGTGCAACTGTTTAGTTGAGGGTGCAAGCCTCCATGAGCAATAATATGGGTGTAAAGAAAAACTGAACGTGCACACGAAGTTTAAAAAACTATCTGGAGGTTTTCAAAATGGAAACGATTAATATCTTACTATGTTGCGGTGCTGGTATGTCTAGTGGATTCTTGGCTCAAAAAACGCGGAAGGCCGCAAAGAAACGCGGGATCTCAGGATCTATCGATGCAAGAAGCGAAAGTGAAGTAGCATCTTATCTAGATTCAATCGATATTCTATTATTAGGCCCACATTACGCATCCTACAAAGATGAAATGTCTCAGCAAGCAGCTCCTCATAATGTCGTGGTGGACGTAATCCCACAAGATATTTACGGCATGCTGGACGGCGAAGGATTGTTGGATTTCGCCATTGAAAAATTAAACGCATAAATAAAATAAAACAAAGGGGTAAGCAAAGATGAAAAAATTTATGGATTGGCTGGCAAACTCATTTGCACCAAAAGCCAAGACGCTGACGCAAAAACCAGCGGTGGCAGGACTATCCAGTGCCATGCAGAAATTAATTCCATTTATCATGACTGGATCGATTGTCTTCTTCTACAATGTATTTCGTTCCTACATCCCGCAGCTGCCGGATTTAGGAAACATTTCTAATTACTCGTTTGGGATGATCGGTTTGATTGCCGCCTTCATGGTAGCCAATCAGTACATGGAAAAATTCAAACATGCCAACTATTCCATTACCGCCGGGATTGTAGCGATCTGTGCCTTAATGATGACCCTTCATCCAGTGGGTGCTGAAGAAGGCGTCTACGACATGGGCCGGGTGGGACCCACCGGAATTTTAATCGGGGTTATCACCGGCGCCGTGGTGAGTGTGATTTTCCATTACTACAGCAAACTGAAATTATTTAAAAACAGCGAAATGCCTGACTTTGTCATTGAATGGATCAACAACATCATTCCGATTTTCTTGAGCTTGGCTTTGTGGTCAACCTTGATTTTTGGCTTGAATATCGATATTTTCCAAGTCATTATCAATCTGTTTGAACCAATTCAAAGCTTCGGACAATCGCTGCCAGGCTTGATCTTACTTGTTTTGATTCCAGCTTTCTTCTATTCAATGGGTATCTCAACTTGGTTATGGTCAGCGATCCAAAATCCAATCTTTATTGCCGGCATTGCGGCTAACGCTTTAGCGGTGCAAAACGGAGATCCAGCCATGAACATCGTAACCAACGAAACAGTCTACAGTCTAGGCTTGATCATGATGGGTGGTACTGGTGCAACGTTAGCGCTGAATATCTTAATGTGCTTCTCGAAAGCTAAAAAACTGAAAACCTTGGGCCGCATTTGTATCGCGCCTTCCATCTTTAATATCAATGAACCGATTGTCTTTAGTACCCCAGTTGTGATGAACCCAATTTTGATGATGCCAATGTGGATCAACTCCATCACCGGCAGCTGTGTTGTCTGGTTTGCGATGCGGGGCGGATTGTTAAAAATCCCTGAACAGCTGATGCAGGTAGCTCAAATTCCAGCACCGATTTCCAGTGTGATGATCCTGCAAGATTTCCGGGCGATTCTATGGTACTTGCTGCTGTTCGTCCTTTACATTGGCACTTGGTACCCATTCTTCAAAGTATATGAAAGAGAAGTATTAGCTGAAGAAGTCAAAGAAGAAAAAGTTGGGGCTGAAATGAGCGCGCCCATCGAAGCAGTCTAACAGATAGGAGTTTATAACGATGATGGAAGAAAAAGACTTACTAGAAGAGGAAAATGAACTGATTCCCGTTGCCATGCAAATTATCTTGCACGCCGGCAATGGCCGCACCAAAGCCCAAGAAGCAATTAAATTAGCTAAAACGCAAGATTTCGAAGCAGCCCATGCCGCATTGAAGGAAGCAAAAGACAATATTGTCTTGGCCCATCGCTCACAAACGGCGGTGATTCAAAACGAAGCGGCCGGCAAAAGCTATGATCCATGCCTGTTGTTTACCCATGCCCAGGATCATTTAATGACCATTACCAGCGAAGTCAACATGACCCGCGATTTGGTGGATATGTTTGAGTTAGTGATGCAGAAATAGGAGGCCGTTTGTTTAATGAAGAAACTTTTATGGATGTTGCCTATCGCAGCGCTGTTATTAACAGCCTGCGGTTCAAACGAGACGGGCACGGACGATTCTGGCGGAACGGCTAGTACTAACGAGGCTAAAGAAACCACGATTTACCTAGTGAGACACGGCAAGACTTGGTTCAACACCATGAACCAAGTCCAAGGCTATAGCGATAGTCCTCTGACAGAAGAAGGGGAAGAACAAGCGAAGCTGGTTGGCGAAGGCTTGAAGGATGTTGAATTTACATCGGCTTATTCCAGCGATTTAGGTCGCCAACGCAATACCGCCAAGCTGATCCTGGAACAAAATCAACATGATGTGCCGCAAATTATTGAGAACAACGGCTTTAGAGAAAAGAATTTCGGCAGCTTTGAAGGTCAATCCAACGACGACATGAACCTAGCCGTGGCGAAAGCGCTAGATCTTGATTACCCGGAAGGCAGCGATGAGCTGTGGGATTTCTTGAAGGAACAATTAACCGAAGAAGAACTCGCTAACAAAGTCGCTGAGGTTGACCCAACCCAAACCGCGGAAACCTATGACGAAATGCACCAACGAGTGGAAAAAGTGATGCCCGAGATGATTAAAGAAGTCGAAGCAAAGGGCGGCGGAAATGTGCTGATCGTCTCATCCGGCGGGATCATCCCGATTATTTTAGAAAGTGTCGCTCCTGGCGAGTACCAAGGAGAAAAAATCGCCAATTGCAGCGTAACCACTTTAACCTACAAAGACGGCAAGTATACGATTGATAAAATCGGCGACACTACCTTTGTAGACCAAGACTAATCAATGTGAAACCTGAAGCAAGTCCGTTATTGACCATCCTTCAGTTTTGCCAGTTCTGCTTTTCCCAGTTTAGCTTGGCGTGGATATCTATTATCAAACTTAAATACAAAACAAGGCTAGCGAAGTCTAGCAGAATGGTATGCGCACGAAAATCTGAACAAATTTGCCAAAATTTGTTTCCTATTTCATGAGATAGCTGCCAGTTGCCAGTTCTGCTTTTCCCAGTTTAGCTTGGAATAGATATCTATTAACAAATTTAAACCCAAACAAAGCTAGCGAGGTCTAGCAGAATGGTATGCGTACGAGAATCCGACAAATTTGCTAAAATTTGTTCCCTTATTACCGAGTTAGCGCCATCAATTCTGAGCTAACTCACCAATTTGGAAAACCTTCTTCACCCGCATACCCTTCTGGCACCGTGGAAAAGGCAAATTCCTTTCCCACAACATATAGCAACAAAACAAACTAGAGGAGGATTTACTACATGAACAACGAATTTCCAAAAGACTTCCTATGGGGAGCATCAACCAGCGCCTACCAAGTCGAAGGTGCCGCATTAGAGGATGGGAAAGGACTATCCCAACAAGATATTATCAACTCTGAAAGACACGAAAAATTTGGCTTTGCCGATGCCAGCATTGCCAGTGATCACTACCATATGTTTAAAGAAGACATCGCTTTGTTTAAAGAAATGGGCTTCAAGAGCTACCGCTTCTCAATTGCTTGGTCTCGCGTTTTTCCAAACGGCGACGATGTAGTCAATGAAGCAGGTATTCAGTTCTACCGCGATTTAATCAAAGAACTAAAAGACAACGGCATTGAGCCAATTCCAACCTTATATCACTATGACTTGCCTTGGCCATTAGTTGAAAAATACGGCGGCTGGCTGTCTCGCGAAGTAGTCAAAGATTTCGAAGTCTTCGCTAAATATGTGATCAACGAATTTAAAGACGACATCAAATATTGGATTACTATCAACGAACAAAGTATCATCGTGCAATACTGGACACAAAAATGCTACATCTTGCCGGAACATCAAGACAACAACCAATTGCGTTACCAAATCAATCATCACATGAATTTGGCGCAAGCCGTTGCGGTGAAATACGCTCACGAAGCAGGTGCTTTGGCTGGACCAGCATTAGGCTACTCACCAGTTTATGCTCGTACTTGCAAACCAGAAGATCAAATTGCGGCTTTGAACGCCAACGATCTGCGTAACAGCTACTATTTGGATGTATATTTCCGCGGCTATTACAACGTCGCAGCTTTAACTTATTTGGAAAAAGCTGGCTTAGCACCAGAAATGGAAGAAGGCGACGAAGCATTCTTCGCTGAAAACTTGTCTGACTTCTTTGCCATTAACTATTACGACAGCCAATGTGCCCATGCATGCCCAGAAGATGCAGAGCGCCGCTGGTCTGGTTACAACTTATCAGGTAAAAAAGGCGACATGTCCGGCTTTGAAACCCATCCTGGCTTCTACCAAATGTGTCCAAATCCGGAATTGAAAACTACTGACTGGGATTGGGCAATCGATCCGATCGGTTTGGAATACGTGTACCGCGACTTGTATACTCGTTACCGCGTACCATTCATGATCACCGAAAATGGATTAGGTGCTTACGATGAATTGACTGAAGACGAAAAAGTTCATGACGATTACCGCATCGATTACTTGCGTGAACATATCAAAGCTACCAAACGCGCAATGGACTTAGGTGTTGAAGTGCTAGGCTACATGCCTTGGTCAGCCCTAGATTTACTTTCCACCAGCAATGGTTACAAAAAACGCTACGGTCTAATCTATGTCGATCGTACCGATGAAGATCCAAAAGAATGCCGCCGCATTCGCAAGGATTCTTTCTACTGGTACAAGGATGTCATCGCCACTCACGCTGCTAAATTGGACTGATGAAAATGTTTATCCGCTATCTCATCTCAGTATTGGGCTCGTCGTTGGTAGGTGTTGGCGTTGGTTTATGTGTTGTTACCGGTCTCGGTGCCGATGCTCTTGGCGTATTATGGGAAGGTCTGACTCAGCACCTTCCCGTCACCGTGGGCCAAGCTTCTCTGTTGGTCACCGCTGTCTGCCTGCTGCTAGTCACTTTTATCAACAAAAAAGAATTAGGCTTAGCCACGATTTTGAATCCGTTGGCAACCAGTATCTTTACCGATCTGATTATTAAGCAAGTGAGTGTTCAAGGGGCGATCCTCTTGAGGCTGGCCGTTGTGATTGTCGGCATCTCATTTATTGGTATCGGTTCAGGGATTGCGGCTGCGACGAATACCGGCAAGGAAGGCTACATTGCATTAAGCTTTGCTTTGAGCGGCCGCTTGTCGATTGATTTAGCCAAGGTTCGGATGGTTCTAGACTTAATCTGTTTTGTTACGGGAATGCTGTTAGGCGGAAAATTTATGATCGGACCGATTTTCGGTGTAGTATTAATCGGACCGTTGCTGAAACTGACCAGTCAATATTGTGGTCGGAAGATGCTGCCGATTATGTGATAAGGACGAAGTTGCTTTAAGCGCTTCGTTTTTTTTATGCAAAAAGAATGCAGCAGAACTAGAAAACTGGGGATAACTAATTCCTGTGCAAAAGAAATAACTATGCCAGCTCCAGTGGACACGCGGATAAGCGAGTTATGAACAGGTGTGGATAAGTTTGTGGATAACACTGTGGAATTGTGTGGAAAAGGACAAAATATATTCACAAGAGAGCGGTTGTGGAAAAATAATAGTGCGTTAAATAGGAAGCTGCTTCAGTCAGCTGCTGGTGTTTGTGGATGATTATCCAGGCGCGGCTAGTAAATGGTAAGTAAAAAGGGTGTGAAAAATTACAGCAACCAACTTGTCCACAGGACCTGTTGATTGCTGTAATTTAGTCTAATAGCAAAAGCTGCAAGCTGTACGATTGCCAACATTTTCCATGGCTACTTCTTCAACCGAATTAGCATTACTAAGCCCTCGGCAACCTGAATGGGAATGGTATTTGGTTCCGGATTGTGGTGCAATAAAGACAGTTTGTGATACTGGCTGAGGTTGAGGAGCTTGTTGCGCTTCCGCCGCAGCCTGTGCCTGTTGGGCAGCCACTTGTTGCTGTGCAGCAGCTGCTTCTTGAGCTAAGCGATCTTCTTCGGCCTTCTGTGCCGCAAGTTGAGCTTGCTGCTGTTCCTGGGCTTTTCGTTCTTCCTCAGCCTTTTGAGCTTCGGCCGCTTGCTGTTGTTCCAAAGCCTTTTTTTCTTCCTCAGCTTTTTTAGCTTCCGCGGCCAGTCGTTGTTCTTCAGCTTTCTGTTCTTCACGTTTTTGGGCAGAGTCAGATGAAGATTCTGCCGAAGAACTCACAGTACTTTCGGATGTCTTTTGAGTGGAGCTCTCTGAGGTAGCCGAAGAGCCTGTCTTGGGCAGACTTTCTTCAACTCGTGCTGTCTGTTTTTCCGGCGCGGATTCACTTGTAGGAACCAAAATTAACCCCACCGCTGAGACGAGAAAGGCAACACCAACTGCAATCACAGCTTTCTTAGTTTTTAGATTGTCCTTCTTAATTAGAAAGACGATTGTCGCCGCAACAGCTGCCACAAAGGCAATCATGCCAGTCAATGCTACAAAAGCAGAACCTAAAGCGATGATAATCCCAACAAATACTAAAGCAGCAATTACTTTCCTACGATTTTCCTTCATTTTTTCATAAACCTCCTTTTTTGTTGAACGAATTTCCTCCTTTTTGCGTATGTTTTCTAATCGGCATTTCCCCAAATGCGTACTTAATAAAATAATACTACAAATTCCATAAAATAGTCAGTTTGATGAGAGCGTTTTTTGGTACAAGAAAAGATAGCTAAACATTGCTAAAGGTTAAGAATCCGGGATTTTTTTGTGACCTTTTCAACGGAATGACTTTTCTGGAATCAATTTGTGGCATACTAAGCAGAAAATGTTGTGAATGAGGGATAATAATGACCAAGCTGTTGATTGTGGATGACGAGGAAGATATTCGGGAACTGGAAAAAATGCTGCTGGCTTCTTATGTAGATGAAATTATTGAAGCGGAAAATGGGCAGGAAGCACTGGAAATGATCGATCAAGAAGTAGCGTTGATCATCATGGATTATATGATGCCTAAAATGAACGGCGTGGATGCGGTGAAGGAAATCCGCAAATCCTATTCGGTTCCGATTCTGTTTATTTCGGCAAAAGGGCAGGAATACGACAAAATCGTCGGCTATTCTGCCGGAGCAGATGATTATTTAGTCAAACCCTTTTCTCCCCAGGAACTGCAGCTGAAGGTGCAAGCAATGCTGCGGCGCTATTTGAACTATAACAATCCACAACTACAAACCAACCATGCGCTTCAGATTCGCGGACTTGTTTTGCACCCGGAAACACGAAAGGTAGCGTTGGAGGAGCAGGAAGTGACTTTAACGGGAAAAGAGTTCGACATCCTGCAGCTGTTGGCCGCATCACCCGGTCATGTTTTCTCAGCTGAAGCGATTTACGAAGCGGTGTGGCAGGAGCCCTATTTTTACAGCTCCAGCAGCACCATCATGACCCATATAAAAAAATTGCGGCAAAAAATCGAACAGGATCCGAAGAAACCGCAGTACATTTTGACCGTATGGGGAGTGGGTTATAAAATTGAACAGTAAAAAAACTACCTTTCCTAAAGAGATTTTTCGCTATTTAATTCTAAGTGTTGTGAGTGGCGGCGTCTTGTTCTTGCTGCTGTTTTTAGGAAATCAAGCGTTGTACCATCAAGTGATTCAGCCGCAAATGGAAAAGAAGGATTTGTCCGAGGCAACAGAGGAGTTTCAAGCCTTTGTTACTCAGCAGGAAGCTAGTAGTTCAAGCCGGTTTACTTGGCGATCCTCTGACGGCGCTGTTTTCTATTTACGAAATAATTCTGGGAATGGCAATGAGCCGAAATTCCATAAAGAACCTGAAGGACCAATGGATGAGCGGCGTCCGTTGGGAACAGAAAAAGAAACGAATATTACTTACTCGGATGGTCAAACAGCTACGACCTTTTTGGTGGTAGAGAATCGCTGGATTATGTACATCGGTATCGTTGCCTCCGTCGTCTTAGGATTGATTTTTGCGCTGGTTTTGTTTTATCGCCAGCTGTTGAATAAGGCGAAATACATGCACCAAATTGAAAAGGGCACGATTATTTTAGAGGCGGGGGATCTTGATTATCGGATCGCGGAAGAGGGGCATGATGAGCTGACCCAAATCGCCGCCAGCATTAACAAGATGAGTCAATCCCTCAGTGAGAAGATTATTTTGGAAGCGAAGGCGACTCAGACCTCTAGAGAAATTATCAGTGATTTAAGTCATGATATTCGAACACCGTTGACGATTCTAAGCGGCTATTTGCCAGTGCTGCTGGACACCGACTTAACCGAAGAGCAGCGGAAATACCTGAATTTGATTCATAAGAAAACCCAGCAAATGAATAATCGAGTGAATGATTTGCTGGAATACGCCACGATTTTTTCCGGACAGCGTCCTTTAGAGCTGCAAATGATCGACAGCCGCATGCTGTTTGAACAATTTATTACAGAGCTGATGCCAATTGCTGAAGTCACTTATGAATTAGACATTCCGGCGCAGGCCAAGATAGTTGGCGACATGAGCTTGCTGGAGCGCTTGTTTGATAATTTGATTTCCAATATTAATCAACACGCTGAGCTGGAAGAGGGAGTAACCATTCAGATTCAGCCCCAGGAGGATCAGCTGCATGTTCTGATTAAGAATAAGGTAGCTAAGTCCGATTCAAGTATCGGAAAATCCTTGGGAGTAAAAATTTCTGCCATGATTGCCGAGCTTCATCAGGGGCAAATGATCAGTACATTAACTGGGGAAACCTATCAAACAGAACTGGTTCTGCCAATCAAGTTCGAAAAATAGCCAAACAACTGAAGATATCCAACAGGAGCAGTCGATTATCCGCTGCTTCTTTTTTTGCGAGTAAAAAGCTGAGTGAGTTTGAGGAGCCTTTCTATCAAACTTCAGATTTGTTCAGATTTACTTCAGAAGGAGTTCAGATTCGCCGGTTATGATACATTCATCGCTACTAAATAAACGAGGATTGAAACAAGGAGGAATATCCACATGGCAAAAGCAAAGGTGAAAAGCGGGGAGATATTTGAACGCAGAGAGAAAAAATATTTGCTGACACCAGAAAAATTTGAGGTGCTGCTGACTCGCTTACAGGAATATATGACGATTGATGAGTATGGACTGCATACGATCCACACCATCTATTACGACACGGAAGATTTGGCGGTGATTCGTCATTCGGTGGACAAACCGAAATTCAAAGAAAAAATGCGGCTGCGCAGTTATGGATTGGCCACTAATCAATCAAAGGTATATCTGGAATTGAAAAAGAAGGTGGCTGGCGTCACCTACAAACGGAGAACAGCGATGTCTTATCAGGAGGCCAAGAACTTTTTAACCTACGGGGTGAAGCCCCAGGAGCAAAAGCAAATCTTCAAGGAAATTGATTGGTACACTCAGCAACAGGAGCTGCGGCCAACTACCCTAATCAGCTATGACCGAATGGCTTTGAAGTCTAAAAGGGATGAAAATTTCCGTATTACCTTTGATCAGAACATCCGCTATTCGTTGGAGCATTTTGAATTGGATCGGGTGGACCAGCATCCGCAAACGCTATTAACGAAGGAGCCGACAGTTTTGATGGAGGTTAAGATTTTTGAAGCCTTCCCCTTAGAAATCAGCCGCCTGTTCTCAGAACTACAGATTTTTCAAGGGAAATTTACGAAGTACGGCAATGTTTATCATTGGGTACTGTTTCCGGAATGGGAGCAGCAGGTGGCAAGTCACGCTGGTCCAAAAACAAAAACAATTAAGGGAGGAGAATCGATTTATGCTTGAGAGTATTCTTAGCAGCAATGTCAGTGCCATGACCGTGACACTGACGCAGGTTTTATTAACGATTTCATCGAGTTTGATTTTAGGCTTTATCATTGCGATGGTGCACAAATACCGCAACAGCTATTCTAAAAACTTTATGTTTACCATCGCTCTGCTGCCGGTGTTGGTTTCGTCGGTGATTATGATGGTTAACGGAAATTTAGGTGCCGGGATTACGGTAGCTGGAGCCTTCAGCCTGGTTCGTTTCCGTTCGGCACCGGGGAATGCCCGGGAAATTACCACGATTTTTTTCTCAATGGCCGTGGGTTTAGCGATTGGCATGGGCTATATCGTCTATGCAGCCATTTTTAGTTTAATTGTCAGCTTGGCCATGATCGTATACACCAATCTGCGGTTTGGCGATGCGACAGAGAATGCGCGGCAAGTGCGAATTACGGTGCCGGAATACACCAACTACATGAAAGATTTTGACGACGTGTTGCAGAAATTTACCGATTATCACCAGCTGGACCAGATTAAAACTACCAACTTAGGCAGCTTGTTTGAAGTTTCCTTCACGGTGCATGAAAAAAATCCCTATAAAGAGAAGGAATTTTTAGACGAGCTGCGGTTGGTCAACAGCAACCTGCCGATCATTGTCCAGCCAGCCGGAAGTGGGAAAGACTTATAGCCCACAGAAAGAAGAGGGGTAGTATGTTAATTTGTTTGACCGCCTTACTTGGTTTCGTATGGATGCTGTTACCTGAAAGAAATGAGCAGATGATTGACCCCAAGCAAAAAAGGGATTAGCGGATAAAAACAGGAAATCGGCTAATTACTTAACTAACACCTAGATGCAAAGCAAAGCCAGACTACGGCAATATCACTTTGCAGATGCTTAAAACGAAAGAGAAGAGAGGATGAACTGTATGAAAAAACGACTATCGATTGCCTCTGCTTTATTGGCACTTGCACTAACTGGCGGCATTGTTTACAAAGTGACGGCCAGTCAAACGGAGGAAGCTAGTACGGCTGCCAGCTTAACGGGTTCTTCCACTACTAATATAGCCAACTCGGCGGCTACGTCGACTGCTGGAGAATACGACGACGAAGACAAGACCACTACCTATGACGAAAGTACTGCTACGACGATTACCTTGGCAGATGGCAGCTCCGCAGTTGATGGTGAAGGTGCAGAAGTCTCAGAGGACACGGTCACAATTACTAAAGGAGGCACTTATGTCTTATCTGGGACACTCACCAATGGTCAAATTGTTGTTAACAACACGGATAGTGACACGGTGAGAATCGTACTGGATGGTGTTGAAATTACCAACGAAACTACCGCTGCCCTTTCCGTTTTGCAGGCAGAAAAAACTATTTTGACCACTGCAGAAAACACCGACAACCAAATAGCGGCTACTGCTGAAAGTTTTCCTGAGACGGATGAAGCCCAAGCCGCCATCTACAGCGAGGATGACTTAACGTTGAATGGCACGGGTACTTTAACGGTCCAAGCCACAGCTGGTCATGGGATTCAAAGTAAAAATGACTTAAAGGTCACTAGCGGAACTTACACCATCGACAGCGGCAATGAAGGCATGAAAGGCAAGGACTCGGTGCAGATTTTGGACGGAGACTTTACGATCCAAGCGGCTAATGATGGGATTCAAGCCACCAATGCCGAAGAAGCAGACAAAGGCTACATTATTTTAGACGGTGGCACCTATACCATCGATAGCGAAACAGATGGAGTTCAGGCTGAAACGTATTTAATTGCCAATAATCCAATGATGGATATTGCTACCAACAGCAGCGGGACCGTTGATTCTGCTTCAAGCTACAAAGGTCTCAAAGCCAGCGGGGATGTAACCATCTATGGCGGTACCTATACGATTGATTCGGTGGATGACAGTGTCCATTCCAACAGCAATGTCACAGTGGCTGGCGGCACGCTGAACCTGACGACCGAAGACGACGGGATTCATGCCGACAGTACCACCACAATTTCTGATGGCGAAGTCAATGTGCTGAATTCTTATGAAGGAATTGAAGGCGCAAATGTTGTTTTCTCTGGCGGGAATGTCACTGTGGTTGCTACTGATGACGGGGTGAATGCGGCCGGCGGGTCCACTACGAATGAAACGACAGAAGCTGGTGGTCCAAACCAGTTTGGCGCTGATTCCTTCCAAGAGGGCAGCAGCGGGGAGTATTCCATCACGATTGAAGGCGGAACGATTCAAGTGGATGCGGAAGGCGATGGTCTAGATTCCAATGGCGATATTTCCATGACCGGTGGTCAAATGACAGTTTACGGTCCGGTCAGTGGCGGGAATGGCGCGCTGGATTATGATGGCACCTTTGATGTCAGCGGTGGAACACTTTACACCTTAGGTTCGGCGGAAATGGCGCAATCCGCCAGCGATACCTCTACTCAGCCAAGTATTCAGATTTGGCTAGACAGCGAGCTGCAAGCCGGTGAAGTAGCTACTGTAACGGATAGTCAGGGAAGTGTGATTGGTGTAGTGACTGCGGCTAAAGCCTTCTCTAATTTCATTTTCAGTGATCCAGCCATTCAAACTGGTGAAACCTACACCGTGGACTTTTCAAGCGGCACTTCTACCACCGTTACCGTTGATTCCACAGTGATATCCGTTGACTCATCCGGTGCTGCGGTGGAAGCTAACCAAGGAATGATGGGTGGCGGCGGTCCTGGAGGCGGCATGGGCGGCCGACAATAAGCGGCGAAGAAGGGCTTTCCCTTCTTTGTTTTACAGAAAGGAGCGAATGCTATGAAAGCCAGTATCGTCATTCCAGCCTATGAACCAGAACCTCACTTTTTGACTTTTTTAGCCAATCTGCTATGCCAAACGGATCGTCCTATCATTGTAGTTGATGATGGATCGGGCCCCGATTATCAATCAGTTTTTGAAGAAGCGAAACGCAAAGGCGTCATTTTACTGACCCATGGGCAGAATTTGGGGAAAGGGGCCGCCCTAAAAACCGCCATGCGTTTTCAATTGCGGCATATACCTGAGGCCAGCGGCATTGTCACCGCCGATAGTGATGGACAGCATCGGGTGACTGATATTTTGAAAGTTGCCAGCCTGGTAGAAGAGCATCAGGATACGTTGTTCTTAGGTGCGCGTCAGTTTGATCAAGACCATGTGCCTTTTAAAAGTCGTTATGGCAATCTGCTGACTGCTAAGATGTTCCAATTTTCCACCGGTACTGCCTTATCCGATACCCAAACGGGCTTGCGGGGAATCCCCCAAAGCCATCTAGAACAAATGCTGGAAATTCCCGGAAGACGGTTTGAATATGAAATGAACATGCTGATGCAAGCTAAAGAGATGAGACTAACCCTTGAAGAAGTGCCTATTGAGACAATTTATTTTGGCAACAACGAGCATTCCCATTTTCGTAGTGTGGCGGATTCATTGCTGGTTTATCTGCCCTTTTTGAAATTTATTGCCAGCTCAGGCCTGTCAGCGGTCTTCGATATTTTGTTTTTTGTCATCTTATTGAAGCTGGTTTTCCCAACAGCTCCGAATGCATTATTTGCGGCGACAGCTCTAGCCAGAATCAGCAGCGGCTTTTTGAACTATCAGCTGAATCGGCGTTTTGTTTTCAAAACCAACCATAAACAACTAAAAGAAGCTGGCAAATACGCCTTGCTCTTTGTGAGTCAATTACTGTTAAGCTGTCTGCTGGTTCAAGGCCTGTCAGGTTTGTTTCAGCACATTATTTTAATTAAGGTAGTCGTTGATTGCGGGATTTTCTTTCTCAGCTTTTACATTCAACGGCGCTTTGTCTTTAAGAGAGGAGGGTATGAGATTTGAGCAGACACAAACGGTTTCCCTGGTTTTTTTCAGCACTGCTGCTGCTGATCTGCTTTACCGGGTTTGTTTTATTGGATACCTTCGTTGTGCCGAAAACCTACTCGGCCATCGCTACCAATACAACCACCGAAGCTACTTCTGCAACGGAGAGTATTGAAGAAGCTTCCAGTGAAGCGGCCGAAGCGGTGATCACCGAAAATAGTTATCAAGATGACACCATGTCCATTACCATTTCGACGGAACAAGCCGCGGACACGACGTATTATGTGGCTGATGTTCAGGTGGAAAGCAGTGATCAGCTGAAGACCGCCTTTGCTGAAGGAACCTATGGCCGGAATATCAAGGAAACCACTTCATCGATGGCGGCAGCAAACCAAGCTGTGTTGGCGATTAATGGTGATTATTACGGCTTCCGCGATACGGGGTACGTTCTGCGCAATGGCAGCTTATACCGCGATACCCCTGAAGAGGATACGGATGCTTTAGTGGTTGATGGGGATGGAAACTTTTCAATTGTGAACCAATCGGAAGTTTCTGCTGAGACACTGTTGGAAGAAGGAGCTTCACAGGTTCTGTCCTTTGGCCCGGCTTTAGTTGAAGACGGTGAAATTGCGGTAACCAGTGATGAAGAGGTTTCGCAATCCATGAGCAGCAATCCCCGAAGCGCGATCGGTCAAATTGGTGAGAATCATTACATCGTTATCGTCTCGGATGGACGAACCGATGAAAGTGTGGGCTTATCCTTGTATCAATTAGCCGAAATTTTTGAAAGCAAGGGAGCAACCGTAGCCTACAACCTGGATGGCGGCGGCTCTTCTACCATGGTGTTTAACGGACAAGTGGTGAATACACCAGTGGCAGGAGCGAAAGGCGATTCCGGCAGCGAACGTTCAGTCAGCGATATTATCTATTTTTAGAAAAGAGGGATGTTATGCAGATAAACAGGTGGTTGGCTGGTTTGGCCGCAGGATCGGTGTTTCTCTATATTTTTAAAACTGTCTATAACTACTTCGGATATGGAGTGACTAGCGGGGCGCTGGATAGTGCTTGGTGCTGGCCTTTACTGCTGATTGTTTTCCTATTGGTTGTGAGAATAGTCAAACCTGATGTTACCAAGGCACGAGGAATGCGAGCCAGTTGCCGTTGTTTCTTATTAGCCGTGATCAGTGTCGTGCTTGGTCGAGTGTTAACCGGTATTTTCGAAATTGCCGGGACTTCCTCGGGGTATGTAGTGGTTTATTATCTAGCCGCATTAGTATTTACTTTGCTGGGCAGCTTCTTTTTAACCGTGGCATTGCGAATTCAGAGCTTGAGACACATGAGCAGTTAAAGAAGAGACCTCCTTCGCTTTTTTTGAGCAAAGGAGGTCTTTTTTTAGGTTTTTCTCAATTCATCGCGGATCTCTTTTATTATACAAGATTTTTACGAGAGTAGTCCTAACCAAAAAAATCCATCAAATGAGGATAAAGCAGATCTTGATTGATAACGTAGCTGCCGTGATCATGGTCGTTCATGATTTTCAAGGTAGCATTCGGTAAAGCCGCCAACAGGTTAATGTAGGTTTCCGGTTTGAACAGATCATCGTCTGCTTTAACCAGTAAAATCGGGCAGTTCGCTTTGCGGACATCCGCCAACTCAATGTTGGGCTGTTCCAGCATCAATTTGAACAAAGGATCTTTGGTTTCTTCATAGGTTGCTTTAATCTCTTGATAGCTTTCGTCGGTAAAATCCTCAGGCTTCAGATTAATCCCTAACAAGGCTAATTTATTTATCGTTTCAGGCGCCTTCATCGCCAGCATCAATCCAATAATTGCTCCATCGCTAAAGCCGACTAAATCGACGGGGCCCAGATTCAGGTCTTTGATAAAGCTGTAAACATCCTCAACCATTGCTTCGTAGGAATAGTCGTCGGTTTGCTGGCTTTGGCCATGGTTGCGGCTGTCGATGGCGTAAATTGTATAGTGATCAGCCAGCTTAGTTGCTAGTTCAGTGAATATTTGATGATCCTCGCCGTTTCCATGCAGCAGTAATAGTGGCTTTCCTTCGCCGCTGATTTGGTAGAAAAGTGAGATACCGTTTGTTTGGATGATCATGTTAGAGCTCCTTTCGGATTGTCGTTTGGTTTTAATTATAGAGGATTGATGCGGGAAATGGAATTGGGTGGATCAGGGCTCTTAGAAATTTGGCACGGATAAAGAATGACTAAATAATTTATTGCAGAATTTTAGCGTTCCAGCAATAATTATTCGTTTTTTGCGTAACTTATAGTAGAGGTAGAAATTACCGAGGCTCCAGCTGACTTAAATGCTGCGTATAAATTGAAAAAAGTGCATAAAATTAGTGACAATTAATTCTCCAAAAATAGGTAAATTTGGAGAATTGATTATCATAAAAAACGCCTGTATAATTAGGTTTAAGAGATATTCGTTTTGGAGGTGAATTTATGACTGTTAAGAGTAAGATAAAGAATCGAATCAGAGTAGCTCCTAAAGGGAAAGTTTTTGTTTTGTCTGATTTTTCACCATTAGGCAATTATAAAACGATCCAGAAACAGATCAATCTGCTGGTTCAAGAAGGAGAATTACGACAACTGCATCGAGGCATTTATCAAAAACCTAATTACAACGAGCTGGTTCAACGGTCAGTTCCAGCTTCAGCCGAAGAAATTGCGGAGGCCTACGCTCGCAAAAACCGTTGGAAGATTAGCCCAGCAGGTGATTTAGCACTAAATAAAATGGGGCTGTCAACGCAAGTTCCTAATCAATACCATTATGTCAGCAGTGGTCCTAGTAAAGAAGTTAAATTAGAAAATGGACGCACAATCACTTTTCGGCATGTAACACAGCGAGAAAGCAATATGCATCCAGTATCAGCAATGGTAATCGAGGCCTTGAAAACACTTGGTCAAGAGAGGGTGTCGCTTATAACACTAGAAAAAATTTCCAGTCGATTAAATACCAGGCAATTTGAGCAATTAAAGAAGGATGGAGTTAACGCACGTAGTTGGATTAGGGATTTGATTAATAAAATGGAGGAGTATAGATGATCGATTTTTTGAATCTTTCAGAAAAAGAACGATCTGAGATATTTCGAATTACTGCAATGGACATTGGGGTGAGTGACGCGATCATTGAAAAAGATTTTTGGGTGGTGCTGATGCTGGATATTCTGTTTCATCACTCAAGGTTTGGTGAGCATTTTGGCTTTAAGGGTGGGACTTCACTATCCAAAGTGTACAATGTGATTCATCGATTTTCGGAAGATATTGATCTGGTTCTTGATTGGCGTTTGCTAGGGTATGAGAAGGATGAACCATGGCAACAGCGGAGTAAAACTGCTCAGCGTAAATTTAACGATCAGGCAAATCAAAGGGCGGCGGAATGGATTAAAGATGAATTAGTACCGGAGCTTCAGCTTAAAAGCCAAAGGTTAGGGATTGCTGATCTTGATTTGCGAATTGCTGTAGATGATCCTCAGACAATTGAAGTGTTCTATCCGAGGTTTCATGAGGACCAAAGTATTTTACAGGTGATTCGTTTGGAGATTGGTCCTTTAGCAGCTTGGACGCCGTGCGAAAGTCAGGAAGTTTTCTCTTATACTGCTGAACATTTTCCGCAGCTTTTTGAACAACCAAGTACGATAATTCCGACTGTGGCAGTAAATCGAACGTTCTGGGAAAAAGCAACCATTCTTCATAAGGAAGCGAACCGTACAAATAGTCGAGTTCCTGATCGTTATTCTAGGCATTACTACGATCTGTACGAAATGAGTCGTACACCGATTAAGGATCAAGCTTTTTCTGATCTACAGTTATTGCAGCAGGTTGTTTCTTTTAAAATGAAATTTTATGCTGACAATTCGGCGAACTATGAAGAAGTCTTAGCAGGAAATTTGAAGCTGGTGCCCGATGAGAAGCAGGTGAACTTATTACGAAATGACTATCAAAAGATGCAACGAATGATGTTTGGCGTGTTTCCGGATTTTACTGAAATCTTGGATGGACTAAAAGAGTTAGAGCATCAATTTCAAAAATTAAGTAGTTTAGAATAGAGTTTCTTTTGTTAGGCTAGGACAAAACTTAGAAAAAGAACGAGCTAACTGAAGTGGTATTTTCAGTAAGGTCGTTCTTTTCAATTTTAGCTATATTGCCAATCATAAGCATAAAGCAAAATATTCCGCATGTCTTCTTTAATCGAGCTGCGGGAAATCGGCAGCAGCTGTAAATGCTCGGTTTCCTCAGAGGTATGCTTTAAGGCGCGTTCGCAAATAATAATGTGGGGCCATTTCTCCGTATAGACAGGGAGCTCATCCAGCGAGTAATAGAGGGTATCGTCAATCACATTGTGATCCATGTTCAGCCACTTCAATAAATTTTTGCGATAAATGGTGTGGGACAATTCATCCTCCGCCACAATAATAAAGGCAAACTTGCCGGTATGCTTGTTCAGCAAAATCGAGGAAGTTTGGGAACACAATTTTTCAATTGCTGTATCCGAGAAAATCAGTTTGTCGCGGTCTTCCGGCTCCAAGGAATCCCGCCATTTGTTCAAGACCTTTCTTACTCGTTTAGTCAACGCCAGCTGTTCGTCGCTAAGAAAATAATGACGTTCCACCAGAAAGGCTTGGATATCCTGCCACATGGAGTGAAGCAGACTTAAAAAGGGTTTTTCAAACAAAATGTCGTAAGCCAGCTGAATTTCGAATTCTCTTTCAAACTGGGAGATCAGCTCCTTCAAGCTGGGTGTCTGCTCAATCACCAGATTCCGATCGTATTTGTGATTCATTTCGACGATTAAATAGTTGGAGGTATTTAAAGACAAGGCATTGTACCCGAAAGCGAAGTAAACAATTTCGTTGTCCGAATAAGTCCCTTCGCCAAAAAATAAATTCATCGTGTTGCTGATCTGCTGATATTGCAGGCTGTTGCGAATATAATTGAGTTCCTGCTGGCTGTAACTGAGGGCAGAATTTTCCCCGCGGGTAATAATCAGGTAAACAGACAAGACTAGAAAGCTGTATTCCCGCTTGTTCATTTGATAATTGTTGGAAAATTGATCCAAGATCAGCTGCACAAAGCTTTTGGCCTGCTGCATTTTCGCCTGGTCGACTTGTCCATCCAACAAATCACAGCGCATCCAAATCGATAAAACTACAAAACGGTAACGCAGTTCATTGTCAATGAAGGCACCCTCTTCATCCATGATGCAGGATTCTTTAAAGTAGGTTTCCGCTTCTTTTTTCACCTTAAAGGCTTTCGCCACCGAAATAAATTCTTCCTCAACAATCGTCAGATAATCGTCTTCTCCTAAAATATAATGGGCACAAACCCGCAGAAATTTGGATTCATTGTAGATTTGTTTAATCAGATCATAGCGGGTCAAGCTGCTGTGGAAACTCATCGTCAATTCGGAACTGGTCAGCTCCGAGGATTGAATCGAGTCTTCAAGAAAATCGGTAATTTTGGCAAAATCCCGTTTGATCGTATTGGGTGTTACCTGCAGACGTTCGGCAGTCGTTTTGAGATTCAAGGTCTCCAATTCAAATAAGAACTCCACCAGCTTTACTTGCCGAATGATATCTTTTTCAATATAAGCCTCAATCATAATACCGGTCCACCTCCTCGTTTTATTGTACTTATAGCCAGTATAACACGGTGTGATGGGCACCCTCAAAAGTGACAAAAGCATCGTTTGAATATTATCAATAAGATTGATTATGGTATGATAGATGAGAAAAGGATAAGGAAACAAGTAAAGGAGAATAAAAATAGGAGGGGTACAATGGACGACCCAAGAGCATTAGAAGCCATCATGGGCTTAATTATCTACGGCGGAAATGCCAGAAGTGATGCAATGGAAGCGATCGCTGCGGCTAAATCCGGAAAATTCGCGGAAGCGGAAGAAAAAATTCAAAGTGCCGAGTCAGCGATAGTTGAGGCACATCGTGCTCAAACCGATATGCTGACAGAAGAGGCTAACGGCAACCACATGGAAATTACGCTGCTGACGGTACACAGCCAGGACCATTTAATGACAGCGATTACTGTCATTGATTTAGCAAAAGAGATTGTGGATTTGTATAAACGAATTGATTAAGAAAGCTTGGAGATAGGAGACTGTCTCCAGCTTTTTTCTTTTAAACCAGCAAAAATATAGTCGAACATTTCTGTTATAATTTTTTAAAAGAAAGGGGGCAGGAGCGTTGAAAACCATTTTGATCATTGATGATGATGTACATATTGGCAATGTCTTGGAAGAGATGCTGCGCAAAGAAAGTTATGAAGTCATGCGAGCTTATTCCGGTACCGAGGCTCTGCTGGTTTTGCAGCAGCGGCAGCCGGATCTGGTGTTATTGGATTTAATGCTGCCTGGGCTAAGCGGCGAGGAGCTTCTGCCTCAGCTGGAAGGCGTTCCGGTGATTGTTCTTAGTGCGAAAGTCGATATCGATAACAAGGTAGAGCTTTTGCTGAACGGTGCTGTTGATTACGTAGTGAAGCCATTCAATTCTAAGGAGCTGCTGGCTAGGATCGCGGTACAATTTCGTCAGCAATCGGTGCAAAAGACGTCAGGTGTTTTGGCCTTTGAAGAGATTACGCTGGATTTGAACCAGCATCAAGTGGCAGTTAATGATCAGCCGATTAAGCTGACGCGGACCGAATACGCGATTTTAAAGCTGCTGATGCAAAATCCGTCGCAAGTGATTACGAAATCCTTGCTGCTGGAGCGGATTAGTGAAGATACGCCGGACTGCACCGAAACTTCTTTAAAGATGCATGTCAGCAATCTGCGAAAAAAATTGCGTTTCGCCAGTGATCGCGATTATATCGAAGCAATCTGGGGAATTGGTTTTAAGCTGCGGGCCGACTAAATCTTTACCCGATCTTTACGGTTTCCTTTACCGGTTTCCAGCCTTTTGACCGATAAAATGACCGTAGTAAGTAAGGGGGACGACAACAATGGATACTATTCTTGAAACAAAGGCTTTATCTAAAAACTACGGGCACTTCAAAGCCTTGAATCGGTTGAGCATGACAGTGCCCAGAGGTTCAATCTATGGCTTTGTCGGCAAAAACGGCTCAGGAAAGACGACCTTGATCCGCTTAATTTGCGGGCTGCAGCACCCATCTTCCGGGAGTTTTACTTTATATGGTAAGGAAAATACCGAAAAAGCTATCGATCGGTCTCGTCGCAGAATGGGCGCGGTGGTAGAAACGCCGTCGATCTATTTAAATATGACGGCCAAAAATAATTTGAAGCAGCAGTACCGGATTTTAGGGCTGCCTTCTTATGAAGGACTGGAAGAGCTGTTGGAATTAGTCGGTCTGGAAACTACCGGTCGGCGCAAGGCGAAGAATTTTTCCCTAGGGATGCGGCAGCGCTTGGCAATTGCCCTAGCTTTAGTGGGGGATCCGGATTTTTTAGTGCTGGATGAGCCGGTTAATGGTCTTGATCCGCAGGGGATTATCGAAATTCGTGAGTTGATTTTAAAATTAAATCGTGAAAAGCAGATCACTGTGTTGATTTCCAGTCATATGCTGGATGAGCTGGCGAAATTGGCCACCCATTATGGCTTTATTGACGATGGGAAAATTGTTAAAGAAATGAGTGCTGCCGAACTTGAGGCGGCGTGCCGTAAGTGCGTCCGGATGGAAGTAACTAATATGCGTGGGCTTATTCAGGTGCTGGAGGGAATGGACGTTGAATATAAGATTGTATCAGATACGTTAGTTGATTTGTTTGCTAAGGTGAATGTGACGCAATTGGTCTTGGCCTTAGTAGAGGTAAATTGCGACGTACTGTCTATGCAAGAATGGGACGAAAGTTTGGAAAGCTACTATGTCGCTTTGGTTGGAGGTGGCAGTCATGGGTAAATTATTGTCTGCTAATTTCCAGCGCCTTTGGTTGAACGGGACTTTCTGGGTAACGGTTTTAGTGATTATCGGCTTAGAAAGTACCTTTTGTTTAAAACTGGATGACCAAGGATCTTATCCCGCCGACATGCTTCTGCTGTTTTTCTTTCAGATGATTGGCGTCGTGATTGCTGTTTTTTCAAGTTTGTTTAACGGCACCGAGTATCAGGACGGGACAATTCGCAACAAATTAGTCGTCGGACACAAACGCAGTCATGTTTATTTTGCTAATTTAGTGACCGGTTTTGCAGCGGTGACGATTCTTTTCCTGGCGGGAGTGATTACGGGAAGTGTGCTGGGCGGGTTGTTGTATGAACCGGTGCAAAATGAGCTGGGAACAATTGTTTTGGCTGGCGGAATTGGCTGGTTGGCCTGCTTGGCATTTACAGCGCTTTTTAATCTGGTGGGGATGCTTTCTGCTAGTAAAGCAACTACGGCCGTTATTTGTATCTTAAGTGCTTTTATATTGATGTTCTATTCCTTGAGTCATTATCAGCAGTTGATCAGACCGGGAGTTGTCACTGGTACGAAGCGGGCGACGTATCAATTTTTGCTAGACCTTAATCCCAACGGTCAATTGCTGCAGGCGATGTCTTACGACGTGGACGCTGCTGGGCGCATGATTCTGTTCTCTTCCGCAGTAGTCGTGCTCTGCAGTGTAATCGGCGTATTTTTCTTCCGTAAAAAAGATTTGAAATAAAGAGGTGAAAAAAATGGTTCTGCCTTGGTTCCTGTGTATTGTCCTGCTGCTGATTGTTGCGGCTCTAGTAATTAAAATCTGGCTGTTAAAAAGAAGTATGAAGGAAATTTGTCGGGAACTGATGGAACATTTTGCCGAAGATACCAACGTTCTTTTGAGCACTTCTACTCGTGATGTTCACGTTCGACAGCTGACGGCTGAATTAAATCAGCAGTTGCGGCTGCTGCGGGAACAACGGCAGAAATATTTAACCGGTGATCGTGAGCTGAAGATGGCGGTGACCAATATCTCCCATGATTTGCGGACCCCGTTAACAGCGATCTTTGGGTATCTGGAACTGTTGGAGCAGGAAGAAAAGTCGCCGGCAGTCGCCGACTATTTGTCGGTGATTGAGAATCGGGCGGAAGTGTTGAAGCAGTTGACTGAGGAATTTTTCTACTATTCGGTAGCTTCGACCCCGGAAAAACAAGCGGTAAAAGAAAAAGTAGTTCTGAATCAGCTGCTGGAGGAAAGCTTGGCGGGGGCCTATGCGGAATTAATGGTGCATAATATTACACCGGTTGTCCAAATGCCGGAGCAAAAAGTCGTTCGCTGGCTGAATCCTTCTGCTGTTTCCCGAGTATTTGCTAATTTGATTGCGAATGCTGTGAAATACAGTGACGGTGATTTGGAGATTACTTTGACGGAAGCTGGGGAAATCACCTTCACCAATACAGCCAGCCAGCTGGATGACGTTCAAGCCGGTAAGCTGTTTGATCGTTTTTACACGGTGGAGACCGCCACTAAATCCACCGGCTTAGGTCTGACGATTACCCGCGCACTGGTGGAGCAGTTGGGCGGAAGCATTACTATGAGTTATGAAGATAAGCAGTTAAGTATTCGAGTAAAGTTGCCGGAATGAAATAGGAGCGAAGATTTACTATAAAGTAGATCTTTGCTCCTGTTTTTTATTGTTCGGCTTTAAAACCAGCTTTCACTTCTTGTATCCAACCTTCAATTGCTTCTGCCAAAACCATTTGCTGCTGAAGAACCGCCAACCCAGTTTTGGGAATCTCAGTGGCGTGTTCTTTGGCAGCCAAGTTTTCGGTCAGGTTTGCCTTTAGCTGAAGGACGTTGTGCTCGATATTTGCGATACACACTTTCTGCTCTTCAGGCGGCAGACTGCTGAGGTTGACCATGACAGCATTAAAGTCCAGAAAGATATGAATCGGCTGTTGAGAGATTTCCAGCATCAATGCTTCAAATTCTTTTTGTCCCTCAGCAGTCAAAGAGTAAATTGCTTTCTCAGCTTTGTTGCCTTCTTGAACAGATGAGCTGGTGAGATAACCCTTTTTCTCCAGCTGAATAACTTTTTTATAGATAGAAGGAGTACTGATCTTGACCCAACGGGAAATGTTGCGGTATTCCACTAATTTTTGAATATCATAGGCGCTCATCGCCTGTTGTTTGACCATGCCCAATACAATTAAATCGATCGTTGCCATAAAATCCTCTCTTTCTGTGCTTGACTACTACTATAAATTATAGTAGCATCTCTACATTGATATAATTTATAGTAATGTTGTTTAGATCAGGTGTCAATAGACGAGGAGTGAATGTAATGGAAAAACGCAACAAAAAGATGGAACTGCTGGCAAGTGTACCGGTGCCGAAAGCTCTTTTGGCAATGGGGATTCCAACGATGATCGGTATGATGATTAATGCTTTATACAACATTGTGGATGCTTATTTTGTGGGGGCTTTGGGAAGCAGTCAGATGGGTGCGATCTCGGTGGCTTTTCCGCTGGGGCAAGTAGTAGTAGGGTTAGGTCTGCTATTTGGGAATGGTGCGGCTTCCTATATTGCTCGTTTATTGGGAAATGGCGAAAAGGAGAAGGCCAATCAGGTTGCCAGTACAGCACTTTACAGCAGTTTGCTGGTGGGTGGAGTAATTATTTTACTAGCTGTTCTGCTTTTGAAGCCGATTCTGATAATTCTGGGGGCGACAGACAGTATCCTACCTTATGCGATGAGTTATGGACGTATTTATATTCTATTTTCTATCTTTAATGTTTTTAATGTGACGATGAATAATTTGGTTACAAGTGAAGGAGCAGCGAAAACGACGATGTCCGCTTTGCTGATTGGGGCACTGCTGAATATTGTTTTAGATCCGATTTTCATTTATACCTTTGGACTAGGTGTCGCTGGAGCAGCACTTGCAACAGCTATTTCACAGGTAGTTTCTACGTTGGTTTATTTACGCTATGTCTTCAGTAAGAAAAGTGTCTTTAGCTTCAGCCCGAAAGCTTACCATCCCTCTAAGGAAATCATGAGCGAGATTTTGAAGATTGGCATTCCAACCTTGATTTTTCAAGTCTTAACCAGTTTAGCAATCACTTTGACGAATCTGCAAGCAAAAACCTATGGCGATTCGGTAATTGCAGGAATGGGTGCAGTTACACGCATTATTTCTTTAGGCAGCATGATGATCTTTGGCTTCATTAAAGGCTTTCAGCCAATTGCCGGTTACAGCTATGGTGCGAAAAAGTATGATCGCTTGCAGGAAGCCATCAAGACTTCGGTTCAGTGGTCAACGATTTTTTGTGTGGTATTTGGGTTGATAATGGTCTTATTCCCGGGAGTGATTATTTCTCAATTTACCAATGGCGATCTGGAATTGATCCACGTTGGTCAGCGGGCGCTGCGTGCTAATGGACTTTCCTTTATGTTGTTTGGCTTCTATACAGTGTATTCTTCTTTGTTCTTAGCGTTAGGAAAAGCGAAAGAAGGCTTCTGGCTGGGAGCTTGTCGCCAAGGTGTTTGCTTGGTGCCGGTGATTTTGTTTTTACCGCTGGCCTTTGGGTTAAACGGCATTCTTTATGCTCAACCTGTTGCGGATGTTCTTTCGGCGGGAATTGCTCTGGTTATGGCGTTGCAGTTGCGGAA
Source organism: Candidatus Enterococcus moelleringii (assembly GCF_017377575.1). Taxonomy (GTDB): domain Bacteria; phylum Bacillota; class Bacilli; order Lactobacillales; family Enterococcaceae; genus Enterococcus_A; species Enterococcus_A moelleringii. The sequence goes on from NZ_JAFREM010000002.1 coordinate 115,941, forward strand.
AGAGTTGTTGGTTGAAAAAAGGGGCGTGTCTTTGCCGGTAGAACGTTAAGTAACTAACTCTGTGAGAAATCAATTATAAAAAATCGACACCCCATTGCTTTTTTCGAATCCGTTTTCTAAAATGAAGCGTATACAAAATTTGGAGGTGCACTATGTCAATTGGTTTTGGAATTATTGGATTAGGCAATAGAGGCTACAAATATGCGTTGCATACCATTATGAAAAGTAAAGAGTGCCACATCGAAATGGTCTGTGACGCACATGGTAATCATTTTGATCAATTTCCGGGTATCTCTAATACAAAGGAGTTCACCGAAGTTTTAGAAAATCCCAAGGTAGATGCCGTTTTTATCGCTACACCTGATGATACTCATGCAGAAATTGTAATCCAAGCTGCTAAACACAAGAAGCATATTCTTTGTGAGAAACCATTGGAGATTAGCCGTGAGAAGGTACAAGAGATTCAAGTAGCCTTAAGAGATTTTGAGGGGGCTTTCGAAGTAGGCTATGTATTGCGTTACGCTCGATTATTTCAAAAGGTTAAGAGTTATCTGATTAGTGGTGCAATAGGAGATCTTCATATGATCAACGTGATGGATCATATTCCGTATGGTGGATATGCTTATTTCCATGATTGGCATAGAAAAAGAGAAACTTCTACTAGTTTATTATTACAAAAGGCTACTCACTCGTTAGACATAGTTAATTGGTATGTTGATGCTAAACCGCGAGAGATTGCTGCTTTTGGTAGACTCTCAACAATGGGAAAACCTGGAGCATTGAAAAAATTTGGTAAGGAAGTAGCAAGCGATCTACATTGTCGAACCTGTGTAATCAGTGATAGCTGTGAAGAGAGCATTCAAAACATTTTAAAAGAAAAGAAAATCAGCTGGTCTGAAAATTGGCCGGATAGCTGTGTTTTCAATAGTGAGATCGATGTTGATGATCATCAAACGGTCATGGTCCAGTATGAGAATGGAACACAGTTGGCCTATCAGCTTTGCTTGTTCGGGGCTTATTACAAACGAGAGTTCCATATTTTTGGCTCTGGTGGAGAATTAAGGTTTGATGATGTGTCTAACGAAATTACGATTTATGACCGATTGAGGAATGAAACTGTCACTTATAAAAATGATTACGCGGAAGAGCAAATGGAGCCGGGGGATGAAGAGCAGCTGCAGGATTTCATCTTGGCAGTTCAGACAGGTAAAAAGCCAATTTCTAATTTAGAATCCAGCATTACTGCAGCATTGTTGGCAATCGATGCTCAAGCATCTATTGACCAGAAAAAAATGATTAAAAGCGACTGAACATACTCCGCCCCCAAAAATCCTAACTTTTGGGGGCGGTAGTTTTAAGGTGTATGCTTTGAAACTAGCGGCTGATCTAACAATTCTTCAAATTCATGTCTATAAATTACTCTGTCCATTTTTAACGAAAGATAGGCTAAGGTAGCAATTTGAACGGTGTATAGGCCATCCAAACCGTTTACAGGTTCGGACTGATCTTGATTGATACATTCAATAAACGACTGAATCATTACAGAATCCATGCTGGGTTCAAAATTTAAATAACTGTAATTGTCGTCTCGAGTGTAAAAATCTACTTTTCGCCCGATTGCATCGACAAAAGTAAATCCTTTTTCACTAATAATCTCTAACGTAACATCTCCCCACACTGGGTAATTTAAGGGACGATTCCAAGAGGTGTCCAAACTTAAAATGGCTCCATTAGTGAAAACAATATTGATCAATCCGGCATCTTCGATTTCATTATTGGCTCGTCGTTGTGCTCGGGCAACAATCGAGGCAATTTCAAACTGGAATAGCCATCGAGATAAATCGATTAAGTGAACCATATGATCAAGAATAGCACCCCCTCCTGATAATTCTTTGTCTAAGAACCAACCGCCTGGATTCTTCCCTCGGTTTGTACAATTCATCGCAATAATATTGCCTAAATTCCCTTGACTGTATTCGTCTTGTAAATCCAAGATTGTTTTAGAAAACCGAATCGGATGTGCCACTAATAATTTAACTTTTGCTTCCCGACATGCAACGATCATATTTAGCGCGTCACGAGTGGTTAAGGCTAAAGGTTTTTCTACAATTACATGCTTTTTATGCAATGATGCTGCAAGAGTGTAGTCAAAATGGAGCGAGTTTTCTGAACAGATCAAAACCGAGTCAATATCAGTACATAGAATTTTTTCAAGGCTTTTAAAAAAAGGTAAATCATATTTTTTGGCGAATTGGCTGCCTCTCAGTAAATTGTGGTCGTAGATACCGATGATTTCAACCTTCTCTTTAATAAATTCCTCTGTATACGAATTTGCTTGCATATGTGCGCAGCCAATAATTCCAATTTTCATAGGCTCTCCTCTATTTCATCAGTATATTTTGTTTACTGCTTTGTTTGATACTTTGCAACAATTCATCCAGCCAAATATTATCTAAAACTGAACTGTAAAAGCAGGGATCATAAGGTCCAGAGATTAAGAAGTTTGAATAAAATGCACTATGTTGACCGCTATGGTATTCATAAATACCGTCACTGCCTGAAATTTCAAATTTTTTAATGTACGAATCGGAATCTGAAAAGGTGAAGTCCAAGAAAATATTGCTTAGAGAGTCATTTAGAAACTGCAAAGAGATTAAGAAAACAGTTTCTTCGGCATTGCTTGAAGCATAAAGACTTTTAATTTGATTTTGATGTAAAGAGCGCACGAAGCTCAAATTTTCCTTAATGATCTCCTCTTTTTTAATTTCTGAATTACAGCTTGTGGAGATTGTGATCCGAGTAAAATCAATTTCCCCTAGTTCTCCCTGTTCGGCTAAGGATAATGCGTGAATATTTTCTGCGTGCATAGTATGCCTCCTAACTTAATTCATTCATTTTCTGATCAACGGCTTCTTTTGATTGCTTATACTTAGTCGGACTTAATCCAGTATATTTTTTGAAAGTATTCGAGAAATGATGAATGCTGTCATAACCCAATTCTAATCCGATTTCTGTGAAGCTTTTTTCATTTGATAAAATTAGTTCCTTCGCTTTTTCAATTTTGAGGATTTTATAGTAATTAATCATGCTGTAGCCTGTGTATTCTTTGAACACTTTTTTTATGTGGGAAGCGCTTATATAAAAATGGTTAGCAAATTCTTCTATAGTGATATTTTTGTCTAGATTTTCTTCCATATAAGCCATTATTTGAGAGATTAAGTCATGTTTATGGATTTTTGGTGACACATGCTCCTTTTTAGCAGTAAGTCGTCTATGGTCTTGAATCATAGAATAAACTAACTCTGAAAAATGCAGGTACAAAATTTGTTCATCAATAGGGTCTGCATCTCGAATGAGTTGCCGAAGATTAAACGCGTTTTCTGACATCTGTGGATAAACCAACGCTGCTCTATAGAAAATGGCGCGAACCAGATGTTTTTGATGCTCAGACAAATGTAGAATTTGTTTGTTTAAAGGATCTAATGGTGAATATCCTGTAAATGAGTCAAAGGTAATCATTGTCACTTGTGTTGTTTCTTTTTGGGAAGTCGCAAAGGAATGCTGTTCACCATTGGGAAGTATAATGCAGTCTCCAGCTTCTAGATACAGGCTTTCTTTTCCGATGAAAAGGGTAATGGTACCAGAATTAATCGAATAGAAAATCCAGTGATAAAGTTTGTTTATTTGATGCTTCGTATCAGGCTTAAATGAGAACAAGGATAAGTCACTAATCTCTTTAATCGGAAGAAGCTTGATATCGGGATCCAGTTCCAATAAAGTCACCTCGCAAATGACGTTTTTTTTATTATTTCATATTTTCTAAGGTTAAAAAGTATTTCTGAAGCAGAATGTCTTTTTTTGCAAGTGAAGAATATTTTTTTCTAAATCTTATCTGCATAGACATCTAGTATTCTAATTGTAATCAATGAAAACGCATACTTCAAGGGGTGGTATACTTGCAATTTAAAAAAAAGCTCATAGAAGCTTGTAAAAAAAGCTCAATTGATAAAGTGAATTTTCTACGTTTGAGCTGTTATCAGTTAGCCGGCGAAGATGATATCGAGAGGATTGCTCAACAAGGACTGCAATTTCTTTTGGATATCAAAAGGGCAACTGATCCTCAAGTAACAATACAACGGATAATTCCACAAAGAAATGCGCAGGCTGTTTTGATTGCAGGTTGTTTTAGTGATGGGTCATTATTCAATCTTTCATTAGCTTTGCTGGATTCAAAACAAGAGGCGTTGTTTAGAGTTGAAGTTGTCGGAGATCTGGGTATGGTGCAATATGATTCTTCTTCAGATAGTGCTTTTACTATTTATGGTTATCCCTTCAATTTCTTTAGTACAGAAGAAATTGACGAACAGATTAAGGCGCTGTTTAAACAGTTAGCAATTTCGAAAGAGAGGGTTTCTTGATGCGGGTTGGAATTTTAGGAGTCGCGCACATCCATGCAGCCAGTTATGTGTCTGAATTAAAGAGGGCAGAAATCTCGATTACCGGTGTTTATGACAGGAATTCTGAAAAGGCCGAACGATTTTGCTTTGAAGAGGGTTTGCGGAATTTAGAAAACCCAAAAGCCGTTTTTGATAGCGGCTGTGATACGGTTTTAATTTGTTCAGAAAATGTTTTTCACAAAGAATTGGCTTTACAAGCAGCGTCAGCCAAAAAGCACATCATTGTTGAAAAACCGATGGCTTTAAGCGCTAAAGACTGCGAGGAGATGATTGCTGCAGCGAAAGAAAACCAGGTAAAACTGATGGTGGCACACCCTGTTCGTTTCAGCCAAACGATTCAAGATATCAAGCCGGTAATTGAAGCGAAAGAGTTAGGGGAATTACTTGCCATCAATTCTTCCAATCATGGAAAAAATCCTGGTGAATGGTTCATACAACCAGATTTGTCTGGCGGAGGCGCTTTGATTGATCATACTGTTCATATTTTAGATCTGGTCAATTATTTATTTGGTTTAGAAGTAAAAGAGATTTCAGCTTTTATCAGTAAAACGGATGAGACGCTAGCGGTCGAAGATACAGGTTTGGTCCTGTTGAGCTTTGAAGGTGAAGTCATCATGTCCTTGGATACTTCGTGGAATCGCCCGGAAACCTATCCGATTTGGGGAGATGCGATTTTAGAACTGGTTTTTGAGAAAGGGTACTTAGTCGTCGATGGTTTTGGGAGGAAAATGAATCTATTCGATGATCAACGTCAAATTGTGGAAAGCTTCTATTATGAAGAAAATATGGATCGGTTGATGATGGAAGCATTCATTGACGCGATTGACCATGATTTATCAGCTCCTGTATCGGGTGAAGATGGGTTATACACCGTGCGAATAACTGAAGGTGCTTTTGAAGCTGCTCGTTTGGAAAAAACAATCAAAATCTAAAAGGAGGAATTTTTTTGAAGAAAGGAATGAATGTTTGGTCTTTGCCTAGCGACTTGTCTTTAGAAGAGCAGTTTAGAGTTACGAAAGAGGCAGGCTTCGACACGATCGAATTGAACGTGACAGAAGCTGAAATTTCGGAGACTATTGTCTCCAAAGATTTAGCATTGGCCGAAAAGTTAGATTTAACTTTAGAAGCTAGTGAAGATGATTTAGCGAATATTAAAAGATTGTCTGAAAAATATCAGCTGCCAATCGAAAGCCTGTCTACTGCTCTGCATTGGAAATATCCATTGAATGCTGAAAAAGAATCAGATCGCGAAAAGGGAAAATACATCGTTAAGAAAATGATCGATTTTTGTCAGTATTTAGGCGGGGATACAATCTTAGTCGTTCCTGGCGTTGTTAGTGCAGGTCGCCCATATGACGAGTGCTACAGCTTTGCCAAAAGTGCGCTGGAAGAATTAGCTCCTTATGCTCAAGAACGTCAAGTGGTGATTGGCATCGAAAATGTTTGGAATAAATTTTTGTTGTCTCCGTTAGAAATGCGGCAATTAATCGATGAAATTGATAGTCCATACGTTGGAGCCTATTTTGATGTAGGGAATATTTTACAATATGGATTTCCAGAGCAATGGATCAGCATCTTAGGTAAACGTATTGCAAAAATTCATGTAAAAGATTTTAAGACATCAATTGGCAGTATTCAAGGCTTTACTAATTTATTGCAAGGCAATGTGGATTGGCAGGCAGTCGTGACAGCTTTAAATGACATTGGATATAAAGGCCCGCTGACTTGTGAGTTATCTCCTTATACAACAAACGGTAAGCAATTGGCCACAGATACTTCTGCAGCTTTGGAATACATTACAAAACTATAATTGGAGGAATTTAGATGTTAAAAGTTGGTTTAGTTGGCTTAGGGTTTATGGGGAGTTCACATTTAGGAATTTATAAACGCTTGATGGATGAAGGTTACCCGCTTGAATTAGTTGCTATTTGCGATGTAGATGAAAAAAAGAGAACCGGTGAATTAACTCAAGGAAATATTGATGTCAGTGATAAAAGTATTGATTTTTCTCAATTCAATTTCTATACCGATATGGAAGAAATGATCGACAAAGAAAATTTGGACTATGTGGATCTTTGTCTGCCAACTTACTTGCATGCACCATACAGCATCAAGGCAATGGAAAAAGGTTTACATGTCTTTTGTGAAAAACCAATGGCGATTTCTTCTGCTGCTTGTCAGGAAATGATTGATGCTAAAACTAAGTATGATCGTTACTTAATGATCGGCCAAACGTTACGCTTTTTCCCATCCTACCGCTATATCAAAGATACTTTAGACAGCGGCCGCTATGGAAAACTGAACGAAGTTGCTTTGTTTAGAGGCGGAACAACTCCTCTATGGTCTTGGGACAACTGGCTATTGGATAATGCTCGTTCTGGCGGTTGTTTATTAGATCAGCATATTCATGATGTCGATACGATCAATTGGCTGCTGGGTACACCTAAATCGGTTAACAGCATTGGGAAAGTGTATTTTGAAGGCAGTGGCTATGATATGGTTTCTACCAATTATGAATTTGATGATGTAGTAGTAAATGCACAGGATAATTGGACGATAAATAATAATGATTTTGGTTTTGAAATGCGTTTCCGTTTTTCATTCCAAGAAGGCACGATTATTTTGGAAAAAGGTAAACTAGTTGATTATCCTAACAACGAAGACTCCTTTGAACCTGATATTGACTCAGAGAGCGGCTACTATATCGAAATTAAGCATTTTGCGCAATCAATAATCGACGGTAAAGATCCGCAGGAGGCCGCACCGTTAGCAAGCACAATGGAAACAATTCGTATTGCAGAAGCGGAAGTAGCATCGGCAGATCAGAAAAAGACAGTCACTTTGTAAAAAGAAATTGATTTTCTAAAAAATAAAAGGAGATAGACAGATGAATAAAAAACTATTGGTGGGTATCACAGGTATTTTAGCTGTGGGTGTTTTAGGTGCATGTGGTGGAGGTTCAACTACGAATGATTCAGGCGGCGAAGCTCAGAACGGTGATCAAGTAACTATTTCTTATGGCCTTTGGGATAAACAGCAAGCACCGGTTTTTGAAGAAATTGCGGCCGATTTTGAAAAAGAAAATCCAGATATTAAGGTAGAATTCCAGGTTACACCTTGGGCTCAGTATTGGACAAAGCTTGAGACAGCGGTAACTGGTGAAAATGCACCTGACGTGTTTTGGATGAATATCCCTCGTGCAATCGACTACATCGACAATGGGGTTCTAGAACCTTTAGACGACATTGAATTTGATAAAGATAAAATTCCGTCTCAATACCAAGAATCTTATACTCAAGAAGGTAATTTGTACGGTATACCGAAGGATTATGATACCAACGCTTTGTGGTACAACAAAAAAATGTTTGATGAAGCAGGGATTGATTATCCAGATGAATCTTGGGATTGGGCGAAACTGCAAGAAGTAGCAAAACAGTTAACGAAAGAAGATGAAGGCGTTTATGGTCTAGCTACTCCTCCACAATGGGAAACTGGCTACTATCAGACTATCTATCAAAATGATGGTCGTCCTTTCAGTGAAGATGGAAAAAAATCTGGCTTTACTGACAAAGCAACCATTGAAGGTGTTCAATACTGGTATGATTTTGTCGAAAATGGTGGAGGCACACCGGTTGAAGTAACTGGGAATACAAATGCAACCGACTTGCTGATTTCTGGAAAAGTAGCAATGATCATTGATGGCTCGTATCAAGCGCCGGTAGTGTTCGAAGATGAATACGGTAGCGCAAATGTTGATGTAGCACCTCTGCCAAAAGGCAAGGAACGAGCAACGACCTCCAACTCTTTAGCAAATGTTGTTTATGCAGGTTCAAAAAATAAAGATGCAGCTAAAAAATGGGTAGAATTCTTGTCTAAAGAAGAACAAATGAAACATGTAGCTGAATCTGGTACTGTTATCCCGTCTTATGAAGGAACAGCAGATGCTTGGGTACAAGCATATCCAGAAAAAAATCTACAAGTATTTGTTGATGCAGTAGATTATGCAATTCCATTTTCTAATTACAAAAATTCTTCGGCAGCAACTGCGGCAGAACAGGATATTATGAATGAAGTTTGGGCTGGAAACAAGACAGTTGAAGAAGGCTGTAAAGAAATTGCTGAGAAAGCCGATGAAATTTTAGCGAGAAAATAATTATTAGGAGGAATTCGCATGGAGTTGAAACAAGCAAATAAAGTAAGCGAATCTCGGAAAAAATCTCCTAATATTATTTTTAAAAAGTACAAAAAGGATCAGGTAATTACAGCGGGGCTATTTATAGCCCCACTGTTTCTCGGAATTATTGTTTTCTACTTGATTCCTTTGTTTCAAAGTATTTTTTATTCTTTTACTAAGTGGGGGATGTTCGGCGGATATGAAGTGGTCGGTCTCGAAAACTATCAACGCTTGCTGGGAGATACTGAATTAATACAAGCCCTTAAGAATACGTTACTTTATGCCGTGTTTACCGTTCCAGTGGCAATCATCATCTCCGTTTTTATCGCTGTATTGTTAAATTCAAAAATCAAAGGAAAAAGTTTTTACCGAGTGATTTACTTTTTGCCAGCTGTAACAATGACTTCGGCCGTTGGTATGATTTGGCGCTGGATGTTTAATTCTGATTTTGGGATTATTAATCAGGTGTTGAGTTTGGTAGGGATTCAAGGACCTGATTGGCTGAATAGTTCTCGCTGGGCGATTGTAGCATTAATTATCGTGGGTGTCTGGAGTTCTTTGGGAACTTCTATTGTCATCTTTTTATCAGGATTGCAAGGTATTCCAAGCACCTATTACGAAGCTGCAGAAATTGACGGTGCAGGTCCGGTCAAAAAATTCTTTAGTATTACTGTTCCGTTGCTAAGCCCTACCGTATTTTTCCAATCAATAACGACCTTAATAACTGCTTTGCAGGTTTATGACTTAATTTATATGATGTATTCTCAAACGAACCCGGCATTGCGAAGTGTTCAGTCAGTCGCGTATCTATTTTATCGAAATTCTTTTGTCTTTAATGATAAAGGATACGGTGCTGCAATTGTAGTTGTTCTACTGGTGATTACATTGCTTATTACGATTGTAGAGTTTGCTCTACAGAAAAAATGGGTTCATTATTCATATTAGAGAGGAGTCAACAAGATGCAAAAAAGTCGAACTACCAACAAAATACTTGTCCATCTATTGTTGATTCTTGGATCAGTGATGATGGTCTTCCCGTTCATTTGGATGATTTTAACCTCGCTAAAAACTAGAAGCGAAGCAATTAAAGTGCCGCCAACAATTTTGCCTGAGGTACCGCAATGGGAGAATTACCGGCGAATTTTCGAGATTTTCCCTTTCGGTAATTTCTATTTCAATACGTTTGTTTCCACACTAATGATTGTCGTTGTTCAAACATTGCTTTGCGCATTGGCGGCGTATGCCTTTGCTCGCTTGGAATTTCCTTTTCGCAATTTCCTGTTTGTCTTGCTGCTGTCTATTTTGATGGTTCCAGGTCAAATTTTCTTGATTCCACAATATTTAGTTATTCAGAAATTAGGCTTGTTAAATACAATTCCAGCTTTATTCCTACCAGGTCTTTTTTCAGCATTTGGAACATTTTTATTGCGACAATTCTTTATGACGATACCAAAAGAGGTCGAAGAGGCAGCGATCATTGATGGCTGCTCTCGGGTTCGAATCTTCTTCACCATTATTTTGCCGCTATCTAAATCTGCTTTGATTTCTCAAGGGATTTTTGCCTTGTTATTCGGGTGGAATTCACTACTTTGGCCGTTAATCATCAATACTTCTACCGAAAAAATGACATTGACTGCTGGATTAGCAACCTTGAACGGACAATATGGAACAACTGATTTTCCGTTAATTATGGCTGGATCGTTTTTAGCTTGTATACCATTGATTATTGTATTCTTAATCTTCCAAAAACAATTTATCGAAGGTATTGCTATGTCTGGAGGAAAATAATTGCTGAAGGTTGATAATAAAGAAAACAAGAGAAGGATGTAGTGCCATGACACAACTTACGTTAAATCACATTTATAAAAAATATGATAATGCTGAAGACTATTCAGTGACCGATTTTAACCTAGAAATCGATGACAAAGAATTTATCGTTTTCGTGGGCCCTTCCGGGTGCGGAAAATCTACTACCTTGCGAATGGTTGCAGGACTGGAAGATATTACTGATGGGGAATTGAAAATAGGGGACAAAGTGGTTAATGATTTGCCGCCAAAGGATCGAGATATTGCAATGGTCTTTCAGAACTACGCGTTATATCCCCATATGACTGTCTATGATAATATGGCGTTTGGCTTAAAGTTGCGAAAATATGAATCTGAGGAAATCAAACGCAGGGTGGAAGATGCCGCGAAAGTACTAGGCTTGTCTGAGTATTTGAAACGAAAACCTGCTGCTTTATCTGGTGGCCAACGTCAGCGGGTGGCATTGGGTCGAGCAATCGTTCGAGACGCTCAAGTCTTTTTAATGGATGAACCATTATCCAATTTGGATGCGAAATTACGGGTGTCGATGCGGGCGGAAATAGCTAAGCTGCACCAACGTTTGGGAACTACGACAATCTATGTGACGCATGATCAAACGGAAGCGATGACAATGGCCGATCGAATCGTAATTATGAAGGATGGGCTTGTTCAGCAAATCGGTACCCCTCAAGAAGTTTACGATACTCCGGTGAATATTTTTGTGGCTGGTTTTATCGGCTCGCCAGCAATGAATTTCTTTGATGTTAAATTGCAGCAAGGAATTATTAGTAACAATCATGGTCTGAGTTTGAAGATCTCTGACGGCGAAAACAAGCTTTTAGTTGAAAAAGGTTATGAAGGAAAGAATATCTGCTTTGGTATTCGACCAGAAGACATTCATAGTGAACAAATAGCGATTGATTCGTCAGATGGTGCTGTGGTAACAGCAGAGGTGATGGTTTCTGAGCTTTTAGGAGCGGAATCACTGTTGTACACAAAAATTGGTGATACTGAATTTGTATCCAAGGTTGATGCAAGAGATTTTCATAAACCTGGTGAGAATGTCCAGTTAGCCTTTAACTTGAGTAAAGGGCATTTCTTTGATAAAGAAACTGAGTTGGTCATTAAGTAAAAAACGTTTTGAAGAAATTTTTGCTAGTTTAGTGAAAAAATCTTCAAAACGTTTTTTTCTAACGCTTTTTTACTGATTGCTAGTTACTCCACCTTATCCAGCTCTTCCAAAATATTTGAATGGTGCAAGTCCTTTGCCAGCAGCAGGCTGATAATAATGCAAAAGCCTAAAGTCAGAAGGACTAACACTAGGGTCTGAACCACGGGATACTCATAGCTTTTGCCTAGCAAATAAATCTGCGCCTGCTGATACTGAAGGCGGGTGACCGGGAGTGAAAGCAGGATCGCTGACGCAGCTGAAGTCATGCCGAAGATTAGATTTTCGAAAATAATCATCTGTTTGGTCTCGGCCACTGTCAGGCCTAAAGCTTTCAGCAAAAACAGTTCACTTTTGCGGGTTTCGATCCGGTATTTAAAGGTTTTGCTGAGATTCATGACCACCAGTACCAACACGACGGCGGCGATGCCGATGACATAGACCATTTCTTTGCGATAAATGGAATGCAGCTGTTCTTTTTCCTCAATCATGCTGCGGGCGGTCACCTGCTGATTTTCCACCGCTAGGGCGATCAGTTCTTTTTCGATTTGCGCCTGTTGCTGTTTAGTAGTTCCTTCTGCGGCCGTAAGATTGATGGTTTCAAAGGTTGGTTCCGGCACGACTTTTTGAAAGTTTTCCTGACTGGTGATTAGCAGCGGATAGGCTTGCTCCAGCAGGGAGACCTCAGGCATATAGGGATAATAGGCAATCGCTGCAATTGTTAGTTTTTTCTCCGTGTAGGAGCCGGTATCGGACATCTGCCAATAAGCGTCATCGGCAGTTTTTAAATCACTCGGATATTTTATGGTCAATTGGTCGCCAATCTGATAGTCCATCACAGTCTGGCCCTTTTTGAAGAAGCCGGTCATGCCTTTCGACTGCCCGTATTGACTAGTGGTAGGCATTGCCACAATGATTTCATTTTCTTTCAGTCCAGCGGGATCAAAGTCGCCGCTGACGAGATAGCGGCGCAGCTGATTTAAGGCAGCGTGATTGTAGCCTTTGTATTTTGTGTGAAAAACCGCGTCGCTCTGCTGCTGGCCGGTAAGGGAGAAGCCGTAGTCCCGTTGCACGTAGTGGTTTCTCGAATCGAAAAATTCCGTGTTGCGAGTGACGCCGGTGTCCACTACCTTAACTGGCAGGGCGGCCTGGGTTTCGATCTGGGTCACGTTTTTAAGCCGAGCAATCTTTTCAAAGGTGCTCTGGCGGATGCCGAAGCTGGTATCTTGATCATTGTAAGTGCTCATCAGATAATCGCTGTTGTGAAAATTAGTGGTCAGGCGGATTTGCTGATTTTCCTTCGCCAAAATTGCTTGGTAGCTTAAGCTGATAAACAAGGTGCAGGCCATCACCAGCGACAGGACCACAAACAGGGACGTTTTGATGTCGCGGAACACATATTTTAATCCGATCTGCTGGCTGATTCCCAGCAGCTTGCCTTTATCCTTCAAATGAATAATTTGCAGGGACTTTTCTGACGAATCCTTTTCACCAAAAATGATTTCGGTAATCGAGCCGTCGTTGACTTTGCGGGAGCCGATCAAACCAATCAGCAAAACCGACCCTAGCAAACCGATCAAACAAAGCACAATCGGCAGCACTGGAATCACTAAATCGAAGGGATCAGCTTGGCCCCAAAAGTAGATTTGATTTTCCAAGTCCTTTGATAGATAGGCCACGCCGTAGGAAAACAGCCAGCCTAGCAGGACCCCCAGCGGCAAACTGACGAAAAATAGCAGTAGTAATTCGCTTAAAATAATGCGGCGGACCTGTCTTTCAGTCAATCCTAGAGCCCGCAGAACGCCGAAATGCTCTTTTCTCACCATTAGCGCAATGCGATGAATGCCGTAAATGACCAAGGCGCAGACAACGATCAGCAAAATGCCCATCTGAACATCCAGCGCCAACAGCTCATCGGTATTTTCCCGCCAGACATTTTGTTGGATTTGTTTATCCTTTAACTGCAGCTTGGACTGAATCTCGTCGATTTGCTTGTTGCCGCCTTTGAAGGTCACGGTGGCAATTAGGGAATCATCTTGGACAGCAGACAAATCTAAGGCGGTGGTCATTGAGACCAGGCCGGCTCGTTTGTTAAAGGTTAAGTCATTGATAATCCCCACTAAGGTAAAGGTTTGCGGCCTGGTTTCGTTAGAATCAGCGGAATCCCGTACCGGCAAGCTGAAGCTTTGACCGACTAACGGATTGACCCCCAGATTCAGCAATGCCCATTTTTCCGCTACTACCTCCTGATTGTTTCGGGGCATTCGGCCTGACAGCAGAGTAGAGACGGCTAAAATATCCGATTCGTTGGCGGCCCACAGCCGGCCTTCTTGGTGATCAGGCGTTTCGATGGTTTTAGAAAACATCTGGCTGACCCCCAGGTGTTGAATACCTTCAATTTCCTCCAGCTGCTGGACCTGTTCCGCCGAAAGGCCGCTGAGTTCGTAATCAATCGCGGTATAGATAAACAAATTTTGCTTGGCGGTAATACGGTGATTGGTGTGCAGCAGCGTCAGCATGCTGAAAATTAAGCCCACCGCTAAAACGAGACTGAAAATCAGCGCCACGGTATTTTTCCGATAGCTGGTGATAAAGCGCCAGGTTAAGCTCGTCAGCGGGCGGCGGGTAGATAGTTTGCTCATAGCGCAGCCCTCCTAGACAATTTCTCCATCTTCTAAACGAATGATCCGATCGGCTAGCTGCGCCACTTCTTCATCGTGGGTAATGATGACCATGGTTTGTTTGAAGCGCCGGCTGGTGACCTTCAACAGACTCAAGACATCTTGACTAGTTTTGGAATCCAAGTTTCCGGTAGGTTCGTCGGCAAAAAGAATTGCCGGTTTATTGGCCAAAGCGCGAGCAATTGCCACCCGCTGCTGCTGTCCACCAGATAATTGATTCGGGTAGGCCTTGATTTTTTCGGTCAGTCCCAAAAGCTGGATCACTTCATTGATGTAGGCCTCATCCACCTGTTTTTTGTCCAGTAAAACTGGAATCGTGATGTTTTCCCAAACATTCAAGATCGGAACCAAATTAAATTTCTGGAAAACAAAGCCGATATTGCGCCGCCGGAAAATAGTCAGCTCTTCATCTGGCAGGCCTTCCAGATTGGCATCGTGAATGATGACTTCTCCTTTAGTGGCCTGATCCAGCCCGCCTAAAATGTGCAGCAGGGTGGATTTGCCGCTGCCGGAGGTTCCCACGATCGCCAAAAATTCTCCGTTGTCGATTTCTAAATTAATGCCTCGCAAGGCGTGAACGGCGGTATCCCCTTGGCCGAAAGTCCGTTCCACCCCAATTGTTTTTACCATCTTCATTTCCGTCACCTCCGAAAAAAACATTGTCTCTTTACACTACCGATACTAGCAACAAAAAGTGTCCAGCTGGTAACTGAAATGTATCAGTTTTGATAGATTTCATTGGGTAGGTAAACGGCAAAGGTGCTGCCCGCGCCAACTTGGGAAGTTACCTTGATATACCCGCCTTGGGCTTCAATAATTTGGCGGGCTAAGTAGAGACCAACCCCCACCCCAGCTTGTTCCGCGACGGCTTCGCTGCGATAGAAGCGCTGGAAAATTTGATTAATTTCTTCTTCAGCAATACCGATCCCCTGATCCTTAACTTCAATTTTGGTAAACAGCTGATAGCTCTCCGCGGAAAGGTCAATCCGACTGCCGCGGGGGCTGTATTTAATGGCGTTGTCTAAGATGTTGCCTAGGGCTTCACTGGTCCACTTCCGATCAAGCTGGGCCGCTGCTGCGGTAGGAGTGATAGATAATTCGATCCCTTTGGCGTCAGCGGTTGATTGGAATTGTCCGGCTAAAGCCTGCAGCAGGGGAGCGACGGCTTGCTGCTTAGTTACTGGCGCGATTGTGCCGCTTTCTAAACGGGACATTTTCACCAAGGATTGAATCAGGAAATCCAGTTTTTGACTTTGCTGACTGATTAGCCGAATTTCCTCTGTAGGGACCGCCTGTTTTTCCTCCAATAGCTGGGAGTAAAGCAAAATGTTGGCGATTGGCGTGACACATTGGTGGGAAATATCGGAAATCAAGGTTTGGATAATTTGCTTTTGTTCCTGCAGCTGTTCCGCGGAAAGCTGGGAATTTTTTAAATAGTTGTAGAAATCATTTTCTAACGAAGCATAGCTGCTTTCTTCAAATTTGTGAATCGTCAGCTGGCCCTTTTTTGCTTCCTCCAGCATGGTGTGCAAAGACTGCATCAGCCTTTTTTCTCGCTGATGAAAGTAAGACCAAACAAAGGCCAGGAGCAGGAGGGAGCCGACAATTATAGTAGGAATTAACCAATTCATCCGGAACCACCCCACGAATAGCCTAAGCCGTAGACGGTTTTTATGTAGGTGGGCTGGCTGGGATCAGGCTCGATTTTGCCCCGCAACCGCTTGATGGCAACTGTTAAGGCGTGGGCGTCCACGTACTGGGTATCGCCGGACCAGATTTTATCGATTAAATCGCTGCGCTTTAAGGTGGCTCCCCGGTTGTTCAACAGGAGGTGCAGCAGCCGCTGTTCAGTTTTGCTTAATTCAATTGCTTCTCCGGCGACGCTGAAGCGCATCTTATCAAAGTCGAATTGCATGTTGTCGATAGTAAAGGAATTGCTTTTAGTATTTTGGCGCAATTGGACCGCCGCGCGAGCTCGTAAAATCATTAAACTGAAGGGCTTAGTGATATAGTCGTTGGCCCCGGCTTCCAGGCCGATAATCGTATCGCTTTCCATATTATTAGCGGTAATAATGATGATGGGCGTATCGGAAACGGCACGAACCGCCTTTAAAAAGTCTAAGCCGTAGCCGTCGGGTAAATTCAGGTCCAGCAAAATAAGATCCAAAGCAACCGTCTTGCTGATTTCTTGGGCTTCCTTGATTTTATAGCATTGAAAAAAGCGGTAGTCGGGATTTTCTAAGGCTAATTTGATGCCGTCATTCAGCTGACGATCGTCCTCTAAGATTAAGATATTTTTCACGGAGGCACCTCCAGGATGTAGGATACTTCTAGCATATCATATCCATTTAACGGTCACGAGAGGCTTTTTTAGAACCCAAAATTTTGTTGCCCTGAAACCCATCCCAGATGATAAACTGAATAGAAGCTTTAATTCGTCAAAAAACGGGGATTTTGGAGGAGCAGAATGTTTAATTTATTGTTGGTTATTATTTACTTGGCATTTATCAGCTTAGGACTGCCGGATTCGCTGGTGGGTTCGGCTTGGCCGATTATGCACGAGGATTTGCAGGTGCCCTTGTCGGCAGTGGGAATTGTGACGATGATTATTGCTGGGGGAACGATTGTGTCCAGCTTGTTTTCCGATCGCTTGACGCGAAAATTCGGCACCGGCTGGGTGACGGCGATCAGTGTACTGACGACGGCCTTGGCGTTGTTTGGGTTTTCGACGGCTTCGGCTTTTTGGATGCTGTGCTTGTGGGCCATTCCGTACGGGTTTGGTGCGGGAGCGGTGGATGCGGCCTTGAACAATTACGTGGCGCTGCATTATGCATCTCGCCATATGAATTGGCTGCATTGCTTTTGGGGTGTGGGCGCCTCCATCAGTCCCTACATCATGGGCTTCAGTCTGGCCCGATATCAGAGCTGGAATCGGGGGTATCTGTTGGTGGCGGGGTTGCAGATTGCGCTAACTATTTTTTTGTTTTTCAGCCTTCCGCTTTGGAACAAGGGAAAAACTGATACCGGTAATGAAGCCGTAAGAGGTCCGGCTTTGTCGCTGCCGCAGATTTTAAAAATTAAAGGCGTGCCTTTTATTCTGGTTACCTTCTTTGGTTATTGTGCGTTGGAAATGACCACCGGTTTGTGGGCCAGCACGTATTTGGTTCAATTCCGTGGGATTGAGGTGGAAACGGCGGCGCGCTTTGCTTCATTGTTTTACTTAGGGATTACCTTTGGGCGGTTTGTCTGCGGCTTTATTTCCGATCGGCTAGGGGATAAGCAGCTGATTCGGTTGGGACTTTGCCTGCTAAGTGGCGGGATTTTGTTGATTTTGCTGCCGTTGCCGCTGGATATCTTTGCGTTAAGCGGGTTGGTGTTGACGGGGATTGGCTGTGCGCCGATTTATCCAGCGATTATTCACGCAACGCCGGCGAACTTTGGGGAAGAAAATTCTCAGGCCGTGATCGGGGTGGAGATGGCTAGTGCCTATTTGGGTACAACCTTTATGCCGCCGCTGTTTGGTTTAATGGCTGAGAAGATTAGTTTAGGCTTGTATCCTGTCTATTTGCTGCTGCTGGCATTATTGATGCTGGTGATGTCAGAAAAGCTGAATCGGTTGAAGGGGTAGCGTGTGATTTTTCTGTTGAGAAGGTTCCTGGCGGAATTATCAGTTGGGGGTGCAGCTTTAGATCCATGAGTGTCAGTTAAATATGAGTTGAGCCTAGTGGAGGATTTTCCTCACTAGGTTTTTTGATTTTGTGTCAAACATGGCTATCCTTATCCAGAATAATGCATCTTTGTTATACTAGATGAAGAGAAAGGGGTGCTATTATTTGGATAAATTATTCATGACGTTTATCGTCTATTCCTTTATCGGATGGGTATGGGAAAGTATTTATTGCTCCATCAAGGCTCGCCATTTTGTTTATCGCGGCTTTTTGCTGGGGCCTTATTGTCCGGTTTACGGCTTTGGGGTGGCGGCGGTGCTGCTTTTGGTGCCTGAACATGCGGGGACGCTGCTGAATCTGTACTTTAACATTGTCGTGATCGTGACGATCATCGAGTTTGTCACCAGCTGGCTGCTGGAAAAAATGTTTAATATGAAGCTGTGGGATTATACCCACGTTCCGCTGAATATTGAAGGCCGAGTGGCTGTGCCGGTGTCGTTGTTTTGGGGCGTGGGGTGTTTGCTGCTGATAAAAATCATCAACCCGGTGATTCAAGACGGCATCCACGATTTCGTGGCCAGCACAAATAACCTGGGGCCGATCGTTTTGGCGGTTTTGTTTTTAACCGATGTCCTATCCACCTTATTCTTTACCGTTACTACGAAAAAAGAAGTGGAAGCAGTGGTGGATACTTCTGATCCTGAGAATGCGGCGATTAAAGAGTTTCGCTTGAAGCATTTGATCAGCAACCACAAATCTTCAAACAACCGGAATCGGGTGCTGCAATTAATCGAAAGCAAGCCGAAACAGCTGAAGCATCATAACTTAATGCGAATTGTCAAAAACTACCCGAACTTGAAATTCCACAAGTAGGGAGTTGTCGCTAGATTAAAAGAGGTGAAAAATGGACAAACGTGTTCTGAAAAAAGTGTTGTTGGTACTGGGTGTTGTTCTGCTGCTCCTGCTGTTTTATTGGCTGTATCGTGAATTCCATACCGAAATCCAGCTATTATTGAATCCGAAGGCTAGTCGCGCATTGCTGATGAAGGAAGTTCGTTCCCACGGCTTCCTGACAGCCGGCGGACTGATTCTGTTGACCGCGCTCATGTGTGCCTTGCCAGGCTTGCCGACTTCGGTGATCGGTGTCCTGGTGGGCGTCTGTTACGGCCCAATCATCGGAAGCTGCGTCAATATTGTAGGAAATGCCAGCGGCAATCTGCTGTCTATGACGGCGCTGAAGCATCTGAACCTTGGCAGTCACAAACAAAGCAGCAGCAAATGGGTCAAACGCATTTCGCAAATGAAGCATCCGAAAACGGGGCTGATGATCGCGTACATGATCCCAGTGATCCCTTCGTTTGTCGTTAATGTAACGGCAAATTCATTAAAGCTTTCCATCAGAGAAGTCTTTTTGTCAGTTGTGATCGGTGTGCTGCCTTCGTCGATTCTCTACGCATTCGGCGGCGAGGCCCTGTTCCATGGCTACACTAAAACGGCACTGATCCTGGTAGCCAGCGTGATTATACTCGTCCTGTTGGTGAAATTTATCAAACGAGATCATCATTTGGAATAAGCAAGCTGAGTCGTTAAGCCCGCAACATGGCGCTTAGCGGCTTTTTTGGTTTAGCGAAGCTGGAAGTGCCAGACTATTTCCGCTTCTTCCCCTTCTTCTTCTTGCTTTTGTTCCCGTTCTTTTTCTTGTTCCCATTCTTTTTGTTTTTCTGCGTTTTGCTGTTCTTGTCTGTTTTGGATCGATGCCCCTGCAGTGATTTAAGCAGCTCGGATTTCGTTTTTTTCTTAGACTGCTTCTCATCATCGGCTGCCTTTTCGTGATTCTTTTTCTCCGGCGGAACTGAGAGTTCTGACAGCTCTTGCTGCGTTAATTCGCCAGAGGAAGTGGATTTCTTCGCATCAGTGGTTTCCTCGTCCGCTTTAGTCATTGTTTTTTTAGTCGATTCAACCGTTTCCATTTCTTTTTCTGGTCGCACTTCTTCCGTTTCCTTTGGCTCGTACAACGGATCATCTTCTTTTCGGATATCGAAGGAGCGATGCTTCTCATCGATAGAATAATCCAGCCAGACTACTCGCGTAAATTGGCGCAGGCCATCCTTTTGGAAAATAGTCAGCTCTCCTAAAATATTTAAAATTGCATGAGCCTCCTGTGGTGACAGGTGGGTGACGACATTGCTGAGGTTCCAGTTGTGGAGCTTGCCGCTTTCCTCTGCAAAGGCTGCTTTCAAATTGTGCTTCTTGTCTACAGTTTGTTCTTTTGAGTGTAAAAGTGGAATCAATTTATCTATATGCAAACGATAATGCTCGTTAATTTTCGAACGTTCTTGAGGAGTTTTATATAAATGGGACAGTAATTTCTCCCAATCTTCATCAGTGAAATAAGGTTTGAAGTACACGCAAAGATGGCGCACGGAAGTCAGATTATCACCGTTTAAAAAACAATTGCGGATCAAATCTTCAGCAAGACCTGAAAAGTTTAGCGGACTAAATGCATTGCGAACTAAAACGGCCGCTGCGCATTGAATAAGATAGGACTCATTGGGATGATCTGAGAAAAAGTCCTCAAAACGTTGAGTTAAGCTATCTACACCCATTGTGAATACTTGCCTCTTTTGAAGCTTGATACTCCCCTTTTCTTTAGTCCCTACATTCGTTGCCGCTTTCATTTCTGCATTTGCCATCTTGATTTCTCCTCGCTCGTCAAATTATTCAATAACAGAGTACCCGAAAACTGCTAACGAGTGCAAGAGAATTTTTTGTTTTTATTTTTAATCGTGAAATAAAAAAATCGAAAAAGATTCTTTTTCTTTATTCTTTTTTAAAGAAAAAAATAAATTAAAATCACTGCGTTATTTTAATAGACATAAGAATAGGAAGGACTAGGACTTATGATAACCCTTTCGTTTTTTCAGAAAGAGTGCCAAATCCGCTAGATGAAATGGAATTACATTGGATTAGTTATAATGGCGAAAAAATTCCCTGAAAAATTACCGATATATTATTAAGAAATTATTAAGAGAGGGGTGAGATAAGGTTTTTCAATATAACAGTTTCTTATGAATTGACCGAAGAAGTTCGAATTAGTTAGCAGACTATGCGTTTTTTGCATATTGATTTTTATGCGAAAAACGCATAGAATGAAGACAGGAGTTTATTGCTTAGGATAAGGTCTTTTTTCATTTGTCAGATTAAGCAAGTAGTCCACACTAGTGGAATAATAATTGGCTAAGATTATCAAAGATTGACTAGGGATGTCCAACTTTCCTGTTTCATAACGGGAATATGTTGTTTGACTAACATTTAACTGCTTAGCTAATTGCTCTTGACTCAAATCAGCATCCTCGCGAAGATCGCGAATTCTATAATACATAAAATCACCTCAGGGCAATTTTATAGTATGCATTTTTCGCATAGGTGAATCTATGCGAAAAACGCATAAAAAGATTAATAATTAGGAGGCAACACTCATGAAAAGTGCAGGATCGAAGCAGCAAGGAAAAGTTCTGGTAAAAAAGAATCAACCTCTTAAAGCAATTTCTCAGCAGGATATCAATGAGTTGAAGGACCGTTTGGAGCAACTGGCTTCCTGGCAAGAGCCATTGAAACAAACGCTAGACTTTTTTGATAGCTCTAAGATGCCGTTGAATAAGAAAAAAATTATTAGAGAATTTCATGCTCAAGCTAAGGTGTTCCAAACTTTCTATGCTGATTTTTTGGTGAGTGTGGATGAGTTGGAGAGGCAGGTGGAGAAGATGGCTAGGGCTGAGAAGGTGAGAGGTGGTTAGGGTGGAAATGGAGATAGTTAGAAGTATTCAAAATTAACTTATTCCTCAGTAGTGGATTTTAGAGGATCATATAGTGTGATAATGTATATTCTTTCTTTTGTAATCTATCACCTCTCCAATGTATAAAAAGAGTTAAGATCTGAGTATTCAAACAAAGTAAAAACTCTTAGACGAAGTACCAAGGATTGGAAAAAAATACCAAGCATACGATGCTTACGTTTGCTGAAATGAATCTGAAAAAAATATCCACCTGCTATGGTGAACGGCAAAAGGCCTTTTATTTTTTCGCTCAAAACCCTAAGTGCATAAAAAATCGGGATCAAGTCGCCCTTGATTCCGATTTATCTATAGTCTGAATGCTTAGATTTTGAATGTCTAAGCATTTTTATTCTGAATTTGATCATAAAAATAAATCAGTTACAAGCTGTTGACTGGCAATCAACAACTTGTAACTGATCAGTGAAACTATTTATGGAGTGAATTTAGAAAACGTTGATTATTTAGCTTGACCAGCTAAGAATACAAAGTATAATTTTCCATCTGAACCAATGAAGTAAGAAACACTGTAGTGAGTGATTTCAAAATCTCTTAAGTTTGCGTCATGTCCTGGGCTATTTTTCCAAATATCAAATACCTTTTTAGCTAATGATTCACCAGAAAGATATCTCCAATCAGAAATACCTCCTGCAATATTTTCAATAATCCCGTTAAATGGTGATGTTCCACCATTAACATCTAAAACTGCTGTTGCCCAACCATTACCATTAGGTCTTATATGAGAGAATTTTGTTTCAATCTCTTTAGCTCGTAAATCTGCCGCTTTATCTAAAATTGAATTTGTATTAATAGTAGATACTCCAGATTCATCTCGATAATCATTTAACATTTGAGTAAATGTATCTTTAAATTGTTTTGCTTCTTGTTCACTATTAGCAACAGTTTGAGCATTAGGATCTTTCTTATTATTTTGCATTTCCATGAAAATTCTGAAGTCAGCCATGATTGCATTAATCTCTTCGATCGATGTTGCTCGATTTACTTGTGAAAGATATCCAACTCCATTCATTCCAAGGCCGGCTCTTTGAATTTCATCAAGCGCTTCTCGTTTTACTTCTTCCAAAGTTTTTTCTGTTTCAGGTTTATTTGCTTCATTTTGAGCATTTGCTGCGGTAACTGCTGTATTAACTTGAGAAACAGTTGTTGCTGCATTTACTTGGTTGATAAACTGGTTTTTCTCAGTTGTTGATAGATATTCCAATCCATTAATTTGAGTAATTGCATTTGTTTTAGCTTCAGCTAATTCTTTTGCAGCTTGTTCATCTTTGTCATTTTGATCAGAAAGGTCTTGAGCATTAGCTACGATTTGATTGACATCATTAACTGTAGTTGCTGCATTGACCTGATCAATAAAGCTTTGTTTTTGATCTTTTAGGTTAAGTGCTTCGATCGTTGTTAATGCTTGATCTTTAGCTTCTTGTAATTCTCTAGCAGTCTGTTCTTCTTGATCAACTCGATCATTTTCATCTGAAACTGCTTGAGCTTCTGCGACGATTTGATTGATTTGAGCGATTGTTGTAGCAGCGTTCAATCGGTTGATAAATTCATCTTTTCGATCTTTTAGATTCATTGAATTACAAGTTGAGGTTGCCTGAGTTCTAGCATTTGCTAACTCTTGAGCATCTTGATTGTTTTGATCTGATATAAGTTGAGCATCAGCTACGATTTCATCTACCTGCGTAACAGATGTTGCTGCATTGACTTGATCAATAAAACTTTGCTTTTGCTCTTTCAAATTCATACCTTCAAGTTGAGTTAACGCATTTTGCTTAGCTTCTGCTAATTCTCTAGCATCCTGTTCATCTTGATCATTAGCATCAGAAACATTTTGTGCTTCTGTTAATACTCGCTCAATAACCGAAACTGATTGGGCAGCATTTACTTGGTCAACGAAGCTTTGTTTTTGCTCTTTTAGATTTAACGTATCGAGTTTGGCTAATGCTTCGGTTTTTGCTTGAGCCAGCTCCTGTGCATCCTGTTCATCAGCATCATTTTGATCAGAAATGGCTTGGGCATTAGCAACAATTTGATTGACTTGTTCGACAGAGGTGGCTGCACTGACTTGCGTTTTGAACGAATTTAACTGGTCTTTCAAATTCATCCCTTCAAGTTTAGCAACAGCTTCTTCTTTTGCCTGAGCCAGCTTTCTAGCGTCTTCTTCTTTGGCGTTGTTTTCATCGGAAATGGCTTTCGCGTTAGCTACAATCGTATTCACTCGATCAATGGTTGAAGCATTTTCAACCTGATCAACAAATTGAGCTTTCTCATCATCTGACAAATTGAACAAAGCAATTTCTTCTTTGGCTTTGGTTTTCGCTGCTTGTAATTGGTCTTTTGCATCGTTCTCATCCGAAATGGCTGTTGCTTGGTTTACAATCTGAGTTACTTCATCAATTGTTGCAGCAGCTTCGACTTGAGAGATGAATGCTTGTTTTTCATCATCCGAAATATTCATTCCGTTGATTTGATCTTTTGCAGTTGTTTTAGCTGACGCTAAGTTTGCTAAATCATTTGCTTCATTTTGAGCAGCTTGTAAAGCTTGATTGACTGCTTCGACCGAAGTAGCATCATTGATTTGAGTTTGGTAAGCTGCTTTTGATTCGTCTGGTAAGGTCAGGCTTTCTAATTGAGCAAGCGCAGTTGTTTTCGCTTCTTGCAAGGCCTTCGCTGCTTGTTCTTCATCGTACTGAGCTTTCAATTCAGCATTTTTAGCTTGGGCTTCGGCAACCACACTATCAATTTCACCTTTAGATAGAGAAGAGTTGATTCTAGCAACATAGCCGTCAACCAATTCCTGTGTTAAGTATTCCAAAGGTTTTAACTGATTAATCGCATTTGCACGATCTACTTTTAATTCAATTGCTGCAATTTGCTGCTTCACATCTTCAATCTGAGCTTTTAGATCATCGACAACTTTTTGTTTTTCTGCAACAATTTGTTCTAGTTCAGCAATCGATTGCTGCGGACGATTTTGCTTCGCAGTTTCTAATTCAGCAATTTTGGCTACTTCTGCTGAAGTGTCGCAATTAGCTAACTCCGCTTGCTTAGCTGCTATTTGACCGTCAACAGCTGCAACTTGGTTTTGTTTCTCAGTTACGACTGCTTGGGCTTGGTTAACTTGATTGCTTGTGCCGTCGTAAGCAGCTTGTGCCGTTTGCAATGCAGCTTCTGCATTAGCTATTTGTTCAGCGTCACCAGTCTCTTGGATGGCATTGAGCGCAGCTTGAGCAGCGGTGACAGCAGCTTGCGCTTCCTGTTGTGTTGCCAAGGCAGCATCCAGGGTTCCTTGTGCTGTTGCTAGTTCTGCATCCGCAGCGGCTTTTTGTGTATTAAGTGTAGCAATCTCATTTTCGATAGTCGCTTTATTGGTTTCTTTTTCAGCAACTGTATTTTGCAACGCAGCAATTTCTGCATCGTAATCAATGTTTTCCTCAGCTTTAGCTGCATCCAGATTTTGTTGGGCAGTTGCCAATTCTTGTTCAGCAACGACTAATTTGGCTTCCAATTCTGCTAAAAGAGCTTTCAGCTTTTCCAGTTCTGTCTGATTATCAGGCTGCTCAGGAACAACCGGTTTTTCAGGATCGGTTGGTGTCGTTGGCTCAGTCGGCTTTTCAGGATTACTTGGTGTTTCTGGATTAACAGGTGTCTCTGGTGTTCCCGGATTAGTAGGACTGGTAGTTGAACCGGTAGTTGATCCATTGCCATTCGTAGTACCACCTGTATTTGGAACCTGTGGTCTAGCTGCTTGTGTACTTGATGAACCGTTTGATGCTGGTGCAGCAACTGTATTTTGCGGTGTGTCAGAAGCTTGACCTGCAACCGGTAGATCTGGATTTTGCTTCTGATCATCGGTAACTACCGTATCTCCGATTACGTTCCCTTGTGGATCGGTAACCGTTACGTGATTGCCATCCCAAGAGATCACGGTTCCAACTGGCAAGGTGTATTGTTCGCCATCTTTGAAGCCATTGTCATACAGTAATTGCATAGGGTCCTTAATATTTATCGCTAACCCAATGTTATAAACCGTATCTCCTTCAATCATCGTAAGCGACTTCTGACCCTCCGTGATTCGGCTAGCAATTTGTTCAACGGTATTAGGTACCCATGCAGCAGCATCCACTGATACGCTGTCCATCATCATACCGCCAAATAAAAGCGTGCCGAAGACCATTCCTTTGACTAACCACCCATGTTTTCCTTTGACCATTTTTGCTCGATATTTCTTTTCCGATGCAAAAACATTATTGAAAATACTACTTTTCATTTAGCTAACCCCCTATAAATTTATTGTGAAACTATTCTTAACTCATTAATTATAAAATATGACCTGTTCATAAAATGACCACTTATGAAATGGTCGAAAAAAGCCTAGCGAAAAATCGCTAAGCTTATAGTTTATCTTGGTACGACTACGTCTTTAGGTATACCGGTACTTCGTTTATTCAGGTCTTCGATCGTAAATGATTCCCACATAATTCGGACTGTGCCGTCAGCATTTGGTGTAAGAGTATATTCTTCAAAGCCCTTAGCTCCAGAATACTGCCTCAGCATAACGCTGCCATTGTCTAGAATAAGATAATTTCCTCCGTCAGATATGCCGGGGATATCCCCTTTGTTTACCAAATGACCTGATGCATCTGAAAAAGGGAGCTGTTCTCTTAATAGTAAACTTTTCGCTTCTTCATAACTTATAGGCGCAGCAGCTGCTTCAGGTTGCTCACTTATTTGGACGGGAGAATTATTGACAATTTGAGCAAAGCCATTTTTCAGGTCCTGATTTTCGGTGTCTTTAAACTTAGCAGCTCGGGTTTCATAGTAGCCGGTTAATTCGCAAATTAGGACGCGGGGTTCACCATTATAAAAGGCAAATAAATAGCAGTGCTTGCCCATACCAGGTTCTCCCGTATCAAAATCTGAATATACGGCGACTGCTTGATAGCCTTGCCCGCTTTCACCATCTTCTGACCAGCTCATTTCGGTTTGCTGCTCATTTACAAAGAAAGCGACTTCTCCTGAGAGTATATGATCGGGGACTTGAAAAACGTAGTGCTTCACACTATTGCCTTTTCCGTAGGCTCGATACTCTTGACCCATTGTCTGTCCCCAGCTTGCCATAAACTGATCCAGTTGTTGGGCTTTTTCTGGATTCCATAAAGTAGTTTGCACTGGTTCAGTGCTAGATTCTTGAGTTGTACTGCTTGAAGAGGACGTTACATTACTTGCTTGTCCCGTGTTTTCCTCTGTAGTGCTGCTTTCTGCAACCGCCTGACTGGAACTTGTTGAATGGTTCTCAGCTGTCTTTTGAGCTTCTTTTTTAGGGGAACAACCAGATAAAAAGACAGCGCCTAAAATAGTTAAATACATCATCTTCTTCTTAATTTTCATCATCTCCGTTTCAAGTGTGAGTGTGTTAGAATTTTTCAAATTGTGAAAGGCCGGTAACATTTTCGTTGAATAATAAATGAGGATTCTCGAAAGTGAGATGCCCATTTGGGTAAATATAGATACCTGTTGTTACCACGTTTTCGGGGCTGGTAAAGCGTATTTGAATATAATTAGCCGCAAACCCGGCATCTTGCTTAGCATAGTCATCGTAGTTGTCTACATAATGTGGAAAGCCTTCTAGGGTTTGTTTAACGCCATTTTCCGAAATTTGATACGTTCCGTTGCTTTCGAGAACTACACCATTGGTATCATTTTTGTCGGAGGACATTTTTAGCGAAAAGGTTCCGTCCTCTCTGAAGCTGATTTCAGAAATCTCATGATAGAAGGTCATGCCTTCAGCTAATGAATTGGAGTAGGTCCACTCACCAAGCAGTTTAGATTTGAAGTCATCTATCACTAGTTGGTAGTATTTTTCTGTAGAACTGGACTCTTGGGTAGCGCTGCTTATTTGCATACTAGATGATTCTTCGATATAAGAAGTACTGGATGAACTGCTTTCTTGAGTAGATGAAGAAGATGTAACACTAGTAGAACTACTTTCAACTGGTACTTCATTAGCTTCTTCTGTATTGCAGCCGGCAAGTACTAGAATGGCTAAAGCTAATGGGCAAATATATCGTTTTTTCATAGTGATCCTCCTTTAGGTTGTGTCATTTTCCAGATAAATCAAGTATACAAAAAGAAGTGATCATAATATGATCACTTCGGGGTTAATTCATAGCCATAATAATTTAAGGTACCAATCATATCCTGAATAATATAGTCCTTCACATGCTTCGGCGAAATGACTTTTACCATATCCCCTTGGCCCAGCAACCACATTTTCACACCGTAACCATCATTGGCCTGCACTTCAATCCGGAAGCTCCCGTCTTCATTTTCCTTGGTGATTTTTGAATCAGGAAAACGATCCAATACATAAACCGGGTCCCAGTAAAAATCCAGCACCAAAGTAATCGGATTTCCTAAAAAGGGGAGTTGGCCCGTTTGATTACGCAGCGCACCGCTTTCACAGCGGTCTTTATAAAGGGTCTTGTTTCGCGAGGAAACAATTCGCAGATTCACCATATTGTTAATTCGGAATTTATTCAAAGCAGCGAAATCCCGGTCATCCTGGGCTGTGTGAGAAGCAGACAGCATAAAGAAATACAAATCAGAAAAATGAATGGCATTAGGGATGCGCCGAAAGGTTCTCGTTTCTCCACACTTCGTATATTCAAATTCGATCATAGCGCCATTAGTGATAGCATCGCAAAGCAAAGTAATTCGATCGAGAATATCTATTTCCGGCACCCCATGATAATAGAGTTCTTCGTTGGCAATAAATTGCCGCAGCCTTTTCTTATCCTCTGATAGATCATGGAATTTATCGATAAATCGCGTCATTTCTTTAGTGTTGAAGGCTCGGCTGGCAAAAAGTATTTTTAGCACAGCCAGCAATTCATCATCACTCAGAAAATTATTCTTTAGATAATCCGGCAGCTGATAAGCTCCTTTTCCTTCGCGGCTCAAGGTGCCTAGATAAGGAAGGTAAGCAGGAGAGCTGCTGTTTTCTTCCAAAACTTCTTCGATAATAGCCATATCTCGTTGAATCGTGCTGCCTTGTTTTTGATATTCTTCCATTAATTCCTTCTTCGTCAAAGTGGTACCATTTAACAATTGGATAAATATTTTAAGAATTCTCTTTTGGCCATTCATTGCAATCCCCCTCGTAATAAAAAGAAGCTAAAAGCCGTTGCGTTTGCGAGCGGCTGTTTATCCAAGAAATCAAAAGACAGGAAATGATTTTATCAAAGATCCCATCGGTAACTGCACCCCAGTAGGCAGCAGTAATCATTTTTTTGCCCGAGGCTCGGAGGGAAAAGACAAGCAGGTCTGTCACCGATTTTTGCAGGCCGCCAAATCCACCATATAATAGTAAGCGAATCGGGGCACTTGCCAAGGAACCGATTAGAACCAGTAAGACTCCAGTTATAATTGCCTGGTAATAGGTAAATCCGTTTTTAGCACACAAATTCGCTGTGATGGCGATTACAACACTAACTAAACCAAAAGGCAAAGCCAGCGGACCATGAATAACTCCCAATAATAAATTAGTGCACAAGCCAGTAAGGATTCCATATCTCATTTTGAAATTCACAGAAATAAAAATTGTCCCTAACGCATCTAAAAAGAGAAAGGGAATATGCGTAAAAGTGACAATTGAACCCAGAATGACATTGAGACAGACAGCCATTGCGCATAGAATGAAAATTCTCAGCGAGTTCTGTTGTTTGATTACCAAAAAACCACCCCCTAGAACTTTAGTATACAATATTAAGTGTGCGTATTATGACTGTTTTCTTTCATGAAGCGTACTTTTGGGTATTTTACTTATTCGATTTCACATGATTTATTCCTATATTTTGAATAACATTTTGCTGCAAAAAGTAGCCTAATCATACTAGGTTTCCAATCAACAAAACTACAAAAGAAGCTGACAGCTGCTCAAATCTACTGCAGCTGTCAGCTTCTATTTTATCTTCTACTCATCGTCCCCTTCAAAAACTCTTCATCGTTGGGATCGCCGGAACCTCGTTGGTTTTTATCAATAGAAGCGATCATGGACATTTCTTCATCCGTCAAGCTGAAGTCAAAGACATTGATATTTTGTGCGATGCGTTCGGCGTGAACGGATTTAGGAATCACGATGATGTCTCGTTGCAAGTGCCAGCGCAGAATGACTTGGGCTACGGATTTGTCATGGGCTTCAGCGATTTTTACCAAAACAGGATCTTCTAACACATTGCTTTTTCCTTGGCCAAGCGGGCCCCAAGCTTCATGAGCGATATCCATACTCTTCAAGTATTCGTTCAATTCTTTATGTTGGAAATAAGGATGAGTTTCTACTTGATCGACAGCCGGTTTGATTTTGGCGGTGGTCATCAATTTTTCCATATGGGGTTTTTCGAAATTGGACACACCAATGGATTTGATCAGGCCGTCATTGTACAAGCTTTCCATCGCCCGCCATTTTTCATTGTAGCCTTCGCTAGGCCAATGAATTAAATAGAGATCCAAGTAGTCCGTTTGCAGCTTCTTCAAGGACTCATGGAAAGCGGTGATTGTTTCGTCGTAGGTAGTATTGTTGTTCCAGACTTTTGACGTAATGAATAATTCTTCTCGCGGCACATCACTTTCAGCCAGCGCTTCCCCAAGCCATTCTTCGTTGTGATAGATCGTTGCGGTATCAAAGTGACGATAGCCGACTTTCAATGCTTCTGCCACGGCTGACTTCAAGTCGCCGGCATCTTGAACCTTGAAAACACCTAGACCTAATTGCGGGATCGTTTGACCATTGTTTAGTTTCAACTGTTCCATTTGCGAAAACCTCCTATATAATTCGTTACATCTAAAAGTATAACGCAGCCACGGCTGTGCTGTAATCATTTAGCTTGAACCTTCTCAAATAAATTTCCCAACAGCTGAATCGAATAAAAGAATTCTTATCATGAGCGACGTGAATTGCTCGATCTTGCTTCAATTTTTAAGGAATCGTTAACAAACCTATTTGCGGGAAAACCGTACCATCATTGGATTAGCAGCTCTTTTTCCACTTGCATAAGACAAGAATGAAAGACAGTAAAACTTTTTCTGAAATTACCAAACAAAGTACTTGTATTCGTTAGTAAAAGGCGTATAATGACAAGTTGTCACATGACAGAGTGTCATCGGAAATTATTTATAAGTTAGGGGGTAAGATTATGCCTAAAGAAACCTTTTATCATTTGGCGGAAGATAAAAAGCAGCGAATCATGGATGCCGCCAAAAAAGAGTTTTCTAGAGTGCCATTAGGGGACGCTTCGATTGCCCGAATCATCAAGGATGCAGAGATTCCTAGAGGCAGCTTCTATCAGTACTTTGAAGACAAAGAGGATTTGTATTTCTACTATTTTCAAAGTATGCGGCGGAATTTTCAACAGGAATTGAACTTGGCGATTGAACAAGCAAACGGAGACCTGTTTGAAGGCTTTGAGTTTTATTTTTCAAAAATGGTCAGGGAAGTATTGCAGGGAACGAACGCCGCGTTTTATAAAAATCTGTTTATCAGTATGGATTATCGTTCGTTTCATAAAGTTGCGCCCCATTTTGGGAAAAGGCCCCAGGCGCCATGTCCGCCAGATCAGCAGCATAAAGAAGATCTGCAGGAATTTTACGATCGAGTGGATCTATCGCTATTGAAGGTAGCCGATCAGAAAGAGCTGCAGCTTTTGGTGAAAATGCTGATGCACACGGTGTTCTCGACGATTGCCGAGGGCTATCGCCACATGCAGGAAAACGACGACCACTCAATTGATGAGGTCATGGCAGAGTTTACTTTGAAATTAAATTGGCTGAAAAACGGCGCCACAAAAAGCCGGTAAACAAATAGACAAGGAAGGTAACAAACGTGAAACTATTTAAATATTTACGCAAATATTGGTATGCCATCCTCGCGGCGCTGATTCTCTTAGTTGTTCAGGCCCATAGCGAGTTGACATTGCCAAGCATTACATCCGATATCGTGGATGTCGGGATTCAACAAGGGGGCTTGGAAACAGCTACCCCAGAGAGTATTCGGGAATCTACTCTTTCAGCCATCGAGCTCTTCATGACCGATGATGAAAAAGATACGATTAAAGAAAACTACAAAAAAACCACCGAAACAGTCGACGGAAAAGACGTGACTGTTTATGAATTGCAGCATAAAAGCGAAGCAAACAAAGAAAAGTTAGCTAAAATCTTTGAACTGCCAATGTTTATGCTGGCTACCTCTCAATCCAAAGAATCAAAAGATGGAGCGGCAGCGAAAGAAATTTTAGATGAGTATAAGCAATTAGGCACCGAGGGCCAGCAAGCCCAAGAATTAGGCAAAGAAGCCCAAGAAGCAGGAGCCGCAGCACAAGCGGCAGCAGCCTCTGGTGATTTAGCTACCGCGCAAGAAAAAGGTGCGGAAGCGACTCAAAAAGGCGAACAAGCCCAATCGATCGGGGATTCGATTAAGCAAACGCAAAACGAATTACCTGAAAAAGTTGAAGCTGCTCGTAAAGAAACCAAAGAAGGCTTAGGGGATGTCGGTCAAGATTCCATGAAGACCGTCGGCATCCAATTAACCTTAGCTGAATACAAGGCACTAGATAAAGATACGAAACAAATTCAAATGGACTATATGTTCAAACGAGGAAGCGAAATGCTTGTTCTGACGTTGATCGCAGCCGTAGCAGCCATTTTAGTTGGCTTAATTGCTTCGCTGGTTTCTTCTTCAGTCGGTAAAAATTTGCGGGTGGGTCAATTTGACAAAATCCTGCAATTCTCAAATACGGAGATGGAGACTTTCTCGCCAGCATCCTTAATTACTCGCAGCACCAATGATATCCAACAAATTCAAATGGGATTAGTTATGACTATCCGACTAGTTTTATACGCACCAATTTTAGGAATCGGCGGTGTGTATGAAGTGTTTAAAACCGGTACCGGTATGGGCTGGATTATCGCATTAGCTGTCGGCTTAGTTTTACTGTTAGTGTTGACTCTATTAGGCTTTACCATGCCAAAATTCAAGAGTCTGCAAAAATTAGTCGATCGCGTGAACTTAGTTTCCCGTGAAATTATCACTGGTCTACCAGTTATTCGGGCCTTTTCTCGGGGAAAATACGAAGAAAACCGCTTCGATGTTGCCAATACTAACTTGATGAAAACCCAAATGTTTGTCAACCGCAGCATGTCCATCATGATGCCGATTATGATGCTCTTGATGAACGGAATTTCCGTCTTGATTGTCTGGGTTGGCGGTCACAATATTGACACTGGCCAATTGCAGGTTGGGGACATGATGGCCTTCATTACCTACACGATGCAAATTGTCATGGCCTTCATGATGCTGTCAATGGTTTCAATCATCCTGCCTCGTGCCAACGTATCAGCTGGTCGGGTGGATGAAGTGTTAGAAACCGAACCAAGCATCATCGATCCTGAACAACCACAGGACGATCATGATTTCAAAGGTCAAGTGAAATTCGAAGGTGTGACCTTCCGTTATCCAGATGCTGGTGAAGATGTGCTGCATCATATCAACTTCACAGCCAATCCGGGAGAAACCACGGCCTTAATCGGGTCAACTGGTTCTGGGAAATCCACCGTGGTGAACTTGATTCCGCGACTGTTTGATGTAAGCAGCGGCCGCATCACGATTGATGGTGTGGACATTCGCCAAATGAGCTTGCACAAGCTGCATGACCTGATCGGTTTTGTTCCGCAAAAAGGTGTGCTGTTCTCTGGAAACATTGAATCAAATATCAAATTCGGGAACGTCGAAGGCATTTCCGATGAACAAATGAAAAAAGCCGCGCAAATTGCTCAGGCGGAAGAATTTATTGACGGCAATGAATTAGGCTACGAACGGGAGATTTCCCAAGGCGGAACCAACGTCTCCGGGGGACAAAAACAACGCTTGTCCATCGCCAGAGCTTTAGCCAAAGATCCAAAGGTTTTGATCTTTGATGATTCACTGTCTGCCCTAGACAACAAGACCGACATTGCGTTGCGTCGTGCATTGGCTGAACGAGTTAAAGGCATTACACAAATCATTGTGGCCCAAAAGATTTCAACCATCCTTCATGCCGATAACATTATCGTGCTGAACGAAGGTCGAATCGTAGCACAAGGAACCCACGATGAACTGATGGAAACATCACCCGTTTACCAAGAAATCGCTTCTTCACAGTTGAGTAACGCCGAATTAGGCTTAGAAGCAGAATAGGAGGGGAAGAAAATGGCAGAAACAAAACAACAACGTCCGCAAGGCGGACATGGACCAATGGGCCGCGGAATGGGTCCTGGCGAAAAAGCCAAAGACTTTAAAGGCACCATTAAAAAACTAGTCTCTTATATGGCAAACTATAAGATCCCCGTCTTATTCGTGATGATCTTTGCGGCGGCATCGACTGTTTTTAATATTTGGGGACCAAAAATCTTATCTAAAGCAATCACTGAATTGTTCAATGGCTTGGTTGAAAAATATCAAGGCACTGGCGATATCAATTTTGATAAAATCGGACACATCCTGCTCTTCATGCTGGGACTTTACTTAGTCGCCTCCGTTTTCGGAATCATGCAAGGCTGGATCATGTCAACGATCACGCAAAAAATTACCTATCGCATGCGGAAAGAAATTTCTGAAAAAATCAACCGCATGCCAATGAACTACTTTGAAAGCCGGACAACCGGTGAAGTCCTATCCCGTATCACCAATGACGTGGATACCTTAGGACAATCACTGAACCAATCGATCACGCAGCTGATTACATCGACCTTCACGATTATCGGGGTTATTATCATGATGCTATCGATTTCGGTACAGATGACCGGTATTTCCGTTTTAATCATACCGATCTCGTTGGTTTTGATCACGATCGTTATTAAGTTCTCGCAAAAGCACTTTAAGACCCAACAAAAATACTTAGGTATGATTAATGGTCAAGTAGAAGAAACCGTCGGCGGCTACAACATTGTGCATCTCTTCAATGATGAAGAAAATGCCCTAGCCGAATTCAAAAAGCAAAATGACGTACTATTCAAATCCGCTTGGAAATCGCAATTCCTTTCTGGATTAATGCAACCAATTATGAACTTCGTTGGGAACTTAGGTTATGTAGCCGTAGCGATTATTGGTGGGATTTTAGCCTACAACGGTACCATCACAGTAGGGGATATCCAAGCCTTTATCCAATACGTCCGCAACCTGACCCAACCAATTGCTCAGCTGGCACAAGTATCCAACATGCTGCAATCCATGGCAGCTGCCGCTGAACGTGTATTTGAATTCTTAGGCGAGGACGAAGAAGCTCAAACCGTCGAAAACCCAGTCAAAATCGGCAAGGTCAACGGCGAAGTTGATTTCGAACACGTCAAATTCGGTTATACACCGGATAAGATTATTATCAATGACTTCAGCAGTCATGTGGAACCAGGCCAAACGGTCGCCATCGTTGGACCAACCGGTGCTGGTAAGACCACAATGGTGAAACTATTGATGCGCTTTTACGACGTCAATACCGGCGCCATCAAAATTGATGGTCACGACATTCGCGATTTCAACCGCGCAGATTTACGGGAAAACATCGGTATGGTACTCCAAGATACTTGGTTGTTCAAAGGCACCATCATGGACAATCTCCGTTACG
Organism: Candidatus Enterococcus moelleringii; assembly: GCF_017377575.1. Classification (GTDB taxonomy): domain Bacteria; phylum Bacillota; class Bacilli; order Lactobacillales; family Enterococcaceae; genus Enterococcus_A; species Enterococcus_A moelleringii. The sequence continues at coordinate 151,398 of NZ_JAFREM010000002.1, forward strand.
GAAGACTAGATGCCACCGACGAAGAAGTTTACGCCGCAGCCAAAGCTGCTCACGTAAACCACTTCATCGAAACCTTACCTGGCGGTTACAATATGGAATTGAACGAAGAATCATCCAACATCTCGCAAGGACAAAAACAACTGCTGACGATTGCTCGCGCTATCTTAGCAGACAAACCAATCCTGATCTTGGATGAAGCAACCTCTTCTGTCGATACTCGAACTGAAGTATTAATCCAACAAGCCATGAACAACCTAATGGCCGGCCGGACCTCCTTTGTTATCGCTCACCGTCTATCTACGATTAAGGATGCAGATAAGATCCTTTATATGCAAGACGGCGATATCAAGGAACAAGGAACACACGAAGAACTACTAGCCAAAGGCGGCTATTACGCTGCACTGTATAATTCGCAGTTTGATGAGTTGGCGGGGTAGGGGATAGATAACGGGAACACCAGTGGGATGTTGAGAGACGTTCTGCTGGTGGTTTTTTGTGGTGGATTAACAGTCGTTTTTCTTCCTAACGTAATTAATCGAGAAAATCATTTGAATAATGGCATCAACGCAATGAATCAGGAGCTGAGCAAAAGGCAGATGAACTTCCAGGGGCCATCATTGCCTGTGGGGGAATAATTAATGAACACAAAGAAGCTAGTCTGATTTTTCGTCAAACTAGCTTACTTCATTTAGTAAAACTTATTCAAATACAGAACTTACACATCCGATAGATACTGTGGGAACTAATAGCAGAGACAGTCTAGAAAACTGTTACTTATCCAGTATGATAAAAGCTATTAACGCTTGTAAATATCATTTCGTTTACCGGTTTTAAGAACAAGCACGACAAATTCATTATCGATAATATCAACAATCATACGAAAACTCCCCACCCGATAACGCCAAAGTGTTTTCTTATCACCCTCAAGAGCTTTTCCCCATTGTCGAGGATTTTCGGTTCCTTCAATATGCGTGTCTAACCATTTAACTAACCGTTTTTGTATCAGGCTGTCTAACTTCTTAAATTCCTTATATGCTTTTTTATCGAAACTCCAAGTATACATTAGTCAGGAAATACCTCTTTCAATACGTCTTCCCGAGCAACACGTTCATTTTTTTCATTCAAAATGTTGATACCAGCTTCATAATCAAGAGTATCTTCAACCTGTTCCATAATTGCGTTACGCATAAATTCAGAAACACTTACTCCTTCAAATGCAGCCAGAGATTTCACTTTTTTATAATCTTCTTCAGGTATGCGGATTGTAGTAGTAGTCATAATGGTTCCACTCCTTATATATTCAATATAGATATTATAGCATGAGCGACTACGTTTGTATTCATATTGTGATACGGTCTAAAGTTTTCTTATACGTCCGCAACCTGACTCAACCAATCGCTCCGCTGGCGCAAGTATCCAACATGCTGCAAGCCATGAACAACCTAATGGCCGGCCGGACCTCCTTCGTTACCACTCACCGTCTATCGACCATTAAGGATGCCGATAAGATCCTTTACATGCAAGACGGCGATATCAAGGAACAAGGAACACACGAAGAACTGCTAGCCAAAGGCGGCTACTACGCTGCGCTGTATAACTCACAGTTTGATGAGTTGGCGGGGTAGGGGATAGTTAATGGGAACACCAGTGGAATGTCGTTAAGACGTTCTGCTGGTAGGTTTTTGTGATAGAGCAACCGCGGAATTTGATTTACTAATTTAAAATTGCATGCAAAACACCCCATCAGAAAAGTATTCTTTCTTTGATGGGGTATATTTTGGTTAGATCAAGTTACATCCAAAAATTTCCAGTTGCGGAAGAATAAATGTAGATTACATTGTTTTAGATTAATGGTAGGATTTGGAACGTAAATTTAATTATTTATACTTCACTTATTTTAGATTAACGTACACTTACTTGAATTATACCAAAGTGGATTCAGCAGCTCAAATTACTCGATATTAATCATAAATATAATTCGGCCTTGATATCCGAAAAGAGTTCGTTTAATATATTAATTGGACTAAGAAAGCGTTATCAATGTGTAGTTGGTAAGAAAAAGATATAAAAATAGGTATCTTTTCTGACAGACAGCAATTTTTATTAGAGAGTAAAGAAGACCAAAAGGAGTATAACAAAAGTAGTCTAATTAATAGTCTGTATGTAAGAAATATTTATCGAGTTCGAAAAAAGGAGGGAAAAAAGTGCGATTACAAATTATTTGTTCTTTAGAGAACGAAAGTATACCAATCAATTATCGTAAGAGTTGCTTAAGTCTAATTAAGACAGCGATTGAGAAACAAGATCAACGAAAATTCCATGAGTTCTTTGATCAAAACACACAAAAATATTATACATGGAGTGTCTACTTAAAAAATGCTGTGTTCGGTAAAGAGGAGATTCTCGTGCCCAACAAAGAACTGATCTTTAATTTTTCAACAGGTGATGCGGAAACGGCGGTACTTTTTCAAAATGCTTTTGCTAATCTTCTTGATGAAGAAGTTCCATTCGCTAGAAACAAAGTGACTGTTCAGTCTGTTATTCCTGTCAGTCAACCAATGATTCGGGGACAAGCAGCGATTTTTCGCACAGCAAGTCCTATCATCGCGAGAGAACATGATCGAGAAACGATGAAAGATTGGTTCCATTCAGTCAGTCAAAATGAAGCAGCTTTTTTAGAAACACTGAAAGCTAATACATTGTACAAATGGGAAGATTTTTATGGGGATAGTTTAAAACAAGATTTAGAAGCACTTGTCTTCAAGCCGATTAAAATGAAAAAGACAGTAGTTCAACATTACGAGAAATACATTGAGGCTAGTATTGGGACTTTTAGGCTAGAAGGGAAACCCTATTTGTTGAACTTATTCCTGAGTAGTGGCTGGAGCTCGTTATCGGGTTCGGGATTTGGAATGCTAGATTTAGTCGAGGAGGTAGCTCATGCAGATTAATATTTTGAAAAATGGTGAGTTGGTTCGCGATACGGGCATCCTTTATTTCTATCGAATGTTGCGGGAGATTGATGAGGACAATCGTATTCAGCCAAAGTTGCATCGTAACCACCTGAGCTTTGAGATGCCAGCAGAGTTCGACATGAAGAAAGCTCTTTTTACACAAATTGTGACTGAACTTTATCGTGCATTTGTCCGGGACCTAATAGTAGAAAAACTGTCAGATGATCTGCTGAATAAACTAGAAGTTGCTCCTAAAGAACATTTAATAGAACTTCTCGAGGCAGCAAAGGTTTCTCCGGATAAGATCAAGAAGATCGTTGCAAAGAGTCAAAAAATATACTTCCCTTATTTGCGAAACAGTGGAAAATTTGGCGCAAATGCGGGTACTGTTGCTAATTTCCATCAAAATTTAAAAGAGTTGCTTCAGCTTTTTCTCGATAGTTTGTTGAAACAACGGGAGCACCTGGAATTATATGGTGAAGGAAGTAACTGTTCCGTTTGCCAAGAAAATACCGCACCGCTTTATGATATCACCCATAAATATGCCATCGAAACTATTGAGAAAATGAAACCAAATAAAAGAATAGTCCGAACTGATTCAAAGTATTTGTATACCTTTAAAGGTAGCGAAAACAATACGTTTTCAAACTATGGCCGGGTGAATCAATATTCATCCGTCTGCTTTGAATGCGAGTTTTTCAATTTGCTATTTTTACTTTATGTGAAAGTGGAAAAGCCGCAATATTTAGTCATGACAGACAGCCTGGAGATCACTTACCTTCTGCAACGTAAAATTCAAATGAAGAAAAATGTTTATACTACACAAGCATTTTATTATCAGGTTGCGGGTCTTGGGAGGTCGTCAAAAGTTCGATTGTATCGAATTACAACAGATGCCAATCAAGGCATTCTCTTACAAACAGAAGAGATTATTGAGTATGAGCGCTTAAAAGTCCAACTGATTTTAATGGATTTAGTGGATAAATTCAGCTTTCCAGATCAATTGAAAAATAGGAATGAGCTAATCAACCAACTAAAAAAACATATTTTGAATGACAATTATGATGGCGCTTACCGCTTGCTATTGGATAATATCGGAATCGATGATGAGACACGTCTCGCACACAACTATAAGCTGTTGGGAAATTTTATTACTGAGACAATGAATAGCTTAGAAATAAGGAGGAAAGAAACAATGATGAATGAAATGAAAAATCGTGGGAAGATATACTGGCACTTTGGCAATAGTTTCTCACGAATAGAAAATAAGAAAAATTTAGGTTTCCGCTTAACTCAATTACTAAGAAGCGATAATCGTACCAGAATGCATGAAGATTTGCTACATCTCTATTTTACCACCACAGAAAAAGGGAATGATGAAAGCTTCAGTAACTTTCCGAATTGGTTAGCGGAAGATATTCTTTGTTCTTCTACTAAGGAATACCATTATTATGTAGGACAAATTATTCAGGGATTACTTACAGTAAAAAAAGAAAATAAAATTTAGAAACTGAAATACTGAAGGATACATTTAAAATGAAGAATATGGAGGAGTTTAAACATGCAAAAAATTTCTTGTATCACGCTAACCGTTTTGACAGAGAGTCCAATTGCCCTATCGAATGACCAAGGTTTTGGAAACTACACGCCAATAAAAAAATTCTATTTTAAGGATGGCATTCATGCGATGACATCGGTAGCTACTTTTACTTATGAGTTGCGGAAATGTCTATTTGAAAATTTTGGGTGGAAATTAAATGATCTGACAATTAAGTCGAGCAACTCCTATTTCAATAATGTTGAAGATTTGACAGAAAAAAATTTAGAGGCTGATGTCTTTGGTTTTTTGTTACCAAATGATGGTGTCTCCAAGACATCACCGTTGAGAGTGATTCCTTTCGTTTCAGCGACAACCTACAGAGGAGATACACAGCTAATAACAAATCGAGGCTTCCTAAATTTGGATTTAGAACGGAATCGATTTAATGAAAAGGGAGAAGAAATTCCTGATGAAGCAGTTCCCTCAACACAAGCCTTAGCAAATGAAGAAGTTTTCGGTGACTATTATGCTTATACGGTGACGATTGAATTGGATCGTATCGGCATGAGTGAAGTAGCAAAAGGAGGCGATGGGAAATATCATTATGTATCACCGTCCGAGCGCAACTACATGCCCGATGAGTTAAGGATTCAAGCGGTTCAAGATATCTTAAATGCACTGACTATCTTAACGCGCGACATTAAGCACCAACGTGTTTTATTGAAACCGCTAGCAGTTTTCGGAGGTGCTTTCGATAAAGTGATTCCTTATTTCTGGGATGCGGTTTGCTTAAATGAGGTGCAAGGAGAGACAGGATTGAAACTGGATTTATCAGTGATTGAAGAAGTAGAGGCGGCTTATCAATTACAGGGCACAATCAAAGCGGCAGATAAAAATCTGTTAGTGGATAAAGAAGCAATCTCAACTATGCCAGTTCAAGCAATCCAACAACTGGCAGAGCGCTTAACCATTAAAAATAATGATTGGTATCTAAAAGATTAGGAGCTGATAAAAATGACAAAGGCACTAAGGTTTCAACTTTATCAGCCAACTGCTCATTTTCGCGATTATCGATTTTCTCAGGATAATTATCTTGGGACATTACCATTACCGAGTCCAACGACCGTAATTGGGATGCTGGCTTATTTATGTGATGAACGGTTTGAAGAAGAATTGCAAGTGGCTATCTCAGGTGTGTCTGCTGCAAAAGAAACCCATTTTTTACGTGGAGAGATTGGTACTTTTTGGAAAGAATATCAGACTTTTTTAAAGCAAAAAAAACTAAAAGATTGGACGGATAGTAAAAATTATCGTCATTTCAAAGACAATATAGTTAAAAATCGAATCATGAATGTAGAAGTCTTACGGGAGCTAGAGTTGACGATTTTTGTGACTGGCAGTGAAGCAACACTCCAAAGAATTCATCAGCACTTATTACACCCACAGAGGTATCTTTCGTTGGGGCGAAAAGAGGACTTTGCTTTGTTAGGGAAAATTGATCGGAGTACCGACACAAATAAATTCGTGCCAGTAAAGCCTGTCCTTTTGGATGTGGAGATCAATCAAGGAATGCCGCTAATTGAATTGCTGCAGCAAAAAATCAAATTGGATAAATGCTATCTACCAGTTTCAGAGAATACTTCAGATAAAATTTTGGATGCCGGTCCGATATTCCGTTTGCCGCACACGTACCGCGATATCAAAGCCGAAAAAGTTGATCGTGAATACCAGGTAAAAACGTATGTCTATTTGGATGAAGGGCTGTATCCAGAGAATCAGGCATTAGCATATTGTAACTATCAAGAACAGAAGGAATATTTTGTATGGATGTGAGGTGATGGATAAGTGAAGAAACGATATTTACTAGCAAAATCGTCGACAAAAGTTACTGGAAAACTCAAAAATGGTCGGACTTTAGCCGAGCACACGCAGGATTTACTGAAATGCTACGATCAGATCATTACACCAGAGATTACGCTCTCGGAAAATAAGAAGTTGATGATTCGTCTGGGTTGTGTTTGGCATGACTTAGGAAAAATGAATAGTAAAATCCAAAACAACATCTACCGCAGCATGGCGAAAAATGCTGAAGAGGAAGATGAAAGGTTGGAGATTGAAGCTGCTTTGATCCCCTGCTCGAATCCGGAAAAAGAGGAAGTCAAACACAACTTGCTAAGTCCTGCTTTTTTCTACTCTGAATTGCAAAAAAGGACAGATCTTAGTTGGCAGGAAAAGCAGGTACTATTGAAGGCTGTGATGTACCATCATGGCAGTTTTGGTAAATATTATGATGTGCGACAGACAGCGGTGGAAGAGGCGATTTTTTATGATATCTATCAAGATATTTTGAGTCAAAAGGATTGTTTTGTTTTTGAAGATATTGAAGCAGTGCTGACGAATGAATTGTTAGCGAAGCTACCTAAAGATGTAACAGAGTTGAATTTTGAATATTATAAGGATTTTCAAAAGCCTTTTGATCTACTTGTACAGCAAAATGATACTAACTTAGCTGAAGACGAACCCTCATCGAAAAAAGAGAAATTCAACCAAATGTACATCGAAGTGAAAGGCTTCGTCAATTTGATGGATCATTTGGCATCCAGTCAAGAAGGTCAAGATTTCAAGTATTATTTTACCAGGGAGGAACAAGCTGAAACAGATCAAAAGCTGCTCTCGTTTATTCAACAACGAACTGGCGATGCGCAAGCTAAATTCAACGCATTACAAGAAGAAATTCTGCAGTTTGAAGACCAACCGCTGGTGGTAACCGAAGCCTTCACGAGTGCCGGGAAAACCGTTTGCTCGGATCGTTTGACGGCAGCGAAAAAGCTTTATCTCGTTCCCAATCGCATTAGCGCCATGAGTTTTTATCAAGAAGCGGTAGAAAAGTATGGTCAAAAAAATGTTGGGGTGCTACATGGAACGTTGCACCTTTATCAATCCAAAGCTGAAGAAGAAGCTTCTGAGATTTCATTATCGGCAAATGATATCGAATTGGCACGTAATTTTGCGAAACCTTACCTGCTAGCGACGGTGGATCAAATTGCCATGACTTTGTTCAAATATCCCGCCTACGAAAAAGTTCTAGCGGTGTTGAAGGATGCGCGGGTTTGCGTGGATGAAATTCATTTGTTAAGTCCAAGGATGTTCTTAGCCTTTGTCTACCTGATGGAGTATGCGATGAAGCATTTAGATACGCGCTTTCATCTAATGACTGCTACGCTGCCATCATCCTATAAAAAAAGACTAAACAATTTGCTTAAGTATGATGGGATTCACCAAGCAGATACGGTTAAACGTGGGGAGAAAACGATTCAGCTTTCTCTAAATCACGATTCATCTGAGATTGTAGCTATCAGTAAGCAAGCACTGAGTAACAATCAGCAAGTCCTAATTATTTTAAATGATGTGGATAGTGTGATTCGCTGCTATAAACAGTTAAAAGAGGCCTTGCCCGAGGACACAGCAATCCAGTGTATACATGGCCGCTTTAAAGAAAACGATTCGAAAGGTCTGTACAGTCGAATCACACGACAAGAAGGACAGATTTGGTTGACCACTCAAGTTGTCGAAATTGCTTTAGACATCGATTTTCCAATAGTCATTTCCGATTTAGCACCAATGGATTCACTTATTCAGCGGATGGGTCGTAATAATCGTCGGGGAAAACTAGAAAAGGGCGGTCTTTTCTATCTACTAAAACCCAAAGCTTACAGTGTGTATGACCAAGTTCTACTTGATGAGACAAACAAATTGCTAACAAAAGAGCAAAAGAATAGAAAGAAAAGCAAGAAAAAAGAAGTATGGCTGTTAGACATGGTCGATCGCAAAGACTTATTGACGAACTATTACGAACAAAAAAATGTTAATAAATTCTTTGACACAGAATTCCAGCAAGCAGAAAAAGAAATCCGTAAAATATTTGGCTTAACAAGTAAACAACCTTTAAACGGTGAAAAGCTTATTTTAGAAGAAGAGCCATATCAAAATATTGCCGACAGCAAGAAAGAAGCCGCAAAATATTTCAGAAACAGCGCAATGCAGATCAAGGTCTATTTGGAAGAAGACGTCCAAGCCGCTGAACAAACGGGCAAAGACATAACCGGTGAGGGGATCTCCATTTCTGGCAGAAGATATTACCAGCTATTGTCTAGAAACGCGATAGTCGAAAAAAGCTATCGAAAAGTCTTATTACAGGGCAGCTATATCTATGATTCCAAATTTGGATTAGAGTTCTTAACAAAGACGGTTGTACCAATCTCGGAAGTTTCTGAAGATGACGAGAACTGACATGTTAGAATGGAGTGGCAATTTTCAAGGTTCTCATTAATCTGTCGACCGTCAATAGTAGTGAAAATAGCCAGTTACGACAGATGGATGAAATCCTTATGTGGCAAGGGGGCATCAAATTTCCGATGTTATTTTTGGTTTGAAATCATGTGGATTTTGATAGATCGACAGAAATGGCCTTTGGAGCGTTGGTATAATAGGGATAAAATGATACGGGGGTCTTAATCTAAACATAGT
>NZ_JAFREM010000020.1 GCF_017377575.1 Candidatus Enterococcus moelleringii
CACTCTTTTAGATTAAGACGCGTTGTATGAATCACTTGATAGGCAACCCAGACGGGATTTACATTCCACTCTTTTAGATTAAGACTCAGCAGACACGCCGCCGCTCACAAGGATGCCCATATTTACATTCCACTCTTTTAGATTAAGACAATAACACGGATTGAAAACATGACGGGATTTGTCGAGATTTACATTCCACTCTTTTAGATTAAGACAGCTGCCTGCCTAAGATACTTGCTTTCTCGGTTAGAATTTACATTCCACTCTTTTAGATTAAGACGTCGAATAAGTGATAGTTCATATCCTGTGAATTGAAATTTACATTCCACTCTTTTAGATTAAGACTCAGGTACTAAGGAGGTGTCAACTATGCTAGTATCAATTTACATTCCACTCTTTTAGATTAAGACAATTTGACCATGAGTGCCTTGAAGCTGAACTACGAGATTTACATTCCACTGTTTTAGATTAAGACCCCGCATCTAATTAGCCTCGTCAAATCAAGGCGAAAACAACCATTTCTGTCGACCGCTCAAATTCCAGCTCGTCATTTACCAAAGATAACATCTGATTTCTCAAAAATCCTTCTCTAACAAGCTTTTCGGCAGCTGTCGTAACTGGGGTGTTTTAGTGTTATTGACGGTCGACAGATTGATAATTTGCGCTATTTAAATAGGAAGAAACTCGTCATTTTTCTGAATTTACTTCTTAGGCATGACCATCAAGCGGTCCGCGGTTAGTTCGTGGATATCGATTGGTCGGGTGTAGAATTGGGTCAGGTTTTCTTCGGTGATCAATTCTTCACGGGTCCCTTGCTTGAAGATTTTGCCGTCTCTGACCATCAGAACGTGGCTGATTAATGGCAAGATTTCTTCGGTGTGATGGGTAACATACAAAAGACTTGGCGGGTTTTCACCTTGTTTGATTTGTTGGATGCGTTCCAATAAATCTTCGCGGGCAAATAAGTCCAGTCCGGTGCATGGTTCGTCTAATATTAATAGTTCAGGTTCCGCCATCAGGGCGCGGGCGATCAAAACCACCTGGCGTTCCCCTTGCGAGAGAACCTGGTACGGTTTACCAACTAAATTTTTGCCGCTTAGTGAGCTTAAAATATCTTTGGCTTGCTGCATTTCTTCTTCGGTATACTCTTGATAAATCCCAATGCTGGCAAATTTGCCGGACAGCACGATACGCTCTGCGGTTTCGCTTTGCTGGAAGCGGTATTGCAGAAGATTACTGACCCAGCCGATGCGTTTGGTTAAATCGGGAATTGAGGTTTTGCCGAAGACTTCGCCTAAAACGGTCAGCTTGCCTTTGCTTGGCCACATATTGCCGGAGATCATTTGCAGCAGCAACGTCTTGCCTGCCCCGTTTAGACCAAGTAATGCCCAGTCTTCCCCTTCTTCAATTTGCCAGTTAATCGTATCCAGCAAAATTTTTTTCTGCCGGATTAATGAAATATTTTCGAATGTTAAAATTGCCATAGATCATTCCTCCTACCTTTCATTTATCATACCAAAAAATCTCCTTCTTGGATCAATATAATGGTATAATTTTGCCAAGAAAGAAGGTTGAAAAATGAAGGTTGAAATTACAGAGAGTGTTTTTGCACCCATCGCTAAGATTCAATTAGCTTTAAATGAACAAATTCGGATCGAACCAGGTGCGATGGTTTATGAACAAGGAAAAATAGAGCTTGAAGGTCACATGAACGCGAACGGGAAAAAGGGCTTCGGCGGTGCGATTAGTGCACTGGGTCGTTCAGTTTCCAGCGGCGAAAGCTTTTTTATCAGCACAGCGACTGGCTTGTCTGAAGGTGCCGTGATTGCGATTGCACCGGGAGCACCGGGAATTATTTTCAAATTAGATGTTGGCCAGGAACATTGGCGTTTAAATACTGGCGCATTTCTAGCCAGCGATCAAACGGTCACTTACCAAATGAAACGCCAGAAACTGTCGGGCGCTTTGCTTGGCGGAACGGGTGGATTGTTCGTCATGGAAACAGCCGGCACTGGTGATTTGCTGGTCTCTGCTTTTGGAGATGTCGAAAAAATTATTTTAGACGGCTCTGAACCAGCGATTGTTGACAATCAACACGTCATCGCTTGGACCAGCTCATTGGACTATAACATCAAAGTAGCTTCTGGCATGTTTGGCTTCAAAACCGGCGAAGGTCTGGTGAATGAATTTACAGGTGTGGGAGAAATTTATATTCAAACCCGCAACGTAGAAACCTTTGCGAATCAAATTAATGGATTTTCTGCGAAAAGCTAACTTGCAGCCTTGTGACACTTCGGTGCTGCAAGGTTTTTTTTAGTAAAGTAACCGATTTCTTGGCAATTCCGTTAAGATTTCTTTTGAGCATTGTATCTATCTGCAATAACAGGTAAAATATGAAAGAATCTGTTTGGAGAAGGCTGGTTAGAATGACTGAAAAAAATGATTACAACGATTTAGAAACGAGAATTTACAAAGGCAAGCCGCTGGTTTCACGGATGGCTAAATATCATAAAGAAGAATTGAAGCAGCCAGCTCAAAAAGCCCCTCAGCCGGAAGCTCCTAGACCGCAGAAAAAGCAGTCCACGACGCAGGAAAAAATGGTCCAAAGCACGGTTTGGTTGACCATCGGCAATATTTTTTCCCGGTTACTGGGTGCTGTCTATGTCATTCCTTGGTATATGTGGATGCAGCCTCATGGTGATGCGGCCAATGTATTATATGGCAAGGGCTACAACGTATATGCGTTGTTTCTGATGATTTCAACGGCGGGGATTCCCGCAGCAGTGGCTAAACAAACGGCGCGCTACAATTCCATGAATGAATTCAAAACAAGCAAGCGCTTGTTACTCTATACTTTGCGAATCATGTTGGTTGGCGGAATTATTTTTGCGGGAGTCATGTACTTTGGTGCGCCGCTCTTGGCGCAAGGCGATCCGGATCTGATTCCAGTGATGCGTTCCCTTAGTGTAGTGCTGTTGATTTTCCCAATGATGAGTGTGATTCGCGGTTTCTTCCAAGGGAACAGCGACATGAAGCCTTACGCGTTGTCACAAATTATCGAGCAAATTGCCAGGGTATTCTACATGCTGGCTTCGGCCTACTTGATTATGCAAATCAATCAAGGCAGCTACAAAACAGCGGTAGTTCATTCCACCTTTGCGGCCTTTATTGGCGTCATTGCGGCGATGTCGGTGCTGTTGTTTTCACTGTTTAAACAGCGGACAATGTATCGCGAGCTGGAACGAGAAAGCAAGAATGCTATCAGTTTTTCTGGTCGTCAGCTGGTGACTCAGATGGTGATGCAGGCGATTCCTTTTATCATTGTTGGTAGTGGGATCAGTATCTTTAAACTGATCGACCAATATTCTTTTGAGAGTATTATGGCCTGGGTCACCAATAATTCAGCTGAGCGGAATGCGGAGCTTTTTGCTTACATCTCCCCTAACCCTGATAAACTGACGATGGTGGTAATCGCCCTGGGAACTGCGCTGGCAACAGCTGGTTTGCCGCTGATTACGGAGCGTTTTACTAAAAAGGATTTTCCTGGATTAGCCAGTTTGGCTTCCAATAACTTTCAGCTGTTCTTTTTTGCGATGATGCCGGCAACTGTCGGTATGATGGTGGTAGCTTATCCTTTAAACACCTTGTTCTATCAACCGAATGCGTTGGCCGCTCGACTTTTGGCTGCTTCTTGCTTTGTGGGGATTATCATGGGATTGTTCATGGTGTGTTCTACGATGCTGCAGGGTCTGGACGGCAACAAACAAGCCGTCAGCTTCTTGTTGATTGGGATTGTGGTGAAGGTTGTGGCTCAACTGCCGCTTACTTTCTTGTTTAAAGCGTATGGTCCTTTGCTGGCAACCTTCATTGGCTTGTTAGTAGCGAATTTGTTTATTTTGGATCGAATACATGGCGTGACCGGATTTCCGATGCGAGCAACGGTCAAATCAATTTTAAAAATTGCTGGTATGGCAATCGTGATGGGCATTGTGGCTACGGTTGTGAAATGGGGCTGTCAAATTTTCTTAAACCCTGATTCTAAAACACAAGCGCTGCTGATTATTTTGATTGTCGCAGCATTTGGTGGCTTTACTTATATGGTGTTAGCACTAAAAACCCGCATCGCCGATAAATTATTGGGCGCACGGGTAGCTGGCATTCGCCGACGTTTGCGGATGCGGTAATTTTGAAACTCCTTGATCGATTTTGTGATCAAGGAGTTTTTTTAATTAAACTAAGCCAACTGTCAGACCAACAACGGCTACATGCCACATATAAAAAACGACAAATGCTGCTAAAAGATAGACTACTGAAATCAGCAGCTTATGGTTTTGATTTCCGGAAGCTCTTATCACCATACTTGAACTGCCATATACAATAGGTAGGAAGAAGGCTACAGATAAAAACAGGACCCATGGGTAAATTTGAGAAATGACCGTGCTCGTTAGATTATTCTGGAAGTAAAACGAATAAAGAGCAAGAAAGCTCAGCATCAAAATTCCGGCGATAACAATGACGGCTTTTCCAAATTTTGCCTTTCGGTTTAAGCCAACTACACAGAGCATATACAGTAAAAAGAAAATGGCTCGTAACATCCTAATCCCTCCTATAATTTTTAATTCTTCGACAGCTGCTTCTATTTACATCATTTCGATTTTTTTGATAACGTTTTCTATAGTTTTAGTATATCAGAATTTAGCAGCTCCTATCAAATGCAGTTTTTACAAAAAAACAGCTGACCCTTATTATGGATCAACTGCTTTGTGCTATTCGTTTCAAAGTATTTTTCAGATCATTCTTTGCCCGCAAAATTCAACTTTTCAATTGTGGGTCCCTCCAAGCTTGGCTTGGCTAATAATAACTCTGTCTCCTCGGGATTTTCCAATGCCCCGTTGGCGACTTTGAGGACATCATTTAAGGTGACGACAAACTGCTGATTATTCTGGCTATCGTTTAAAACCGTGGCAAGAGTTCCTCTGTTGATGGAAGAATCAATTAGATGGCGCTGATCTTTTTCGATGACTTCCCATTTTCCGTTGCGATTACTGACCTCAAAATTCTCATTCCGCCAAACACCTTTACTGAATTGTTCAAAGGAAATATCGTTGGAAGGGCCAGTCGATTTGGTGAAGGTCCATAATTGACCGTCTTTTGTCGTGTAGCTGACTACTGGAACACAATTATTCAGCCAAATAATCTCCCCGACTTCCGTCACCTCTGTGTTAAGAGGATCTCTTTCATACATCCAAAGTCGCTGATGAGGAACATAATAGTCAAGCTGCTGGTCCTCCAACCTTAACAGCAGAGATTCATCTTCCTGCGGTGAACGTGAATAGATCAATTTTTGTTGCTCATGGAATCCTTGATACAACAAAAAGGCAGCCATGGCAAGGCAAATAATTCCTAACCCCGTTTTCATTTTAGCTGATACAAAGCGATTCAACACCCACCAAAATAGCAGCAGTAAAATCAAATACACCGCTACGGGTATCCACGGTAACCGGAATTTCAGCTGATAGTTTGGTATTGATACCATTGATAACCGACAAAACCAATCAAAAGACTTAATAAGACCAACACTTGAATGACTAACTTTTTCATCAAACTTCCTCCGCTTTCCGGTTCCGCCTTAACTCAAAAATTCATAGCCTGATTTTACTTCTTCTTCAAAAATCCCGTCTGAACCATAGATAAAGAGTTTTTCATTTGCTCAATTAACGGTTCCAGTTGATCCATGGTGGTCCACTCAGGATGCTGACTCATAATCGCCTGAATGGCTTCGGTTTCTCCCTGTACTACGTAATACAGCACCCGCAAAACATCTTGTTTTGTATAAGGCTCCTTGATTTCCATCCGATCCAGCACCGGTTCCACCAGCTCCATGGTAAATTGGTACTCCCCCTGCAGCTTTTCATCCAGCGCTTTGACTACCTCGTCAGGTAATTGCTTATGCTCTCTTAAACAGCCAAACAAAAAATTAAACTCGGTCGGGTATTGGATTTGCAGGCCTAATTTGTGGCGAGTGGACCGAGCTACCATTTCGATGAAATCACTGGCAGTGGTCCACACCTCTAGTTCAGCGTTGCGGTAAAAGAAGTTACGCGTGTAATCGTAAGTCGCTAAGTATAAATTTATTTTGCTGCCGAAATAATGGAACAGCAGGCCTTTGGATACGCCGGCTTCTTTAGCAATCTCTTCCATTTTGGTTCCTAAAAAATCTTTTGCGCCAAACAGCTTCATGCTGGCATCGATCATCGCCTGCTCTTTTTTTGGATCTTTGACAATTTCCTTCACGTTATCCCCCCTGCACGTCACGTTTATTATACCCAATTACCCCCAGCAATGTTAAGGCAATACTGAGAATAATCATGGTAATCAGCCAGTGTGTCGGAAGCGAACCAACTGGCACCGTGTCGGTCCAGCCGAGAGGTGAGATCTGTCCCCATTTGTCAGAAAAATCTAGCAACGGTAAAAAGTAGCAGCTGACAAAACCAATCATCAGGTACCCCCACAAAAATGCGTTCAGCTTGGGCAAACTTCCGACTAAACAAGCGGCCAATCCCAGAAAAGTTAGAACAACTAAACTATTCACCCCAAAGGTTTGCCAAAAATATCCGGCATCTAAGCTCTCTTCCAACGTTAAATTCCCAGCGATTGCCGTCCCTAAAACCGAGCCGGCCAAACAAAGCAAGGCAGCAAAGACCGCAACGGCATAATAACTGACGAACAGCTTTGTACGGGAAAGTGCCTTGGCGTGTAAAATTTCCAGATAGCCCTTTTCTTCATGCTTTTTCAAATTGTATAAAATCATACCGCCGCAGATGACTGCCGTTCCACTAAAAATCACTGCCAATAAATTTACATAGTTCAGCACAATTGTCCGGCTGGCAGTGTTCATTGCATCGACTCCTAAAACCTGTTCATAGGTAGGATTAAGCTTCAAAATGTCAGCAATACTATTAAACACCGAGCCATAGGCAGCCCCCAAGATAAATGTGCCGACTACCCAACCGATAATCAAATTTCGTTCTAAACGTAAAACTAAACCAAAGGGCGTGCTCAAAAATCTGCCAGCTGTGTGCCGTCCATTCCTTTGCGGCAGCAGCCCACGATCTAAATCACGACTACCAGATAAAACCAAAGCCAGCCCGGTGCAAACCACCGCAACTATCATCATCAGCCCAATCGGCAACCAGTTGTTTCCATTATATATGTCAGACTTAGTTAACCAACCCATCGGCGAAAACCATGAATAGTCCGGATTCGTCATATCGGTCATCATGCGGGCCAAGTAGCTTGCGGCAAAAATCACGTAACTCAACATATAGGTCTGACGAGTATCGTTGGCAATTTGCGCCATCAGCAAAGTGATGCAACCGAACATCCACCCGACACTAGCCAGCAACGCTGCAAAAACTGCATCTCCAGCTAAATTACTATCATTCAGCCCGGCCAATCGCAGCGCCACAAAATAGCAAATCCCCAGAACCAGATTGACGCAGAAAATCAATAAGACATTTGCGACTGCCGGCACATTGCGGCCAACTGCGCGCGAACGCACCAGCTCTAGTAGTCCACTGTCTTCTTGCTTCCGACTGCCATTCACTGCCAACTGAATATTCAAAATAATCATAAAAATTCCCATAAATACGGTCAACATTGCCGCCAGCAAACCAGCCGTTGTCTCCATCTGTTCCGATTCAAAAGCGCCAAACATGCTCACCATTGCTGGCGAACGCATCGTCTCACCGATAGAATCAATCTCCGCCTGGGTGCCAAATAAATCATTGAAATAAAAAGCCATACTGGCAAATAATCCCACTAACATAATTGTCCAAGCCAACAATAAAACTCGATTCTGTTTCAAATTTGAGAAAAAGAGAAAGCTAGTTGCTTTGTGCATCTTCGCTCCCCTCCTTGCCATAGTAATGCAGGAACAAATCCTCTAAGGTTGGCGGTGTGCTGACAATCGAAACCAGCTGCTTTTGGCTTAGCCAGATCATTAACTCTGCCAACTCTTCTTGATCTAAGGTAAAAGTCGCCTTCGTTTCCGCAGTATTTTCGAATTTCAAATCGTAAACAGTTCCCCGTTGTGCTAAATCTGATAATTGTTCCGCCGTTTCCACGGTCAATTCTAGTCGAGTCAGATGCCTCAGCTCTTTCAAGCTCCCCTGCTCGATAATCTCCCCTTCGCGAATAATCGCAATTTGGTCACACATTTTCTCCACTTCCGACAAAATATGGCTGGACAGCAGCACACTTTTTCCTGCTTCCCGCAAACGCAGCACTTCTTTTTGGAAAGTTCGTTCATTCAATGGATCTAAACCGGAAGTTGGTTCATCAAAAATATACAGTTCAGCTGTTTGTGACAGCGCCGCAATCAAGGCTACCTTCTGGCGATTCCCTTTAGAATAATTCCGCGATTTTTTACTAGTGTCCAACTGAAATATATCAATTAACCGCTCCGTCTCCTGATTACGCTGCTGCTGGTTCAAGCGTAAAAGTAAGTCGATCATTTCGCCGCCAGTCAAGTTCGGCCACAAATTTACGTCCCCCGGTACATAGGCCACTTGACGATGAATCTCCACAGCATCCTGCCAAACATCCTTGCCGAAAATTTTCGCATCTCCGCCGTTGCTTTTCAACATTCCTAACAATACCCGGATCGTGGTTGATTTGCCAGCACCGTTTGGTCCGATGAACCCCATCACTTCACCTTTGTTTAATTCAAAGCTGACATTCTTCAGTGCCTCAAATTTACCAAAGCGTTTTTTTACTTGTTTTAATTGAATAATTGGTTGTTGCATCTTAATCGCCCCTCGTTGACTCGTTGGTCAATAAAAGTATACCGCGTTATTGACTGGCGAGTCAATGTGTTTTGACCGTTTAGGACGAAAAAGTGACCTTTCATGAAAAACGACTCACTTATGCTGTCTTTTTACCTATAATAAAATCAGAAAGAACGAGGTGTTGACTCATGGAAAGAACAGAAACGAAACAACTGAACTTATTTATTCGCATCGTGTTATGGGTGATTATGCTATTTTTAGCTCTGATGCCTTCAACAATTGTCGTGTTTGCCAGTTTGATCGAAGGGACTCCCGGTGTGTTGGTGGGAGCAGTAGTTCAACTAGCTTTATTAGCCTTAGTCGTTTTTATTGCCGCAAAAAGTAACATTTTGACGAATAATGGACGCTCATTTATGGGAAGAGGGATGAAACTATCTACTTCTATCGGAATTGCGGTCGGTGCCGGAATTTTCTTGCGGGTATGGGTCGTCGTATTAAATATGATTATTCCGATAAACACCGCTAACGATCAGGCGATTCAATCTATAGCTGGTGAAACCTCTGGACTTTTGATGTTTTTTGCGATGGGAATCATGGCTCCAGTTATTGAAGAAATCGTCTTTCGCGGACTCATCTTTAAATTCTTTTTCCGGAAAACACCAATTCTTGCCTACTTTTTGTCATCCCTGTTGTTTACACTGATTCATATGCCAACAGATTTAATCAGCTTTGTAACTTATGGCAGCTTGGCTTTAGTGATGGGCTTGGTTTACTTC
Organism: Candidatus Enterococcus moelleringii; assembly: GCF_017377575.1. Classification (GTDB taxonomy): domain Bacteria; phylum Bacillota; class Bacilli; order Lactobacillales; family Enterococcaceae; genus Enterococcus_A; species Enterococcus_A moelleringii. Next base: position 9,566 of record NZ_JAFREM010000020.1, read on the forward strand.
AAAACACGCCGGATCGAAATGTCGATACTGACTCATTTTATCAACAATCTATTGCCAGCTATTTTTGTAGGTTTTGGTTTGATGTAATTAACGTTAAAAATCCTCCCACACACGTTTGGGAGGATTTTCTTTTATTGTAATTAGAAAAAAATCTCAAAATCGCTAAACAGCTTTTGCAAATTCTGTACATCCCACGGCAACAGCTCAGCAACCGTCAAACCGACTACTTCACTTTGTTCCGCAATCGCCAGCATGATTTCCTTAACTTCTGCCAAAGTCATTTTTCCGCCGGCTGCTCCGTACTCCTCAACTCCCGGTTCCGCGAAATACAGCATGCGAAACTCTTTCGGGTCCAAAACGTCCAAGTCAAAATGGACCACGACTTTACTAAATTCGTTTTCCTTCAACCAAGTTTTTACTTCAGCAGGGCTAATCATTTTCTCCGTCTGCACTTGGTAGTTAATTCCCAGCTCATCCAGAATAACTATCTCATCTGGTGATGGCTGCTGCAATCCAACATACAAAATTGATTTGGCGTTAAAGGGATGCTGCACTTTTTCTGCAAGCACCGGATCACCCTGCCCCAACAAATTTCCTAAGACCATCGCATGCTCGTTGTGAAAAATAGCCGGTGTGGAAATATCGGGATGAGCATCAATCCAGATGATCCCCAGATCAGAACCATACTTGCCGTGCAAATAATCAAAAGGCGCCTGAGAAACTAAACAGTCGCCGCCCAACGTAATGATCTTATCAGGAGTTTCTTCGGCAATCACCTCAGCAGTCCGATCGACATTTGCGGCAACAATACTTTGAGCGGTAACACCATTTTCTTTTTCTAACGGACCTTCAAATACAGGAATCGGTACTTCAATCTCTTTTTGTTGATCATTTTTCGGAGCCAGCCAGGATAATAATTCTGAACCTAGCGAATATGTCGGATTATTTCCTCCCTGCCATTGCGGGATTTTTAAACGGATTGTTTTGGTCATAATTTTACATCTCCTTTACTCAAATAATGAACTTCTCCTGTTACTTAAATTTTATCACAGAGTTTAGCTGCAAAGGTTGATTCAGCGAGAAATTCAATTCCCTCTCTATGTTATACTAAATAATAGAGAGGAGTGTCGAAATTTTGGAAGAAAAAAAACAGTTGAATTTATTTATCCGAATTGTTCTTTGGATAGTGTTGATGATCCTTGCGACGATGCCGATGACGGTTGTGATGCTTGCTGGAACTGAGCATGCAGTTGTGGGTGGAATTGTTTTGTTGGTATTGCTGGCGTTTTTTGTGTTTATTGCTAAGAAGAGTGAGATTTTAACCACAAATGAGCACTCTTTTTTAGGTCAAACGAAAAAATTAGGCCCTTCTATTGGTTGGGCAGTTGGCGGCGGAGTTTTCCTGCGGGTTTTCGTGATGTTGTTGGCCTTATTTGCTAACCTGCAGGCCACCGAGAATGACCAGGCACTGCAAACTTTATCGACACAAGCTTCACCGGTTTTAATGTTCTTTGCGATGGTAGTGATGGCACCGGTCTTGGAAGAGTTGGTTTTTCGCGGATTTTTCTTTAAATTCTTTTTCCGCAAATATCCAATTCTGGCTTTTGTTTTCTCTTCTGTGCTCTTTACCGTGGTGCATGTGCCGACTGATTTTATCAGCTTTTTCACTTATGCCAGCTTGGCATTAACGATGGCCTTTGTTTATTACAAAACTCGCCGAATCGAAATGTCGATGTTGACCCATGCCTTGAATAACTTTTTACCAGCACTTGTAATGGTGTTTTTTATGTAAAAATTACCCCTTGGAATTATTCCAAGGGGCTTTTTCTTACGATATTTTTTTGTTGGGCGAGTTCGATTAAGGGCGATAGGAACCCGGCAATCAAGCCACTGGCTAGACCGGAATTGTACAAGCTCAATCCACCATGAAACCCGCAAATTGCTGGGGCAACAATCAGATGGAACATGCCCGCAACAAATCCCCAAATGCAGCCGTGATTGGTGGTGATGGGAGACAAGCCGATGCTAAACAGCAGCGCCATGATCACTTCAATTCGATTGACGGAATAATCTGGCACCAAAAACAAGATCAAGCTGGCCCCTAACAAAATCGGCACAATGCTTTTTACGTTCATTCCTCGCGCACTATAGCCCACTACTGCCATGATCGTTCCAAACAAAATACCATTAATCGGTATGTTCATCACAGCCAGCACCCCAACTAAAAGAAATCCCACAAAAGCCATATTCAGCAAAATCATGCCAAAGCCGCAATGGGTCAGCTGATTGGTCAACCGATGGCCATTCTCCCGAGAAAACTTTTTGATCTCGGAAAGATCAAATCCTTCAATAATCAACCCTACTATTAAAATCAGAGACAAAACAGCCAGCATACACAGCTGGAAAAAGCGGCTGTCAGCCACTAGAGTAATAGGATTGGCTGTCGGTTCTACACTAAATACTTTAAAGATATTCAACAAAATAATGCCCACAATTCCTGAAGCAAACCCCACCGAATATAGACTTTTCCCCTTGTGAAAATGGAAAAAGTGCGTGGTAAGAGGCGGTAAAACGAAGCCAATCATCGCCCCCAGCAAATAGGCCAGCATGATATTATATGGGGCCTCAATTCCTAAAGAAAAAGAAACATGACCAATTACCGGCGACAGCGCCCCGCCAAAACACCCTACTAAAATATACTTTGAAAAAGGTTCCCTCCTGATTTTTGCATACAAAAAGGTCCCTAACATAATCGGCAGCAGGCAATAAATATTTTTTCCGAAAAAGGCATAGCCGCCTAAGGCAAAAACAGCGGAAATCATTTCTTCGCAAAACTTTCTCTGATGAATTTTCAACAGGGATGTGCAAAACAGCATCAAAAAGCCACTATTAAAAAAGGCGCTGCCATTGCAGCCCACGACAGAATAATCGGTCAGCAATACCGCCGGAGAAAACAGGATGGATTTCAAGCCGGTGGCCATTTCTTTAGGCGAACTAATGGCTAGGCTAATGCCAATAAAACACACACTTAAGCAGAAAAGGAAAAGATACCCCTGCTGCTGCACCCATTCTTCGGTGTCATTTTTCTTAATCAGACTAATATTTTTCATTTTGTCTCCTTTTCTAATTCAAAGAGGCAACCAAACGACATCAACAACTTATACTTTTTGTCAACTCATTAAATTTTTCAACTGATGGAAATCGGAAATGTACTAGATAAAAGAAGGCAACATTACAACACCTTGTCACCAAGGACATTTGTTACCAGACGATTAGATTTTCTCGCAGCCATTTGCTTACGACTGCACGGGGGTTATTGCTTTATCATGGTCTAAAGCTTCCATGACGATGTTGAGCATAATACTCTTTTTTTAATTATAAAAGGTCGAAAAGAAAAAGTACACTGGGAATATAGCGTTTTCATGCCGAAAAGCGAGAAAGAACAATAAAAGAACATCAATCTAGTATAATAATCGGATTAGTACCTGCAAAAAGGCTCTATATATCCAAAAAACAACAATAGCTGAATTTGAAGGTCGCTTGGCATCCATTACAACTCAGACGAAATGCTAGAAAAATGCTCTACACCACAGGTCCTATTGTTATAGCTGGAGATACATAGTAAAGTAGTAGTAGAGAGAAGAATAGTTGGGAGTTTTTGAAATGATTCTATTTGTGTTCATTGGTTTGCTGGTGATACTCTTTTTGATTTGGGGGATAACAAGATATAACAACGCCCAAAAATATAAAATTCAGTCACCTTCCGGGGTTCAAAAAAGTTCTTATGTTCGATTAGGCGGCATCCAGCAGTTTGTGCAAATTCGCGGGCAAGATCGTTCCAATCCGGTAATTATCGTCCTTCATGGCGGCCCGGGAAATAATATGGGTTACTATTCTTATGCCTGGCAGGCGGATTTAGAGTCGGACTATACCATCGTTCACTGGGATCAGCGAGGGTGCGGGAATACTTATTTCCAGAATAAAGCCGCCACTAAACCGACCTTTGATCTGCTTTTAAGTGATTTGGACGCACTGGTGAATTCGATTTGCGGGGAATATGGCCAGGAAAAAGTGATTATCATGGGGCATTCGTGGGGCACCTTGTTAGGCGGAATTTATGCCGGACAACATCCTGAAAAAGTAGCTGCCTATGTTGGTGTCGGTCAATTCAATGATGTTTGGCAAAGTGAAGAATTTGCTGCTGAGGAAGCGGCGCTTTTGGCAAAAGCTGCTGGTAAACTGGACACGGCTAAGAAAATTCAGGAACAGTTCCAGCTGGTACGTTCCAGTGAAAGATTAGATATGCGGGATGTTTTATCCTTGCGGCAGCTTACTGGAAAGTTTTTACCAGAAGGCGAAAATACGTCTTTTTCTGACCGAGTGTTTTCACCCTATCTGACCTTCAATGATGTCAAATGGTTCTTTGCCCCAATCGTTAATTTCGAGAAATATATCGAGCTCCAGAATGATCTTTATCGCTCACTTTATTCTCAAAAAGGGCTGTCTTCTTATAACTACACGGCATTCAAAGTTCCGGTGATTATTATCGCCGGCGACTGTGACTGGATCACCCCCTATCAAAAATCGCGAGAATACTTTGATCAGCTAATTGCTCCGAAAAAAGAGTTTATTACCATCGAAAATGCCGGGCACATTCCTTTTATACCAGGACAGTTTGGTAAGTTATTACAGGGTGCGTTGCGAGAAGTACTATAGGAAAAAGACAAATCTCGATTGATTTGTCTTTTTTTACATTTTGAGTAGGATTTATCATTTCAAATGATAAAAGCACAAAAGAATGATAAATTGCAAAGACTTCAAACACTTGCATTTTTAAGTCACTATACACAGTCAATTACTCCACCCCAAACAATTCCCTCAACCCACCATCAAGTTGATTTCTCACCGACTCCAGATCATGACCGCCATCTTCATCCATAGTATAAACTAAATTATCGTTGGTAAAACTATCCGTGTCCCACATTTCGTAGATCATCTCGTCCATCGAGTATTTCGTTCCATCGGCACCGCCCACAGAGGCGTAAATTTGAAAGTCATCTGGTGTAAAGTTGCTTTCACGAACAGATTGGGCTAGCTTTTCAGCAGTTTCCTCAGGCGCTGAGCTTCCGCCGCTAGACTGGACCGTCCAGCTGTCGCCAGCCATCGGTAGAAATTTAGCAAAAAGATTCAACTGATGTTCAAAGACATACCATGTAGTGATTGCGCCCATGGAAAAACCTGCGAAAGCACGTTGTTCTCGCGAGGCTGCCAGATCAACTGCACTGACTGAGTTTGCATATGTACGATACGTCCCCTCAACAGCAGGGATCAGATCGTTAGGCAGTTCTTCGTTAGCAAAGCGTAAATTCAAGGGATCATCGGCACTCCAGCTGCTCTCGATCACACTACGATCTGGATAATAGGTTGGCGAGACCACGATCAAAGGTTCAATTTTTCCCGCCGCAATCAGCTGATCCAGTAGTTCTTTGATAGCAGACGCTTCACCAGTCCCGCGATCCGTTAGAAAATCCGCGTAATCCATCGTATGACCGTGCATTAAATACAACACATCATATTGCTGATTAGGATTTTCCTTATAACCTGCCGGTAAATAAATTTGGGCCATTTTATCATAAACGGTATTCTCATACTCAGTCTGATATTGAATCGTTTCAAGCATCCCTACTTGACCTTCATTAAGTTCTTCCTGTTTCCGTTCCGCCGATCCATTTATATTCTGCTGAGAAGGCGTCGTTGGATTCGCAGTTGCTGCTTCTTCACTGGCTGATTGCTGATTCAAGAAAAGAATCACTAAACCAATCATCACTACAAATCCCGTGGCTAATCCAATAAGCTTTCTTTTCATGCAATTCCTCCTCATTTAATTCTTTCGATCCGGCGGCTCAAGTGTATATTGCCAGTACAAGTGCCCTTCTTCTTCAGGAGTCAGAGATTGGATTTGGCAAAAATTACCTTTGATTTTACCGATTTTATAACGAGGAATGCATAAGGTACAATCCTCATCCTCTAAGTTAATCCCCAAACATTGCCAATCTGGAAAGTAGCAAATATCTCCCACCGACGAGTAACACTTCGCTTCAGCTTCAATCCTCAGCTCCAGCGATTCTGAAAAATAGTAATGATTTTCTTCGTCCTTGTTAAAGATCAGCGGACTCTTTATACAACAATGCTTCAGCTTTTTTTCAAAAAAATCCGGTTCGATCATCACTTCGTTTAGCGTGTCGCCGATTTGAAAGAACATCTGGGCGTTTGTCACCTTCCATGTTTTCTCGTGCATGTCTTTTTCCCTCCCTTCTGTTTAGACTCTTGAAATTCTGGTTAATCAACAACTTTTCTGGCTGCAGGTTTTCTTTTTTTGTTAGGAATTTTTTTAATCAGCAACAAGCCATAATGCCCCACTGCCACAAACAAGCCCATAATGGCGAAATAGGATAAGAAGAAATGCCACAACGGTTCTGAAAAGTCGATAAAAACAAATTCCGTGCGTAAAAACATATATAATAGGAAGTTTCTCGTCACAAATTCATACAAACCGATGCCGGCAATCACCAAAGCAATCACCCGCAACACGTTTTTTCGCGTCTGCGATCTTTTCAGCTTAAACATTTTCTTAGGAATGCCCATCATGGTCGTCCAATGCAGCCCTAAATGTACCGAGGTCATGACATAAAACCAGTAAGCCGCCGCTAAATGGACCAAGCGAGCCAAACTGATACTAAAATCAAAGGGTAAAAAGGTGAATACGTGCCGCGACATGGCGATCCCGCTCAGCATCATGGCCATTATTAAAACAAATAACGCCAAATTCACTACTACCTGTGTTTTTCTAACTGCATTGTATTTTCCACGGGTTAAGCCTTTGTGCCACTGGCGATTCAGCACATTGTGGATCACAAAGGCGGTAAACATCGCCACCCCTACCCATTCATGAGGCTCCTCCCCCACTAACGAATAGGCCATCAATACCGGCAGCATCACCGTCATTGCCATATCAATCAAAATTTGAAATTTTCTGCGGTTGCTCATCTTCTTTCCTCCAATTAGTTTAACTGCTGAATCCTCTAAAGCATTCAGCTAGTATTCTTCATATCCCTAGTGTACAGCTTAAAGTCCACACCAAGGCAAGCACTTTTTGTGTAATATGGAAGAAAAAAGTTTTTTCGCTGAAAAATTATGGCAAATCCCAATAGTTTAGACAGGTAAACCGAAAAGTTGGAGCAACTAAACCTCAAGTTCCTGCCCGTATATGCAGTGCCGCAAAAAAGTTTTCAAAAAAATAAACTTTCCGCTTGCCTTGGAGTCAACTCCATACCTTATACTTTAGTTACTGAATGAGTGACCGAGCCTAGCCATTCATTTTGGTAGAAGGAGGCGAACATGAAGATAATGAACATCAAAGAAGTCGCTGATATGTTTGACTTGACTGTTGATACGATTCGCTACTATGAGAGAATCGGTGTCATCCCGCCAATTACCCGAGACGAAAAAGGCTACCGCGTTTTTACAAAACGAGACCTGAACTGGGTCTACTTAGTCAAGAACTTGCGAAAAGCCGGTTTGTCCATCGAATCGCTGGTGGAATTTGCCACCTTGTCGCAGCTTGAAGGCGACGAACGTTTGGCTCAAAAAGATATTTTGCGGGAGCAACTGAAGGAACTGGATGAAAAAATCGAAGAGATGCACAAAACCCGCGATCTATTGGCCTACAAAATTGATACTTATGACGAGCATATCGCCAAGTTCAACGCCGGCGAAATGACCGAAGACAACATTGACGAGCTTTGGACAATGGAGTATTTCCGAAGCAAAAGCAACAAGTAATCCGATCATCTGATAATTAACTAAAATCTTACTGGAGGCAACAAACATGCAAACAATTAAACTAAACAACGGTGTCGAAGTTCCTATTTTAGGCTTTGGTACTTACCAAATTACTGATCCAGAGCAAGCCGAACAATCAGTTATTGAAGCAATTAAAGCTGGCTACCGTCACATTGATACTGCCCAATCATATTTAAATGAAGAAGCGGTCGGCAAAGGAATCGCAAAAGGCCTAGCTGAAACTGGCGTTGCTCGTGAAGACTTGTTCGTTACCACAAAAGTTTGGGTAGAAAACACTTCTTATGACAAAGCCAAAGATTCTGTTCAACGTTCATTGGATCGTTTAGGTTTAGACTATGTGGATTTGTTATTGTTGCACCAACCATATAACGATGTTTATGGCGCATGGCGGGCAATGGAAGAATTACAAGAAGAAGGCAAAGTTCGCGCTATCGGAATTTCTAACTTTGCGGTAGATCGTGCAGTGGACTTGGCCGAGTTTAACAAGGTGACACCTCAAGTCAACCAAATCGAAATCAATCCTTTCCAACAACAAACAGCTAACATCGCTGCATTGAAAGAAGAAGGAATTGCCGTAGAAGCTTGGGCACCATTTGCGGAAGGTAAAAACGGCATTTTCCAAAATGAAGTCCTAACTGAAATTGGTAACAAATACGGCAAATCTGTCGCCCAAGTGATTGTACGCTGGTTAGTGGAACAAGACGTGATTGTTTTGACTAAATCTGTCAACCCAGACCGCATGGCTCAAAACATGGATGTCTTTGACTTCTCATTAACTGACGAAGACAAAGAAAAAATCGCTACCTTGAATGTTGGTGAAAGCCAATTCTTCTCTCATGCTGATCCGCAAATGATCAAATGGATGGCTAGCCGTCACATGGGTGTTTAATCGGATGTTCTCTCTCCTCCAGGTGAAAACTTGGGGGAGTTTTTTCGTTGCTTAGAGCTTTGGATATCTTTGACATATGAGATTATCAAGCAACAAAAAACCGGAAATCACCTTTATACTTTAAGGAAAATTCCGGTTCTTCAATCTATTTATTTGGCAGCAGGATAAACACGACAGCTGCAGCTAGTCTGTGTCTTAAATCCATTTACGACAATCACTTCAAGGATTCCTCAATAGAGTGGATCAAGAAATAAACTTAGTATAAGCAAGCGCTATAAGTAGCAGAATAATTAATACTAACCAAATTACACTGCTTTTCTTTGTTTGCTTTGTTGGAACAAACAAATATAGAAGATAAATCGATATACCAAGGGGCACTAAAACCTGAATGAATAAACTGATAATCATATTTTCTTCAAAAAAGTATCCATATCCTAAACGATAGATACCACTAGAAATCGCAACAAAGCAGAGTAAGTTATTATAGCGCTTTGAATAATTATCCTTCATACTTTTCACCCTTCCAATCGTTTTAGTAAGATTTGTTCAATTTGAAAGAAGTAAAATTAGCATCACTGCAGAAAGTGAAAGTTCCTCTGACTTTAGAAACTCCTACTAGGATTACCACAATTCCAAATACTTCCTTCAACTGTTCTTTACTACAAATTAACCTTATCACGTAAAAAAAACGAAAGCAATGCTTTTCGCGCAATAAATTGTTCTCATTACAAATAAATGGAACAAACAGCCTTCTCAGTAGTAAGAAACACTTAAGCCAATACATTTTGCCTCTGATTACATCAGCTGTTATCTTAGAGCAGGTTTCTTTCCTAGATTTTTTGTACGTGCTAATTTCAATTTTTTAGATCGTTCAACTAGTGAATGATAGAAGCTGATAAAAAGGTCAAAAGCGCTATAATTTCTTTAATGTCAAAAAAACCGGAAATCACCTTAACTCTTAGGCGATTCCCGGTTCTTCAATCTATTTACTTTTTTGTTGCGGCAGGATAAACACAACGGCTACAACTAACGAAATAACAATCAGAACCGTAGCAATCATCATTTGTACATGAAAACCTTCAACGGGATCAGCGATTGACGCCGATAAAGCAATTACAACAGACAAGCCAATCGAGCCGCCGATTTGGTGTACCATGTTAACCACGCCAGATGCAGCACCTGCTTCATTGGCGGTGGTGTTGGCGATTCCTGAAGCGGTCAATGGACTTAGTGAGAAGCCTTGGCCTACTCCAGCGATTGCCATAGGAAGTGCGATACCCAGCCAATAATTACTATTTTCGTTAAATAAGCTTAAGCCGATAAAGCCAATCGTTACAATGACCAATCCAATTACCATCAGCTTGGCGTTGCCTAAGCGTTTGGTTAAACGAGAAACCAATAATGACGATAAGAAAATTGTAATGCTTAATGGGAAGAAGGCTAAACCAGACGTCAACGGTGAGTAGCCTAAATAATTTTGCATCATTTGCGGGGTCAAAAACCACAGACTCAGCATGGCTCCCAAGAAAGTAAAACGGGCAATATACGCGCCCAGCCGTTCCTTATTCTTAAACAGACTTAACGGCATAATTGGCGAAGCAGTTTTCGCTTCTTGGCGAATGAACAGGCCAATGAATACGACTGCAATGACTAGTGCCAACAGATTATTGCTTTCCCCTACGATACTGTAGACCAGTGCCAGCATTCCAATCACCGAAGTTACTGAACCAACGATGTCGATTTTTCCTTCAATCGTTTCCCGTTCTTGAATGAAGATCGTGGATAGAACAATCATCACTAGACTGATGGGCACATTGATGAAGAAGCCGTCCCGCCATGAAAACTGACTGGCTAAGACGCCGCCAATGATCAAGCCCACCGAAGAGCCAATACCAGCAGTGGCACCATAGGCAGCAACTGCTTTAGTCCGTTGCTCCCCTTCGAAATTATCCATTAAAATGGCTAAAGTGGTGGGGGCTAGAATAGCTGAGCCAATTCCTTGGAAGGCCCGGGCTAAGATAATCGAAGTGGAACCGCCAGCCAAGCCGACCAACAGCGAACCGATTGCGAAAATAATCAAGCCGATGTTGTACATTTTCTTGCGTCCAAAGATATCGCCAGATCGACCTCCTAATAGCAGCAGCCCGCCAAAGGTTAGCGAGTAGGCATTGCTTACCCAAGATAGCTGGGCTTGATTCAATCCTAAGTCCTGCGCAATTTTTACGGTACCGGTAAAAATAATCGAGTTATCTAGTAAAATCATAAAATAGCTTAATAAGATAATGGGGAGTACCATCCCATTTTTCTTTAGGCTTGTGTGGGTATTTTCCATTTGTATTGCCTCCTTATTGATTACAAAAGCAAGCATACAGCATGGAGTCCACTCTAAGGCAAGGGATAAATCAGAAATTTTCATGAAAGTAAAAATTATTTCGCATTGTTCACCTGATATGTCAGCCAAAAGCCATTCTCTTCAATGATTTGGTGATTTTTCAGGGTAAATCCCACCATGTCTTCGGAAGGCCAATGGGGTGACTGCTCAAAAATCGTTACGGATTCAGTGCTGCCGTCGGTGATGGGAACGACTACCAAGCTTAGTTCATCAATACAGCCTTGTTGTAGGAAGGTCCAGTTGATCCTTCCCCCACCGCAAACAAGAAGTTTTTCAATTCCGAATAATTGATCGAGCTTCTCCATCGCCAGCTGGCAATCTAGACATTCTTGACCGGCAATTACATAAGAAACGCCAATTGCTCGTAAGTGAGACAAATATTCCTTCGGGGTTCCCTCAGTAACGATTTCAATCACATGGGCATTCGGACGGCCGGCCTTTTTATAGGTACCCTCAGTCCAAGGGATTTCTCCTTCCGTATCGATGGCGACAAAGTATTGTTGGGCATTGGTTTTGGCCACAAAATCCCCGGCTGGCACCACCGACATCGGTTGGCTTAGCTTTAACTTGCGATTATTTAAAAATTCTTTGACGGTGCGGCTGCCGTACGCCCAAGCATCGGCTTGAAAATCAGTCCGAATTGCGGCGTATTGTTTGAGATATTTTTCAGTTAGCGGGGCTTTCATAAAATTCCCGTTGATTTTTCCGTCGAGACTGCTCAAAATGTGGCAAATGATATATGGTCGTTTCATAGATTTTCCTTTCTGAAGAGCTTTTCTATTATTCTACTCCTTGGAGTGAACTTCAGGTCAATGAGATTTTGGTAGAATTTGAAAAAACACGCAACAGCCTCAAATTTCCGAGGCTTACTACGTGTTTCTTCTATTATATTATAGTTCTAACGATGCAACCCATTCTTGAATGGCTTCTTCTGACTCAGGGATTTCTTCGGCTTCCAGGTCTAAGCCACTCAGATTTGACTGACCCACGGCTTCGCCGATTTCAGAATAGCTGCTGCCGCTGCCGTAACCGGCATGGGTGCAGAAGGGAATTACTCGTTTGTCGCTTAGGTCGTTTTCCTCAATAAAGGAGAAAATGGCCTGTGGGGTACCCGTTGCCCAAACCGGATAACCGATAAATACGGTATCGTAGGATGAAACATCCAGATCACTGGCTTGAAGCGGCGGTAAGAAACCGTCAGCCTGCTCTTCGCGATTTTGATCGGTGGTGGCATCGTAATCGTCAGGATAAGGCTCCTCCACTAAGATTGAATGGATATCCGCATTCGCAGCAGTTTGAATCGTGCTGGCTACATAAGCCGTGGCACCGTAGACTTCACCGTCGGAAATTAAGGTGCTGGCCGAAGTATCGGCATCAGTCACCGGCGTCGGCACGTTTTCGGCCATAGAGAAATAGGCGACTAAGACGTTGCTATCGGTTTGAGTAGTCGTGTTTGCTGCATTCCCACCGGTTGCTTCCGTACCGCTTCCGTCAGAATTGGTACTGGCTCCGTCATCGTTGCCAGTACAGGCAGTTAGTGTGACTAAAGCGACGGCACTGAAAAGTGCTAATAAGCATTTTTTCATAAGCTTCTCCTTTATGTTTTGATTTTATCTATATCAAAATCCTCAGTGAACAGGTTCTTATTCACTGCGCTGAACAGAACTGGCCATTAGCGGATTGGCAATGGTAGGGAGAATATTCTGGGAATAATTTTGCGGCCGCTTCATGGTTAGATACAAAATGTACTGCGGTTCATCGGAAGGGTAAATCAAAGCCACCGAATAAATGTAATCGTTGGCGCCTCTTAAATAGCCGCTGCCATCTTCGGCCGCAATTTGTGCGGTACCAGTTTTAGCCGATACATTCTCATCATCTAAATGATACAGATCATAGGCGGTGCCATATTCTTCGTCCTCCACTACATCCCGCATGTAATCCAACACCTGACGACTAGCCCTGGCGGAAAACATTCGTTCATTTTCCAGCGTGTTCTCTTCGTTAACCACTATTTTCGGCTGAACGGGAATCCCTTCGTTGGCAATAGCACTGAACATCCGCAGCATTTGCAGCTGATTTACGCTGACTGCCTGACCGTAAGTGCTCATGGCTAGATCCACTAGATTATCATCCGGCAGCGAGCCGACTACTTCCCCCGGCAAGCCGGCATTAATGGGCTTATCAAATCCCAAACGTCCAATGGATTCCCGCCAACGATCGTCCCCCATTTTATTGAAAAGCTCCACCATCCCGACATTACTGGACCAGGAGAAGGCTTGACGCATAGTCAAAGGTCCTTTTCGTCCCCGATCATGGTCATTAATCTCGATGCCGTTGACCTCGATTCGGCCAGCCGGTATGACTTCTGCGGCATCGAAGGACCCATTATCAATGGCGGTGGCTACCGTTCCGATTTTCATGGTGGAACCAGGTTCGTATTGCTCTTCGACGAATAAATTGCGCCAGACAAAATTGTCGGCTTCGGTGCCTTCCATCGTTTCTGGATTAAAAGTAGGCCGCTGGGCCATCGCCAAAATTTCTCCGGTATCAGCCTTCATCACCACACCGGTCATATTTTCCGCTTGAGCCGTTTCGTTGGCGCGGCTTAACAGCGTCTCCAGCTGCATTTGCAAGGGTTCAGACAGGGTCGTAGTCAGATTTTCCCCATGAATCATTGGTCTCGTAGTCTCGATCGTACCCGGCACCGGCGTTCCTTGGGCGTTGCGTTCGTATACGATTTGACCATCGGTTCCTTGGAGTAAGTCATTATATGCTTTTTCCAGACCACCTCCTCCGACAACTTTCCCATCCTGGTTAGTGGTATAGCCCAACGAGTGAGCAGCCATACTGCCATTGACATAGGTTCGATTATTGGTAGGGTTAAACAAAATACCATGAATGTTTTCTGCTTCTAATTCTGTTTCAATTGCGTTGCGTTGTTCCTGGCTGAGAGCTTTAGCCGCGCTGCCCAGCTCGACTTGAAAAAGCGTCTCCCCTTCTTCAGTAATCCCCGTTTCCAGCATTGCTTGAATTTCTTCCGAGGTGCTGTCAATATGCTGGCTGATGATCGCTGCCGCCCGTGGGAAATCCTCCTGCGGAAGATATAACGGTTCACCGCCATCTGTGTAGTCAGGAGAAAGCACCGCAATCATATCAAATTGCTGCCCGTTGATTACCAGCGGTCGTCCTGAACGGTCAAAAATTTCACCCCGATTGGCGTAAAGAATTTGTGACCCGTTGTAAAGGGCCTCGGTCCGCTCCGCCAAAGAAACCCCCGCCACTCGACCGGCAAGAATGACATAAGAAATTCGAATGGCACAGGCGAAAAAGACGACTAACGAACAAGCAATCATAAAGAAGCCTACCCGCCGGCGATTCTCATTAGCACTTTCATTCTTCTGGCACAGAAATTGTTTGATTTTTTCCATGAAATTCACCACTTACTTTGTGAAAGATTTATTAATTCAAGTATAGCGGCTTCGTGTGTTGATTTTGTGAGAGGTTTGCGAGAATGAAGAAAGGCTTACGGGATAGTTTTTAGATTTCTTTGATTAGCCAGAGTTCGTTTTTACTGATTGATTTTCAATAAAAAATCCCTCTACAGACAATGGTTAATTACCACCACTACCTGTTGAGGGAAAATTACTATAAATTCTGCCTGCTAAAACAATAGGAGCTTCCAAGCAATCCTACAACATAACAAACAAAAATCGTAATATACGGCAGCAAGCCATGTGCATCTAATAGCGTGACAGAAGTGACCGCGGACCAAGGAATCAAATTGCGAATATTTTCGGACCAGTATAGTCCAATAAAGCCGACTCCTGATACCCCGCAGCTAAATAGTAAGCTGGGATAAAAGGTGCTTCGCTGCAAAACACAGACAATCAGCATGGGACTCATGGACAATAAACTAAGCAGTCCGGTTTTGAGGCACAGCTCAATAATTTCACCTAGCGAGGAGTTCAGTTCACTAGTGCCGAATAATATAGCGTAGCCTCCGCAGGCAACTATTGTGAATCCTATGCTAATCAGCAGGAACCACATCGTCCATACTAAATATTTTCCCAGCAAAAATTTCACCCGATTGATTGGTGCGGTTAAGGTATTGATCATGGTGTGTTCGACATATTCTTTTTGCACGAGAAAAGTCAGCACAAATCCGCTTAAAACCGGATAAACAATGATTTGTATCGGAATAATTAATCGCCGCAGCCACTCGATACCACTCATCATTTCAGTGATCGATTCTTGCTCTCGCAAGTCGGCTAGGACCATCAAAACCGGAATAAGCAAAGCAATCAGGCTGCAGGCTGGCAGTAATTTGTTTCGTTTCAGCTTCATTCGTTCGTTTGCCAAAATATTAAGCAATGCCTACACCCCCGGTAATTTTTTTGAAGTAATCTTCCAGGTTGTCAATGCATAGTTCAAGATGGGTAAGATGGATGCCAGCATGGAAAAACGATTGCCCAATCGCCGAAACCTCTTTCTGCAAATCATAAATCCGAATGAACTGATCGTCCTCCACTGAGTAATTGGTAATACCTAATTCATTTTCTAAATGATAACTCGCTTTCGCTGTATCGGGAGCTTGAATTAGAATATATTGCTCCGATTTCTTTTTCAATTGATCCAGAGTACTTTCTTCCAGTAATAAACCTTCGTGAATAATTCCGATGTCATCAGCCAACAGAGCAATTTCAGAAAGAATATGACTGGAAATAAGGATGGTCTTTCCTTGTTCGTGGCACAGTTTCTTCAAAAAAATTCTGATTTCAGCAATACCGATGGGATCGAGTCCGTTTGTGGGCTCATCTAGGATTAGCATTTCCGGATCATTTAGAATGGCATTAGCAATCCCCAACCGCTGCTTCATTCCCAGTGAGTAAGAAGAAAAAGTCTTGTGATCCTTGTAAGGCAGGCCAACCACCGATAAGGCATTTTGGATCGCTGTTTTATTGATGGTGCCTCGAAGTCTGGCAAATACTTGCAGGTTCTCGGTCCCTGTCAGATTAGAGTAAAAGCCAGGAGTTTCAATAATCGAACCAATTCGGGGGTAAATTTTGCGGGCATTCCCTTTTAAGGGTTGGCTAAAAACACTTATTCTTCCTTCAGAAACCGAAGTCAGTCCCAAAATCATTTTCATGATAGTGGTTTTTCCAGCACCATTTCTTCCCAGCAGGCCATAGATACGACCCTTTCTTACATTCAAACTCACTTGATTTACAGAGGTTTGATTGCCGTATTTTTTCGTCAGCTCTTCGGTGCTTAAAATAATCTCGTTTTGCATAGGTCTCTCCTTTCGCTTTATTACAAATTACCAGATAAACCTTGCCGAAACCTTGCCGTCAGTATTCTTTATTCATGTTTGTGTGGTAGTTGTAATTGAAAGGTCGTTCCCTCGTCGATTTCACTTTGAACCGAAATAGTTCCTCCTAATGCGGTCAAAAGTTCTTTTACAATTGCTAAACCTAGACCATTGCTGTTTTCCGACCTAGAGCGATCACCTTTATATAAGCGGTCAAAAATAAACGGAAGATCTTGTTCAGGTATTCCGATGCCGTTATCAGAGATCGTAATCAAAACTTCCGATGAATCATAAGTTAAGGTAATTGCTAAAAAATCTGCTTGGCTATGTTTGAGGATATTTGATAATAAATTGTTGAGGATGCGTTCCCAGGCCCGTTTGTCGGTAATTAGTTGGATGGAGTCCTCTGGAATATCAAATTGAAAGGCGATCCCGCATTTCTCCAGTTTAACCACCCAATCAGCTAAAATGATTCGAGTAACTTCGCCAATATTCTCGCTTTCAAAATGATAGACCCATTCCCCAGATTCTAATTTTAACCATTCAAATAGGGACTGAATGTAGTCGCTTAGATCCAAGGCCTTATTTTTTGCGGTACGCAAAAAAAGCTCTTTTTCGTCGGGATCGTTTTCCAATTCCTCTAAATAGCCAACTAATGAGGCCAATGGTGTACGAAGGTCATGGGACAAGCTGGTGACTAGTTCTTTATAGGCTTTTTCGGATTTGTTGGCTGCCACCAGTCGGTTTTTATCCTGGATGATAATATCATTTATTTTATAAACCAGTTCGCTGATAGCAGTATCTTCATCAGCTAACAGCCTACGGTCTAAATTTCCATCAGCTACTTCGTCAAGGATATTAGAAACTTCTTGTACTTTCTTTTTATTGCTTCGGATATAAATAAATTGGCCGACGATGATACAACACAATACGATGATTACGAATATAAGCATCCTTAAACCTCCAAATTGAAGCGATAGCCGATGCTATGGATTGTTTGGATATAGTCCACACCTGATGGACCTGCATTTATTTTCTTTCTCAACTTGCTGATAAAGGACATGATATTTCTGTCATCAAAAGAATACTCTTCCTGCCAGACATGGACATATATCTGTTCTTTGGTAAACACTTTCCCTTGATTGGCTGCCAAAAAGTAAAGCAGATCGAATTCTTTTGCCGTTAATTGAATCGGAACATCATTGATCGTGACCGATCTTAGTGATGGATCAATAGTCATTTCCTTAAAAGTTAAAATTTTTTCTTCCGTTTTCTCACCATTAAAGACTGTATATCGACGGATCAGCGATTGAACTCTGGCGATGAATTCACTCATTAAAAATGGTTTAGTTAAATAATCGTCCGCTCCCAGTCTAAACCCCGATACCTTATCCACTTCAGAATCCTTCGCGGTCAGCATCAGAACTGGTACATTGTGGTCTTTGCGGATCTTAGTCAGCAGCTCGAATCCATTCATGATCGGCAGCATGACATCCAAAACGACTAGCTGAAAATCCTCTTTTAAAAAAGTCTCGATTCCTGTTTTACCATCGTGACAGACAGTGACTTTGAAGTCTTCCTGCTTCAGCTTTCTTGCCAGCAGCAGACACAGGTCTTGATCATCATCAATAATTAATACTTTATTTTGCATGATTAGGCTGTTCCCTTCCCGCCTTGATTTGTTTAACAATAGGCGCGGTCTCTAAGAATATGTTTATTAATTATAGTCGTACCAATGATGAATATCAACGCGGTCATTGTGAATGGTTTATTTAAGTTAAGAATTTTGGCAATGAACTTCGAGTTGACCTCTGCGTTCTCTCTTAATCTGGCGCAAAAAAAAAAGCCCCCCGATTTCTCAGGGACCGATCGTTTATTCTTGATGAACCTTCTCATCACTTTCAGCTAAATAGCCGTCTTCCAGCAATTTCTCAAAATTAAGCAAATGCTTTTGGTTGTCGTCGATTTTGTAACTTAGATATTGCAACGTTTCGTTAATGTCTTTGACTTTGTTTTCCAAAACCTCCCGCTGTTGGATCAACAGTTCCTTGCGGGCGTCCATGGTTTCTTCCCGCCCTTGCAGGAATAAGGAAACATACTCCACAATGGCTTCAACTGAAACTCCAGCATTGCGCATCACTTTGGCAAAGTACACCCAGTTTAAATCGTTCTCAGAAAACACGCGATAGCCTTTTTCGTCCCGTGTGATAGGTGGAATTAAGCCAGTTTTCTCATAGTAACGAATAGTGTCTGTGGTAATGCCAAATTTTTTACTAACTGTTGCAATATTCATGAGCCATTCTCCTTACTGTACCGTTCACTTTTTGTCTACCTTAATTGTACCAGATTGGTCGCAGGATTAGTTGCTGGTTGCTGGCAAATTGTTCAACCAATCAACCACTTCAGTTACGCTGTCTTCTACGTTATTACGGCTTACTGAGTAGCCATCTTCTACAACTGTTGCGTCGGGCTCTTCGTCAGCGATGGTGCTGATAGTGCTGGAAAATCCACTGCCGCCATGAACGTTGAATGGAATGATGGTTTTGCCTGACAAGTCATGTTCATCTAAGAAAGTGTACAGAACCATTGGCATATCACCCCACCAGTTTGGGTAGCCTAGGAAGATTGTGTCGTATTGGTCAAGATTTTCTACCGTCGCAGCTAGGGCTGGACGAGCATTTTCTTCTTGTTCAGCAGAAGCGATGTCCACTAATTCATCGTGATCGGTGGTGTAAGGTTCTTCAGGCTCGATGCGGAAAATATCAGCACCAACGTTTTCCTGGATGTTCATCCCTACATATTGCACATTTCCTAAAACTTCGCCGTCCACAACTATGGCACTGTTGTCTTCTTCAGTAGACATGTTGTCAGGATCGTCTGTTTCTGGTTGAGAGAAATAAACCACCAGTGATTTGCCAAACTTGTCGGATAACTCAGTTTTTGGAGCTGCCGAGGGTTGAGCATTGCTGGTATCTGTTGCTGAACTGCTTTCTGCGGCTGAACTGCTGCCTGCACTTCCGCCTGATTCGTTTCCTCCCGAACATGCTGCTAAGCTGAATAATGCGGCTCCTAAAAAGCCTAATTTCATAATATTTTTCATCTTTCTTCCTTCTTTCTGCTGCATAATTTTTATTCATTGGTCGTCTTACTACACATTGAATTCTAAACTATGGAGTGCACTTCAAGGCAAGAAGTATATTGTGAACTTTCTGCAAAGTATTGTGTGGATTTGGTGAAAAGCTGGCAGATTTGTCAATATTGGTAATAAATGTCACTTATTTAGACCTTCAATTTATCAATTAGAGCTTCAGTTAGTGTTTTTGAAAAATTGACGCCGACTTTTTCAGCGCGGACACTTAACCACAGGAATCAGAGGTTTCTAACGATGAATCGCCGCAGAGTCTTAGCGAATATCCTGAATTCTGCTGAGGCAACGATCATGCCTTAGCCAAGTAAGTAGGTATTCGCTACAGTACACCGAAAATTGATTAGCTAAAAAAAGCCCTTCTGTTTCGCTCTGCTCCATAGAAGTCGAACTTCTAAGGAACCTGACAAAACGCGAGGGCGTCTAATTATTAAGATAATTGATTACCGTGAACAGCTGCTACTAGTTACGTATCAGTCATAATGGTATCTTGCTTGAACGATAATCAGAAAATCATCCTGTATTTTGTAAACAAGTCTATGCTCGTCTGTGATACGTCTCGACCAATAACCGGACCAAACATTTTTTAGTGGTACAGGTTTTCCAATCCCTTCAAAGGGGTCTCTCTTGATTTCTTTCACAAGTCTTCGTATTTTCTTTACTACCCTTTTGTCTTGATCTAACCAATACTCAAAATCTTCCCGTGCTTTTTCGTGCCATAAAATTTTCATTCAATTTCCTCGTCAAAATCGAATTCTTTGAGATTGGATAAAGAATTTTCTACATCAGTTATTGCATCATCTAAGCGAGTCCTATTTAGTTTTGATTGCATCAAGTAAAAGGTCTCCTGCCAAGTATCGTAATCTGCTTTGCTTAACACTACAACATCAGTATTATCGTTAGTAGTAACAACTAATCTCTCTGCATCATCATTAATTTTCCGCATCAACACTCTGAGATTTTGCCTAAAATAACTGTAAGTTACAGCTTCCATGATAAACCCTCCATCCGGTTGTACAATACTATTGTACAATTATTGGCTTTTTGTATCAATATTCAGCAGATAACCAAGAATAGTACACGGCTTTAACTATCCTTGCCTTTTTTCTCATACTCAAATAAAAAGACTTGTACCATCGATCTTTTGATACTCCCATTAACACGACTTTCATAGACAATGACCATTCTACACTTTGAATTCTAAACTATGGGGTGCATTTCAAGGCAAGAAGTATATTGTGAACTTTCTGCAAAGTATTGTGTGGGTTTGGTGAAAAGTCGGGAAAGCGCAGAATAGAACCATACAAAAAACGATATCCTCAGTTCGGATACCGTTTTTGCTGGTTTGCGCTCTTATAATGGATGAAAAACTGGCTTCATCTCCTGGAAGGTACAGTAGTGCTGGAATCCCAGCTCCTTAAGCAGCTTGCGGCTTTCTTCGATGTGAGCTCCTAGTTCGTCCGGCTTGTGGCTGTCACTGCCGATAGTAATAATTTTGCCACCTAACTGGCGGTACAGGCGCAAAATATCTTTTGAAGGCGTCGTATCTGGGATCTGATAGCGAACAGAGGATGTATTCACTTCAATCCCCTTGCCATCCGCGATAATATATTGGAGGATTTCGGTTAAAATCTCTTTATTGGCCTCGAAGGTATTTTCTTCCTTATTGACATACCGGCGGATCAAATCCAAATGAGCTAGACAGCTGTAGTGGTGATAATTTTTTACTACTGACAGCAGTTCATGATAATATTCCTGGTAGCATTCTTCCTCCGTTTTTCCTTGCTGAAAGTCGCCCAGCCAAAATTCTTGATTGTTGACTTGATGAATCGAGAGCAAAACAAAGTCAAAGGGATAAGCGGAGAACAGCTGTTCAAACTTGGGAATCGTCCCGGTTTGAATGCCGAACTCCAACCCAAAACGCAAACGAATTTCTTTTTGGTATTGCTCCTGTAATTTGGTGAATTCCTTGAAATAGGCTGGATAATCGACGTTCAATCTGTTTGCTGGATCGTCGGCACCGGCTGCGTGGTGATCCAGCTTCACGCCGTAATCTACGTGATCGGTAAAGCAAAGCTCGCTAATTCCTTGTTGGATGGCGTCCTTTACTACCTGCTCCATTGGATAATCAGAATCGTCGCTATAATAAGTATGAACGTGGTAATCGCACAGCATTGTTTTTCTTCCACTCCTTTTATTCACCAAAATCAGCGTGATAAGCTTTTTCCAATTTTTCCCAATAGGCAGTATCTTCAGCGGTGATCGCTCTGATCACGCGGCAGGGATTTCCGGCAGCTACCACATTGTCGGGAACATCTTTAGTGACGACCGCTCCTGAACCGATGACCACATTCGATCCGATAGTTACGCCAGGATTGATGGTGGCGTTGGCCCCGATCCAAACATTGTCGCCGATGGTCACAGCCGTACCGAATTCCAGTCCACGCACGCGAACGCCGGGATCAATCGGATGACCTGGAGTATAAATGCCAACTCGTGGACCGAACATGACATTTTTGCCAATCGTCACCTTAGCCACATCGAGGACTACACAGTCAAAATTAGCGTAAAAATTTTCACCGATGATGGTGTTGCTGCCGTAGTCGCAGCGGAACGGCGGTTCGATGTAGATTTTTTCGCCGGTTTTCGCAAATAATTGCTTCAATAATACTTGGCGATAGTCATGCTGTTCTTCGGTGGTTTGGTTAAACAGCCGCATCAATTGTCGGGACCTTCGACAATCCTCTCTTAACTCTGCATCATCCGGTGAGTACAGCTCTTCTGCTAACATTCGTTCTTTTTGGGTTTTCATTTTGATTGTTTCCTCCAATGGTTTCTTCTATTTATTTTTATTGCCAGACCCGCACCGATTAACAGGGCAAATATCCCAGCCAAGCGTGTGATTGCAGCTGCACTTTGATCGTTGATCAGTGCTCCGGCAGTATTCCAGAAAAAAGGTGTAGCAAATTGACTCAAAGTCATTGAAACTGAGATCAGCGCGGTGGATAAAATTAGTTGTTGCGCTGTCGCGAGTTCATTCACCTTGGTTATAATATAAGGGCCGGTAAAGGAATACACGAAGTTAAACAGCACCGCCGCGGTCGCCGCCACCCAAAATTGCTGGGCAAAGCTGAGCACCACCACTAAGACTCCGGCACAAAGATAGCTGATGGGCAGCAGACGAGCCTGCATCCGAACGAATAGTCGGCCAAATGATAAGCCAGCTAATAATCCACCCATATTCATTAAACTTAAGACCCAACTAGCCGCTTGTGTATTCCCTAACCCTTTTTGTACAAATAATTCCGGCAGCTTAATTTGAACCGCCCAAATGATTAAAAAGGTGAAGAAGCACAAAATGATGTATAGCAGGACTTGATTGCTGATAGTTGTTGCTTTAGCGCCGGAAGTATTTTTCCGACTAATAGAGTCATTCGGCGGTTCGGGTACTACTTTGGAAAAAAGCAGCAGGATCGGCAAAGCTGCCAGATAAACTAAAAAGCCCCAGTTCCACTGCACATTCATCAACCCGCCGCTAATTAAAATCAGCAGCGAATTGCCTAAAGCCGTGACCCCAACCTGATAACCTAGCAGGACCGCTCGCTGTTTTCCGGTGAAAAACATGCTGATCATACTGATAGCTAGCGGCGTAAACAAACCAATCCCTGCGCCTAAGATTAAGCGGCTGACCATTACCAGTGCAAATTGCTGGAAAAAGAATGGCAGGATTCCGGCCGCGACCGTCAAAACGATTCCCAGCTGAACCGTCCTCTTACGACCGATTTTCTGGGTAACTACATGACTCAACAAGGTAAATAAACAAGTGGTTAAGCTGGTCACCGTCACTAAGCTCTCCACTAAACTTTGGGAAAGCTGTGCATATTGATTGAACAACAACGGCAGCATGCTGGTAATCGCGGTTGCCGAACCGGTTAAGAGCGAAATACTCAGCAAGGCTCCTTTGAAGAACCCTGTCTCATAGGTTACTTGTTTTTCCTGTTGGCTGATCTCCTGATTCCAGCTGCGCATATCCTTGCTCCTTTGGTTAAATCAATTTTAAGTGTTTCAGTCCGTAAACGATTCCTTCATCATCATGGGCTTTGGTAATAAAATCCGCCGCCGCCTTGATTTCGTCAGTCCCATTTGCCATCGCCACGCTGTAGTCGGCCGCCTCAAACATTGGCAAATCGTTATTGCCATCGCCAAACGCATAGGTGGGAATTTTCTTTTCTAAAGACAGGCTATTCATGAAATGCTCAATCCCGGTCTTTTTAGAATTGCCTAAAGCGGTCATCGCCAACGAAAAGGGACTGTCCCGCACAATCGTCAAATAATCTTGGAAAAGCTGATGATACATTTGATCTTTTTCCACTTCCTCAGAAAAAAGATACAGCATCATGATATCGGTGGTCCGATAATAATCCGGCTTCACTTCGGGAATTTCGGCATTATCCAGCTGATACAACTTAGTCGCAGCCTCATCTACAAAGGTAATTTTGTTTTCTTGGCTTCCGTAAAAAGCCAGCGAATGCTTCAGCTTTTCTGTAAGTAAAACCACTTGTTCAATAATATCTTGTTGAATACTGGCTTGATAAATAATTTTCTGATTAAAAACAATTTGACCATTTAAGCCAACGTAAGCGTCAATTCCGCTGCCAGCCACCAGTTCTTCGATTTCCCACGGCGCCCGACCGCTGACTACCACCGGGATATAACCGTTTTTCTGCAGCTGACCTAGCGCCTCTTTATTTTGTTCCGTTAAACGTGATTTTTTGTCCAACAACGTGCCGTCTAGATCAAAAAAGACTATGCCATTCATCATTTTTTTCGCTCCTTGTTTGGTTTTTTCGTATATACTAATTATTATACTATTCGTTTTTTGTAAAAGGAGCCTCCCATGAGTAATCAATTGAAAGACTCGCTGCGATGGTACGACGAAGGCAATCGCATGATTCCTTTTGAATACTATCCGCCGCAAGCGAAATACCCAAACGACGAAGTCTTGCTTCATTGGCACAGCGGGGCTGAAATTACCTTTGTCAAAGAGGGTGCCGCTCATTATCTGATTGATGGTGAGCATTTTGTCAGTCAGGCTGGCGACATTTTGTTTATTCCGCCGAATACGCTGCATTCTGTTAGTCGCATCCAGCAGCAGTCGGAAACTTTTGTTTTTCACCTGAATTTTATCGGGCTGGAAACCAACGACTATTCAGCGATCAATTATTTGGAGCCTTTGCAAAATGGTCGGGTCCAAAGTAATTATCGGATTGATCAAGCTAGTCCCAATTACGAAACGATGCTTGAACTGGTTCAGATAATTTCCAGCAATGTGCGTGAGCAAGAGCCTTACTTCCAGTTAACCTTGAAAAGTGCCCTATTGGGTTTTCTCAAAGAAGCTTTTGTTTCTGAATTTTTAACCTTTGAGGCTCTTCCGGCTGGAAAAGCGCAGGAGAATCAGAAAATCAAAGAGCTGCTCAGCTACATTGAACAAAATCTGGAGAAAAAGCTGCAAATCTCAGATCTGGCTGACTTCGTGAATTATAGCCAGTCACATTTCATGGCCTTCTTTCGTAAAAACTTCGGTATGAGCTGCATGGATTACGTGCAATCGGTCCGCATCAAGAAGGCCGAGGAGCACTTGAAATACTCGGATGAACCGATCACCGAAATTGCCCTGAAGGTGGGCTTTGCCAATCCTTCCAGCTTTAATCGATTGTTTAAAAGCAAACTGGGTGTTAGTCCGCGGCAGTATCGCCAGCTGCTGACCGTAGAAAACGAATAATTTCTTTCATGATAAGCTATGCTTAATTATAGCGGCTCCGTGATTGGGATTCTTATCTGATGCTATTGAGAACTTGTTAGAAACTACGATCTTGGTGAGAATATTGAAAAACAGACTTGGAATTCTCCGTTAGAAGAGCATTCCAAGTCTGTTTGTTTAGACATTTAGTTTTTCCATTAAAGCTTCGGTTAGTGTTTTTGAGAAATTAACGCCGGCTTTTTCGGCCCGGACATTCAGCCAATGAGGAATACTGACGTTTTTCTTGTCCAGTTTTGCTTCTTTTAAATAATCAGCCAAGTTTACTGCCACCAGTGTCACGAATTGCGTTTCTTTGTCGTAGTCGATTTCGTTAATTGGTGTTGGTTCGGGCAAGGTCTCTTCGTTGGCGATTAGATCCGCCAGCATAATTCCTAAGGCATCGGCTGCCATCGTTAATCCTTCAGGGACGGTGGCACCTTGAGTGACTGCCCCTTCCACGTCGGGAAAATAAATACCGTAACCAACCGGATCGAGTTCAAATATTGCTGGGTAGACTTTGTTCATCACTTACACCCCTCTCGAATCCATCTTAATGCGCATCGGGCGTATTGTCAAATTGAACTGGAAAATTCTTCTTCTATTATAATAGCTAAAAACATCCGCCAAGAATGCTCCCAGATCTGTTTATTTTCTATTCTATAGTAAACCAATCTCCTGAGTTTTGAATGGCCGTCCACATTTTTTCTGGCAGGTGCAAATCGGCTACATCAGTTGTCTTAATGCTTAAACGAATATCATCGCCCCGACCAGCTTCGGCTTTTTCCATCCATAGAGGTTCTGTGACAAATCCATGTCCGATCGCTGGCAAGGCGCCTTTTTCCAGGACAGCTTCAGCTTGCTGCGGCGTTTGAATCATTCCAGCAGCAACCATCAAGACGCGCTGATTGATATACTGACTCAAGGCTTCCAAATAAGTCACGTCATCCGTCGCATCCACCGGTTTTGCATGCAAGGCATCTGGTAAAGATGCGTGGATATAGGTGACACCCATATCAATCAGCCGATCAACCAAGGCATAAGTATCGGTCATCCGCAAAGCACCCTCCATTGGTTCATCTGGCGAAACTCGATAGCCTAAAATGAAATCTTCCTTAGCATATTCATTGATAACTCGCTTGATTTCGGTAACAACTGCCACAGGGAATCGCAGGCGATTTTCTAAGCTTCCGCCCCATTTATCTTGACGCTTATTAAAGAAAGGTGATACAAAGTTTTGCAGCAGGAAACCGTGAGCGCCATGAATTTCAACTCCGTCAAAGCCGGCTTCGATTGCACGGCGAGTCGTTTCGCCAAAGTCGCGAATGATTGCTGCTATTTCTTCTTCCGTTAATTCTTTTGGTTTCAAGGCTGGCGCAAAATCAGTGGCCTTTGTTTCCACCGAACTAGAACTGACTACTTCTCCTTCGAACAAATCCGGTAAGGCTTTGTTTCCGGCATGATTGATTTGCAGAATGGCCTTGGCACCATTTTCCTTGATAGCTGCTGCCAACTGCTTTAGACCAGGCAAAAATTTGTCGTCGTAAGCAGCAAATTCATTGGCAAAGCCGATGTCGTTTTCTTGGATATGGGTACAGCCGGTGATCATCATTCCGGCGCCGGTGTTGCGGTAGTGGTAATAGGCGAGTTCTCCCTCTGATACGGTATAATCGTCATTGCTGGCCCAAGTGGTCATAGGGGCCATCACCACACTGTTTTTCAGTACAGCTCCATTGTTTAATGTAATTTGTTTAGCTAAGTTTGACATGTAAATTCCTTCTTCCTTTTTAGTTAAATGAACGTTCGTTTATTTAACATCAAAATAAAAACTTCTCTTCTTGAGAAGCCGTTCGTTCGATAATCTGTTTCTACTGCTCCTCTATATTAAATGAACGTTCGTTTATTGTCAATGGTAATTTTGATGTACTAAGAAATGGACAAACACGTTTTTCAGTATTTATCCACTTCTCAATTCAATTTTACTTTGCATAAGCAAAAACATAATACAATACATACCACCAGCCAAAACATCCGTGCAATAATGCCCACAAAATACTGTGCCATTTGCGGTAAGAAATGATAAAGGCGATGACGCTGCCTAAGCCAATTCCTTCTTTCATTGACAGCTCCCCCTATTTCTCAAACCCTACCGCAACATAACTGCCGGCGATAATATCCGGCATGACGACATTAATCACGGTCCCGTCCTGTGGAAGATAGCCTTCTTTTTCCTTGTTTTTGTTAAACTCTCTAATCGTGTAAAGAACGATATGTTTGAATTTCATCGCTTTTCCCTCTTTCTGCTGGTTTATTTGTTAAGGCAATTGTAGCAAACAAACGTAATTGAAAGCAGGAAATTTCTTAAACAGTCAAAAAGCTGGCGTAAATGACTAAAAACTTATAGCCGATCATATTTTTCGTCAAAAAAAGTGACAATATCTTGGTATTTCTTTAGGTTGTATTTTCGTAAATAATGCTCAATCGGAATTGTCGTAAGCATCCCCATTGCCAAAATCAGGATGGGGATCAAGGCATACAGCCAGCCGTGATAACGATAAACGGGATAGGCACTCACTCCGCCAATAAATACTGTACCCGTTCGCAGGGCGGCCATCCGATTCATCATGTCGCGATCTTTGTTGCGTTGGATTCTTTCAGCTTTATTGTCTAAAATTTCTTTCATTTCTACCACGTCCTCTTTGATCAGCGTCTCTACCGGTATTTGAAAAATTTCGCTGAGGGATACTACCGCCAGCATCCCCGGGTAGGTTTTGTCATTTTCCCAGCTGGAGATGGTTTGGCGGGAGGTATCCAAAAGCTCCGCCAAGTCTTCCTGAGAGAGCTGGTATTGGATTCGGTAGGTTTTGATTTTCTCACCTAGTTGCATGTGTCCACCTCGTTTCTTTGTTCAAAAGTAACCCGCCGAAGCGTAAAAAGCTATCAAATTTGCTTTACATGGACAAATTTTCCTGTAAGAAGGCTGATTTGGCAGTTTTTTAGACATCAAATCAAAAAAAGCAGAAAAAGTGAACTTCCACCTTTTCTGCCTACTGTATTTATTTGTCCAGTTCCATTTTCTTGTTCTTTTTGTATTCGACGATTTCCTGAAGGGCGCCGATTAGTAAAAAGGTTACTCCGACGATTGCTAATGCGAAGCTGACTTTCCCAGCGTTATCAAAAATCAGTGAAATAATAGCGCAAGCATAGGCACAGGTCATCCAAATCCCGGAAATAAGTTTTCTTCTTTTTGCTAGTGTCATTTTGTAACCCTCCTGTATGTTTGTTTGGTATGACTATAGTATAGAAGAAACCCATCCTCTGTATGGTGATTTAGCCTAAACGGTTCTTTTTGTGTCCTAAATGACCGAAAAGCCTTGACCTTTAACACATTTGTTTCGATAGAATGTGGGGATATCAAATGCTAGTTTTGCTGTCGTGAACCAATTTATTTAAATAAAGCATGCTGGACGGGTGTTTTCCCGTTCTTTTTTGTGTTCTAATCAGAATAATGCTCAAACACCTTGTTCCCTGACAAATTAGTGTTAGAATAGAGAATCATACTTAACGAAGGAGTTAGCAATTTTATGACTTATGCATTAGAAATAAACCAGCTGAAAAAAGTCTATGCCTCAGGCGTTACGGCCTTGCGGGGGATCGATTTGGCGGTTGAAGAAGGCGATTTTTACGCGCTCTTAGGACCAAATGGCGCTGGGAAATCGACAACCATCGGGATTATTACTTCCTTAGTAAATAAAACCTCTGGCCAAGTGAAGGTTTTCGGCTATGACATTGACAAAGATTTAGTCATCGCCAAGCAGCAAATTGGCCTCGTTCCACAGGAATTCAACTTTAATCCGTTTGAAACGGTCCAACAAATCGTGGTGAACCAAGCTGGATATTACGGTGTGCCTCGTAAAGAAGCGATGGAGCGCAGCGAAAAATATTTGAAACAATCCAATTTATGGGAAAAACGCAACGTTCGAGCCCGCATGCTTTCTGGCGGGATGAAGCGTCGTTTGATGATCGCTCGAGCTTTGATGCATGAACCGCGCTTGTTGATTTTGGATGAACCAACGGCTGGGGTGGATATCGAATTACGGCGGGATATGTGGGAATTTCTGCGAGATTTGAACAATGCCGGGACCACGATTATTTTAACTACCCACTATTTAGAAGAAGCGGAAATGCTGTGTCGCAATATCGGCATCATTCAATCCGGCGATCTGATTGAAAACACCAGCATGAAATCGCTGCTGTCAAAATTACAGTTTGAAACCTTCATTTTTGATTTAGCACCGGTGGAAAAAGCGCCGGTAATTACTGGTTATTCCTACAACCTGGAGGATGAGCAAACTCTTGAAGTGGAAGTTGAGCGGAATCAAGGTATCAACGAAGTCTTCACCCAACTGACTGCACAAGGGGTCAAAGTGCTGTCCATGCGGAACAAATCCAACCGCCTAGAAGAGCTGTTCTTGAAGCTCACGGAAGAAAAACGTCACACGGAGGATATCAATGCTTAGTTTATATTTAACGGCTTTAAAAAGTCTGGCTGTCAAAGAAACTCACCGTTACCTGCGGATTTGGGTGCAAACTTTGGTGCCGCCAGTTATTACAACGTCACTGTACTTTATTATTTTCGGTAATTTGATCGGCGGACGGATCGGCGACATGGCAGGATTTTCTTACATGGAATTTATCGTGCCGGGGCTGATTATGATGTCTGCTATTACCAGCTCCTATTCCAATGTTTCTTCATCCTTTTTCTCGCAAAAATTCCAGAAAAATATTGAGGAAATATTGATTGCGCCAGTGCCGACTCATATCATCATTTGGGGCTTTGTCTTCGGCGGATTAGGCCGCAGCATCCTGGTCAGCACGCTGGTTACCGTCATTTCACTGTTTTTCGTGCCGCTGCATGTGCATTCTTGGATCATTATTATTATGACTTTACTGATGACGGCGATTTTATTCTCATTGGCAGGATTGTTAAACGGTATTTTCGCTCAATCCTTTGATGATGTGTCAATCGTGCCAACCTTTGTGTTGCAGCCGCTGACTTATTTAGGCGGGGTCTTTTACGCGATTTCCATGCTGCCGCCATTTTGGCAAGCAGTTTCCAAGATCAATCCGATTGTTTACATGATTTCCGGCTTCCGTTACGGCTTTTTGGGAGTAACAGACGTGCCGATTATTGTTTCAGTATCGATTTTGGTTATGTTTATCGCAGTGCTTTACGGTGTCTGCTGGCATTTGATTGATAAAGGTCGAGGGTTGAGAAGCTAGACAACTAAACAAGAGTTATGCTCTCACAGCCGATAAAATCTGCAACAATTATGCCCCCTTTTCGGAAAAGTATTTTCTGAGAAGGGGGCATTTTTCGTATCAAAAGCTTTGTTGTCTTTCTTGTCACTAGCAGTTCTATCGGATAATGATTAGGTAAGTAATTGTTCTAACGTCTTCATCAGGCCTATCTGTTGAACTCGAAGTTTACTGCCCTAAGATTATCGACTTCTCCTCTTAGCACCGGACATTTGAAAATCCTTATTGCGTCATGATGCCTTAGCTCCCGCAAGAAATCGTAAAATGGACGTCTTCTACTTTTGTATGCTGGACGTCCAAGTTGATTTCGCTGCTGGTGTCGAATTCAGACAAATCCAATTCAAAAGGCCCATTAGTATTACTAATATCAACTTGTTCCGTTTTGTCAGCCTGTGTAACGTTTAGAATCAGTGTTCCAAAGCTGGATTTCGCGTCAATGTACAAGGTTTTGGCGGAATCTTTTTTCATTCGAATTGTTTGGTGAAAACTCCCCTTAGACAAGGCTTTTTTACATTCAATTCTCCATGTGTCGTCATCATTCGTATAGATCTGTTCATACCCCGAATACATTCCGGTTGCATAATCAGAGAACTCAAACCGGTTAATTGCTTGAAAAACACTAAACACTAGAGCTCCACTTAACACACAAATGGCTATAGCACTGGTTATTTTGTGTTTTTTGTTGATACCGATAATTACCGCTTTATTATTAGCAGTCATTTCGGTACCACAATAGTCACAATACTTATTGAACTTTTTAACTCTGCGCTGACATGTTTTACAGAAAGTATTGTTGTTCTTGCGCCAGGTAATCACTACAATAACCACCATGCAAAGTAGAATAATCAGCAGCTTCGCTACGTTGCCCCAAAACTGCCAGCTCTCATTTGCTGCAAACAGGAATAAAATCGATTTTAACATAACAAAATCCTCCTTTTTCTTTTCATACTTCAAGTATAGTCAGAAAATAAGAGGATTTTTAATTTGTGCAAAATGTATGGCTTTTTAGGTAAAATTGCAAGCATCACCTTGTCCAAAGAACGTCAATTGCACGGTAAATACTTGATCTTGCTGCGAAATGTCCATCATCCCATGATACTTTTCTGCAATTGTTTGGACATTAGCAAGTCCCAAACCTAGATGATTCTCTTTGCTGGAGCGCAATTGTTCACCGGCATAGCTTAGAACAGATTCGCTGCTATTTGACAGATGAATGACGATGAACTGATTCAGCTTACACAAGGTAAAATCGATCGAATTGCTTTCGAGTTTGTTGGTGGAGCATTCTTCAAAGGCATTATCCAGCAGATTTGAAAGAATGGTGACCAAATCTTTATCTGGCATAAAACTAAGATCAACATCTTCACACCGGCAATTGAAAGCAATACCTAATCGCTTCGCTTCCGCAGTCCACTTATAAATCAAAATATTGATAATTCGATTGGTTGAAGGCGCGGCTACATCGATTCGCTTCATTTCGCTTTTTACCATTTGGGCATACTCATTAGTTGATGAAGTATCTTCCTTGTACAGTTCTTCAATCATGTTGAGATGATTTTTAATATCATGAAGAAACTTTCGCGCCTCCTCGTAATTTAGTTCCAACTCATTAAAGTATTTATATTGTGATTGGCGTTGCTGTTCCAGCAATTGGTATTGCGATTTCTCATAATTCAAGGTTGCGATGCGCTGGAACAATACATAGATAATCAGGTTAATGGCAAAAACCAATAAGCAAGCACTTAAGACTAGCATTTTGTTGGTGCTATTGGTTTGGCCTTTTAATAAGTAAACTAAGACAACCAGTTGAAAAAGTGATATTGCCGGAATTACAATTAGTGTAATCAGATTTCCTGCATGATCAAACCCGCTCTTATTTTTGGTCACCGTGTACATGATAAATTGATAGCAAATAAAAGTTATTGAGGACTGCAAAATATCCCCATGGGAAATGCTCACGAAATCGCCACCGGCTAGTGACACAACAATTTGGCCAATAATTTCTGTTAGCATAATAAATAGCAAGAACAGACAAAGCTTCAACACGTCAGAGCTTTTGCTAGCATGATATAGACCAAGAGCTGTTAGAAAGGTCACAGAAATCGTAATAATTATACTGATAAGACCGTTAGCAAAAAAAGCACTTGCGATGAACAAGCACCAGCTGAGAAAAAAAGCCCCCGCATACTTCGCTTTTTCTGAATATCTGCGCATAAAAAGTCGATCGATAAAATTAAAAATGATAAAGGTGGAAATAAACGAGGTTAGGATGACTTTAACTAGCGGAATTGCGTAATCAATCATAACTTACCTCCTTGCATAACCGAATAATTTGGGCTAAATACTCACTAACCGCTTTACGAAATTCAATTGACTTGCGCTGCGAAAGCGGGATTTCGATCCCCTCGATCATATAGACATTATAATTCTTAATGTCCGTTACATAATCCAGATTAACTAAAAAACTAGCATGGGGACTTTTAAAGTGATAATCCAGCAGTTGTTTCTCCAAGGTTGAAATTTTCTGCTTCATGGCATACTGACCGGATAAGGTAACGATTGAAACTTTGCGATTCTCATTCACAAAATACAGAATGTCCTTGAGTTCTAATTCGATTAAGCCTTCTGTTGTATCGAATTTGAAGATCACATCGTTCTTTTCATCTAATAGATAGTTCTTAACTTCATCTAATTGTTCGTAGATTCCTGCCCGATCAACCGGCTTATCAATATAACCAAACGCATGAACAGAAAAGGCTTGTCCTTTATAATTTGTATGATTGGTAATAAAAACAATTTTTACCTTTTTATCAAACTGCCTGATTGCCTGAGCAATTTGAATGCCATGGCTGTCTTTCAAATCTATATCTAAAAAAATTAATTCAGCTCGCTCTTTTTTTGCCCGGCTCAATAAATCTTCCCCGCGATAAAATTCAACGACCTCATATTCGGTTGGTTGGGCGATAAAATAACCTGTAACGTAATGATGGATTTCTTCAGCCACTCTTTTTTCATCATCACATATATATATTCTGATCAATTAAATCCCTCCTGCTGGCAATCATCCACCAAAAACGTTTGATAGCTATCTGCTTCTCAACCAATTATACGACAAAAAGACCCACGAAAATAGCAGGTCCTGCATCAGTTTTTCACTGCCTACTTAATAGAGCGCCGTTCATTTCTTTATTTTTCTAGCTTTTTTTGGACACTCACGTTATCGCCTTTCTTAAAATAAGCAATCTCTTGCGCCAGCTTGGAAGGATTGCCGGCTTCTTTTTGGAAAATAATGCGCAGCGGCTTTGCTACCAGCAGTCCTTGATAGTCCTTCGTGTAAAATGACAAGCGAATGTGGAAATAGTTGACGTATTCGATGATCGCAAATAAGTAGATACACACAGCGACGACGCAGGCTAATAGGCTGGTTTGCCCCATGTTTAGCAGGAAAATCGGTACATACAAGGCGTATAAAATCAGCGTTACTACCTTTACCTTAGTAAATATTCTGCCGATTTGCTTTTTGGATAAGGCTTTTTTCCGGCGGACACGTTGTAAAAAATTGAACCAATAAAGCGAGCCCTCCAGCAAAACAAGGCACAGCAGCAAAACGGGATAAAAGGTCAACCAATTCAAGCGATACGGTAAAAGCTCCGCCAAACTAGCTTGACCATCGGCGAAGGCGCCAAACAAATCTAAATTTACATAAAATAGCGCAGTATAGAGGAAGTACATCAACAGAATAACAACCATATTGATAAATTCCATTTTAGCCAAATAAGTCAGTTCTTCTGTGGGGGTTCTTTTTTTCGTCATGGGTGGCCTCCTGTTTTTATTTTAGTGTAACAGGATAACCGCGATTCATTGGGAAATTTCCTAAACGGTGCAGTTTTTGTCCTAAATGTTCTCGACAAAAAAATCCTTGAAGCTCAAAATTTCGAACCTCAAGGATAGCTTTTGCTATTTAGTAACCAATTCTTCTTTTTGCGTCAGAACTTGCTCCAACGCTTGCTCCAAATCTGCCAGCAAGTCTTCGGTATCTTCAATTCCCACTGACAGCCGCAACAAGCCTTCGGTCACGCCTTGTTTTTCCCGTTCTTCCTTCGGTACACAAGCATGGCTCATGGTGACCGGGTAAGACAAGATTGATTCTACTCCACCTAAGCTAACCGCGGCGATCGGAATTTTCAAAGCATCAGCAAAAGTATACACAGCTTCTTGATTTTCTAGTTCAAAGGACAGCACTGCTCCACCGCAAGATGCCTGACGGCGATGAATATCAAAGCCGGGATGACTTGGTAATCCTGGATAATGGACCTTTTTCACTGCCGGATGCTCTTCCAGAAGCCGACTGATTTGTTCAGCGCTTTTGACACTTTGTTCCATTCTAAGTCCCATCGTTTTCATGCCCCGCATGATCAGCCAGCAATCCTCCACGCTAAGAATACTACCAAGAACTTTTTGCTGCAGGACGATTTGCTGCGCCCATTCTTCGTCGTTGGTGATGACGAGGCCAGCCACCACATCACTATGGCCGTTGATAAATTTGGTGGCGCTGTGAATCACCACGTCCACCCCTAATTCCAACGGATGCTGATACAACGGCGTCATAAAAGTATTGTCGATAATTGTATGCAAGTGATGTTCTCGGGCAATCGACACCACACCGACAATATCGGTGATGCTCAATAAAGGATTTGAGGGTGATTCCAAATAAAAGGCCTTTGTGTTAGGACGGATTGCCTGCGCCCATTCGTTCAAGTTGGTTTCATCCACAAAAGTTACTTCGATGCCGTAGCGGCTCATCACTTCATTCACCAGCTGGAAGGTGCCGCCGTAAATGCTCTTGCACATGACGATATGATCGCCTTGGCTAAAACTCAACAGGACTGCCGAAATAGCTGCCATCCCCGAAGAAAAAGCCGTCGCAAAACGTCCCCCTTCTATCGCCGCGATCCCCTCTTCCAGCGCGTGGCGCGTGGGGTTGCCGAAACGAGAATAGGTGTAAGGCTGCCCTTCCTTGATGGAATCCTGTTTAAAGGTGGAGCATTGGTAAATCGGGATCGAGGATGCGCCAGTTTCCCCATCAAAAACGGAATAGCCGTGGATTAATTTAGTATTGTCTTTCATTTTATCTGCCTCCTGTTTCATACTCAAAAGCGTTTGTCATTCTTCACCACAATTCTACCACTTCGGGAAAACGCTTTCCTATAATGTGATCAAGAACTTAGCAGACTCTCATAGCTTGCTTAAAGAATTCTTAGAAGAAAAATTCGCAAATAAAAAACAAAATCGCTTGTTTTGCGTATATTGATGGTGAAGGAGGAATAAACGATGTATTTCAAAAATCCGGTAGGCAAAGTCTACCTCACGAAAGACTCAGTTATCGTAGAAAAAAGCCACAGCATTCAAGAAATCACTCCGAAGCCCAATGTGGATAAGGAAACATTTCTTGAAATGGAGTACTACAATCAAGTGGAAACACTTCATCAACTGGCAAACCTGCGTAATATTTTTGGGCCGTAAATCTCATTTCTTACAGTCTGCCCAGAGACCTGTCTATTCTTAGTCAAGTAATTTTCACTTTTTTACAATGGCAATTTCACAAATCGGTCATACTTTTGCTTTAGTATTAAAAGTGTTAACAAACAACCTTAATTTTTCTTTTTTCAAATCCTTTTTCCTTTTCTAGCCGGTCCCCCGCCGGCTAGTTTTTTTTAGTTAAATGCAAAAAAGGACCGCCAGAATTCAATCTGACGGTCTTCTTAGACGTGAATGTTGAAAAATTTACGCTCCTTGGCAAAGCGTGCTTTCTTTTGTGCCATAAAAATGCTCCAGTTTGTAATCCAGCTTTCCTAACGTTCTTTCCAGCTCAGCAATTTTAGTCAGCAGGTTTAAACGTTCCTCCAGCAAAATCTGCTTGCGCTCTTCGAAGGTCTGCTCCCCGGCTTTATAAAGGGCATTGTATTCGATCAAGGATTCGATGGACAGACCGGCTTCCCGCATGCATTTGATGGTGTGAATCCAGTCAAGATTGGCTTCGCTGTAATTGCGAATGCCCCCGGAGGTTCTTTCAATCGGCGGAATTAAACCAATTTTTTCGTAATAGCGCAAAGTTGCTGAAGTTAGTTCTAATTTTTTAGCTGCTTGAGAAATGTTCACGTTCCGTCACTCCTTGTTGGTTTTTTTAATGATTTAAGCCATCGGTTTTTCCCAGTTTCGCAGGGTATTCACCTTGGTTTGGTCAGCCAGTTTTTCCAGCTGAGTGATTTCTTCTGATGTCAAATTAATTGTTGCCGCGTGAGCCGCATCCTCCACTTGGTTTACCTTCGTCACACCTACAATCGGAACCGTGCCCTTAGCAATTGCCCAAGCAATCGCAATTTGAGCCACAGTGCCTTGGTATTTTTTAGCCATATCGGCCATTGCTTGGATCAGCGTCTCCAATTGCGGCAGGCTGTTGTTATAGGCCTCGGCCCGGTCGCTGCCTGTTGGGAAAGGATGAGCAGTATCGTAATTGCCGGATAATGCTCCTTGTTCAAGCACCATATAACTGAAGAAGGTCATTCCGTTTTCTTTGGCAAATTCTAAAATTCCTGCATCCTCTGAGGAACGATGCAACAGGCTGTAATGATTTTGCAAAGCCGAAACCTTCAAGCCTTCTTCGGCTAAAATCTGATTAGCCAGCTGAATTTCTGCCAAATTGTGATTGGAAACGCCGATATATTTTACTTTGCCGCTTTTGGCTAACGGAATCAGCTCCGGCGTCCATTTTGCTACGTCGGCGGGATTGTGAATCCAATAAATATCGATTACGTCGGTGTGCAGTCGTTCAAAGCTGCCGGCGATCATCTTTTCGCCTGGATTTTCCACTTCTTCAGCAATTTGCGGGGTGAATTTAGTAGATAGAAGCAGACTTTCCCGAGGAACATCTTTGACAAAATCCCCCAGCATGGTTTCCGAAGCGCCCATGCCATACACTGCCGCTGTATCCCACAAATTCAGGCCTTCATCTAACGCCTTTTGGAAAACGGGTCGCAACTCATCTGCCCCCATGTGATTGCCAAAGACTTGATCGCCGCCCACTGCTCCTGAGCCCCAAGCCCAGACACCTAATGCAATTTTTGGTATGTTTAAATTTTTTTCTAGTTCGTTCATTAGTATTTCGCTCCTTTTTGCGAATTTGCTAGTTGTGGCTGTTCTTAATGACATGCCGCAAGTAATCAATTCGTTCCAATTTTTTCTCTTCTAAATGGATGGCAGCCAATTTTTTCTGCCGCTGACTGGTTAACAAATTCATGCAGGCTTCCTCGCCATTTTTATCTTCCAGCAACAGCCGCATATAGCTTTCAATATCGTCATGGCTAAAATCCAAATCATGCAGCGCCATGATGGTGCTCAAGCGTTCGATATCTTGATCATCATACTGCCACTCTCCCATAACGATCTTAACAACATCACATAGGCCCCATGATTCATATTCTTTTAAAATTGACACGGGAATATCATAACGTTGGCTAACTTCTGCTTGATTCATTGAAAAATCTCCTTTAAATAAAAAAAGTAGCTGTCCCTCTTGGGTACAACTACAGTATGCAATCGAATCAATGAAATGTCTAATACCTAAATAGTTAGGTTATGATATGCCTTTGAGGTATTTCTCTGCAAAACGGATAAAGGCCGAAGTGGTGGTAGAAAATGCTTGATTGGCTTTCCACACCAGCACCGAGGTTAAATTCAACTCCGGCGATAAAGGAATAAAGGTGGTTCCAGCATAATCAGCTGCCAGCTCCAAACACAGGGCGATCCCACTCCCCTGGCGAACCATCGCGGCCGCATTGTACAAAAGGGTATAGGTTCCCACCACGTTCACTTGCTGCGCCAGAGGACCAAACCAGCTGGACAGCTCATTTTGGATTGGATTGCTTTGGGCAATCAGCAGCGGGTGTTGAATCAGGTCGGCTGGAGTGATCGTTGCCAACTGGGCCAAAGGCGACTCAGCAGGAACCAGCACACCCCAGCGCTCTTTTTGCGGCATCCGCACAAAACTATATTTATCAATTGCCACTGGTTCAATTAACAAGCCTACCTCCAGAAGCCCTTGGTCCATGCGATCTCTGATTTCTTCGGAATTTCCGCTCATTAAGTCAAATTGAACTAGTGGATGATGTGTTCTGAAGGCAGCGATCAGCTTTGCCAGCTCATTTACGCTCATCAGCTCCCCGGCGCCAATGCTGATTTCTCCCGTTAAATTTTGATTATCTCCGGAAAAATCGTTTTTTATTTTGTCTGCCAACAGCCGCATTTCCAGCGCTCGACGCCGCAGCAACAAGCCTTCTTCGGTTAAAACGATATTGTGGCTTTTTCGTTCAAATAATTTTACTCCCAGCTCTTCTTCCAGCTGAGCCAGCTGCCGAGATAAGGTTGGTTGCGTCACGTGCAGCAGTTGGGCCGCTCGGGTGATATTTTCTTCTCTTGCTACCATTAAAAAGTAATTCAAGACCCGTAATTCCATCTGTCTTCCTCCACTCTTCCCTTAAGCCAATTGCTTTACTATCCATTTTACACCACTCTTGACTTCAAGTTCAGTTTAAGTGGTAAAATTATTTTGATAGGAGGTATCCAAATGAAATCACTCTATTTAATGCGCCACGGGGAAACCCTGTTTAATGCCCAACACAAAGTCCAAGGCTGGTGCGATTCCCCTTTAACGGAAACTGGGAAGGAACAAGCGCTGGCTGCTAGAAAATATTTCCAGCAAAACGAGATTCACTTTGATCATTGCTACGCATCTACCCAGGAACGGGCCTGCGATACACTGGAGCTGGTGATCGATTCGCAAAAATACAGCCGCCGCAAAAACCTGAAGGAGATGCATTTTGGCCAATTTGAAGGAGCAAGTACTTATTTGCAGCCGAAAGGACCGGAAAGTTACGAAAGTTTTTATGTAGCTTTCGGCGGCGAAAGCGGCGAAGAAGTTCGGCAACGAATGATGGCTGAACTGACTGATATTATGGCAAACGAAGTTGAAGATTCGGCGTTAGTGGTTTCCCACAACGGCGCGATTTTTTATTTTCTGCAACAGGTTTTGCCGGAAGAATCGGAGCTGCCGCTTCACCTGGCGAATGGCGGGTTTTTGAAGTTTTCTTTTGAGCAAGGGAAGTTTACTTATTTGGAAACAGTGAATCCCACAGAAGAAATGGCCCAGCATGATCATTCATTGGATAACAAATAAGAGCCCGAATTTCAGGCTCTTATTTTTTTGGCTATGAAATTTTAGGTTTTAAAGATACTGATAAGCAGATGTGCTGCTTACTCCTGAGGTAATGGCGAGTTAATCTCGGCAGGTTTGTTCTTTTTGGTCTTCGAAGTGTTCTCTTAGATCGTTGGATAAAACGCTTGTGGTAAAGGCGCCGAAATAATTTTGCTTCATTTCTAGTTCAATTTTCAGCTGTTCTAATTCTTGAATCGATTGTGCGTGATTGTTTTGCATAAGTTCCCTCCTGTTTTTGTTGTTATTTTAAGCGGCAGTGCTTGAAGTTTTGGCTTTTTTGCCAAAGAGAATGGATTTAGTTTTGCTGCGGTTGTTGAGGTATTTTTCAGCAAAACGAATGAGTTTGACCTCGACATTTTTATCGGCGTGTTCTGGGAGAACGGCAATTTCTTTGATTCTGCCCACCGATGGGGTAAATAGTTGGATGGACGCGGTTCCTATCAGCTTGTGATTGTGAATCGCAACCAGTGTAACGTAGCGGCGTTCCTTGCGATAGTCGATTTTACTGTCCAATAATTGCTTTCTTAGGTTGATTGCTTCGAAAAATTCTTTGCTGTAAGGGGTACTAATGTGAATGTGGACCATAAAATTCCTCCCATCTGATTTCTTAAATGTTTGTTCGTTTATTATAGAGTAAAAGATCTTTTTTGTAAGCTGAAACGTTCGGAAGCTAAGTTAAACGTACATTCGTTTATCATTTCTAAGCAAGAAAATCGCTCTTGCTAGTCCTTATATTTCACGGCATCCCAACTCATTTGGATAATGTCATCAATCATCGACTCGGTCAACGACAAGGTTTTGGCATGATAGTCCCGCACAAATTGCATCGCTGGATTGATGGTAAAGCCGGCAATGATCGTCGTGTCTACATTTTTGAAGACGTTCGTCTCCTTGCCTTCGTCATAAATCGAGTGGAATTGCTGGAATAGCTGCGAAATACTTTCGCTGACTTCCTCATTCAACAACGGTGAACTTTGAAACTGATCAATAAACAGGAACTCCTGCTGATTGTTCACTAAAAATTGAATGAATTTCCGCAAATACTGCTTATAACGTTCCTCAACAGTCGCATTTTCATCATAGTTAGACATTACGTAATCACGCATTTTCTTTTTCGAATGAAAATACAGCTTATTGATTAAATCCTCCTTGTTATCAAAGTAGACATAAATCGTTGCTGCTGACACATTAGCTTTTTTGGCTATTTGCGACATGGGCGTATCGGAGAAACCCCGCTCGTTGATTAAGTCCATCGCCGCTTGGATGATATTATCACGTTTAGTAAAATCTTTCTTTCTCATGTTTTCTATATTAAACGATCATTCGTTTATTGTCAATCATTCATTTTTCTTGTAGCTGAATTTTTTTATTTCAACGCAGCGCTACGGGATTTATCTATTATAGCTAAATTAAAACGCAGAATCATTTTTCCGTTTAAAATAATGTGGTGCATTTCAGAAAATTTACGTATCCCTCTAACCTTTATTCCTTTTCCATCTTGTTATTATAATAATAATACTAAGTTTGTCCGTTTCATAGAATAACCAACTGTCCTCCATATTTTAGTAAACTGGCTGCAATCAACTTTTTGGTTTCTTAGCGTTATTAGAAACTCGATTCTTACAAAAGGTGTCTTGACAGGTCAGGTTGAACTTTTTCAGAATTTTTAAAAAAAGCGTTTTCTTTTCGTCTCTTTTATATTATAATCATTTCAAATAAGTAATAACATGTTAGGAGAGATGAAAATGAATATAAAATATCTTGAGCTAAAACAGTTACTAACACTCCAACCGGGTTCCCTTAAAGGGCGCTTCAAAGATAATTATAACCACAAAGTTAAGGACGCAGCCTATATAATCCAAGCCGCGGTCTTAGTTATGGTGCGCAATTTTTTCTCCATTGATAACTTTTCCTTCATGGCTCGCGATTTTATTCGCGAATTATTTCTCGATCATTCCGCTGAATTAGTCTCCGTGCGTCATCTATGCATCTATTTTGAAGCTTATTTCACCGAAGAAGAATGGGCCGGAATCATCGACAGCTTATTTACTGATCACGACGAATATTTACAAGTTACCGCCAACGCGCGTTTACATACCGA
Source organism: Candidatus Enterococcus moelleringii (assembly GCF_017377575.1). Taxonomy (GTDB): domain Bacteria; phylum Bacillota; class Bacilli; order Lactobacillales; family Enterococcaceae; genus Enterococcus_A; species Enterococcus_A moelleringii. The sequence continues at coordinate 51,651 of NZ_JAFREM010000020.1, forward strand.
ACACATCCTCCCAATGCTGCACGCAGGCAAGTGTGAAGTGGAGACTCCTAAGAACTTAGCCTTAACTTTCTTTGATGCAGCCGGGAAAAAGCACCGCTGTACCATCAAGAATGTTCACCGCAGCTATACGACTCAAGAAAACTGTGCTGCTTTGTCCATTTTAGGCATGCTGACTATCTTTGAAAAGGATGGCGTGCGCCGTTTTACCAAATTGGCCAAGTCCCGCTTTGTCACCTACGAGGATGACTACGATTGTGCCAATGAAGAGGTGCCAGTTGAACCACAAGTAAAACCGTGGGTAATAAATGATCTATTTCAGCAGGAAGATGCGCCGGGATCTGCGTCCGAAATGAAAGCGGATAACCAGAATGTTCCTAAACATTATCATGCCCACGACAGCTTGAAAGGAAAAACCCGAGACCAGCTGCAGGACTTTCTGTTTGAAGGAGTTAATATCAAAAAATTGTCAGAACACGCGAAGCTCAGTCGGACTGCCACCGCAATGCTGGAAGGTATCCCGGTCAAAGAAGCTAAGGCGAAGTTTACTCCAGAAGAGAATCCCGGGGAAATCCTGGATCAGCTTTTAAAAGATTGGGAAGCGCGTTTGAGGGAAAAACACACACTTAAGAAAGAAACCCCTGAGAAAAAAGCCAGTCAAGAAGCTCGTCTGGAAGAAATCCGACGACAGCGCCAGGAAAAACAGGAGAAGGATAAGATCGATAAAGCCCTGCGGCGAAAAGGCAAAGGCGGCGGCAAAAAAGGGAAAAATGGCAAGCGGAAAAAATGAAAATAGCTGCGCCTGCCCTGCCGCAAAAAAATGACGAATACACCTGTTTTGTGCATTCATCATTTTGAGGTACAGCTTTCAAAATGGGCAAGTGCGACAATCGCCGATAATTTATTTGGTCTGGAATTGATCTCCCGACTATTATTTCCGATGCCCATCAAAGCTTAACTGTCTTTTTAGTAGCGTGACAGTGTGCCTTGAGGACAAGCCAAATCCAGTCGGTGTTCCCCTTTTCCGTACTCACTAGTTGCTGACTCACTATCAATGGCTTTCGCAGAAGTGTTGATGTGTAAATTGGTGGGCTCCGTTTCAAAAGATAAATCGATGTCTCCTTTGGTTGTTTGGATTTTGGCGGACTTATTTGCGGTGACTTGGTTTAGATAAATATCGCCGGTGATACTTTTGACAGAGAAATTATCCAGCTTCACTTCGTTTAGAGTAACATCGCCAGACTCAGTGTTGACCTGAGTCTTTTTGGCATAGTCTGCGGGAAGTTCAATCTCCAATTTACTATTGTCCTTAAAGCTAAACCCCCCGAACAAATCGCTTTTGGCTTCTCCTTGCTCAATCGTTAAAACACCATCAATCAATTTCGCTTTGGCGCCATCCCCGTGATTGAGGTTTTCTGCTGATATTTTAATTTGCCGGCTGTTGTTTTGCCGAATGTTCACATCCCACTCGTCGGTATTGACTACGATGCTTTCAACCTCCTCCAGCGAATAATCTTGCTTTTCTTCCGAGGAAGACACCTGATTCCAAGCAAAAACCCCCGCTGCAATCATTAACGCTACACTAATAACTAAAATTGTTTTCTTCATTTATATTTCCTCCTATACTAGATCGCTGCTGTCGACTCGGCGAATGGACAAGTAGCCAATCAATAGGCCAATGCCGGCCAAAATAATCGGTACCACCAGCATTTGTGCCAGATTAATCGTCGTACTTCCATCAGAAACCGTCCCATTGACTAACAATCCGATAATCACGCCCCAAGTAATGGTGGTGGAACTGGATTGTTTCTTCATGCCAAAATACAAAGGGATCAAACTCAGACAAGCCGTCATTAATGCATTGATCACCACACCAGGTAAACTGGCGATGATTTCGTGGCTGGTCATAGCTGAAGGAAATAATTCCAGAACAGGATTTAGCAACAAGGTCAGCCCGCTAATCACCAGCGTAGCAAAGACAGTACTGAAAAAACAAAAGCCGACGATTAGCAACAGTTTGCTTAGCAAGACGGTTTTCCGATTGACTGGATAAGTGAACAGTACTTGGATCGTTTTATTTTTGTATTCATCTACCACTAAACGTGACAGCAGGATGGCTGCGAAAATCACGAAGACGACGCGAATGATAATAGTGACAAACGACATAAAGCTGGTGAAATCCAGGAACATATTTTCACCTTGCTGCCTGGAGACAACGGCCATCAAGGCTGTAATGGCAAAAATGAGGATCGTGCTGATGATTGTGTTTTTGATATAGCCTGCTAAACGATTCTTTTTCCATTCTAGTTTCATTATTCTCATCATGTTACGCATCTCCCTTAATTATGTTTAAAAAATACTCTTCTAAAGTTTCTTGTTGGCGCTCAATTTTCGAGACTTTTATTTCCCCTTGAACTAAAACTTGGGTCACTAAGGCTTGATCAGCCTGTTTGTCGTATACGTAAATCAGGTTGTTTGTTTGCTGAACGTTTCTCAAAGACAACTCCGTTTGCAGGAGATTGACCGCTCTAGCTGGAGCATCCACTTCAATCATCAGTCGGGAGCTGCTTCGTTCTTTAATTTCCGAAAGTTGAACCTCTTTTACTAATTTCCCCTGATTAATTACCCCAATAGTGTCGGCAATCCACTCAATTTCTGAAACGATGTGGCTGGAAATCAGAATAGTCATCCCAAAATCTTCCTTTAGCTGAACTAGCAGCTCCCGGATTTCCTTAATCCCAATCGGATCTAAGCCATTTATAGGCTCATCTAAAATCAAGATTTCTGGATTAGTCAAAATCGCTCGGGCAATTCCTAACCGTTGCCGCATCCCTAAGGAGAATTCCGTAACTAATTGTTCACCGACAGTTTCCAGTCCAACAATTCTTAACACTTCCAGAATTCTGGCAGGATTGTTTTCTCCCATGTATTCCCCGTGCAAGACTAAATTTTCTTTAGCCGTCAGCTTTTGATAAAAAACCGGTGTTTCAATCATGTTGCCGATTTTTTTGAGATAGCTGTAAGATTTCTTTTGAATCCATTTATCTTCTACGTGAATTTCCCCTTCAGTTGGTTTGACTAGGTTTAAGATCATTTTCATAATGGTCGTTTTCCCGGCGCCGTTTGGTCCGAGAAAACCATAAATTTCATTTTTTCTGATGTTCATGGTGACATTGGATACGACTTCTTGACCTTTAAAAGTCTTACTGACTTGTTTGATTTCGATGATGTTTGACATGTTTGTTCCTCCTATGTTCTTTCCTTAATTACAGCTTAGCTGGATTAGCCGGCAGAAAATAGGCGATTGCGTGAATGGTCATTTAACTTGCTTGAAAGACCTGAAAAGCTTGGTGAACTGTTCAGCTTTAGAACACACCACAAAAAAACCAGTGAAAGTTGTTATAAAATGGACCCTGTAAATAGTACACGGAAAAAAGACCGTGTATAAATTTACAGGGTCCATTTGCAGTTTGCAGGCTATCTGGCATACAATGGACACACTAGATCGATTGGGGCGATTAAAATGTCAGTACATCATTTTACGGACGAACAAAGAAAGCAACTAGAGATGAATCCTTTCGTAAAGAAGGTAAGTTCGAAAGCTATTACTTACTCTGAAGCGTTCAAAGAACATTTCTGTGTCGAGTATGCACTTGGAAAACAACCAACACAAATTTTTAGAGAGGCAGGGTTTGATCCTGTTGCTTTAGGTCAGGTTAGAATTGATGGTTTTGCTAAACGTGTTCGAAAGATGTCACAACGAGCGGAGGGCTTTGAAGATCAACGCGCTACTCATTCAGGGCGGCCTCGACACGTAGAACGAACCACTCAAGAAGAACTCGCCTTTCTTCGTCACCAGCTGAAGGTACGAGACCAACAAATCGAAGTGCTAAAAAAAACGAATTTTATCCATCACAAAGCGGAAACGAAACGCAAGAGAAATTCGCCCTCATCCAACGAATGACCTGCCGTGACAATAACTTGTTAAACATTTCATGGCTTTGCGAAGCGACACAAGTTTCTCGTTCGGGTTACTATGCTTGGCTTAATCGCAAAGACCAACGCAATCAAAAAGAAGCCCAGGATCAAGCGGACTACGCCCTTATCCTGGAAGTGTATCATTTTCGCGGTTACGCTAAAGGCTCAAGAAGCATTCACATGCGCCTCATGCATACGGGAATCATAATGAATCGTAAAAAGATTCAACGACTGATGCGAAAATACCAACTGGTTTGTCCCATTCGAAAACCAAATCCCTACAAGCGAATGGCGAAAGCGAAAAAAGAACATGCGACAAAACCCAATTTAGTCGATCGTCAATTTGATGTGACCACACCTAAAACAGTCCTATTAACAGATATCACGTATCTTCGCTACGGTCGGGGGAAATTTGCGTACCTTTCCACGATAAAGGACAGCTGCACCCATCAAATTTTGGCATATGTCCTTAGTGAATCTTTAATGGTTGATTTTGTCCTTGAGACGGTGGAACAATTGCTTACCAATCACGTGATTCCAAAGAACCAAAAGACCCTCATCCATTCGGATCAGGGTGTCCACTATACATCCATAAAATTCCAATCACTATTAAAAGATAAAAAACTACGCCAATCTATGTCCCGACGGGGGAACTGCTGGGACAATGCCCCACAGGAATCGTTTTTCGGCCACATGAAAGATGAACTGCCTGATCTGGGCTCTTGTGATCGCTTCGCGGAGCTGCACGCGCTCATTGATACGTACATGCATTACTACAATGAAGAGCGTTACCAATGGAAATTAGAAAAACTATCCCCCAATCAATACGAGCGTTACCTTAAAACAGGAGATCATCCTTTAGCCAATCGGCTGGAGGCGTAAGTCGTGTGTGGTACTCTTGTTGTACCAGCATAGGACCTTCATACTCTTGATAAAAGCGTTCGCTATATTTGGCGTGCCACTCATCAAATAGTTCATCCGAAACAGCTTGTGCAAGATCGTTATAATCGTCACCAATAACTAATTGGATATACAAGCCGTATTCTAATTCCAATGGATAATTTTTCAGCAGCCATTTCGATTGACTCACTAAGTTTTTTTCGCTCCCCAGGCCACTAGCCGCTTCTGAGAAGCGCAAGAAATAATCAAATTGTTCTTGGGTGGTCAACTCATCGAAGTAACGGCACATACAGTTTGGATATTCCTTTCTAAGATGCTTGGTGTAGAATAGATAAAATCGTTTCATTCGTTGACTCATGCTAGTAATGTATGACAAAAGGCCACTCCATTTTGGAGGGCCTTTTCACTGTCATCACTCCTCCTTGCTTTGAGCTTAGAGGATTTTTATTGTTTTTCACACGGTTTTTTATTTATTGTCCTTGACATGGGGTCCACATTATTAACCTTCACTGGTTGATTTTATTGGTAACTTCTTTAATTAGGCGGCGGGATATTAGACATTCATCACCGTTGGGGAAACGAACGGTTTTATTGGTGCGATCGATGCTGACAATATTGTCTAGATTGATGACAAATGCTCTATGACATCGCAGCAGCCGTTCATCCATCGTTTCGATTTCTTTTAACTCACCGTAAAACTCCAGCACTTTTTTAGCAGCTACTAAGCGCAATTTATGAGAGGTGCCAGTAGTTTCAAAATAGTAAATATCAGAATAAGGGATTTGCAGGTTGGTGTATTTGTTTTGGAAAATAAAGGCATCATCACTGACGCTTTGCCCCGTCTTTTCGGCGGCTAGCATCAGGCAAGTTTTGATCTCTTCGCGGATCAGCACCTCATCCTGGTCCTTTTCAATAAAATCCAAGGCTGAGACTTTATAAGCAAAAGTCAAAGGGGCCATTTCAGAGTGAGTCGTAATAAAAACAATCGTACCAAAGGGATCTTCTTGGCGAATGCTTTGAGCTACCTCCAGTCCGGTTTTTTCAATCTGATCAATTTCGATATCCAAAAAGTAAAGATTATGGCGACTGGCTAAATTCATTTTTTCCAATAAAACCTCCGGCCTGGCTGTCGCAATCAGATGCTGGTACTGAATTTTTTCCTGTTGGCAAATTTCTTCAATGGTTTGCTTCAAGCGTTGCTGCTGCAGCAAATCATCTTCTAAAATAAATATGTTCACGCCTATTCCTCCATTATTTTCAACACTTGCGAAAATTTCCCCGCTTCACTACTGGTTTCCAGCCAAACATTTGGGGTGTTCTCCAACAATTGCTGGACATTGTATAAGCCGATCCCGCGACCGGTTCCCTTTGAAGAGTAGCCTTTTTCAGCAAGTCCTTTTATGTTCACGAGACCCGTCGTGCTGTTTTCAATCATAATAATCTGCGTATCCTTTTCTTGAAAGATCGCCAGCTGCAACCATGGATCTTCCGTCAGCTCCGCTGCTTCAATCCCATTGTCCAACAAGATCGACAATACCCGAACCAGCAGCAGCAAGTCCGTATTGAACTGCGTGATCGGCGCCACTACTTCCACCTGCAGATCAATCTTCTTTTGCTTGGCAATTAACAGCTTGGCTGCCAGCAGGCTTTTGATTTCTGGTACTAAAATATTGCTGAGGCGAGCAATCATAAATTGGTTGGTTTGAAAGGTCTGCTGGGTTGGTTGAATCACCGAATGATAGATTTGCTGGATTTTCCCGATGTTTTCTTCCTTAATCGCTTCATCTAAACTAATTAAAATGTTGATGTAATCGTGCTTGAAATGATTTACTTCTTCATACAATGCCTCTACATGATTGGTATATTCCTGCAGCTGGGCCAATTGGACATCTTTTAACGCTTGGATCTCTTGTCTTCTTTGCCGCTGATAATAGGTATTTAATAGAAGCAAAGAAAAAATCACCAGCATAAACAAACTCAAAATTAGTAAATTATTCCACCAGCCATGGGTCTGCTGCTGGTTTTCATAGGTCAAGATGACATAAAGCAGACCAGTGACTGAAGCCAAAATCACAGTTAAAATCCCCATCGAAACATTGCTGACCTGCCGCAGTGATTTCAGCGCATAATCCGGCAGCCAGTGTTCCAGCGCGTTTATCAGTAAATAATTCACTAAAGGTGGTGTCAGTGCCACCGTCAGATACAAAAAATCTTGCGGAACCAAGGGCAGCTGAGCAAATAAATACTCCAAGGGTTGGGCGACTAAATAACCTAAAAAAGAATTCATCGACAAAGCGTACAACGCATAAAAGACACTCACCATCGTAAACTTTTTCTCTTTGATGAAGCCAATCAGAATGAATAACGCAAAAAAGAAGCCGGCGCTCCACACCCCGAAGCGGCTGCTAAACAGTAACCCAAAAATGACCATTACCAAGGGATAAGCCACTAACTCCCACTTGCTAAAGGAATAATTCGATACTTTTTTTAGAATCAGAAAGAAGCTGATAATTTGAATCGATACAATCAGAGTATAAATGTTGCCAAACTCCCTTCAGAAGGTTTTCTTAAGTATAGCATACGGAAAATGACAACACCCCACCCCTGCAAACAAATTACTAAGTTTGCGAGGGTGAGGTGTTGTTGTATTAGATTTTACTCCGCCAACCGAATCTCCATGTCGAAATCTTCCTCCTGCTGACTGACAAATGCTTCAAAGGCAGGATCGGTGATTTGGCCAAGACGGTGCAGCTCATCATAGGTACCGACTTCGCCGTAGTAAACAAACAGACTTTGGCTGTCGGAATTATAATCAAGAGCGCCGCTTACTGGTGTATCACCGGGCATTCCGTCGATCGCCAATTCATAATCCAGCTCGGTATATTTCTCCGGATAGCCATCCATGAAGGTTTGGAAGGTCAAGGTTTGTGGCAAATGGGTCAAAAAATCCTGACCGGTTACAGTATCGTTGATAAAACCGGCAAAGGTATTCTCGCCTACTTGCACTTGAATCGGTGTGCCTTCCTCGTTGGCAGTCGACGAACCATCCAGCGAAATATCCTGCAGGAAAGTTTCAACAGCTTCAGCCTCTATTTGGCTTGAAGTCAAATTCAACCCCGGTAGAATGTTGGATTCTGGCACCTGCTCAGCCAATTGCGTTTGAATTCCAGCAATTACGTCTTCATCTACTACTGCACTGGTGCTGAAAGGAATGATATTTTTTCCTGCCAACTCATCTGCATGCTGCGCCAAGAAGGACTGGATCGGATACGCAGCCTCATCGCTCCAAATCGGAAAGCCGACTAAAATCGTTTGGTAGTCCGCCACATTTTCTGGCACATTGGTTAATTCATCGAATTGGTTGTTGGCTTGCTGCTCTGCCACCCGATCGTTGATTCCTGAATTGTCGTCCTCCGGATAAGCGTTGGCGGCATCAATGCGTGCTAATTCCAAATTGCCAGAAGAACCAATCAGCTCCGCCAACTCATGAGTATTGTTAGTTAGCGAATAATACACCACTAGTGTGTCGTCTGGATTTAACGCACTGTTCCCGGTTGCCGGCAGACTGTTGTCTGTCTCAACGGCTTCTTCATTGTTGGAACAGCCGGCCAGAAAAACCACCAGCATTAGGCTTGCTGCTACTATTAATAAACTTCGTAAATTCTTTTTCATGCACATTCCTGCTTTCTTTATCGATTGAATGTAGCATATGCCTTAACCTGAAGGTGAACTCAACGGCAATTTTTCCTTCGTAAGGATTTCTTAATGATTTAGCATTTCTAAAAAAATTAGACAAAAAAATAGAGAAGCCCTCGTTTCGGCTTCTCCATCCACTATTTTTCCTAAATCACATTCAACTTACGGCGACGGATTTTTTCCTCTTTAACCGCCTCTTCCATTTCCCGATCACTCCAAGGAACCAGTATTTTTGACTCCCCTTCAATCAACATGAGGCCTTTTTCACAGCTGATGGAGATGAGATTAGTGACACATGTGCTGACTGCATCCTCCTCTTCAATCTCACCCATATAGGTAAAATCATGGTCCTTGATTTCATCACAATCTTCAAAATAATCTTCAAACCGGCTTTCAGGATCGTACTCATCAAAATCCGAGGGTGTATTCATTTTTTGAACAACTGCCCTCATCTCCATCGGAAGTCTTTCGTGATTACTTTTTTTAATACTCAAAATATCGGTAATTACCCATACGCCGCCATCATTTCTATCATCGACGAAGCTGCCGATCTTGATATTTCCTCTAAAATAAATCGTAATAATATCCTGCATACCTGCGCCCTCATTTCTATCTTAACATTTTACGCTTTATTCATTGGCCGCGCCGTCGATCACATCGAAGGTACTGAGCCGGTCCTTTTTAACCGCCGCTTCCATCTCTTCTTGACTCCAAGGTGGCAGATCGAAATCCTCACATTCCATAAACAAATCCCCCTGCTTGCAGCTAAGCGATAAAATATTCGTCTGGATGAAAGTTATTCCATCATCCCCTACAATCGTCTCGCCTAGCTTCAAAAAATATTCTCCGGTTGTTCGACAGTTTAGGTAATCCATCTCAACAGTCGTTACCGGATCCTCCTCTGCATCATAATCCGCCACCGTTCCGACGATTTGAACAATCAGTTCCATCCATAGCTGGTAATCTTCATTCTTACATTTTCGGATTTCCAAAATGCGGGTAACCACTCCCAGCCTGCCATCATCCAAGGTCAAGGTATCCCCCACAGAAAGGTCACCACTTATATAAATTACCACTTGCTCTTGCATCCTTCTCACCCACCTGCTATCAGCTGTTTTTGCCAATTAATTTAAAGGTTGTTAAGCGTTTCTTTTTGGCTGCCCGCCGCATGTCCTCGTCACTCCAAACCGGAAAAATCTGGACACTGCAGGTCATAATTAAATCCTGATAATTATGACCAGTGTAGGTAACCGAGACAATTTTTGATATGTACCCTAACAAACCATCCTGTTCAAACGATAGCAGCACGACATCGCCAACTTGAAGGAAAGGATTCTCCTCGGTTTCCACTCCTCCTGGGTAGCGCCGTTGATACCTGTCCCATTCGCCATACCAAGGATCAAACTTATGAAGTACCGACTTTGTGCCATACTCCTGAGCGATCACTCGTACTTTCATTCGGTCTTCAGACATATATTCAACTAGATTCACCACATTGGTGATTACGTACAGCTTGCCATCAGATTCTATGGTCTCACCGATTTCTATGTAGCCTGTTCGTTCTAAAATAAACACTTTTTGCATAACCAACTGTCCTCTCCTGCTTAAATCCTTTATTTAACTATCGGATGCTGAACTTCCTTCAATTACATCAAATTTCCCCACGCGATTGTGTTTTACAAAGCGCTGCATTTGCTCCTGACTCCAAGGCTTGATTAACGTGGCTTCGATTACCATAATCAAGTCCCCTTCTTCGTATTTTATATCCAAAATATTCGTGATCATCCCGCATAAACCTTCATCATTATAGACCTCGCCAATTCGTTCAAACACCAGCGGGTCAGTTACCTTTGATAGATCATAGCGTTCCACAAAGGTAAATACCGGTTCGTAATCATCGTAATCTGACGCAGCCCCCACCATTTGGCAAACGGCATCAATTTCTAAAAAATCGGGATAATCCGTCGATTCTTCCATCAAGAAAATATGGGTGATGACAAACTGCTTCCCATCATGTTCCACTACTTCGCCGGTAAAGGCGGCGGTTTTTCGATAGAGTGTGATTATCTCCTGCATGTTCCCCATCCTTTCACAAAACTAGATTCTCAGCCTTGCCCGTCGATCACTTTAAAGGTGGCTAGACGTTCTTTTTTGACTGCTCGTTTCATCTCTTCCTCACTCCAAGGGACAAAGCGTTGAAGTGAGTAGTGCACCGTAAGTTCCTCCTGCTCCGGTTTGACAAATAGAATCTGACTAACGAAGCCGCACTTTTCTTTGGAGATGGGATAGGCTTGCCCCGCTTCGTCATAGGTCTTGCCTCGGCGGTCTTTTCCTTCGAGATAGCGTTTTTCGTACTGATAAAAACGTCCAACATCGTCATATTCTGCTGGAAGTCCATACTGCTGGGCTACCACCTCCAGCTGCAGGTGCCCTTCGCGGTCGCATGCCAGGATTTTCACCATGTGGGTGATTACAAACAGCTTGCCATCATACTTAAATACTTCGCCAACTCTGGCGGCCCCTGAGCGTTTTATTGTGAATAGCGCTTGCATTTTCTCATCCCTCCGATGCTGCAACCTGCTGGATTTTACTTCTTATCCAGCATTTTGATAGTGCTTACTCTGATATCATACAAAAAAGCGGCGCGGCTGTCATGCTATTTTTCGATATTTTAGTTAGTTTTTTACCAATACCAGGATCATTTTGTTGAATCTAAGTTTCATTATAAAAAAGTGGGTTTGTCTCCACAAAAAAGTCGCTATTTATGACTATTAGAAAAACCCCTTTGCATCCTGTCATCGATGCAAAGAGGTTGATTTTAAGTTTAAGTATGTCCGACAATTTTGTGGGGAATATACGGTTCTTCTAAATAAAGTACGTCTTCCGGCGCCAGCTTGAAGTCCACAGCTGCCACCGCACTTTCGATGTGACTCATCTTAGTCGCACCCACCACTGGCGCGGCAACTGGTTCTTTTTGCAGCAGCCAGCCTAGAGCGATGTTCACACGGCTAGTTTCGTATTTTTCCGCTAGCTCAGCCACACGATCAATAATGACTTGATCCATTTCGGCGGTTTCGTCGTACTTGGCCTTTTGGGCCTGATCGGTGGTGCTGCGAGAAGTTGCGGTGGAAGAATCTCGCACCAAACGACCAGATGCCATTGGGCTGTAAGGCGTTAAAGCGATTTTTTCTGACAGGCAGTAAGGGATCATTTCCCGTTCTTCTTCCCGATAAATCAGATTTAAGTGATTTTGCATGGAAACAAACTTGGTCCAGCCGTTTTTCTCAGCGACATTGTTGGCTTTTTGGAACTGGTAGGCATACATAGCTGATGCCCCGATGTAGCGAGCTTTTCCGGCTTTCACCACATCATGCAAGGCCTCCATCGTTTCTTCAATCGGGGTAAACGGGTCCCAGCGATGAATCACGTACAAATCCACATAATCCGTCTGCAGCCGTTGCAGGCTTTGATCGATTTGCGACATGATGGCTTTGCGAGAAAGTCCTTGACCATTAGGGCCATCGAACATTTTTTGATGAACTTTAGTTGCCAGCACGATCTCGTCGCGCTTGGCAAAATCTTTCAAGGCCTTGCCCAAGATTTCTTCACTGCGGCCTAACGAATATACATTGGCGGTGTCAAAAAAGTTGATCCCTAAATCCAACGCCCGCTGAATCAACGGCCGGCTTTCGTCTTCCTCCAGTACCCACTTATGTATCCAGTTTTTGGGATCGCCAAAGCTCATACTGCCAAGACAGATGCGAGAGACGTCCATTCCGGTGTTGCCTAATTTTACGTAGTCCATTTTACTTATCCCTCCATGCGTTTGATTTGTTCCTCATGATTAATTATATCATCTAAATAAAAATTCCCTTCGCTGTAGCGGTATTTAAAAATGCAGCAATTGCCGATTTGGGCGCTGCGGCCGTTTAAGCGATCGGCTTCTTTGCTGGTGTGATCCCAAAATTTACGAAATTGTCCGCAGAAGGCGCCGTGAGTAACTGCTAAAACAGTTTGGGCTTCACCTTCCATCAAACCAAGACAGGTTTCCGCCGCTCGTTTTTGAAAAGCCTTCTCCTCTTCCCCACCGTATTCCACAAAGAAATCTCGGAAAGGCAGCGGAGGATTAATGACATCATTTTCCCCTTCCAGTCGGCCAAAGTGCCATTCCTTTAAACCTTTTAAGCGGGTATAAGGCTGATCGGTAATTAACTCCAAGGTATCGGAGGTTCGTTCCGAGGTGGAGCAGTAGGCTTGATCAAAGCGAATCCCCTTCGATTGAAAATACTGGCGAACCGTCTGAGCTTCGTGGATTCCCTGCTCCGTCAAAGCTGAATCACACCAGCCTTGAATTTTGTGCTGAACATTAAACAGCGTCTGGCCGTGACGCACTAAATATAAGGTTTTTTCCATTCCATCTGCTCCTCTTATAGAAACACCAAAAAGAATGGCCGAACCATTCTTTTTGGCAAATAAATTAAACTGATGCGGTTGCGACAACTGGACTAGCTAAGTTTTCGCCGTTTGTGGCGATTACTTGTTTGTACCAGTCAAAAGATTTTTTCTTGCTGCGGTTCAAGGTACCATTGCCTTCATCATCGCGATCCACATAGATGAAGCCGTAGCGTTTGCTCATTTGGCCAGTGCTGGCTGCCACTAAGTCAATACAGCCCCAAGTGGTGTAGCCTAACAGCTCAACGCCATCCACTTCTACTGCTGCCTTGAAGGCCTCCACGTGTTTGCGTAAATAATCAATTCGGTATTCATCATCCACAAAGCCGTTTTCGTCTGGCTGATCAATTGCTCCCAAGCCATTTTCTACGATAAACAATGGTTTTTGGTAGCGATCGTACAGCTGGTTCAAGGAATTCCGCAAGCCTAGTGGATCAATTTGCCAGCCCCATTCAGTGGATGGCAGGTTGTCGTTTTTAATAGAAGCAAATAAGTTCCCTGTCGCCTGTTGATAATCCTCAGGATGCGCACTAACAGTCCGTGAGCAGTAATAAGAGAAGGACACAAAATCCACTGGCGCAGATGCTAAAATCTCGGCATCGCCATCCTCCATCACAATATTCAAGCCTTCTTGCTCGAATTTCTTCAATGCATAATTTGGATATTTACCACGAGCCTGGACATCAATGAAGAAATAACCTTCCCTATCCCGTTTGATGGCTTCTTGATAATCCTCCGGCCGACAAGTGTACGGATAATGACTGCCGCCTGCTAACATACAACCGACTTGGATTTCCGGATCAACTTCATGAGCGATTTTTGTCGCCTTGGCACTAGCCAATAATTGGTAGTGAGCCGCTTGATACTTGATCTCTTCCTTATTGTCGCCTTCTTTAAAGATAATGCCGCCGCCTACAAATGGTTGATGCAGTAAAATGTTAATTTCATTAATCGTCAGCCAATATTTCACATAGCCCTTGAAACGCTTCAGCACGGTTTCTGCATAGCGGCTGTAAAAGTCCACCAGCTTGCGACTGCGCCAGCCGCCGTATTCCTTGATCAAGTGAATCGGCACATCAAAATGAGCGATGGTTACTAAAGGCTCGATGTTGTGCTTTTTCAATTCTTTAAAGATACCTTCGTAAAAAGCCAAACCTTCTTCATTGGGTTCCGCATCGTCGCCGTTAGGGAAAATCCGCGACCAAGAAAGAGACATGCGGTAAGCCTTAAAGCCCATTTCCGCGAACAATTGGATGTCATCCATGTAGCGATGGTACATATCAATTGCTTCTTTGGCTGGATAGTAATAACCTTCCTTCCATTCCAGCATTTCCATCTCGCCAAAACCAACTGCTTTGCGATCTTCGCCGCAGGGTAGGACATCGATGTTGGAAAGCTTGCGTCCGCCTTCCAACACCCCGCCTTCCACTTGGTTGGCGGCAGTTGCGCCGCCCCATAAAAAGTTTTTATCTAAAGCCATAATTAGCATCTCCTCGGTTAGTTTTTAAACTCTTACTGCCAAAATATCTTCCTGGCAATCGGTTGGTCCGCTGACGATTGTTTCAATTGAAGAATATTGCGGACTGTTCGTCACCACCACTGGTACTTGAGTTACGTAGCCGGCAGCCTTAATACTTTCCAGATCCACATTCAATAGCGGCTGACCTTTTTTCACTTCTTGATCGGCTTCAACTAGGACTTCAAAGTATTGACCCTTCAACTCGACGGTGTTTAAGCCCACATGGATTAGAATTTCTACGCCAGTGTTGGACACTAAGCCAATCGCATGCTTGGTTGGGAAAATTGCCGCAATCTTGCCGTCAAACGGTGCCACTACTTGTCCATCGGTTGGATCAATCGCAAAGCCTTTTCCTAATGCTTCAGAGGCAAATGCTTCATCTTGTACTTGACTCAACGGAATAATTTGACCCTTCATTGGGCTGATTACGCGAGTGTCTTCTAAAATCAATTCTTTTACTTCAGGAATTTCATCGTTTTCAAATTTGAAGCTTAATACGTAAGTTAACGCGCCGGTAACTACGACTGAGATAATCAAGGCAATTACGATGTTCCAGAAAAAGCGCATGGTGTCATCGCCAATGTACAACAGAATGGCCGGAATCCCAGAAGAACCTGTCGCAAAACGGTGCGTATTGGTTAAGCCAGCAAACAATCCACCAGAACCCCCACCGATCATTGCGGCGATTAATGGGTATTTCTTCGGCAAGTTGACCCCGTATAAAGCCGGTTCAGTAATCCCCATGTAAGCTGTAATGGAACCAGAAGTTGCCAATTGTTTCATTTTTTTATCTTTTGTGCGGAACGCTACTACTGCTGCAGCCGTTGCCTGAGCAATATTGGAACACACACAACCAGGACCGAAAATACTATCGTAGCCAAGCTCAGCCATTTGCATAACACCCAGCGGCGCCACACCATTGTGGAGACCGAACATAACCATAATTGGCAGGAAACCACCGATTAAGACGGCCGGTACCCAGCTGGCATTGACACTTAAGAAGATAAAGAAGTCTGCCAAGTAACCACCGATAATCGTACCAATTGGACCTAAGACCGCTAGTGCCAAAGTACCCATAATCAAGAAAGTCAGCATCGGAACAAAGACTAATTCCACTGATTTCGGAATCACGCGATTCAAGAATTTTTCCACGTAGGATTGAGCGAAAATAACCAGCAGAATCGGAATAACGGAACCTGTGTAAGTTGCTAAGGTGAATGGAATAATATCAAAAAATTGAACAGGATCTCCGGCTGCTACCAATGCGCCCCAGTTTGGATGCAGCATAATCGCCGCGACTGAAACTGCTAAAATCGGATTACAGCGTAATTTTTGTGCTACCGTAAAGGCCAAAATCATTGGCAGGAAGTAGAACACGCCATCTGCGAACATATTTAATAGGTAGTAAGTTTGCGAATCGGCCGAAATTACTTCGAACACCATCAGCAAGGCCAAGACTGCCTTCACCATTCCGGCGCCGGATAAGGCTGGAATAACTGGCTGGAAGGTTCCCGCCACAAACTCAATAATCGTCGTCATAATACCTTTTTTCTCACCGGTTGGTTCGCCGGAAGAAGCGGTATCGACATTTTTTTCAATCTCTTCAAAAACATCCTTTACGTGGGTGCCGATAACAACTTGATGTACCCCAGCGTTGAAAATGTATTTGGTCACACCATCTAAATCTTCTAAACCTGCCACATCCACTTTCGTTTCATCGACTAATTTAAAGCGCAGGCGCGTTTGACAATGGTAGGCTTCAGTAATGTTGGCCTTGCCTCCAAGTTTTTTAACAATGTCCCGAGCCAACGATTGATATTTTTTACTCATGTTGTTACCCCTTTCACTGGATCAAGCAGATTGTTTTTGAATCTCACCGGTGTATTCGTCGCTTGTCTGTAATAGAACTTTACCACGCTCAGGCAGCGTTTCCAATAGCTTTAGGACAAGACGAAACGCATTTCACAAAACTTGGAAAATCAAGCTGTTTTGTGAAATGCGTTTTATGAATTTGTAGAAAAATGACCCTTAACTGCCTTTTTCCTTTAAAACTGCTCCTCCAAATCCTTGAAGGTTGCCTGCCGCTTCGATTCCAAAACTTTAGCACTGGCAATTTTATTCTCGCGATTGGCTTCGTAATCAAAGGCAAACACCTTCCCAAACAAGGCATCTAAAATCATCATGACCGATTCCTGGGTGGCAAAGTTGGAAATCTTTGAATAAAGCTTCTCCTTGCTGGAAATGTTCAGCACCACATCCGAATAATCCCGCAAATAATTGTCGCCGCCGCTGGTGATGCTGATAATCGGCACATTGTTCCGCATCAGAATTTTCACATTGCTGGTAGGATTCTCGTCCGGGCTATTACCGGAATAAGAAATAATCAGCGCACAATCCTTCTCGGTTAAAGAATGGGAAGTAATCCCGCACTCCCCCGACTTAGCCATAAAGGCCTTTTTGCGAATCGTCAATAAATTCCGTTTAAACAGCTCGCCATAAAAATAGTTGGGACTGTTGCCGTAAATCACCACGTTTTCCGCCCGTTGGATCAGCTGAGCTGCCTTGTTCAAATCCTCCACCGCAATCAGTGACACCGTGTCCTTGATGCTCTGCATTTTCAAATTAACCAGACTCTCGACAATTTCCAGCGTATCCGACTCAGCCTCAAAAGGAAAGTTCGGATCGACATCGGCATAAGCCGTATCATCGTGATAGGCCACCTCATGGTTGAAGGCATACATAAACTCCTTCCAGCCGGAATAGCCGAAATACTTGGCAAAGCGCACCAGCGTCGGCTTAGAGGTAAAGGTCTGCTTGGCAATTTCCTCCATCGTTAGTTCCGACAGCTGATCCCGATGCTCCAAAATAAATTCACCAATCGTGCGGCGGGCATCACTTTGCTTAAAGGCCGCCTCCTCAATTCGTTGGAATAAATACATGTCCTTCACCCTTTCACCTGAACTCATTCTTCCCTTTAATTGTACCAGTCAGACTCTGGAAAACATAGACTAAAAAAGTTTGACTTAAAGCTCACATCAAGAGGTATACTAATTAAAAAGGAGTTCGATAACATGAAAAAACAAGCAACCCCACCAACAACCATTCCCTTTGGCAAAGAAGCCTTTGAACCAATTGAAACCACTGAAATTCGCTGGCTAGGCAATTCCGGCATCCTAATGAACAGCCGCGGCTATTGCATGATGGCCGACCCCGTACTGGAAGGCTTTGACCTGCCACTATTGATCGATCTGCCCATCCCAGCTGACGAAGTGCCTCATCTGGATAATTTACTGATTACCCATTCAGACAACGATCATTACAGCCTGGATACCTTGAAAAAAATCCTGCCAGTGACTAAGACCGCCCACGCACCGATTTTTGTGGCTGATTTAATGAAGGAAACCTTTGATTATCCGGCAACCGGTCATGCGATCCACGAAACCTTCCAAGACGGAGACATCACCGTCACCCTGACGCCGGCGGATCACTTGTGGCAAAATGCCCGCAGCAAGCCCGACCGTGTTTACAAAATGGAAGACTACTGCGGCTTTTGGATCGAAACACCAGACGGCACCCTATGGATTCCAGGCGATTCTAAACTGTTGCCGGAGCAGTTGGAAATGCCCCAACCGGATGCAATTTTATACGATTTTTCCGACAACGAATGGCACATCGGTTTGGACAACGCCATCTT
Source organism: Candidatus Enterococcus moelleringii (assembly GCF_017377575.1). Taxonomy (GTDB): domain Bacteria; phylum Bacillota; class Bacilli; order Lactobacillales; family Enterococcaceae; genus Enterococcus_A; species Enterococcus_A moelleringii. Next base: position 69,887 of record NZ_JAFREM010000020.1, read on the forward strand.
GTTGGCCAACACCTATCCTAAGGCCGACCTGCTCTTGTCTCACTGGGGCACGGTGGATGCACCCGACAAGGACGTGTTCAACGGCGATCCTGAAGATCTTTACGACAAAGTGGTCAATCCAGAACGCATTCGTGTTTTGGCGGCTGGCGAGCCTTTCCGCTTAAACAAACATTAAAGACAAAAAGGAATCCTCAGCGACTTCACGCTTTGGATTCCTTTTTCTATGCCACAGTCGCCTGAACCGAATTATTCTTCGCTGTTTTAAAAATAGCCGATCCGATTTCAATCAGAGTCACCAGCGCGATAATCCCGCAAATAATCAGTTGAATATTCGTCGTGTTGCCCGTCGAAATATAATGCAGCACATCGCCGCTTGACCACTCCTGCTCCTGCATTTTATTAATCAGCTCAGCGCTGAAAATATCCCGCTGCATGAACAAAAAGATCCACAACAAAGCCGACACTAAATTATCGACGATCACCCAGAAACAAACCTGGCTGGTCCAGCGGCGCTGCGTGATTTTTTTCAGACTAGAAATCACTGTCAGCAGAATTATGACCACCATAATCGGCACTAATTTCATGGCGAAGCTGTCGCTAAACAACGCCACGCCCTCCACCGATTGATCATTGGTAAAGGCCACAAACGGCGCAAGTCCGAGCCCGATTAAGGCCAACCAGCCGCAAAAGAAAAAGGCCGCAATCAATTCACCAATCGGATCAGAAAGTGGAATCAACTCTCCTTCTTGAGGCTTCGGCAAATCCTCCAGCTTCCACTCTTCTTTCTTCTTATCGCCAATCATGCCGGTACGTTCAGCAATCACATAGCCGATCGTGATCCAGATCAACGCCTGCATCGCCCCAGAGACACCGCTGCTGATGCCATCACCAATGATCAGCTGAAAGACTTCCGAGATTTGAATGCCGCTGGTCTGAAAGGCTTCAATTCCTCCGCTAACTGCACCGATAACCGCCGCAATCCCAGCGATGATAGGCACCAGTATCTTCAGCATCCGTATATAATCATCGTAAACCCGTGGTGAAATCAAGTAACGAGGATTCTGACGATATTCCTCTGCCAACTCAGCCGGTGAGCCCATCTCTTGTAATACCAGTTTCACCTCAGCTTCAGTCGGATTTTCCGACAACATATCGTAAATACTGCTTTTCAATTCCCGTTCAACCTCTGCCCGTTCTTCTTCCGGCAAACGTCCCACAACGGCTGCCACATATCGATCGATCCAATTATTCATAATTACTCCTCCAAATAAATCCGAGCGATGCTTTTTTGCATCCTCACCCATTCCTGCAACAATTCGTTACCGATTTCGATCCCCTTTTGACTAACCGTATAATACTTTCTAGGGCGACTCTCAGTGGTGTCCCAATCGCTGGTCAATAATCCCTGCTTTTCCAACCTGCGCAATAATGGATACAACGTATTGGCTTCAATTTCGATGCCAGCCTCCTGCATCTGCTGCAGCAAAGCGTAGCCGTAATAGGGCTCCCGTAAACTCCCTAAAACTGCCAGCACCAAACTGCCCCGCTTCATTTCAGTGATGTAACTTTGAACAAGATCCTTCTCTGGCATATCATCACCTCTTCACTTATAATTATACTGTACGTCACACAATATAGTCAATAGCACATCATTTGTTTTTCCACTATGATACAATTAAAGTAAGAGATTTCGTTGAAGAAAGGTGTTCACATGAAAAAATATCAGTGGTACAGCGATCGTTGGGGCCAACCAACTAAAGACGATCAACTGCTTTTTCTACTATTAACAGTCGGCGTTTTTCAAGTTGGTTTAAGCTGGAAAGCCGCGGCTGGCAAAAAAGAGGTGTTCATGAAGAATTTTTGCGGGATGGATTTTCGCAAAGTTGCCGCCTTTTTCCCGGATGATGTCGAACGCATTTGTAAAGACCCGGAAATGATCCGCAATCCTCGTAAAATCAAAGCCGTCGTACAAAATGCCCGAGCGATTGTTGGTTTGTTGGAGGATTACGATAGTTTTGCCGATTATTTGTGGGATTTCGTCGGCGGTGTGCCGGTGGTTAAACAATACGAAACCTCTGACGAAGTCACCAATACCCTTCCGGAAGCCACCACTATCGCCAAAGACATGAAGAAACGCGGCTTTACTTTTGTGGGACCAGTGGTGACTTGCATGTTTCTGAAGGCGGCGGGAATTATTCAAGATCAGGTGTTGGATCGGTAGCACAACGAGGATCCCAATTTATCCAATCAGCATCATCATTTTATTTTGGCTAGTTCATCTTTATAAGAGGTAAACAAAAAAAAGGTATCCCAAAAATAGTATAAGTCAACTTAGTATAAATGAACTTATACTAAGTTGACTTATATTATTTCAAATCCTACCCAAGCAAAAAAGCAAAGTCCTCCGCGAACTTTGCTTTTCCCTAAAATATTAAGTTGTAACCACCAAATCCGCCGCTTTCTCAATCGGATAGGCAGAAAAATAGCTCTCCTCTAATGGAATCCAGCGCTCCTGAAACTGTTTTAGCTTTTGCGGATTCCGCTTTTCTAAACGTGCCAATTGCTTTTCAACAGTTGTCGTTAAAAACAGCTTCAAATCATACTCAGTTGCTATCTCCGGATGGCAAGCATAAGAGCCCTCCACCAGATACAAATCCGATTTTTCAACAGCAATCGCCGGCAAAAAACTTTGACTCTGGCAGTCATAAGGTCGATAGCAAGCTTCCTGTTTTTCCTTCAAGGGCTTTAACACCTCCTGAAAAAAACGCTCGCGATCCACATTGCCTCCCGGCTGCGCCAATCTTTCTTCTGTCCGCTGCTGCGGCTGGAGAAAAAAATCATCCATCGCAATCACGGGACAACTAAAGTGCGCCTGCAGCTTCTTAGCCAAAGTAGTTTTCCCAGAAGCACAGCGACCATCAATCGCCACAAACAGCGGCTGCTTTTGCTTCAGTTTTTCATTGATAAGCTGGCAGATATTTTCAAAACTATCCATATTACGCCTTCGACTCAATTAAGTGGGTCCGCTCCAAGGCCAGCATAATCATTGGAATAATCACCAACTGCAAAATAATTCCCGGCAGTGCATTGATAAAAGCACCTGCCATGAACACTTGCCAAGTGAAAATGCCACCAGCAACACTGGTTAACAAGACCATCACTAATCCCCAAACCACTCGACCACCTAGCATCGCGACGATCAAAGAAAGATACATTCCTTTAACATCCGTTTGCTTCAATTTGTGATACACCAGTCCAACTAACACACCATAGGCCGCCAGCTCAAAAGCCATAGCGATCCCTACTGGAAATAACGGCGGCATCCCAAAGAGCACAAACCGCAGCAAAGGCGAAACAAAGCCCACGAATAAGCCATACTGCCAACCACAAACAAATCCGCAAAGAATCACTGGAATATGCATCGGCAGCAGCATACTGCCAATTTGCGGAATTTGTCCGGTAATAAATGGCAGGACCATCCCCATCGCTAAAAATAGAGCGGCCAATACCAATTTTTTCGTATTCAACATAACTTCCTCCTAATCGACTGAAACCAATTCGTATTCCTGTTGGCCCAATCCCATCTCTACAGCATGATCCAGCGTATGGATGCCGTTTCTAGTTTCCATTCGTTCAATCAAAGAAGCTCCATCTTCGGCAGCATAAATCAAATCCACGCAGGCTTTATCCAGCGCCACCGGATCATGAGAAGCCAAAATTCCAATATCGTGCATATCCGGTTCAGCCGGATTGCCGTCACAATCGCAATCCACCGATAAATGATTCATCACATTGATATAAGTCATTTTCTCTCCATTATCGAAATAATCCGAAACTGACTTAGCTGCTTCCGCCATTGATTCCAGGAAAGCGTCCTGTTCCCCATCCCACGCATGTGTTTTGCTGGTGCCTCCGCTGTGAAGCCAGATTTTCCCGTCTCGTGAAGCGATACCGATGGAGATATTTTTCACCGCTCCGCCAAAGCCCCCCATCGCGTGTCCCTTGAAGTGAGACAAAACTAACACCGAACCGTAATTGGCTAAGTTTTTACCCACCAAATTTTCATTGATACGTTGCCCATCAGGAACCGGCAACGACAAGGATCCTTCCGCATCCATAATGTCCACATCGGCAATCGCCGTAAAGCCGTGATCTTTGGCTACCTGCAAATGATCCTCCGTGCTGGCCCGCTTGCCGCCGTAAGCAGTATTGCATTCGATAATGGTCCCATCCACTGATTGAACCAATTCTTTAATTAACTCTGGATTTAAATAGTGGGTATTCCCCGCTTCACCAGTGCTTACTTTCACTGCAACTTTGCCAGCTGGTTCCCAATTTAACGCCTGGTAAACCTTCATCAATCCATCCGATGATAAATCGCTGGTCATATAAACTGTAGCCTTTTCTTGATCTTTTTCCATACGAACCACTCGCTTTCTTCATTTTTTGAAACAATTATCCCGTGTAAATTCCATCATTGCCGCATTAGAACTTATTATTAAGCCTACCACCTAAAGCAAGGTTTAAGTCAATAGCCTTTTACCAATTTTATGACAGAAAAACCACCCACATTCCGACATCTCCGTCATCCTGCAGGTGGTCTAATTTTATTTCGTTTCTAAATCATGCATGAACAAGCCGCTTAATAATTTTGGCTCGAACCAGGTCGATTTTGGCGGCATTATTTTGCCGGCATCGGCGACTGACAACAAATCAGTGATCGCTGTTGGATACATCGAGAAGGCCAGTTGCCAATCCCCTGAATCCACCAGTTTTTCCAATTCATCCGTGCCGCGAATTCCGCCAATAAAATCAATCCGTTTATCAGTCCGTACATCTTTAATATCAAAAATTTGATCGAATACGTAATTTTGCAGCAAGGAAACATCCAAGCTTTCCACCGGGTCGTTGTTAACCTTGTCAGGTTTCACAGTCAAGGTGTACCAGTCTTTTCCAAGATACATTTGAACTTGACCGACAGCTGCTGGTTTTTTCACGCCGCTTTTTTCAACCGTGTAGTTTTCTGCTAATTGGTCAAAGAAATCTGCTGGCGGCGCAACCTTCAGCACCCGATTGTATTCCCAAATCGCTAATTCATCGTCAGGGAAAATAATCGATAAGAAGTTGCTGCTTTCGGGACTTTCTTGGCCGTTTTCGCGTTTTTCCAAACCAACCTTCACCGCTGATTCCGTCCGGTGATGGCCGTCTGCGATATACAAAGCATCCACTAGTTTGAAAGCTTCTTCCAATTGATCGATCACCGTCGCATCGTCAATCACCCATACTCGATGAGTCACTTCATGATAGCTCTTAAAATCATAAACTGGTGCATGAGCTGCTTTCCACTCAGCTAACAACCCTTGCACCGTCGCATCAGAGCGATAGCTTAAAAAGATCGGACTGGTGTTGGCATCACAAGCTTTGATGTGATTAATCCGGTCCACTTCTTTTTCCGGACGGGTAAATTCATGCTTCTTGATCTTGCCAGACACATAATCATCAATCGAAGTACAAGCCACTAATCCAGTTTGGCTGCGGCCATCCATGATTAGTTCGTACAAATAATAGTAATTGCTGTCTTCTTTTTTCAACCAGCCTTCTTTTAAGAAAGCCGCTAAATTGTCGGCAGCTTTTTGATAAACTTGCGGATCATAAGGTGACAACTCTTCTGGCAAATCAATCTCCGCTTTATCAATATGGAAAAAGCTGTGAGGATTGCCTTGAGCTAACTCTTTGGCCTCCGCTGAATTGACCACGTCATAAGGAAGCTCAGCGACTTGATCCGCCAGCGCTTCAGCCGGACGGATGGCCTTAAAAGGATGAACCTCAACCATTAATAGCCCACCTCCTGATTCTTGATGGTGCGTACGCGAACGATCCCGTCATTTTCCATCAATTTGTCAGCAATCGCCTGAATTTTCTCCGGATCAGTTTCATCCACATCTACCAAGGTATACGCGTGCTCATCTTGTCCGCGATTCACCATGTTGGCAATGTTAATATCTAGTGAAGCAATGTCTGAAGCAATCTGCCCCAGCATGTTCGGTACATTTTTGTTAATAATCGTAATGCGGTAAGGCGCATGGAAAGCCATTTCCACGGTTGGGAAATTGACCGAACGTTTGATAATGCCGGTTTCCAAGAAACGCTTCAATCCGCGGGCCGCCATTTTAGCACAGTTGATTTCCGCTTCCTCAGTTGAGGCGCCTAAATGCGGCAAAACAGTAATCTTATCATTGTGCAGCAATTTTTCTTCCGCAAAGTCAGTAGTGAAGCCAGCAATTTTGCCCTCGTTAACCGCTGCTAATACTGCATCGGTATCGACAATTTCCCCACGAGAGAAATTAAACAATTTCGCCGTGTCCTTCATTTGGATCAATTCGTCCGCCCCGATCAAATGCTTGGTTGAATCCATCAAAGGCACATGAACGGTAATAAAATCACAATTGGTAAAAATTTCTTTGATATCGTTGGCACGACGCACCCGACGAGAAATGCTCCAAGCAGTATCCACAGAAACAAACGGATCATAACCTGTTACTTCCATCCCTAAACGGTAAGCATCGTTAGCGATCATAGCCCCAATGGCACCAAGACCGATCACTCCTAATTTTTTGCCTTCTAATTCCGTGCCGGCAAATTGTTTCTTTTGCGCTTCCGCTTGTTCTTCCACATCGTCGCCGCTCAAGGTTTGTACCCATTGAATCCCTTGGATCATCGGGCGAACCGACAATAATAAGCTGGCAATCACTAATTCTTTCACCGCATTGGCGTTTGCCCCTGGGGTATTGAAAACGACGATGCCTTTTTCCGTACACTCTTTGACAGGAATGTTGTTGGTTCCAGCACCCGCCCGAGCAACGGCTAAAACAGATTCAGGAAACTCGTAATCGTGCAATTTCTGGCTGCGTAAAATAATACCGTCTGGCGTATCGCTTTCGTTGATGCGGTAATTTTCTTTATCAAAACGCTCCATACCTTCAGGTGCGATCGCGTTAAATGTCTTAATATGAAACATTTATTTCCCTCCGTTTTCTTGTTCGAATTTTGCCATAAAGTCAACTAATGCTTCGACGCCTTCTGCTGGGAATGCATTGTACAGGCTCGCCCGCATGCCGCCCACAGAACGGTGACCCTTCAAGTTTTCAAAACCAGCCGCCAAAGCTTCGGCGTTGAATTTCTTGTCTAAGTCCGCATCGCCGGTCACAAATGGAATATTGGTAATTGAACGAGCATCCTTAGCTACAGGACTTTGGAACATGTCTGAGTTGTCGATAGCATCGTATAAACGACCCGCTTTTTCTTGATCTTTTTTCGTGATCCCAGCCACGCCGCCTTGCTCTTTCACCCATTCAAAGACTAACTTCGCCATGTAAATCGCGAAAGTTGGTGGTGTATTGTAAAGCGAATTGTTGTCGGCTTGGATTTTGTAATCCAGCATTGGTGCCGCAATTTTGGCATCGCCGATTAAATCTTCACGGATAATCACAACCGTCAAACCAGCTGGCCCGATATTTTTTTGCGCCCCAGCGTAAATCACACCGAAATCTTCTACTTTATAGTCATTAGCTAAAATGTTCGATGACATGTCGGCCACGATCGGCACATCGCCGTAATCCGGAATCGTTTGGAAAGCCGTTCCTTCAATCGTGTTGTTAGTCGTAATGTGCACATAGGCCGCTGACGGATCAACTTCCTTCGGTAATTCAGGAATGTAGTTAAAGTTATCATTTTCACAAGCAGCGATAACTTCAACTTCCACGTTATCCAAAGCCTTCGCTGCACTGATGGCCTTTTTCGCCCAAGAACCAGTACTTACATACAACGCTTTTTTGCCTTGCGCCAAGTTTAACGGCACCATGGTAAATTGCAAGCTTGCGCCGCCTTGTAAAAACAACACCTTGTAGTTGTCAGGGATCGCCATTAATTCTCTTAACAAATTTTCGGCGTCCTTGATTATATCTTCAAACCAGGAGGAACGATGACTCAACTCCATCACCGACATGCCACTGCCTTTATAGTCAAGCAGCTCGGATTGGGCTTTCTCCAACACGGCTTTCGGTAACACGGCTGGTCCAGCAGAAAAATTGTAAATTGTCATTTTTGTTCTCTCCTTCTTCTTTTTTGAAATTGGTAACTATTCATCTCACGTTTCGCCGTCATTTTCTCCATGTGAGAAAACTGGCATCTATCGCAAGATGTGAAGACAATTATAACAGATGTTGCAAAATGATAAAAGCCTAATTTTACTGACATCTCGATATAATTTGTATAAATCCCGAAAATTTTCACTTTCTCTTTCATTAGGCTGGTAAAATCCCGAAATTCTAGCCTGACAAAATAAAAAAAGGCCTTTTGACACAAAATCTTCATACTGCTGACTAATCCTTTTGTTTCTATAATAAAATAGAGCTAAATGCTGGGAGGAGAAAATAAAATGAAGGTTTTATCAAAAGGTTGGTTGTTTTTGTTGATTGCAGTGATCGGTGAAATGCTTGTTCCCTTAATCCTTGCGCCCTTTTATCCCGGGTATGATTCTAAAACCATGGCCATCAGTTCGTTAGGCAATCCCAACAGCCCGGTTCGACTTCCATTCAATTTATGGATGCTGACAGCTGGTGTCTTGCTTTTACTAGCGACACCTAGTATTTACCGACTTTATCGCGGCGTTTCCAAGCCACTAAGCATCGCAACCGTGATGTTTATCGGTATCTTCGCAGTGGGTGCATGTATCTTCACCTGTTTTTTCAGTGTTAACGAAACAAAAGATGTAATTACGACTGCTTCCGTCGTTCATGGCTTCGGTTCTGTGATTGGTTTTATGCTGTTGCTTTTCGTCCCTTTGTTTTTGGCGATTCTTTCCTTCAAATCAGCAGATCGAACCACCGGAGTAATTGCTGTAGTTTCATTCATTTTGTCGCTGGTCTTTTTTGTCCTGTTTATCATGGCTGAGAAACCTCAATTTCAAGAAACAATGATTGCCAGCGAGGGCCTCTGGCAACGACTAAATCTACTATTTATGTACCTGCCGCTAGCTTTTATCGCTGTAAAAAATTTACTTAGCTGATCGCATTCACTTTTCTTATTTCAATCCACACCAAAAAAGCCCGTCTTCTGATAAGAAAACCGGCGTATATATAATAGAAGAAACGCGACTCAAATTGGCGGCGGCAGCTCCTGAAAGGTGGAATTAAGATACAGGGAAACCAGCATAAAAACCAGCAATACCACTAGTAAAGTGAAAAACAAGCCATCTTCTTTACTTCTATCTTTAAAAAAAGAAATAATTGCCAGAATTGCAAAGACTACCATTGCCAGCACAAAGCCAGCCAAAATCACTAACAGCAGCATATCGTGGGAGAGTATAAAATTTTTCATCAAAATCGGTCCTTTGTCTTTAGTCACTTCTTATACTAGAGTATCTGGTGAGCGGCTGCAACATTTATTTGCTCCCTATTCTTCAATATAGCAAAAGGACTGCGGCGCTGCCTTAAGATTCAAGTCGCTCAGCTCCAGCGGTTGCTCATAACTGACAAAATCCTTGATCATAATCGCCGCACCCTTTGATCGTCCTTTAAAATATTCGTCAAAAGCTTCCTTCGTTCCGGCCGAAAACTCCTTCGTCTCTTGCCAAATTTTAGCCGGATGATCTTCAATAATCTTTTCAATCGTAAACTCCCCGACAACTTTCCCGCAAGGCTTCGTAGCATAAACAACCACAACGGAAATATCCGAACGCCGAAAAATCGTTTTGCGATACTCGACTTTTTTAACGCCCTTCGCAATCTCAGCCACGAATTCTGGTTTAATGGACATTAGCACCTTCACTGGATTCACCCTTCCTTTTTCATCATTTTAGTCCAGTTCCTTCTTCAAAACAACGTTCAACCTCCAGTTAATAAATTCCACTGAAACTTAATCATCCCTCCCTTGTCAGACCCGCGAATCACGCTGTAAACTTAGTATAGGAGCCCCACCAAAACATAAGGAAGGCGGATCAACATGAAAATCGATCAAATTCTACGCAAAAAAATGTCCGAACAAAACTTAAAACAAAAAGACGTCGCCGAAAGACTAGGCGTCACCACTGCCGCCGTCAGTAAATGGGCAAACGGCTTGTCCTATCCTGACATCACGCTTCTGCCTGCTTTAGCCCGCTTACTTAGAATTGATGTGAACACGCTCTTGTCCTTTCATGAAGAATTATCCCGGCAAGAAGTGGCTGACTTTGTGAACCAGCTAAGCCAAATTGCCGCAACGTCTGGTGCTGAACAAGCATTTCAACAGGCCGAGAAAATGATCCAGCAATACCCAACCTGTCATTTATTGCTGCTTAATGTCGCGATCATTATGAACGGCCTGTACTATATGTATGAATCAGAGACTGCTGCCGCTAGCTTAACAAAGATCGAAGACTGGTACTTGCGGGCAGCACAAAGCGATGATCCTGCGATCCGTAATCAGGCAAACGCCTGCCTAATCAATAAATACATGGAGCGATCCGAATTCGACAAAGCACAAGATCTGCTAGACATTCTCCCTTTAGAGCCAAGCTTTGATCGTTCATACATTCAAGCAACCTTATATATAAAACAAGAAAAGTGGAAAGAGGCCGCCAAACTGACTGAGGCAAGTATTTTGCAGTATTCCGCGCACCTCCAAAGTTATTTGACACTCTTAGCAGAAACAGCGATTCTCGAAGATCAACCTGAAGCAGTCGACCACCTGGTCAAAACTAGTCAGCAATTGGAAAAACTGCTGGATTCGCCAGCCCTGACTTCTTTCGGCCTTCGTCTTAAACAAGCGATCTATTTGAAGGATCAAGCAACCTTGCTAAAAACTCTGCAGGATATGCTTCAGCTGTTAACAACTCCTTGGTCTTTCGACCAGTCACACCTCTACCGCCATCTTCCCAATAAGGAGATGGACCCGCTTTTGGGCAAAACGCTCTTGAGAAAACTGGTAGAGGACTTAGAAAATTCGTCACTGAACGACTACGACTTAGTAAAGGATTCCCCTGATTTTCAGATGCTGCTGTTGGAAATGAAAAACAGACTTTAAAACAAAAAAAGTGGATGGTTCTCTCAAAGCGAGAGAACTCCACTTTAATCAACTCATCAAATAGACAAACCGAAGAATTGTGATTGTTAATCTTTAGTTTCCAAAAAAGCCCGAAACTCCTCGCCAATTCCTTCCAAATGTTCGTTGGTAAAAGTTTGAGACAGCTTGTAGCCTACATAATACGGCGATGTCATAAATCGCGGCGTAATTTTGGCAATCAACTGCCCTTCCCGCTCATATAAAAACAGGTTGAAGCTGTCGCAGCGGCCGCGATAGTATTCATTCAAAATAAATTGCACCGTATCTTGAATTCCATCCGCCAAGTGATCCAATTCTTCTACATTGTTGTCCGGCACTATCAGGTTAATTTCCAAAAAGCCCATCACCGGCTCAGTAGAAAAGTTGATGCTCAAATTTCCCCGCTGAAAGACTTCAATCCCAGTAAAATTCTCCGCCACCAGATTTTCTTCTCCGTCCAGTTCCTCTAAGCCCACCACTTGCATATGAGCATGCTTCAAGCTGCCGCCGGATAACGGTCCGTGATTTTTATAAAACAGCACCGATTGATACTTGGGATCATGCTTCACCTCTTGCCAACAATCAATGGCAAAACGCATCAAGTCCCGATTGTACTGACGACTGTAGGTGGTGATATCGGCATCGTGGTCCTTCGTTTCAATAATAATCGTCTGCAGCGTATTCTCCAAGGTAGCGTATTTGTTCAGCACCCAGGTGAAGTCCCCGGCTTCAGTTAATATATTTTCGGTATCGGCATAATTGCAAAATGGGCAGCCATTTTTCTCCGCCGTCATGTGCTGCGGCTTACCTTGGGCGGCCACATGAGAAAAAATCAACGGCTGCTGCTGATTTGGTTTGGTCATTTATCGATGTTCCTTTCTCCCTGTTTTTACCATCATATACTTGATCGATCCCACCATCAAGCGCTTTGTGCTGAAATAACCCATCATTCGCCAAGATCCATCGTAAGATATACCTTATCCTTCAGCTGAATCCCCTCTTCAAAGATCGGCTCCTCGTAGTGCTCAACAAAGAAATTCTCCACTTTGTGAGAAATCACAAAGCCGCAGCTTTCATAAAAGCCCAAAATCCCTGGCACATCTCCTGTCCCAAGAATCATCGTTTTCCCTTTGTCCCAATAATAATCCACGACATAACTCACGATCCGCTTGCCGTACCCTTGCCCTTGAAATGCCGGATAGGTCGCCAAACTTTGCAGCTCGAAAACACCCCCGCCTTCAGCCGTCACCACACAAGTACTTTTCAAATCATCGTCGTACAAAGCAAAAAGATCCCCACGCTCCAAATACTTGTCAATCATCTTTTCTTCCTCATCCGCTAAAAGCAACAGATCAAGAAAATCCTTCTTATTGGATTCAATCAGTTTTATTTCCATTTGAATTGCGCTCCTCAATTAAGCAGTTTAGTAAATTATAGCACAGGAATAATCGGCAAAAATTAGCTGAGCAGCACGTTTATCCGTGACTTCTCTTGAAGCACAAAAAAATCACGAGCACGCTGATTGATCAGCGTAACTCGTGATTTATGCTTAATCTTTACGATCTGCTTTTTTTCGTTGAAGATGCCAACCAAACAACAACAAGCCCAAAATAGATATCCAAACCATCATCTGGCTTGAAATGTCATCAATATCAACTCCGGTGATTGGAACATCGGCTCTTTCGTTGATGAACTTTTCCGCATCATGTTTCTTGTCATCTCCGATTGTTCCTTTAGCTATGTTGGTTGCCGAACCCCCGACCACATTCCCCTCAGAATCAATCGTGGCATTGACATAAGGCTGATAAAGATCTTTCTTAGTCTGCACAATTTCATACTGAACACCATTCTCTTCCGCAAAGTACTGGAAGCTGATGCTTTCGCCTTCGCCGAGTGAAAAAGTTCCTTTCCCATCGTTATCCAGAGGGAACACCTCTGTACCTCCGTTTGCTCTTTTATATTTTAATTCTTTAGTATACGGACTGCCATCAGCATTGCTAAATTTCACCGTATAATCAAACACCAGCGTTTTATCTGCGAATGCCCCAGCTGTTTGCTGACTAACCGTAAGCGTATAGAGTTCTTCCCAGACGGCAAAAACTGTCGTATCAGTTGTAAAATTTATCTTAGTGCCTACACCAAAGTCCGCAGTCTCCGATACATAGTTTGTACTCCATCCTTTAAACCGATATCCTTCCCAAACCGGGGCAGTCGGTAGATCTGTTGCCTCGAGCACCTGATCATATTGATATGGAAGCGAACTTAACGGAGGATCAAACGGCTGCCCGCCATTGACATCATAGGACACCTTAATTGTTATCGGTGTCCATTGCGCTTTCAGTATAATCTTGTTAACGTCTTTTCCAAAGGGAATCGTCCCTCCAGGTTCAAATAACTGGTCGGAGCCATCTTCCCATCCTTTGAATGTATATCCCGTTCTGGTTGGTGTGTTTTCCGGCCCTGACGGAATAACAATATCTTCCGGTGTATGTTCCCGCAGTTTAGAAACATTAGCCGGCATATTATTCACCGTAATCGATTCATCCACACCAGTAGTAAATTCGAGATTTAATGCCTCTGTGCTAAAACCTTTACTAGGACAGCTAGCTTCTAAAACTTTTTTATTCGTAGTCTCGTCATAAACGATATACTTGAATTGATTGTAAGCTGTGCATGCCTCAGTGCCATTAGGGATTTCGAATTTGATAATCGGAGCAAACTCTTCACCTGGTTTAATCATACTGTCTTCAAAATTAATATAAAACGCAGTAACATCATTCAAATCTGATGGTGCTGTTTCTGACCAAGATGGATTACCGCTTGGGTTAAATGCAGAAAGTTCTATCGAATCGTAGGGAGGCAGGTTTGCTACTGGTTTGGTACTGTACCAAACCTTCGCAGAGCCTGGCGCATCGATACCCTTGAAAATAACATTACCTGTGCTTCCTCTTCCGTCACTATCATAAGGCAATATGTTATACAATTTTATCCCATTCAAGTTAACATTTCCGGTGTTTTTCAGCGTAAGCTTCATCTCTACCTGCTCACCGGGTGAAACAGAAACCGTCCTCAGATTCGACCAATCTAAGGTATCTGATTTTATATTAATATTTGCGGATATCCCCGTCCGGTGGCTGATCGTCAAATCTGTATGCCCGCTCTTAATCGCGGTGTATTTATCTGCATCGTGGAAGCCAAGACCCGCCGCACTAACTCCTGCTAGATTCGGCTCCAGATTATTGAGATCAAAACCTACTTGAGAAAATGCACCTTTATTCTTCTGAGACACGACAACAAAAGGAATCTGGTAAGTTCCATCCGGCGCCGCTTCTGCAACTTGAAACTGAAGTGGTATCCTAAATGCCGGATCATTACGCCATGGTGCCTGGGTGATTCCACTCATGTCAATTTCATAAAAATCATATTTTGCATTGTTGCTGCTCTGAGACATCTTTTTAACAAATACTTCTGTTGGTGCATTACCATTTTTCACCAAATCTTCGTAAATTTTAGGCAACCCCGGGTCTTTAAGTTTCAGGACTTTTGGTACAGCGATGATCAAATACGGATCTATCCAGGAATTACCGATTTGAGCAAGATTATTGTATCCATTCAGATTGTAGGTAACCGTATCTCCTGGTCCCCGGTCTGTCGAATCGGTACTAATCATTTGTGCTCTTGCGGAAACTGTATTCTGCGGAAGATAGGTCACCGTTCTAGCGCGGCCACTTTGTTCCGGCGTCGTCTTATTATCCGAATGCAAGGTCCACATCATCGTAACCGTTGATGGCCTGTCAGGTACCCGTGTCCCATCTGGCCATGTTTGATTCGGCCAGGCTTTGGGCTGGTATTTCAATGAGATAAGATTACCAGGTAGCCACTCACCCTCTTGGGTACCATTCGCTCCCATTGGCGTCACGATTACTTTACTGATATATTCTCCTGATTGCAATTCAGGCATTTCATCCGGCGATACTGTAAATGTCTTGTTATCGCTTTTTATGACATTAGATTTCCTATCAGGCGTTCCATTTTCATTTCCAATCATGAACTCGACTTTAAACCAGCATGGTTTTCCAGTCTCCGGCCCGCTAGCCCGATTGGGATATGGCCCCGTAGCAACGACTACTTCTACCTGATTATAGTTCAGACGAGCTGGGCCGTTACTCGTACTATATAGCTCCAGACGTGTACCCTGTGCGGTCCCCATTCCCATGTTTCTGGTTGAGGAGTTATGGTTATACGATCCGTAACCAGCATAAATCCAATCACTGTTTAGTGCCTTTGTTCCAACAGCAGTATCTTCAATTCCACAGCTTGATGGCAATCCGCTACTATGTGCGTGATATCGATTCGTTTCCAATGACCACGATAATGCTTCTATTTTCTTATAATCAACTACCTCTTCCAGCTTCTTCTTAACACCATTTTCCCGTGTCAATTCTGCTCCAAAGTACACGTTGAATTTATTACCCACTGCGTAAGTTGAAGGTACAGTTATATCAAGATACAGTCTGTTGAACGTGTACCCCGCAACAGAGTTATGGTTCCAGTTAGTCCAGGTATCCTGGGTGTTTCCATGTTGCTTTTTATACACGTGATATAGGATTCCATCAATCGTTTCTTCTTCCCGCCCCACATAACCCAGCGCCGGCAATGGCACTTTTGCTCCGCTTGTCGTGATTGAGCCTGACACTGAAAATTCAGCTGGAACTTTAACATAGGAATAACTTCCAGGTTTCAGCAAAGCTTCATACTGATTACGATTGTTAAGGGTAAGAAGCGTCACTACTGATGTACCAGAAAACTCATTACCGGTCGGTGATTGTCGTTCAAATTCTACTGACTCAATCGGATTCGCCGTGGTAAGAATCTCAACAATCGTTAGACTCTCATCATTAACACTATCGTGATATGATGGTTTCACAATCCAAGACATCCCTCCTGGAGGAATCCTGCCGTAATATTCTTCATTTAACTTAAAGTTAAGAAACAGGTGGTAAACTCCTTGATTTGCATCTTCTTTGATATGCAGGCGCAAAGTTTCTGGTGTGCCATTGTCCAATATTGTTTCACACTCTTTAATAACATCAGTCAGAGTGCTTCCAGCCTCATCGAAAATATAGATTGGGACATCACTATCAGTATAAGTTTCATATGGTGCGGTCACTCCATCAGGAACACAGTCCAACGGAATATCTATATAGGTACCATTCAGACTCTCATCATTACTATTAGTAACTTGCAAACCAAGAATAAAATCAGGTACCTGAGTACTATTCCCATCGACAAATGTCCGCATTTTAGTCTGAATACCATCCTTTGTAGCATCATCATCTCTCGGACCGGTAACTTGTACTGTCAGACCATTTCCAGTCGCTCGATTCGATCTCGACAGTGCAAAATCCGCAGCTTCTGGAACTCTGCCCTCAGAAACCTCTTCACTCTGAGTTGTTGTCTGACTTGTCTCCTCCAACAGCTCATCGTCCTCGTTCTCGACTTTCTCCTCTGAAAAAATCGGCGTTTCTTCCTGCACTGATGGCTCTACTTCCTGCTCGCTAGATGCTGCGCTCTCACTGACATTGGCGTCAACATACTCGGGCTCGTTAGTCTCCTCCGACAAAATCGGTATCTCATCCTGAAGTAATGGCGCTATTTCTTGTTCACTACTAGACACTGTGTTTTCACTCTGAATAGCTAAAACGCAGCCTGGAGAGGATAAGATTGACGAGAAAACGAGCATAATACTTAGTACTTTGGCAAATAATCTCTTCTTATTCATCGCTCCCCTTCTTTCTATTTTGTATAAGCATAGTCTGTGATCTGCTTTCTTTTTTTACCTGCACAATTAGTACACCCATTAAGCAAATAATTCCCAATACCCGCCAGATGATTGTCTGACTGCTGTCTCCAGTTCTAGGTAGAGAGCGACGCGACGTTGCTTGATTCGCTGGCACATTTCCAGAAAGTATTCGTGTGTCGGGGATTCTCCTGTTGTCTTCACGAACATTCTGATCAGCAATCACCCTTCTGGTAGGAGAGGTATACACAGCCGACATCGCCGACACTTTAGTTCGCTCCTGATTGTAGACACTCATCAAACTGTTGCCATCATTCTTCACATACACTTGAATATAGTACACCGGTGGAGTTCCTTGATATGGAAAAGAATCCGGGATTGATGCCTGAAGCTGATAAGAAAAGATACCAGCATGTTCGAATAGAATCGGCGCTGTAACACCGCTGGAATTCCCTTTAAGATTAAAGCGATACTGTCCACCCACACTGCCCACGGGCATCGGTGAATCCGGTGTGTCAGCCGTCAATAGATAAGTCACCTCAGCCTCTGCTGGGTAGCTTGCGCCATCCAAATCGACAAAACTCTGATCCATTGTCAAGGTCACTGCCGTTAACTCTTCTGCATAGCAGTAAATACTGGTGCCTCCAAACACACATAGACAGAAGAACAGCCTTATTAAATTATTCATTATTTTCATATCGGCCTCTCCTCACCCTACCGCAAAGCCAGTAAAGCACAATTAACAGAACCAGAATGATTGGTGATACCAGTAGCTGCCAGTCGATTCCACCAAGCAAACCACTTTTTCGATGGTCCACCTGATGTTTATTCGTCGAAGTGCCACCCGTTTCACCTGCAGCAAACGGATTGCCATAAGTGTCATCAGTAATTACTCCTGCCAAGATATGTCGTTCCGAACTGCTGCCGGTGGTGCAGGTACTAAGCAGAACAAGGCGATCGTTTGGTTTGATCTCTACTCTTCTGCTGTTTTTGCTGACCGCAATCAAATGCGAAACATAGGCTTCTTCCTCACCCGCCGGAACATCTGTCCGATAGATCGTATCGTCATAAGCATCTGCTTCCAAAGCTGCGAAAAATCTGATGCCGTGGTTTTCGCCTTCGTAAAAAAGCTCCCCATACTCACGAGCATTGAAATATTCTTGATCCAGAAAAGACGCCAACTCGCCGAACATCTTGTTTTTTTCCATATGATGCCCATAGATGATATTACTGAAATCAGTAAATCCCGGCGCATTGTTATAGTCCAAAAATAAACTGCCCGACAGAGAATACTCTCCCAACGGATCAGTATTTATATACTTGTCATTGTTGTCAGCGTGGGCCACCGGATAATCAATATGGGTACCATAGACGGTCAGCCATGCTGAAATATCCGGATTAATACTCTGAAGTTCCGAAAATGACGGTCCGCCATCTGGTTCTCCGGCAACTGGCTTATACATGTTATAAGCACTGGCATCCGCCTGCCGATAAACCGAATCCGACAGAAACAGCACAAAGCTGCCGAAAAGCAAAAGAATCAAACATGCGCTCAGCATTACCAAATTGATCGAGCTATTCAGACCCTTTACGATCCATTGCCCCGCTACTATGGATTTCTTATTGTTCTCCATTATGCATTATCCTAACCAAATGCTTTATTCAGTCCTGCGACTTCTACGTTTCATCACGATATAGCCAGTAAAACCAGAGATTGCGATGACGATCATCAGGATGAACGGTAAGTTGTTCAAGAAGATACCCGTTGGTGTTGGCGGCTCAGCATAGGTATTTGTCCATTCAGCTTTGTTGGTAGCACTCGCACTCTTTTCAGTTAAAAGAATTGGTGCTTGCAAATTGGTATTTGATGCTATCGGATCACCGATCGTAACAGCAGTATTTTTGTCGGCACCTACTTCAGTTCCAATTTCGCCGTCTGCATTAGAGACAACAACTTCAGCTTTGTAATTTGCGTATGGATTTTCTTCGAGTTTATATTTTGTACCGACCTCTATATTATCCTCAAATACTATTGATTCTCCATGTTTCAAAGTGAAAGTGACTGGTCTGTCTACAGTAAATTGTCCTTGTCGGCCTTTTGTCCCGTTAGCTAAATAATACTGGGCTATATAACTTTGATTTCCGGAAACTCCTGGTACTTTGGATAGTGTTAAGGTATACGTAAAATCCTTTTTCTTATCTGCATAATCTCCGGCAACCATTTTTTTAATTTCGAAAGTAGTTTTTTTTGTATACGTATTCGTAAACACTGGGTCAGCTTTCGTTTCAGTAGTAATGCCATTTACCCTAGTTACTAAATGGAACGTTACATATTTAACATATACATTGCTCGTACTAGGTTCGTTGTCTACATATACCCGCATCCTGTAGGACTCACTAGAATATGTCATGGTGCCTTCATTTATCGGATTACTGCCTGTACCCTCTCTCACCAAATAAGAATAAATGCCAGCATGCGGAAATGTTATATCCTTTAAAACGTTATCTGAAGTTGCTTCTTTATAAACATAACCATCCGCATCCTTAACTGT
Source organism: Candidatus Enterococcus moelleringii (assembly GCF_017377575.1). Taxonomy (GTDB): domain Bacteria; phylum Bacillota; class Bacilli; order Lactobacillales; family Enterococcaceae; genus Enterococcus_A; species Enterococcus_A moelleringii. Next base: position 89,318 of record NZ_JAFREM010000020.1, read on the forward strand.
ACCTGGAGCACTTGCTGACATATTTATTTCAATTGGGTTATTGACAATCGGTGACATTTCATTGGTCTCGCTATCCTCTATTATTTCCCGCGTAAGCGTGAATTTATAGGTGTTGGCTGGAACATTAAGTCCTTCAGCAACTCTTACCCGTTTTGTGATTTTTGGTTCTGCAGGTGCTGCTGGAGTTCCAGGATCCTCTCCCGGAATCAATCCGATTGGTGGATTCGCCGCAAACGCCGTCCCCGCAAACGCCACCATCGCCACTACCATCAAACCAAAAACTCCGACTCCTTTTGCCAATTGCCTCATCATTCTTCTCATTCTTCAACACATCCCTTTCTTTTCTCTGAACTCAACTTCCCCCAATAAATCCTACTCAGATACTATAAATCCCTATGGCGAATCAACGTAGACACCTTCCCCCGTACATCTTCAATAGCAACCGTTCCATACATCCGACTGTCTATTGTCTCCATCCGATTGTCTCCCAACACAAACACATGATCTTCTGGTACCGTCAACGGAAATTCAACGCCATCTGTGTAGAGCAGCGTTTCCTGATTGTTTTGGTCAATGACCAGGTGATCATTGATAAATAGTCCTTCTTCCGTGATATCCACGGTATCACCTGCAACGGCAACAATTCTGCGTATATGCGGCTTATCCTCGTACTCCAATACAACTAAATCCGACTCTTTGTACTCATTTGCCAAACGGTAATAAATGACTATGTCTGAAGCCTGTACCGCCGGCTGCATAGTCAGATCGTTTGAAGTAAATACTCCAAAAATAAAAATAAATATCAGCGACAAAACAGTCAAAATCGCAAATATCTTAATCAACAATGCCAGAATATCCTGCAGCAAACTAGGCTGCAGTGTTTTTTTCTCCTTTGGTGGCTCTTGCTCGTGTACCTCTTTGTCCATAAGCTCATTTCCTGTTCCTGTTATTTTGATTATTAGTACTGCCTCATCATGTCCAAAATCGTCTAGAAAACCTCAAAACAAGCCTGCCATAAGTCGAATTATGACACGATTGATCAGGAATATTTTGAAAATTATTGCCCTTATTGCGGTAATAATTATTTTATAGAGTGTATCGACATGCTTCTGCGAATAAATTGTTAGAATTTCTCAAAGAAAACAGTCTGCAAAATATTGTATTTATAATTTCCACGTCCAACAATAGAGCAATTTTTTGTTCTTAGATAAGTTGTATAAGAGAGAAAAAATTGAGATTTCCCTTAGCACGACAACACTTATGTAACAGTTTTCGAACCTCGCAACACTAATTTATTTTTATACTATTATATTAATTATTTTAACTCAATCTGACCACGCTTTCAATGAGCTGTGACCCTTTTCACTAACAATTATTCTAAAATAAAACTCTCTACACCATTTGTTCCAACGCCCAGAATGATTTATACTTTTAACAAAGAGGCAGACAAAATCTCTGCCAAAACTGACCCAATCATTTATCGTTGAACAACCAAAAAAAGGAGTGAAAAAATGAAACTAGAAACAATTCAATTACCAGAATTTGCCGCATCTTACAAGCTTTACCTGCGGGAAAATGTGTCTACTGACCGGAAGGAGTTGCCGGTTGTCGTGATTTGTCCCGGCGGCGGGTATCGCATGGTCTCCGGTCGTGAATCCGAGCCTATCGCTTTAGCCTTTTTGTCTCATGGTTACCACGCAATTGTCGTGGACTACCCGGTGTTGCCAGATACTTCTCAAGTAACGCCGGATTATCTGGATACTAATACCCGTCTGCTGGCAGAAATTTTCAAACAAATTGAGACCCATCACGACCAGTGGGAAATGGACCCGAAAGCGATCTTTTTACTGGGTTGTTCAGCGGGCGGCCATATGGCTTCCTTGTATGCCAACAAATGGCAAACAACCATTCAAACAAATAGCCCGCTTTGCTCAAAACCTTTAGGAACTATTCTTTGCTACCCGGTTATCAGCTTTAATTATGGCTGGCCAGCACGAGATGTCTTAGATCCAAGCAGCTTAAAAGATTACGACACCTCTGCTTTAGTCAATTCGGAAACACCGGATACCTTTATCTGGCACACCGCCAACGACCGCGGCGTTCCGGTACTAAACAGCTTGAAATATTGCGAAGGATTAACCAAAGAAGCGATTCCTTTTGAGTGTCATCTGTTCGAAAGCGGCAAACACGGCTTGTCCTTAGCCACCCGTGCTTCAGCCGAATCAGAAAAAGCTCAGCACCTTAATCCACCAGTTGCGAAATGGTTGCCGTTGTGTGTGGAGTGGATGGAAAGACGATTGGAACGTTAGGCGATTTTATTGAGAAAGGATGAATAAAATAGTCCCTGGAACTTTCGCCTATCCGGCAATATTTCACTCGGAGGAAAATGGCGGTTTTATGATTGAATTCCCTGATATACCTGGTGCTTATACAGGGATTAACGACTCCGATATACCTCAAGGAGTTGCTATGGCCGAGGAAGTACTGCAAATGGTTTTAGCTGACATGCTGGATCATGGCGAGAGCTTGCCAGTGCCGACAGCTATGGATAACGTGCTGTATGACAAAGGTTCTTTTGTTCGATTAATTGAGATAAAAATTTCTCCTCCAAGCAGTTGATATCCAATTCAAACGAAAACAATCGCATACTAAAAAGCTGACTAAATGGCTAATCCCCATCTAGTCAGCTTTCTAATGTATAAATTCTTTCATCGCCTTCGCCACCTTCTCAGGCTCTTCGCAATGAACATAATGCCCGCAGTCCAACTCAAGAAATTCGGTTTGTCGATTATCAGCAAAATATTCCTGGTGAACCTTCCCCCAGCTGGGCGTATTCTTAAGTACGCCTTTATCATTAGCCAGAATACATAAAACCGGAACCTGTGGACAATTGCCCGCCGCAACTTTTTTGGCATTTTTATATACGAACTTCGTTTCATCGACTATGTTTTGGCTTAGAAGTTGTTGAGCGGTAATCTGTTTCATTGCTGCTACTTCTTCCTTGGTTAACAGCCCTTGCTTCACTGCCGGATGGCTTTTTACTCTTGCATTTGCGATCGGTCGTTTCAGCAAATGAGCAATCCCAATCATCAGCGCAAAAGCTTTCGGCAGTGCGACTTCTTCATAAGCTGCCGGAACGGCCATGTCCAGACCAATAATCGCCGAAACTTCCTTGGGATATTTTTGCCCCCAACAAATGGCCTCTAAGCCAGACATGGAATGGGCGGTTGGGATAAAGGGACCACTAATTCCCGCTTGATTCAAGGCTTCCCGGGTTTCCTCCAGCATCGTATCAACATCCCGTGGCCGATCAGTGATCTCACTCCAGCCATAACCAGGACGTTCAACTACAGCAAAAGAATAGTGACCTTCCAGCAGCCGCCACAAAGGCTTGAAATCATAAGTTGGACAAGCGGTTCCTGAGCCCGCCAGCAAAACAATTGTGGGTCGATCCGTATTTGCTTCATGATAATACACATGCATCTGGTGCTGATTGACAGTGACTAGTTTCCCTGGTGTCTTCATTTTTTCTCCCGGTGTTTCTCGATTTATTTCAGTATACTATACCTTCTTGCTTTTTAGGATAAGTCCTCCAAACGTTGATAAATCTGCTGAACTCGCTCTTGATTCTTGAAAGCTGTTAAAAAGGAGCTCTCCAAGACCATTGCAATCAAATTTTCCTTCATTATCTTTGACTCCCGCGGCAGCTGATTGCCAGTTTCCAGCGTCTCAAACCACGAATCCACTTGATCAAAATAGTCATCCCCATGCAGCTCAATCGGAAATTCCGTCTGTTCAAATACCGTGACAAATTCCTCCAGCATCTCCAATGCTTTCGTTTCTCTATGCTGCTGAGCCAAACAGAAAACGGCCGACAGTTGGAAGTTCATCAAATTCATCGGATTCAATCGATCCAAATCAAATAGTTCAGCAAACGCAGTTCCCCGTTTGACGGTTTCGTCGAATTTTTCCGGTTGCTTGATTAAATAATGCAAATAATTAGTGAATAAACTCATCACCACTGCCACATTTTGATACAAGGCACTTTGCAAAATCGCCACCGAACGATCATTTTGACCCTTCAACTGAAAAGCGGCCGCTATCATACTTTCAATCGGATAGCACACCGGCACCTGCTCCCCTAAAATTCCCAACACCTGATCGGCTTCCTTCAGCTGCAGCAGGACATAGGCTTCCAAACGCGATGCTTGAAGAATCAAATCCGGTTCCTTAGCATGTCTTCGCACATGAACGAATAACTCCAAAGCTTCCTTCAAATATTTTTGCATTTTCTCTTGCAGATCCTCCCCAGGAAAAAGATCCAGATGATTAATAATCAGCATGCCCATCTGCAAAACAAACGGATAGCAGGAATAATAGCGGCGAACAAAGCTGTGGATCGAAGCCAACACCTCTTCCGGCGCTTTCGTTTCAAAAGATTTCTTCAGCGAAGTATAAATGTGTTGAATCTCTTTATTGCTCAGTTGCGGCTCGTAATTCAACAATTCATCGATACTGATATCAAAATAAGCCGCCAGCAATGGCAGTAAAGTAATATCCGGATACGTTTGCCCCGTTTCCCATTTAGATACCGATGCTTTGGAGACATTCATAAAATCCGCCAGCTCCTGTTGGGTAATTTTTTTGGCTTTGCGTTTTTCACTAATTACTAAACCAAGATTCATACGCATGTGCTCACGTCCTTTCATCTTCATTGTAGCGATGACTTGCAGATCAATCAATGGAGTGATGGTTAACTTAGGTAAAACAAAATCAACTTTTGCGATACTTTAACTGAATGGATGGTGCAATTTCAGTACGTATCGTCCTGTCGTTTACGAACTTAGTGCTGTTGATACCGCTGAAATACATGATGACGAATTTCAAAAAAATTGAAATTTACTCAGAAATATTACATTTCACTCTTCCAGCCAACAATATCTTGAAGTATCAAAAGGAAACCTCTCGGAAACTGAAAGAGATCAGAATGACCAGCAGAATACCTTGGATGTGGATGGTATTTTAAGTGTCGATCAAATCGCGGAGGTCGCTCATTCCAATGCTGAAGGTAGCATCTCCATACCGCTATCGTGCGGGATTTTTGGAGCTTTTGTCAAAATGAGTTTGAATTGGGAGAAACTATTGATTTAGTTTATTTTTTTTGACGCACGAAAGACGCAGTGTTTAGCTGCGCCTTTTTTTATGCGTATTTTTTCAGCCGACTGTCGCCCCAAAAGAAGTAGATTTACTTACTTAGGAGTAGATAATCAAGTTGTTATCTATTAATTTATTTGGAAGTCACTTTAATTTTTAAGCATTCTAAAGTAAATCCAGCCCAGATTGGTACATCATAACGATTCTATGTAAAAAAACAACTTGATTAACGATTCAGACAGTTTACTTATTAACAAAATCAACGAAGTAAATTTTTTTATTCTTTAACAACACATGAATTGGTGCGCAGCATAGTCATCACAACATGCATTTCAAGAAGAAGACAGATCAAATTATTTTGTTATGAAGCACCAGCCCCTTTTGAATATTAAGATAACACCAATGGAAGGGGACGCCAATTCTGTTTTCGTGTCTATCTCGGTACTGCTCAACCGTTTGCTCTTTTCAACCGACCATTTTAAAATAGCATATTATTTTATTTCACCAATTACGGTTATAAAAACAGCTTGTTTTTTTCTAAATTACCACTTGATTATGATTATCTCTTACTATATATTATGATTATCGATTACACATATAGACAAGGAGCTGCTAAAATGAAACCGTCAACAAAAACAAAAGTATCCACCCTTAAATTCACTCAACTTACTTCCCTAAAACCAGCTGGCATGGCCAAACGATTCCAAAATCACTTTGAAGAGGTTCAGGACGTGGCCTATTTGCTGCAATGTGCAGTGATGGTGCTGGTGAAAAACGCCCTGTCTCCTCTTGATTATTCCAACATGGCTAAAGATCTGATTTGCAGACTATTGTTGGAGGGCGACGTCAAAGCTTTGGCCCCAGTACGCCATCTTTGCGTCTACTTTAAGCATTATTTTTCTGAAGCAGATTGGGCGAAGGTCATTGCCCGGCTATTCAAGAACCAAAAGGAATTTTTAGCAGTTACTGCCTCCACCCAAAAAACAGCCGATCACTTACATAAAATACTCCACTGTGGCGCGCGCCAGCCTGAAGAGCTGATGAACATTGCCACAGTTTATAAAGATGCCAACGGCAAAAAACACCGCTTTACCTTTAAGGATGTCGATCCTTGCTACACCACCGAAGAAACCACTGAGCTTTTATCTATTTTGACAACGTTAACAATTTTTGAAAAAGACGGCGTGCGGCGTTTTACGGAA
>NZ_JAFREM010000021.1 GCF_017377575.1 Candidatus Enterococcus moelleringii
AATAATAATAGCAGTAAGCTAAAAAAGCCGATGCGGGTATTAATAAATTGTTTATATTTTTTTAATTGAGACATATAACGCTCCTTATCACTGAAAGTGCAATCATTATCTATTCTATCGGTTTTGTGAAAAAGCGTCAAACTAAATAGGAGGTTTGTGACGTTTCCTTAATGTTTGTCATCGAATTGTGTTTCTTTGACTTGCTTAAAAGCTTCTATATAAATAGTAACAATCTCGTCGAAAGGGTTGTTTCTAGATCTGCAAGGGTGCTACCCAAATTTCTTGGTAGACAGTGTTTGGATTTTTCGCCGGAAAGTATTTTTCTAGGGAATAAGGTTCAGTGACCAATTGTTGACTAGGCAGCCAGGTTCCCAGCAAATAACCAAGAGCTTTAGCAATAGCGATGTTGCGGGCTTCCGGTGTATTTTCCGCTTCGCAGCCGCAAACGATGTATTCACCTGGGGGTATAATCCAGGTTTCCAGGTGTTCATCCAATGTTTCAACTCTACCGCCGGCAAAATAGTCGAAGCTTTCGGTAGGTGCTAAGGATGTTGGATCAACAGATGGATCTTTTAAGAAAGAAGCGCCCAATTGAATGTCTTCAGTAAACAGCTCGGGCCGCTGTTTTTTCAACTTGTGAAACTCAGTCCAAATGCCATCGGCTTGATTCATTCCGGTTGCTCCTCCCACAGGAATATTATTAGCGATCAGCATTTTCCCAACCACCCCTTGATAATACTCAGGTTTGGTTAACTGTCGGCGAGTAATGGTCACCACCATATTTTCCGCAATAAAGGAATCATTTTCTGCTATGACCGTTTGTTTCATCGTTAAGTCCGGCTTCAGCATCTGATGTAAAGCCGGCTGATTTAAGCGATACTCATCGGGGGTCATCCCATATGCCGACTTGAAAGCCTTCGTATAATAAGCATGGCTGTTAAAACCAACAGTTAAAGCTATTTCAATTATTCGTTGATCGGTGGTTGCCAGCAGCTGGCAGGATTTTGCTAAACGGCGCAGCTTCACGTATTCCATAACCGGACGCCCAACCAGCTTTTTGAATAATCGCTGGAAATAAAAAGGGGACAAATAAGCAATCGCTGCTAATTCGGTGATCGGCAGTGACTGGTCCAAGTTCGCTTCAATATAATCTAATACTTGCTGAATGCTTTGCCAGGTCTTCATAAGGGTCCCACTTTCTGTATTTACTATAATTATCATACCACGGGTGATGTTGAAGGCAACTATTGACAGAAATAGCGGGCGGAAATAGAATGAGTGTATACTCAGTGAGTGGAGGGTCAGTGAAATGACAGGAACAATTCGGGAAAAAAAGAAACTTCAGACTAGAACAACTATTTTAGAGACTGCCAGCGACCTGTTTGCCGCAGAAGGCTTTCAGCTGTCTACTAGTAAAATTGCGAAGACTGCTGGAGTAGCTCATGGCTCATTATTTCTCCATTTCCCAACTAGAGAAGATTTAATCGATGCAGTAATCCGTTCATTTTTTGAGGAGCTGAACACACGGATCCATCAGGTAACCGAAACAACCGGATCATTAGAAGAATTTCTACGACAGCATCTGGAAATGCTAGAGGAGAAGGAAGCCTTTTATACCCAGCTGATTACTAGCTTGAATTCATTGCCTGCCACGACTCAGCGAAAACTATTCGCTTATCAATCGACACTTTCATCTCATCTGTTGCTATTGCTGGAGAAAGAAGACATTGTAGCTGTTGCACCTCATATGCTGTTTAACACCTGGCTGGGTATCATCCATTATTATCTGCAAAACAAAGCGATGTTTGCTTCTGAAGAATCGGTGATTGCCCGATATAGGGATGAATGGATAACGACTTATATAAAATTGATTCGGAAAGGTTGAGTGAGATGGAAAAATGTATTGCTTGCGGCATGCCAATGGAAAAGCCAGCAGATCATGCGCTAGGAGACGTTACAAAGAATTACTGTCGGCATTGCGCCAAGGAAAATGGCGAGATGCAATCCTTTGAAGAAAAACGTTCTAACTTGATCGACTTTGTTACTCGTACTCAAGGCCTTGATGACAAAGCAGCCGTTGGTGTGGTAGAAACGATGATGAAGGAATTGCCAGCATGGAGGGATCAGTTATGGAACAATTAATAACCTTGCCTAATGTAGGGAAAGTCTTAGCTGAGCATTTAGTGGCAATCGGGATTGATTCACCAGAAGCGTTAAGACAAAACGGCACAGAGAACGTCTTTTTGAAAATTCGCATGCAACGAGATGCTGGAGCTTGTTTGAATATGCTGTACGGAATTGAAGGAGCTGTTCAAGGGATTCCCAAAAGACAATTACCGCCAGAAATAAAGCAGCAGTTGAAGCAATTTCATCAAAGCTTGGAATAGCACATCCAAAAAAGCACTGAAATCCCTTATCAGGAATTTCAGTGCTTTTTATTCTTCATCAGAGGAATCATCAGGAACTTCTTTGGCGAACTCACGACTGTTTTCGTATACGGATAAGGCTTTTCGTCGTGCTTCTTTGTGGTGAACAATTGGTAAAGGATAGTCCTCTCCCAGTATCACACCGTATTCCCGCTGTTCAGCTTCCTTCATCTTTTCCGGCTGATGGATGAACTTATTGGGAAGATCCTTCAATTCCGGTACATATTTCCGAATAAATTCACCTTCCGCATCAAAACGCTCTGATTGAGTCGTCGGATTGAAGATGCGGAAGTAAGGAACCGCGTCCGTTCCTGTAGATGCAGCCCATTGCCAGCCGCCGATGTTACTTGCCGGATCGTAATCAATCAGCTGCTGCTGGAAATATTTTTCTCCCCGTCGCCAATCAATCAGCAAATCCTTTGTCAAAAACGAAGCCACGATCATCCGCAGACGATTGTGCATCCAACCGGTTTGGTTCAGTTGACGCATCGCCGCATCCACAATCGGATAACCGGTTTTGCCTTCCTGCCAACGTTGGAAATTCTCATCATCGTTGTCCCATTGAATAAACTGGAAATTGGTTTGGATCGGCTGCTGCTTTTGCTTAGGATTGGCCGCATAAATCATGTTGTAAAAATCCCGCCAACACAATTCTTTTTCAAAGGTCTGCTTTCCTTCTGAGTCATCTGCTTCCTGCAGCTGCTGCCAAACGGTTCGAATAGAAAGTTCTCCCGTCCGTAAATAAGGGGAGAGAAGACTGGTTCGATCTTCAGCCGGCAAATCTCGTGCCTTTGAATAATCGACAACATTTTCCAGCAGAAAATTCTCTAATTGCTTCTTCGCCGCTTTGGTTCCTACTTCATATAGAGGCTTATCAAGAAGGTTCGCCACTAATTCCGCAAATTTTTCCTCATCTTCTGGGAACAAAGTGTCTTTAGTTACTTTATCAGCAGAAATAGCTACTTTCACCGGCTTTGGTTTAGTCAGCTGCTTCCATTGATTGTAATAGGGAGTATATACCTTGTAAGGGTCGCCGCTTTGATTTTTTATCTCCGTAGCACCATGGAGATGATGATCCATATAATCATGAACAATAATCTGATTCTCCTGGAAAAATTCCCGCATCTTCTGATCTCGTTCCGCCCCGAAGCCGCGTTCGTCCAAATTAAAATAGACCCGGTCCCAATTTTTTACTGTTTTTTTCAATTTAGTAAAGCTTTCCTCCAGATTCCCGAAAAGAATCTGCAAATGCATCTTCTGGTTCACAGTCTCTTGGAAGTGAGCCACGCTGGCAAAAAACGCCTGATGATTGCTGCTGTCAGCTAAAAATTGCTCTGGATTGACTTGGAAAAGCAGTACCAACTCATCGGAATCCTCGAAGGCATGATACAGAGCTGTATTATCTTCTAGACGTAAGTCACGTCGAAACCACATCACGGATGTCATCCGATCACCTCTTTCTTCTATTTTAGTATGACACAATTCAGGCATTCACGAAAAGTTAATGCCTAAAAAATGATCGTTTGTCTATTTGTAAACGGATTCATAATTTGTTAGTATATTAGTAGATAGAGAAGGAGATGAACGCTGTGGAGGAGACGATTGAAGACTATCAAAAAGGTTATCAGTACCAAGATGAGGTATATCATTGCCTGTATTGTGACCAGATTTATGAGGATGGCTATATTTATCCCGTGGATGGGAAACAAGCTCTGGCCCAAAAGGCGATGGTCCATCATCTGAATACGCAGCATGCCGGAGCATTAGGATCGTTGATTGCCCAGCGCAAGGAAATCAGCGGATTAAGTGAAAGCCAACAGGATATTTTGGAATTGTTTGCTCGTCAGTTAAGTGATTCAGTCATTGCCCAGCGCTTAGGAATTTCTACTTCGACAGTTAGAAATCATCGGTTCAAACTGCGGGAGAAGGAGAAGCAGGCCAAGGTCTTTCTCAGCATCATGAGTTTATTGAAGGACGAACCTTTTATTCCCCCGCATCGCGGCGCCCGGATGATCGATGAACGTTATCATATTACACCCGCTGAACGAACAAAAGTCCTAGCGACTTATTTTACGAAGGAAGGACGACTCACTTCCTTGCCCAGCAAAGAAAAGCGCAAGGTAATTGTATTAGGTAAAATTGTCGAAGGCTTCGACTCTAGTAAAAATTATTCCGAAGCTGCGGTGAACGAAATTTTGCTGCTGATTCATGAGGATTACGTTACGCTGCGTCGTTATTTGGTTGAATATGGATTTATGAATCGCACGAAGGATGGCAAAAGTTATTGGGTGATTGACTAGAAAGGGGAGGTTGAGATGAAGTATCGCTTTCACCACTTGCACGTAACTGTCGGATAGGTGGTTTTACTCAAGCTCCGGCTAAAGTCGTTTCTGATCCAGTCATAAAAGAAAGCTTGCTGGTGTTGGAATGTAAGGTAGGCGATGCGGCTAAAATAATCGAGGGTGATCTGACTGCGACAATTCTGGCAGAGGTTGTCCATGGAACCTTCAGCCAATCCTACATGGAAGGAAAACAGGATTTGATGTATTTAATGCCTGGTAAGCAGGACCTTAAAACCGGTAAGCCAACACCATCATCAATCGGTCACATAGAAATAGATTTCAGCGAGTGATGGTATTTGCTGGGAGTATTGGTATAATGGATGGATAAGCGAAAATCAAGGAAAGGTTTGATGGACTATCAGTAAGAAAGCCAATTTAGACAAACACCGTCCAGCACCACCGAATTTACCCACACAATTTACCGAAGATTTTTATCTGGAAGACGAGGTAACTTTCGAAGGAATCAAAATTGAAGACCTCGATTACAGCTATTTAAGTGCCCGAAATTTGATGCTTAAAGGTTCCCATTTAAAGAAAATCACGATGCAGCGCACTCGCTTGGAGCGAGTAGAGTGCAGCAACGTTGTTTTCGAGAAGTGCGACCTGTCAAATTTAGACTGGATCGGCGGCAGTTTTCACCAAGTAGTTTTTGATCAATGCAAACTAACCGGCACAAATTTTGCAGAAAGCTATTTACGGGATTGCCGTTTTACCAATTGTATCGCTAATTTCGCTTCCTTTAGTGCGACGAATGTGAAGAACGTCCAATTCGATAATTGCCAGTTAAACGATAGTGAATTCTTCGAAGCAACCTGGAAGCATCTGTTTTTAGAGAACAATGAGTTAACCAATAGTAATTGGATGAACACCACGATGTCAGGCTTAGACTTATCCACGAATGAATTCGAACGGATCATATTATCGCAGGATCGGCTACGGAATTTGACTGTTAACCAAGAGCAGGCATTAACGATTGCTGCTGGATTAGGAATAAAGATCGTATAGTATAAGCAAATAATAATATCGCATAAGAAATATATGTAAAACCAATAGAAAACTAGTACATGTAACTAGCAAGCTCTCTTTAGACAAGATACCTTTGTTTAAGGAGAGTTTTTTTGAACAAATTAGCAAGTTAATGAGGAATTCCAGCAAATCGGATTGTATTGTTAGTGAAGGGGAGGTTAGCTATGACCGATGAAGAAGTTCGCAAAAGAATAATCGCAGGCGACGAACAGTTTTTTGATCAATTAATGGATCAATACAGCAAATTATTGTGGGCGGTGGCCGCAACAATTTTGACCGCTAAAAACTCAAGCCAGCAAATGGATATTGAAGAAGTCGTCAGTGACGTTTTTCTGCGTTTGTGGCAGCAGCCAGAAAAATACAAACCAAGCAAAGGTTCAATCAAAAGTTATTTAGTCGTCATGACGAAAAGTATGGCCTTAAACAAATTAAAATCCAAACAACGACATCAACACGAAAATATTAGCGAAATCAGTGAAGAATATCTTTCCAATATTCCAAAAGCGGAGGAAGAGATAGCCTGGCAGGAACTTTATGACGCCGTTATGCTGCTAGAAGAACCAACCCGGCGGATTTTGATTCTACGCTTTTTCTACGAAATGAAACCTAGCGAAATTCAATCGCAGCTAGGATTATCCAGCAAAGAAGTTGATAATCGACTGTACCGCGGCAAGAAAAAGCTGCAGGAATTCCTAGAATACCGAAAGTTTATAAATGAGGTGAATACCTATGAGTAAAAAAATCGAAAAACACCCCTTTGAACATTTGACCGATCAGCAGCTGGAGGAATTTTTAAACTATTCTGAGATTCCTTATACAGAAAACAACGCCCAAAACATCAAAGAAAAATTTGCAGCTAAAAAGCTGGCGAAACCTAAAAAAAGCCGATTCAATCCAAGAGTGATCGCAATTGCTATAGCAGCGGCCAGTATATTGCTGCTGACGGCTTTCACATTTCGTGACGAGCTAACCTTGATTTACCAAAAGAATTTTGGCTCCGAAACGGAAATATTGTTGGCCAATTCGGATCGTCTGGACCAAGAAGTAGAGGATCAAGGGATTCGCCTGAAAGCAATCGGCTCCTTTAAAGACGGAAATACCACTTATTTCGTCGCTCAGCTGACTGACTTAACCGGTGATCGTCTGTCTGAAGATACCCAAATTTCCAGCTGGCAAATGCTAAACGGCGGCAACAGCCGCGTGGTTGACTATGATAAAACCACCAAAACTGCGACAATTATCACCCAAGCAATTGATTTTGGTGATAATATCAAGCCTGGGTATTTATTAGAAAGCTTTACAAGCAGTAAAAAGGAATTTCTAGAAAGCTACCCTGTAAATTGGCAAGAAGTACCACAGACTGAAGCTTGGCAAAAACGTCCGGCAAACGAAGGACTGGGGGGCGGAAACGATCCCAAAGCTATGAAGCGACTAAAACTGAAGTTCGATGAGCTCGCTAATACGTACTTAGAACCAGCAGCAAATCCGATTGAGCTGGGCAAGTACGCAGCTATTTCAGCATTAGGCTTCAAGGAGGGTCTACTGCATTTACAAACAAAAGAACTCAATACTGTTGATTCAGCAACTTTTATCAGTCTAAAAAATCGCGAGACTGGGGAAGTGGTTAGTGAAATCGCTTCTTACGGTGTAGATGCTGGTACACACGATAATGAAACAGATCGACCAGATTATTACGAACATATATTCGAGATCCCAGAAAATGCGCTGAAAAATTACGATTTGTTTGTTGAAGGCTTTGAATCGCAAGTTTACCAAAAGGGACAATGGGCAATCCAGTTACAGGAACCACAAGAGCTGCCAGCTGAAAATTTACCTGATCAAATGGTAAAAATTGACGATCAGAAAGTTCAACTAAAAAATGTTCGTTTGTCGCCAATTTCATTGAGCTTTGATCATGTCGGATATTTAAACGATTGCAAGATCGAGCTAGTATTTAAGGATGGAACAACTAAAGAGCTTTTAGTTGAAGCCTATGAATATCAACAAGAAAATGATTACTTTGAATGGCAATTTGGTTTAGATGAACTAGATAAGTTTGAAACAGTAGAATCAGTCAAAATAAACGATCAAGAACTAAAAATGAAGTAACTAAAGAAAACTCCAAAGAAATTGCCGCAGCAAACAATTTCTTTGGAATTTTTTCGCAAGTTTGCAGAATAGAATTGAAAGTTCGTGAAGTAAACAAAAGAGAAAACAAAGCAGAAAATGCCGAATTAATTGCAAAAAGCTTCTAAAAAGCATAAATTTATCGAATTAACGCCAAAAAACTACTGAAATGCCTATAAGACTGGGATAGCTGATTTAGGCCAATAATTTCGAATTTTTTATTTTAGTTTACATAATATACATTAAGCAAAGTTACATACAAAGTTTTAGTTAATCAGTGATCCCAATCAACCGATCAAATTCCACATATCTATATATGGCTTTTCACAGCTGTTTATCCAATCCCGACATTTTACCGTACAAAATTATCTGTTTTTCCGTTCAAAACTACGATTTTATTCTAAAAACTATTTCACTTAGAGTTTTTCTCTGATAAATTTTCCTCGACTAATTATTTATCAGCCTAGAATTTTTCCTTAGTAGTTCAAATTTGCTGACTCCAGGAAAAACTTAAAGCAGACACAAAATAAATTTCTATCCAGCACAAATCAAAACGAATTCAACAAAGTTTCAATTGAAACACTTACAAGCTGATCAAAAAAATTTCTTAGCTCATGTGAAAAAATTCACTTTTTATACTCTATACTTTGAAGTCTCCAAATCTGTTACAGCTTCTTTTAACTGCGCAACTATTTTTTTGAAATCCTCATTATTGTCAAATTGATCACCATTAATACTGTTAATCAATGCGATTGCTCCTTCGGCTTTTAGATTTTGTATACTAGTTTTCCCACGGACTGTTACTTCCAGTCTTTCGCCGGTTCTTAAATCTTCTTGGGTTAATAGAACATCTGCTGCTATTTTTTCTATCACTCTCACCCCTTTTTCTTATCTTAGCACTAAAATAATGTTGTTGCTTCTTCTTCATAAACGGCCGTTATTTAGTCATGAACGGTCAATTTTAGAGGTCTCTCCTCCTATTTTACATGGTATAATTGAAGAAATTTCATATCAGAAAGGAATCAACCATTTGAAAAAGGATAACTTCTCAGTCGTCTTCTTCGGTATCTTGCTGATTATCTTCCGCTACTACTTTTCGATGTCAGTAAATTATATGTATTTTGGCGTAGTCCTAATCCTATTAGGAGTAGTTGCTGAACTCTACCCTTACTTCAGCAAGCTTAAACGTTTCTCGAAAGCTGAGCTGGCCAACATTGATCAGATGAAAGGCATAGAATTCGAGGAATACATGGCTTTTCTGCTGGAAAAGGCCGGCTATATTAAACCCAAAGTCACCCAGGCTTACGGTGATCAAGGAATCGATATCATTGCAAAAAAAGACGACGTAAAGCTGGGAATTCAGTGTAAACGCTGGAAAAAGAAAGTTGGCAACAAGGCTGTACAGGAAGTTCATGCTGGGATTGGCTACTACTCTCTTGATAAAGCGATTGTTGTAACTAACAGCTATTTTACTGAATCAGCGGAACAGTTGGCAAAGAAATTGGACGTTGAATTGTGGGACCGGACCGATTTGACTAAGCTGCTGGAACAAGTTAAAAAGCAAGCTAAATAAGAGCGCATTGACTCCTGGTTGCTACTCGACGGAGAAGATGCGCTCTCCTTTTTTGCTATACATCCACTGGTCAACCGGATTGTAATCCATAAATCCGTCTTGTTGGATAAAATACTCAAACAGCTCTTCTTCAAAATAGTCTGAAAATGCCAAGCCGCTTGCATAAAAATCTTGTATGCTGACGATAGTAATCAATTTTGGTCTCCTTAGGTAAACAGTATTACCTAACAAAACTCACCCTAATGCTCTTTTATCTTAACAAAAATCACGCTGCACCAACAGATGGTTTAGATAATAACAATAAGATTTAACCTTTTCTATTTGCTGTGGTTACCTTATAGTCATTTATTTTATATGCGATAATTTTAGTCCGTTTCCATGAACCTCACGTATTATTTTCACTTCTTTTTTTCTTCCCGATCCAACTTCTTCAGCTTATTAGTAATCTCTGCGTTAGCATGCAGTTGGTTGCCTGGTGTCTTCACTACAGAATCGGTTTTCTTCTCCTCAAAGAAAAATCCTTTTATTCTAGCCAACAGCTTTTTCATCATTGAGCCCTCCTTTAGGCGCCCCCAAATACTCGTGAATAGTCCAAAATCGCATGTATCAAAATTGGTACCCACAAATTTCCGCTTTTCTTGTAAAGAAAGATATAAAACAAACTGCCTAGTATCCCCATGCCGCCTAGTTCACTCATGCTTTTGACTAAGAATTGCGAAAAAGTATCACCTCTCACAATAGATGGTAAAATCGCGTGCATAAAGCCGAAGATGGCTCCACTTATGATAATCGCTGGCCACATACTTGTAACTTTTTCCAGTTGATTAAACAAGAAACCGCGAAAGATGATCTCTTCACTAAAGGCGACCGCAAATAAATAAAAATAAGCTTGATAAAAGCCATGAATCGAAAAATCTTGGTTTAAAAGAAACATTCCGAAATAGATAATTATCAGACCGATAACTAGTTTAGGCGATTCTTTAGTAAGACCTATATCAGCCATTCTACGATTCTTCCGGTAAACTAGCCCAATAAACAGCAGAGCCCACGCGATATTAACAATAAAATCACTGGTAGCCTTATTTAAAAGATTGCTGCTATTCACTTCCGAAAGACCTATTAGATTCCCGCTTTCCCATAAAAAACTAAGACTGAATGCAAAGAAGAGCATATACACAATTATCCAAATAAGTGCCGACCCGCCGTTTTTCAATCGTTCAACCATCATCCACCTCCAAGTTTCTTTATTACAACTAGTTTACCAGACCCCCTACAACATATCACCCCAAAAAAAGCCTGGGGCTAAAATGCCTCAAGCTATCTCTTTAATCTTCATGTTGACAATATTTTCAAACATTAACGGGAACACAACCTCTTGCTCGGCTTCAAATTGATTGAAAGATAAAGGATGATCGTACATATTCGCCCACTTTTTAATGCCGACTAAATCAATGCCAATGTCTGGAAATTCAGCCTTTCCTTCAATCAGCAAGACTTCCTTCCCCTTTTCTAACCAAGAAAAATCCAAGAAATCTTTTTGCTTGGTCCAGGATACAAAGGAGGTATTTTCTACTACACCAAATGGATGCTTCTCCTCAAACTCTTGATGAATCCGATAAAGGGGGCCGGAATACTGGGCCATTCGAGCAAAATCGGCTTCGTAATCCATCGGTGCTTCACACCCTTCGATACGTTGAATTTCCAGGATTAAATCATTCCACAACTTATCGAAATAAGCTGCTTGATCGGCAGGTCGGCCCTGCCCATTGGCTGGGTGCTCCAGCCAGCGCATAATATCTTTTGCTAAATTTGCCATATTTCCACCACACTTTTTAAGTTATCAGTCGGTTCGCTGCTTCAAAAGTCGTCGGATTTCATCTTGCCCTTGGTGAATCTCATCCATGGTAAAATTGTATTGGATGAGCTCGGTTTCAGGGATGGCAGCCAGCTTTTGATAGAACCATGAAGAAATTGATGTGATTTGTTTACTCGTTAACTCATGAAGATGGGCGAAAAAGACATCCTCTGCCCTGCAAATATTCCGCAGCAAAACACTCTCATGCATATACTGGGTCAGTGACACGGATCGCTTCTCACCTGTTAGCGTATCCTCTACATCAATTAACGGATCATTATTGGTTTGTTTAATCGTTGGCAATTGCTTAGGAACAATTTGCAACTGACGCATCAACCAATCATCTTGCATCGCATTTCCTCCCTTTATTATAATTCTATCATCCTAGTTCTCATTTTACTAACGATAACCTAAATCTAGCCATCAGCAAAAAGACTCACCTATTCCAAGGGAGTCTCCTAAAAAAGTTCTTTAACCCCCGGCTGATTCAGAAGTTCTCTAATTTAATCAGTATTTGATTCTTCACTTCGGTTGCGCTGTTTCAAAACCAATGCACGATTCTAGATTGATCCCACACTAGTATCTCACTCCATACAGCGCTTTGGCTTTCTTGGTCATCTCTTCCACAAAAGAACTTTTTTGCAATGTGTATTGATCTCGATCGTATTTGAAATCGATGGCTAATTTTTCCTTTAAAGCTTCATATTCTTTAGCAAGCTCCGGAAATTGATTCAAATAATCACGAAAATACAGTTCATCGTTGTCTCCGGCAAAGCGCAAATGAATATGGTAGACCTTCTCAGCAAAGCCCTCCGGCGTATACCCGCGATTCAGCGAAATACGAGTCTCACTAACAGACATAATGATGCAACCATTTGATTCCAATATTTGAGCCATCGATTCTAAGTTGGTTTCCGACGTAAATTCCACTAAAACATCAACAATATTTTTGGCCTTAATACCCTTAATCGCGGTACTGCCGATATGAGCAATACGAACAACTGCTTCTTCAGGCAGCCAGCTATTTAATTTATCTGCGATTTCTTGATAATCGTTCCACCACTCGCTTCGTGATTCTCTTAGCTCGATGGGAAATAACTGCCATAGCTCCCCCAGACTCATCTCCGTTAGTTTTTTCTTCATCAGGCTTCACCTCTACTTCTTTTGGTTTCATTCGGTGAAGTGCCAATAAAAGCTCCGGCTTTTGATGATACATGGCAATTTCGACTTGCTGAATCCGTCTTAACTTATAGGCGATTTCCTCATCCGTCCGCATCAGGAATTCAGCTTTTCGTATTTGCAGTGCTTCAGTTCTCTTTTGATTGATGTGAGCAGCAATACCGAAATTGGCAACCAGAAAAATAAAGAGCACAATATAGAACAACTCAGTTTTATCACCATTGAAGTTTGAGACGACTACAAAAGGCACGATAAAAATCAAAGCGAAGCTGAACCATTGATATTTAGTCAAATTCTTCAGCTTTTGCGGTTTTTCCTGATAGCTCACTTTAGTTTCAGCATAAATAGCCAGAAACAACGCTTCAAGCTCTTCATACTGCTTGTGGGTTTTGTTCCAGCGATATTCTGCTTGAGTCCTGGTCAGGCCTTTTTCTTTTATGTAATAGTTGATGGCTTTTGATTTTTTTATGATGGGAATCACCACATTTCATCCGTAAGATAGTTTTTCTGTAGAACATTTCTTCGTCTAGTTTATCACATCTCCTCCTGCTTTTTTCAGTCTTTGATGAGAAAAAGTCGATAGTTTAATAAGAAAAAAATTAAAAACCGCTTGCAATTTCAGATAACCTATGTGAAAATGAACACAATAGTTCTTCAGGGCAGGGTTAAATTCCCGACCGGCGGTGATAGTCCGCGAGCCTTTTTAGGTTGACTCAGTGCAATTCTGAGACCGACAGTACAGTCTGGATGGAAGAAGAAAAATAGGCGTGTTTAGTGACCAGTCTAATCATTGGTTTATTCAAGCACCTTTTTTCTACTTGCTGTGCCTTGCGAATTTGTTGTAAGGTTCTTTTTTATGTCTAAGAAAGGTGTGACAAGAATGAAATTCACTGCAAGAAAACTCGTATTAACTGCAATACTCGGTACCATCGCTTATCTCCTAATGATGTTCAGATTCCCACTGCCGTTTATGCCGCCATTTATGGACTTTGACCTGGCTGGTGTACCGGAAATGATCGGAACCTTTTTATTAGGTCCGGTTTCAGGACTGTTCATCGTACTTATCAAACTGTTAATAAAACTAGCAACTTCAGGAACCAGCTCCATGTTTACTGGCGAAATTCAAAACTTTATTTTGAGCGCCAGCTTCATCCTGCCATCATGGTTCATTTACAAACGGGCCAGCAATAAACATCAAGCACTCAACGGCATGCTTTTAGGGACATTTTGTGCAATTATTGTGGCCTGTGTCTCAAACGTTTACTTCATCATCCCTTTTTACGCAACTTTATATGGACTATCAATGGAAGCAGTCATCGCTATGACCCAAGCCGTTAATCCTTTTGTGGACAGCGTTTGGAAATTAGTATTAATCGGGATCGTTCCTTTTAACCTGATCAAGTTTGGCGTCTGTACCAGTGTTGTTTACTTATCCTTGGATCGCTTGCGAGCAATCTTCCTGAGAAGGGAGTTTAGCTGATGGAGTGGGGACCTGCAACAATGCAAATGTATGATAAGTTGGGTAAAAAAAGAATTATGGCTCTAGCTACCAGCTTAAATGATCACGTAACGGTTCGCAATGTCAGTGTGATTATCCACGAAGGCCGCATTTTATTTAAAACGGACAAAAACTTCCGTAAAACCAAGCAGCTGCTGGAAAATCCCAATGTGGCTATTTGCTACTGGGGTGTGCAAATCGAAGGCCAAGCAGTCAATCACGGACTAGTAGTGGACGAACCCGGCCAAGTTTTCCAGGAGCTTTATAAAGAGCACTGGGACAAAAGCTATAATGCCTACCCCCATAAAGATACTGAGATTTTGATTGAAATTATGCCTCACTTTGTCGAGATCTGGGATCAAGACAAAGATGAAAAAGGCTTCCAGCTGCTGTTAGACTTTGACAAACAAGAAGCGGAAATTAAATATTACGACTAACAAAAATGCTGCAGACCTAATCTTGGCCTGCAGCATTTTTTTAGATGTTAGAAAGAGCTTCGTCGATTGGAGTATCGCCGTCACCCATCAAGATGACTTTTTGGTAAGTGTTAGGACGTTCCAGAACTTCTGCCAATACAGTCGCCACATTTTCAATCGAATTCTCACTGCGTTTTTCGATGCTTGTGGTGATTTTGCCGCTGCCCTCTTCTTCTTTCAAATTACCTGGCTGTACAATCGTATAATCCAAATCAGTATTATCGATTAACCAAGAATCCGAGAAGAATTTAGCAATATTATAGTTTGTGATAGTGTCACTCCAATTTTCAGGAACTAGAGCAAATAGCGAGCTTAATTGAATGTAACGGCCAATCCCTTGCTGCTCAGCTGCTTGCATCAATTTCACTGCTCCATACAGATCTGTTTGCAGCAAATCTTTTCCCCGAGAACCAGCTACGAAATAAATAGCTTCAGCATCCCCTAATGTTTTAGCTAAGTCAGCCACATCCCCGTGTAAATCTAAATGAACCGGTTTTACCTGTTCATTTTCGGGAATTTCATTTTCTCGTCGTGCCCCAGCATAGACAAAATGTCCCTTTTCAACTAAACGTTCAATCAACGCTTGGGCAACGCGCCCAGTCGCTCCTGCAACAAATACTTTCATACGTGATTCCTCCTTCTTTTCCTTTATGCTAACTGATTTTGTTCGTTCCTACAACTGTTTCATCTTTTAAAAATTGGATGAGCAAGAAAACAACCAATTGGCTGTTTTTATTTTAATAACGAGTATTATAATAAGAAAGCATAAGGAGGTTATTATGGCAAAAACTATATTAACTATTGCTGGCTCAGATACCTTAGCCGGCGGAGGACTTCAAGCTGACCTCAAAACCTTTGAACATTATCAATTATTCGGTTTAACGGCGATTACCTGTATTGCTGTAGTTGAAGATAACGAATTTATCATTCAAGATCTTTCCCCTGATCTTTTAGCACAGCAATTACAGACGATTCAATCAGGAGTGGACTTATCCGGAATTAAAATCGGCTTGATTCATAATTCGGAGTCAATCCAGATTATCAAAGATTTTTTAGCGCAGCAGGATGTATCGATTGTGTTGGACCCGGTTCTGGCTTTTAAGGAAACCACCGAAGTTTATCAATCACAATATCGCGAATTGTTAATGCGTGAATTGTTTCCTTTAGCAGATTTGGTGACACCTAACTTAAAAGAAGCCGAGCTGTTAAGCCAGATGGAAATTACCGATGAATCTTCCATGAAAAAAGCTGCCCAAATTATCCACCAAGAAGGACAAACATCTGTTGTGATTAAGGGTGGCCAACGACTAATCGGTGAACAAGCAATCGATCTATATTACGATGGCAAACAATTCGAAGTCTTTCGTAAACCTAAATTAGAAGCAAAAACCATCAACGGCGCTGGCTGTACCTTCGCTTCAGCGATTGCCTCAAATTTAGTATTAGGCAAATCACCGCTTGAAGCCATTGAGAAAAGTAAAAAATATGTGTATCAAGCCATTCAACATGGGATCATCTTAAAAAATGGTGAAGGCAATGTGTGGTATCCAGACACAACTTCGGGTGTAACCCCCTAAAGAATACGAATTACTTTACTTACCTGACAGGAGGAATAAAATGAAGATAAAGACGTTAACTACTTTAGCCATGATGATCGCCTTGACGGTGACCTTGTCCCTGATGTTTATCTTTCCGGTTCCGGCAACTAGAGGCTTTGTGACCTTGTGTGAGGCGGGAATTTATACTTCCGCTTTGTTGTTTGGTCCTGTGGGAGGATTATTTGTTGGGGCTATGAGCGGCGGGTTAATTGACTTAATTTCCGGCTATCCCGAATGGGCTCTTTTCTCCATCCTTATTCATGGTGTGCAAGGACTTATCCTGGGTGCGGTTTATCAAAAGATATCCTCACGGACAGGAATGATTGCGGGCTTTACTGCTGCGAGTCTATTTATGATCGCAGGCTATGCACTGGCGACATCCTTTTTATACAGCTGGCCAGCCGGTTTAGCCTCATTGCCAACGAATCTCGTACAAAATCTTTTCGGTATCGCCGTAACTGTTCCCTTGTATCAAGCACTTCAACGAATCGTTCATCGCGTCCAATTAAAATAGAAGGAAGTTTTAGACTATGGAAAAAACAGAATTGAAAGAAACCTTAACGACCATTGTAAATGATGTTTTAGCTGAAGCTGAATTGAAGCCCGGCAACGTATTTGTCCTAGGCTGTACCACCAGTGAAATCGTTGGTGGCATGATTGGGAAAAACTCCAGTAAAGAAGTTGGCGAATGGGTAATTGAAACCTTAAAGGAAATTCTTGATCCAAAAGATATTTACTTGGCTATTCAAGGCTGCGAACATATCAATCGTGCCTTAGTTGTTGAACGGGAATTGGCTGAGAAGAAGGACTGGGAAATTGTGAATGTGAAACCAGCGTTGCATGCTGGCGGTTCTTGTTCAGTTGCTGCCTTCGAACAATTTACTGATCCAGTGGAAGTGGAGCATATTGTAGCCCAAGCTGGCGTAGACATTGGTGACACGTCTATCGGCATGCATGTAAAACATGTACAAGTGCCGGTTCGTCCTTCTATCAAAGAACTAGGTGGCGCCCACGTAACAGCGTTAAGAAGTCGCGCTAAATACATCGGCGGTCCACGAGCAAATTACTAAACTATCAACTGAAACCCACTCTCTGCGTCATTGAGAGTGGGTTTTATAGTTTTTTTCTATAATAGCGGTCAAAGACAAAGCCGTTTGCTTCCAATACTTCAATAGAAGCAAAGTTCTGTGGATCTGGCTCAACAATAATTTCTTCCGCCTCTTTTTCTTGCTGCTGGATAATTTGAACCAGCTCTTGAACAATTTGTTTGCCATACCCCTGACCGATGTACTCAGCTTCACCAATCAAATAGTCGATACTAAAAATTTTATTCGGCTCCTGTACCTCTGTCCATTCTTCTAAATCCTTCGCTTGATAACAATCATAATATTGGCAAAATCCAATCGGCTGATCCCCCAGCATGACAATATAGTGGTGAACCCAATTAAATTTATCATGACGTTGATCAATTTCCGCCAACCAGTTTTCCGGATGAATCAGCCACTTCTTTACGTAGTCCTGGTATAGCCAAGTAACCATTAGCTGGCGATCAGTATCTTCAAAAGGACGAATGCTTATCTTTTGCTTCATGAACACTGCCTCCTCCAATCTTGTTTAGATAAATTATATGCTAATTATCAGTTTTCTCTTATTGTTTGGGAACTTCTTTCTTCCTTTATTAAACTGCGAAAAGTAACACTGGCAGCTAGCTCTTTGCTGGAGTATTCATTTTTCCAAAAGCCGGAAAAATGAGTCTTATTTTCGTACGCATACCATCTTACTAGACTTCACGTGTCAGTTTTCGGTTGTTGTTTGGGAATATCTTTCTTACTTTATTAAACTGCGAAAAGTAACACTGGCAGCTAGCTCTTTGCTGGAGTATTCATTTTTCCAAAAGCAGGAAAAATGAGTCTTATTTTCGTACGCATACCATCTTACTAGACTTCACGTGTCGGTTTTATTTTATTGTTTAGGAACTTCTTTCTTCCTTTATTAAACTGCGAAAAGTAATACTGGCAAAAAAAGATCCTGCATATTTTACAATACACAGAATCTCGAAATTTCAGTTATGCATTTAGAATTTCAACGATTTTCTCGTTAAATGCTGGAATGTCATCAGGATTCCGACTAGTTACTAGATTTCTATCGACAACTACTTCTTCATCCTTCACATTGGCGCCAGCATAAGCGATATCGGGACGAACCGTATCGTAAGCGGTCATTGTGCGGCCTTCAGTTAAACCGGTTTGGATAAATAGTTGTGGTGCGTGACAAATAGCAAATAGCGGACGATCATTTTCCAAGAAATAAGCCACAAAGTCCACGAACCGTTGATCTGCACGTAATTGGTCCGGTGAGAAACCACCAGGAATTAACAACGCGTCAAAATCTTCAGGTTTTACATCATCGATGCTGGTATCGATGGTAAAGGTGTTCCCTTGTTTACCAGTAATTTCTTTACCCGCTTCTTTTTCAATCAAAACAACTTCATTACCGTCTTTTTCTAAAGCTTCTTTCGGGGAAGTTAACTCGACATCTTCCACTAAATCAGTGACTAGTACTGCAATTTTCTTTGTCATATTGTATCTTCCTTTCTTTTAGCCTAATTACAGCCTAACGAAGAAAGAAAGAGATTACAAATAATCTGTTTGCGTAAAAAGACTTCCCAAACTTGCATTGGGAAGCCCGATACTGTCTTAAAATATTAGATAAATCGACTAATCAACTGCAATAGTTGTTGCGGCATAGTAGCCAGGTCGCTGATATCTACGAAACGATCCTCTCCGTAAATGTTCTTAATTGCTTCTTTATCTTCACCTATTGCACACGCGATAAATATAACACCTTTTCTCTCGTAGTCTGCTATTACCTGCTGAATATCCTCCTGCGCTTTTTTCGCAGTATAGTCTGGCAAAGCTTTGGGTTGACCATCGCTGATATTCAATAGAATTTTTGTATCGGCAGTTTCGGAACTTAACTTGTCGGCCAATACCCGCAAAGGTACCCCGTCCCGATTATTTTGCCGCGGCTTCATGGTAGTAATTTTAGCGGCCAAAAAGTCATATGGATCGTTGAACTCTTTATAGGAGTACAAAGAAGTTTTTTCTCGTTGGCTAACATCAGCGGAATCGCCATAAAGCATAAAAGGAATTTTGGTTTTCTCGGCAAATAATCCCAGGGCCAAAGCAGCTTGCTTGGCTTTTTCTATCCGATCATCCCGCACCATTGAACCTGATTCATCCACCCGGACTGCTAAAGCTAGAGAAGGCTGCTCACTCGGTGGATTCTTCTTGTCAAAGTTCCGCAGGTCGCCGTAAGCTACTCGTGAAGGATTGAAACGTGCACCGTAATACTTTCCACTGGAAAAATCGGCACTTTCTTCCTTCTCCAATAAATCATTGATGACCCGACTTAAGCTTTCAACCTCCGGCAACACTAGACTAGTTAACTTTTTGCCTTCCTCGACTGCTTTAGCCGTAATCTTAGGGCGATGAACAATCGTACCTTCCTTGGCATGAATGGTATCCTTCATTACAGCACGAGTCTCACGATTCAGTTCTTTGCGCTGCTGCTTATCCCATTCTGCCATCTCGTCCAAAGAAAGATTGGAGCCGATCTTTTCTTCATCGGACATTTTTGCACTGTCACTTTTTCCGTCAGAGGTGTTTCGTTGGGTTTCTTCGGTTTTCTCTACTTTAGAACTTTTCGGTTGAGACGACTCGCTTTTTTCTTCCTCAGCTTCAACTTCAGGTGCATCCTCAGATTCGGCTTCCACCGCTTCGACTTTTAACGTAGCATTTTCGGCCTCTTGAGTGATATTGCGCTGGTCAGCTTCTTCGGCACTAATTTTTCTACCTTTATTCTTTTGAATGATTGCTTTGCTTTCTACTTGTTGGAGGTCGACTAGGAGATTACTGTCATCTAACGCATTAATCAAAATCGATAGTTCATTTTCATCAGTCGTTAGCTTGTAGAGCACCTTAGGATACAAACTTTCCAAAGGATTTTGTCCTTGCTTCAAGCTGTTGACCCAAAAGAAATACGAACGCATCCCAGCTACCCCTTTAATGGCATTGGCTTTGGCCGTTTCATCTAGTAAACGAATGACTTTCGCCATAATTTCTAAGTAGCGTTCATCTGCAAAGCCCGTTTTTGCTTGAGCTCGTTCCATCATTACTTCAAGGGAAGGCAGGTCCATCTTCTCGGCATGCTGCACCCGGTCCCGCAAAGATTCGTTCAAGGGACGATTGCCTTGATAGTTGCGGTTGGTAGTAATCACTACAACACAGTCAGGATGACGGCGAATGATTCCGGTGGGGATGTTCAAAATCCCATTGTTTTCCAGCGCCGAATTCAACGCCACTAAAACAGAAGCATCGCGAATCACTGTAGGTTCTTGAATTTCCAGCAAATAGCCCTTTTCAATCGCCCTCACAATTTCAGAAGGGTAAAACTTATACTGAATCGGCCGATTGTCGGTGTCATTAGTAACTCGCTGAATCAGTTCTGCAAACCTTTCCCGCGCTTTTTCCTGGCTGATACTGTAATGACGCGCAATCAAATCCAGAACGCCTTCCAAACAGTCCGCCTGATAGATAGCTTCCAGCAGTTCGCCATCTTCTTCATCATCCGCGGATACTACCGGCAGTAAAGCGCCAAAGACATCGGTTTTATCCATGTCCGCAAAACAGGTTACTTTGGTATACGGCAGCTGCAGGTCGGCTGACAAGGCACGAGCCAGCTGAGTCTTCCCAGAACCAGCATCGCCTTCCAGCAACACGTTCATGATTTTCATCTCGGGATCATCCCAGTTCAGCTTGATCTCGGAGGCAATCCGCAGCTCTTCGACACTGGTTTGATGACTGGCTGGTTTTCGCCAAATCATCTGCTGCTCAACTTTCGAAAAATGACGGCCCTCGGTAACCGAATAGTTTGTTGTTTCCGTCATGCTATGTCACATCCTTCTTAATAACCTAAATCTGTTAACAGGCGTTTCAACGTGCGGTAGCGTTCCGCCAGCAAATCACCATTTTTATTCATGGTATCATTAAATAGAATAATATCTTCATCAATCATCGGATTTTCCGTATCAACTTCTACCGTCATACGACCGCCCTGCAGTCCGATAATATCCACCGTCGGATTTTCTGGATCGTAAAATTTTTCATAGCGATAGGCATCCTGCAAATACAAGCTGGACTGTGCCACTAAAATCGCCAAGTCTAATATCCGGTTAATTGGTAATTCTTCCGATTGGCGGGACCATTTCTCACCAGTATGACGCCAAACTTTTCCGGAAATATCGACTTTTCCTCGGTCGTTCCATTGGGCTAGTCCGAGAGTTAAGCCTTTCGCATCACTGTCCCAGGCGTTGTAGCCGTCGATGCGATCGTAGTTTTCTACTAGGAAGACGGGTTTATGCTTTAAATTTGTTGGAATTTTCATGATTTCTTGCCCCTTTACTAAATTAGTAAATTACTAAACAACTAAAGCATAGCGAACCCTCAGCAATTTTACAAACAAAAAAGACCGCTAAGAACAAAATTCTTAGCGGTTTAATCGTTAAATACCTGATACACCCAACGCGATTGCTTTGTCGCCTAGGTGCGTCCCAATAACTGGGCCGAAGCTGCCGATTTCAATCACGGCTTCCGGATACAGCTGGCGCAATTTTTCATATTCTGTTTGAGCTAATTCTAAGTTATTGGCATGAATCACATACAAGCGTAATTCGTCACTTGAATCCTGGCGATGCTGACCGATAATTTCTTCGGTCCGCTGCAAGGCTTTTTTCAACGAACGAATTTTTTCATACAGCACAATTTTTCCATCAGTAAAGGTTAAAATCGGTTTGATTTTCAATAGGCCGCCAATAATAGCAGCGCCGTTGGTCAAACGTCCACCACGGACCAGGTTGTTCAAATCATCCACGATGATATAGGCATTGGTAGTGTCACGAATGCGATCCACCCCAGCGATGATCTCTGGCAACTCTTTACCAGCATCGGTTAATTCCAACGCTTTTTCTACCATATAACCCATTGGCAAGCTGGTGATAGTAGAATCATAAGGAATAATAGTTAGCCCGTCGATTTCCTCCTTGATGGTATGAAGGGTACGGACAAAACCGGAAATGCCTTCTGATAGATGGATACTTAAAATGGTATCATAGCCTTTTGCTTGAATCTCTTGATACATGGTAATCACTTCGCCTAAAACCGGTTGTGAAGTAGTTGGAAATTCTTGGCTTTGATTCAATAAACGATAAAATTCATCTTCATGAATGTCTACCCCTTCTTCAAAGGGCTGGCCGTCAATTACAACTGGGATAGGGATAATAAATAAATCTTTATGGTCCTTAATGCGTTCATTTAGATAGGCTGAGCTATCTGTCACGATCGCTAGTTTCATGATGAATTCCTCGTTTCACTTGAAAATTTGCAGTAAATAAAATATAGCATACTCTACAGGTCATTGGAATCGAAAATCGGTTATTTCGCTAAAAATGATTGAACAGCCTGCGCATTTGAAGCAAAATCGACGAATAGAACACTGCCGGCATCGTAGGTATCGCCATAGGACCATGAACCATCCACAGGTAACGTCAACCGGTCTACACCCATCGCTGTCTTAGCAAAATTAAAGGTATTGGCTACTAGGAAACCTGTGCCCATATCTGTGGATAAATAGCCGAAGATTTTTCCAGCCGCATACGGTCCCCGTAATAGAACCAACGGATTCTTCAATTGGCCAAAGACGGTTTGAATCACCTGCTGCTGTCTTCTTACCCGACCAAAGTCGCCTTCTTCATCCATCCGGAAACGAGCATAGTTCAGCAAGGTATGACCATTCATTCTTTGCATCCCTTGAGAAATTGGTTCATCGATATAAGAACTCATATCCTTTTCAGCTTCAATCGGCACTCCCCGTGGAAACAGGGCATCTACCCCTTTTTCAAAGGATTGGAAATCCACCATCGCATAGTAACGACAATCCACACCGAAGTTTTCCTTGATGGTCTGCCTTACTAAATCGGCACCGCCATAAGCGTAGGCCGCGTTTAATTTATTGTCCCCGACACCAGGAATAGTTACATACATATCCCGCATAAAGGAAACCAGCTTGGTTTTTCCGCTGCCGTCCACCTGCAAAATCATCATGGAGTCGGCTCGTCCCGTTTCATTGTCCCGGGTATCGCTCCCTAAGAGCAAAATGTTTTTAGTTCCGTCTGCGGAATCTACCCCGTTAAATTCCTGGGTTTCCATACCGGGAATTGACGAATCCGTCCGAGCCATTACATTGCCGATACCAAAGGTTACAACTGAAAAAATCAGCAATCCCACTAGTACCTTCAGAATAATTCGGCCAATGCTGCGCTTTTTCTTCGGCTTTTTGCCAGTTGGATAAACTTCCGGCCGTTTGGCTTTCCGTTTCCAGCGGGGAATTTTTATCGCCGGCATTTTCAATTTAGGTTTTGATTTTTTTGGTTCGCTTGAATAATTTGTCTCAGGTTCTTCGTACGTATCGTGAGTAAATACCGGCTCTTCAGTAGGCTGTTCTTTTTCCCGTTTAGGCTTTTTGACCTCCCGTCGAACCAGTGAAGCTTTACGCTCAGATTTTTTGCTTTCTTCATGGATTTTTTTATAACGATCCACTCGACTCATTGGTCCACCTCTTTACTTGGATGTTGATAGTATAAAAATAGCAAACAAATGCTTTACGTCTTATTATACTCACAAAAAATAAGAAAACCTTAACGTAATGCTAAGGTTTTCGATAGGTTGGATAATTTCCAATTAAGTTAAAAGGAAAGGCTTGTTTTTCAAGTCGTTCCAAGGCTGTCTGCAGCACGGCTTTGTCAGAAGGCACCTCGATATCCATGATAAAGAAATACTCTCCCAGCTTCGTTTTTTGCGGACGGGACTCGATTTTGGATAAATTGAGATCCGCTTTGCTGAAGATGCCTAGCATATGGTACAAGGCTCCTGGTCGATCCATTGGCAGTTCTATCAGTAACGTCGCCTTTTGTTCCACAAAAATCAAATTTGTCGCAATCGGCTCATCTCCCAATAGCCAAAAACGGGTTTCGTTATTGGCTACTGTTTGGATGCCTTCTTTTACAATCACTAAATCATATTCATCGGCCGCCATTTTCGAGCCGATTGCCGCGTAAATTTCTTCCGGATGATCAGCCACTTTTTTCGCCCCCAAGGTAGTAGAGGCCATTGGCTCCACCTCCGCTTGAGGCAGATTTTTGTGAATGAACACTTGAGACTGAGCTAGTGCCTGCGGGTGGCTGCTAATCAGCGTCGCTTCCTGCCAACGATCTTGATTGTTTTTATGAACCATCAGCTGCTGAGCAATTGGTAAAATCAGTTCTCCTTGAATCGTAGGCAAGGTTTTATAAATCCCGTCGATGGTGGGTAAAACGGACCCTTCAATCGTATTTTCAACCGGCACCATCGCGTAATCAATTTGCTTGTTCATGCGGGCATCGATTAATTGCATCAACGAATCATAGCTGATCAAGTTGCCGCTGGAAAAATAACTGCTGGCAGCCGAATGAGTGAAGGACCCCTTAGGACCCAAATAACCAATATCCATCACACGCCAACCTTTTCTCTAATTTCTGCCACAATGTCTTCCGGTGTACGGTGAGAAGTATCTACCGTTACCTTAGCTAATTTTTCATAAAAATTTTCCCGTGAGAAAAACAGATGCTTAATTTCGCCGTCATTTTTGTTGGCCGCGTTTGGTCGGATGTTTTCTTTGTCCTGACGAATCCGTTCCACTAAAACATCGGGATCAGTCTTCAAATAAACCACCGTTTTATCGGCTAAGATTTCTTGGTTTTCCTTTTGCATAATCACGCCGCCGCCCGTAGCGATAACTGACGCTTGTTGGACTGCTTCTTTCAACAGATTGGTCTCGTGGACTCTGAATGAAGGCTCCCCATGCTCTTCAAAATACACGTTAATCGGTCCAATGCGATCAACCAATACATCATCCATGTCTACCCGCTGATAATCTAATGCCTTTGCTAATTCTCTACTAATCGTTGTCTTGCCTGCTCCCATAAACCCAATCAACACAATTGCTTCCATTACTATACTCGCTCCTTTGCTAATTTATCCAAATCATTGAAAAATTCGGGATAAGAAATATTAATTGCTTCTGGATTGTTCAATTCCACCGCTTCTTCCGTTAATAGGGCAGCGATTTGCAGCATCATCCCAATTCGGTGATCTCCATGGCTGTCTACTGCTGCACCATGTAATGGTGTTGGTCCGTGAATAATCATGCCATCTTCGGTTGGTTCAATGTTAGCGCCCATTTTATTCAGCTCGTCGGCTGTGGCGTCGATCCGGTTGGTTTCCTTCACCTTTAACTCCTGAGCATCCTTGATAACCGTCGTTCCTTCCGCCTGTGTGGCTGCTAAAGCTAAAATCGGCAGCTCATCAATCAGACGGGGAATGATCTCACCGCTGATTTCGGTAGCTTTTAAGGAACTGCTTTCCACCAATAAATCGGCTGCTTCGTTTTGTGTGTCTTCATTGCTCTGAGTGATTTTAGCACCCATGTTCGCCAAGACATCTAAAATACCGGTTCGCGTTGGGTTGATCCCAACTTTTTTCAAATTCAAGGAACTGCCAGGAACTAACAAAGCCGCAACTAAGAAGAACGCTGCTGAAGAGATGTCCCCAGGTACATGCACTTCTTGTCCTACCAACTGCTGCTTGCCAGGAAGTTTAATTTCCTTGTCGTTCACCTCAATCGTTCCGCCAAATTGACGAATCATTTGTTCGGTATGGTTGCGAGAACACGCTTGTTCGATCACCGTCGTTTCACCTTCTGCCTGCAATGCAGCAAACAGAATCGCTGATTTCACCTGAGCACTGGCAATCGGCATGTTGTATTCGATCGCCTGCAGCTCAGCGCCTTGAATCGCGATCGGCGGGTACTGAGTGCCTTCGTTTCCGGCTAGATCGCCACCCATTTGACGAAGCGGCCCCATCACTCGCTCCATCGGACGTTTGTTCAAAGAGGCATCTCCTTGAATGGTAGAGGTAAACGGTCGTCCAGCTAAAATTCCCATAACCAATCGCATGGTAGTACCGGAATTGCCGGCATCCAACACTTCACTTGGTGCTTGCAGTCCTTCAAAGCCTTTTCCATGGACTATAAATACGTCCTCTTTTTCTTCAATTGCTACCCCCAGTTTTTTAAAAACAGCCACGGAACTCAAACAGTCCTCTGCCTTTAAAAAATTATGGATCGTGGTGGTTCCTTGACTAATCGCCCCAAACATCACACTGCGATGAGAAATCGATTTATCTGCTGGAACCACTAATTCACCTGTTAAACCTTGTGCCTTATTCATTAAACGCATGCTGTTAACTCCTTATCCGACAATGAAATTTTTCCGACTCCACCAGTGCTTTACCTGCTAGCAAATCGGCTTTATTTTTAAAGGATAGCTCCAAAACACCGAAAATATCTTCCCGGGTTTCTTGAATTTTCAAATTGATAATCGAAATATGATTCTGACTTAATACGGTAGTTACTTGTGCCACCGCCCCGGCGATATCCGGAATATCTACCAGCAAATCGTAGAAGGCTGGAATCGCGCCTTGGTCCTTTGCCGGCAGTTGGTCCCGCGTCAGTTTCGCTCGAGAGAAAAACTGGTGAATCGCGCCTCGATCGTTTTGTTCCAGCTGATGCTTGATTTCGGTCATTTCCGCTTGCCATTTGTCCATCAGATCCAACAAAATCTCCCGATTCGTCAGTAACACATCGGTCCACATCCGAGGATCAGAAGAAGCAATCCGAGTAATGTCTCGGAAACCACCGGCGGCCAGCTGTTTCGCTCGCGGATAGGTTTGGGCCAGCTGATCGCTCATCTGAACCAATCCCGAAGCTACAATATGGGGCAGGTGACTTAACACCCCCACCATCTCATCGTGACTGCTTGGATCAAGCACCACAAACTTGGCTCTTGTTGGCGTCAAAAGTTCGATTAGCTGATCCACTGCGGCCTGCTGCTCACCAGAAGGCGTTAATATATAGTAGGCTTTCTCAAAAAGATTCGGATTGGCCGCTTTAACTCCTGATTTATGAGAACCAGACATGGGATGCCCACCAACAAAAGTGAAGGGCAGTGTGTCCGCCAACTGAACCACCGCTGACTTAGTGCTGCCTACATCAGTGACCAGCACATTCTCCTTTAATGGAAGCTTCGCCAATTCCTGCAAGTATTCCAGCGACACACCGACGGGCACCGCCAGAATGATGATATCCATCTCCACCGCTGAATCAAGCCCCGCGACAACCTCATCGACAATCCCGGTTTCTAAAGCAATCTGACAGCTTTCTTCTTTAAAATCCCAGCCGTATAGTTTAATGTCCGGCTGCTTAATCGCACGACACAAGGAAGCACCGATTAAGCCTAACCCCACCACAAAAATATTTTTCATTTAGTATGACCTTCCTAAAATTCCAAATGCTGCTGGCGGGTGTCATTGACACTCTTCAACAAATCAGCTAGATTATCCGCCTGGAACTGCTCTAAAATTTCTGTCGCAATTACTGTTGCCACGACGTTTTCAGCTACAATCGCGGCTGCTGGAACAGCGGTACTGTCTGAACGTTCCACGCTGGCTTTGTAAGGCTCTTTGGTATCAATGTCGACACTCATTAATGGCTTGTACAAAGTCGGGATCGGCTTCATGACACCCCGCACAATAATTTGTTCACCGTTAGTCATGCCGCCTTCAAAGCCGCCTAGGTGATTGCTGGTGCGGCTGTAGCCTTCTGCCTGCTCCCAAACAATCTCATCCATCACTTCAGAGCCTGGCCGGTTAGCTGCTTCAAAACCGATACCGAACTCAACACCTTTAAAGGCATTGATGCTGACAATTGCTTGAGCGATCTTGCCGTCCAGTTTGCGGTCCCATTGAACGTAGCTGCCTAATCCGGCTGGTACATTTTCTAAACGAACCTCAACCACACCACCGATGGTATTTCCGGCTTTTTTGGTTTCGTCGATTTCGGTTTTCACTGCTTCTTCAATCGAAGGGTCAATCATGTTTACTTCAGATACAGCTGCGGCTGCTTGAATTTCTTTTACGCTGATCACTTCGGGAACGTCAGCTGTGATGCCGCCAAGGTTGACTACATGGCTGGCGATTTCAATATCTAAAGCTTGTAAAATTTGTTTTGCTAAAGCACCGACAGCCACCCGCATAGTTGTTTCCCGTGCAGAGGAGCGCTCTAAAATGTTGCGTAAATCCCGGTGCTGATATTTCATTCCACCTACTAGATCGGCGTGTCCGGGTCTAGGCTTGGTGACTTTTCTTAATTGGGTATCTTTTTCGGCAACTTCTTCCACTGACATGACGGTTTGCCAGTTTTTCCAATCGCGATTTTCTACAATCATCGTAATCGGCGAGCCTAAGGTTTTTCCATGACGGATCCCGGAAGTAATTTGGACCTGATCCTTTTCGATCTTCATGCGGCCGCCGCGGCCATAACCGCCTTGGCGTTTTGCCAGCTCCTGGTTAATTCCCTCGACTGAAACGGCAATACCGGCTGGTACTCCTTCAATAATAGCTGTTAGCTGTGGTCCGTGTGATTCTCCTGCTGTCAAATAACGCATCCTTCATTCCTCTTTCTAACCTGATTTCTTTCAACAAAAAAGACCCGTTGTAGGATATACATCTACAATGGGTCTACTAAAAGAAAAAAGCCATTATAGATGAATCATCTACATGGCTTTAAAGTCAATTTAAAGTTCTTCAGCCATCATAGATACAAACTTGCGTCGTCTGCACCCATGAACACATGAATACAAACCTATCTAAAATAGCTAAAGTAAAAAGTATTCAGTTGTGGATGTCTAGTTTTTGTCATGATCATCGCTCCAAACTGATTGGTGATTGAAATAAGTATAAAATTGTTTAATTTACTTGTCAATCCTTTTTTACACTTTCCGCTTTTTAGACCGTTTTACAAGCCTTCGTCGTCAACATCCTCTTCTTCAAAGAACAAGAAAAGATCGGTTAGAGAAAGCTGGGCTTTTTCTTCACCCTTTAAGTCTTTGACGATTTGTCCCTTTTGCATCACAATTAATCGGTTGCCGTAGTTTAAGGCGTCCTCCATTTTGTGAGTCACCATCAAACAGGTCAGCTGTTCTTCCTTGATCTTCTGATCAGTGACCTTCATTAATTGTTTTGCCGTTTTCGGGTCTAAAGCAGCAGTATGTTCATCTAGTAATAATAAGTCCGGTTTGGTTAAAGTAGCCATTAGCAGACTTAACGCCTGGCGCTGACCACCGGATAAGAAACCAGTCGGTGTATCCAAGTGATTTTCCAAGCCATTACCTACCTGGCTGCACAACTGAAAGTAGGCTTCCTTTTTCTGAGCCAGTTGACGTGAACGCAATGCCCGTTTTTGACCACGTTTTTCCGCCAAGCCCAGATTTTCGGCCACCGTCAAACGTGGTGCCGTGCCCATTTTTGGATCCTGGAACACGCGAGCGATGTAACTAGCGCGTTTTTCTTCTGATAACTTAGTGACATCGTTGCCCATTACTGAAACAGTGCCGCTGTCTAGCTGCATCGTGCCGGAAATACTATTGAACAAGGTACTTTTCCCGGCGCCGTTTCCACCTAGTACAGTAACAAATTCACCTGGCTGGATGGTTAAATCAACAGAGCGAAGAATTTGGCGTTTATCGCTGATACCGTTACGAATGGTTTTAGATGCTTGTTTAATTTGTAAGGCTTCCATCTTCTTACTCCTTTTCCAATCCAGTTTTTAAATTCAAGGCTTCTCTTAAACGCGGAATCATTAAGCAAATAGCTAGAATGATTGATGAGAAGATTTTCAAGTAAGTCGTATCGAGACCTAGCTTGATAATTAACAAAATCAGCAGCTGATAAATGACACTGCCCAGCACAACGGCAATTAAGCGTTCGCCGAAAGATAATTCTCCATACAATACTTCCCCAATGATGATCGAAGCCAAACCGATGACGATCACGCCGATCCCTTTTCCAATGTCGGCATAGCCGTCGTTTTGAGCGATTAAAGCACCCGACAACGCAATGACACCATTGGATAAAGTCAAACCGATCACCTTCATACGGTCAGTGTTAATGCCGATAGAACGAGCCATGTTTTCATTATCACCTGTGGCAATGTAGGCTTGTCCGAAATCAGTGAAAAAGAAGAACAATAATAATGCAATGATTAAGCTGACTGCAATTAACCCTAGAATTACAATATCAAAGTGATTCGGTAAATTTAATCCGGTAAGAAAATCCTGAATCTTTGGTTTGCCCAGCAGTGACAAATTTGGTGTCTGCATAATGAACAGCATCACGGAGTTCAAACCTGACATGACTAGAATTCCGGCTAAAATTACCGGAATCTTGCCTTTCGTGTAAAGCATACCGGTAATAAATCCGGCACACATACCAGCGACAATTCCTAACAAGGTCGCTAGTATCGGATGTACGCCTTGGGTGATGGCAGTCACGCAGACTGCCCCACCTAAAGGAAAGGACCCTTCCGTTGTCATATCCGGGAAGTTTAAAATTCGATAGGTCATGAAAATCCCTAGACCTAAAATTGCCCATAAAAATCCTTGTCCAATTGCTGAAATGACCATTTTTTATTCTCCTTCAACCATTGTTGCTTCTTTTTTAATATCTTCTGGAATTGTGATGCCTAGTTCGGCAGCTTTCTTTTCATTGATAATC
Organism: Candidatus Enterococcus moelleringii; assembly: GCF_017377575.1. GTDB lineage: Bacteria > Bacillota > Bacilli > Lactobacillales > Enterococcaceae > Enterococcus_A > Enterococcus_A moelleringii. Next base: position 30,863 of record NZ_JAFREM010000021.1, read on the forward strand.
ATTTCGCCGTAGTCGATAACATTGACTGGTGTATTGCCTGCATCCGTGTTGCCTCTTAATACATCCGCAGCCATTTTTCCTGTTTCCACACCTAAATCGAATTGATTTTGTCCGATTGTTGCAATACCGCCTTCAGTTACCATGTTGTCTACTGATACGAAGACTGGTGTTTTCGTTTTATCTGATTCATTAATAACCGTTTGGAACGCATTAGCAATAATGTTGTCCTGTGGTACATAGATAAAGTCATTTTCTTCTGCCGCTGATTGCGCTAGCTGGGCAATTTCATTACTTGAAGATACGGCATAACGAGTAGCTTCGTAGCCTTGTTCTTGCGCCATTTTTTCAGCATTGTCAATTTGTGCTTGTGAGTTTTCTTCTGATGATGAGTACAACAAGGCGATTTTCTTCGCTTCTGGGAATAACGCTTTGATCAAGTCAAATTGTTGAGCAACGGGTGCCAAGTTGTTTACGCCGGTTACGTTGCCGCCAGGTTTTTCTAAACTTTCAACAAGGTCAGCGCCGACAGGGTCACTGATTGCACCCATGATAACGGGAATTTCTGACGTTCCGTTGGCTAAGGCTTTAGCAGCTGGTGTAGCAACACCGACTAAAACGTCTGAATCTTTGTTTAATAATTGCTGCGTCATGGTGTTCAGCTTGCTTTGGTCTCCTTGACCGTTTAAGAATTCAATGTTGATGTTTTCGCCTTCAACAAAACCTTCTTGCTTCAAGCCTTCGATGACGCCATCAGAGATTTGATCCAATGATGGATGGCTGATAAATTGTAAAATCCCTACGGTTTGCATTTCGTCGGTGCCTTCATCTGTTTCGGCTGTGTTTTGTCTTGAACCCATTTGATAAGCAAATACTCCAATTAATACGACTGCCAATGCAATAATAGATCCGATAATCCCTTTGTTTTTCATGATAATTCCCCCAAGTTTTTTAGTATGTGTATGATTGCGTTTGATTGCATGTGAATATAATACGAAAAAAGGCAACTACCCCGAAATTCACGGTAGTTGCCCCAAAATAGACAAAAACCGCATAGATCTGCTCTATGCGGGAAACGACACAAAAAGTACCAGCGCATAGATACACAATTTAGAGATAGTCTAAACGTTGTATCTATGAAGTGAATTCATAAACACAACTTATCTACGCCAGTTTTGCCAGCTATTCAATTGAACGGATAAGTTTGTTTTCAACATGAATGTCACTCCTTCTTTGATATTGACAATAGTCTACCGAAAAATCGGATAGCTGTCAACGGTATTTATTAAAAAAAGATGAACTTATTTTAGTTATTCTCATTTTTGGCTTTTAAACGCCACATTGGCAAGCGGTTCAGCTCAGGAATGAATTCCGTATTTAAGTCGGACAGCTCTTCTACTACAAAACGATTCTTTTCCTGCCCTTTTTGGAAGAAAACAAACGTTACCTTGGTTGGATCGATATTGTACTCTTCAGCAATCCGGCTGCTGTTATAAACCAGCGGATAATAATAAAAGGTCCGGTTCAGCTCTTCTTCCTGCTTCGGTGTATCTAAAATATTTAATACATTTTCAAAGGAGCCGCCATGGGGCTGGGCAAACATCACTGAAATTGCCGGGCTGTCCTTAATCGTTTGATCACTTTCGCCGTATACAAAAGGAATAATATGGTCGGACTGGATTGTTTGGTTCACCAGGGTATCCAGCTCATCCTGGCGCACACTCTTTTGAGCATAACCAACTGTTACCGAAAAGAGAATCGAAAAAATGAGCAGACTCGCTGCAATCATCAATGATTTCTTTTCATTTTCAGATACGGCTTCGATAAACAGCTGCCACCCAGCAGTCAATCTGTTTTTAACCGTCACCAAAAAATTCTTCATCTTCTTACCTCCTGCGTTCTATTATATAGCTTCCCACAAGCCTTGACTAGTTTTATATCAATGAAAGAAATTGGCAGTCCATTAATGTTTTTTTAAGATTTGTACCGAAAAGTTTTTAATGCTATTATAATATTGTAGAATTTATAGATTTTATAGAGGAGGACGCCACATGAGCAGCATTCAGTTTTTTAAACAGACCGAGATTACCGACAAGAACCCTATTTTTTCAGTCACCCGTACAATTATTGAAACCGCTTTTTATGGAAACAATGTCACGCAAGTTTCATCCTTATCTGAGGCGTATCATTTAGCAAAAAAAGCCCCAGATGTGATTGTCACTGATTTACCTGTTAGACACACCGAAGAACTAGGATTACCTAGCGACACGAAAGTGCTGGTTTCCAGCGATGGAGAGATCGTTGGTCGGACAGCCGCAGCGCGGCGCGTGATTGGCCACGCAGGAATCGACGAAGCTTACCACGATAAATTATTGCGGGAAGCTGTTTTCCAAGTAGGTACAAAAGAGTGTTACAGCGGAGATGTGTATGTTGGCTTAGACAAAGAGTTTACCATGCAAGCCCACATCCTGTTGCCGAAAGAATACGCCGCGAATTTATATACTTATTTACTAAATTTCCAAATTGTCCAAGAAGCCTTAGGTTTTTATGCTAATTCTGATCCGATTCCAGAAGGAGATATCTTTGTGTTGGCCGATCCAGACTGGTCACATCCTGATTTCCCACATGGGTTGGTTTTAGTGGACTCTGAGCATAATTGTGCCGCGGTCTTAGGACTACGCTATTTTGGTGAATTGAAAAAAGCAACCTTGACCTTAGCTTGGGCTGCTGCACATCGCAACGGATTTATCGCTTGCCACGGTGGAATGAAGCAATACGCTACTTCAACAGGCAACTACACGATGGCTGCTTTTGGTTTGTCCGGGTCTGGTAAATCAACGATTACCTTGGCAAAACACGATGGCAAATATGCGATCAAGGTACTGCATGATGATGCCTTTGTAATCTCTAAGGAAAAATGCTCCACTACTGCCTTGGAACCATCTTACTTTGATAAAACACAAGATTATCCTAGCAGCAGCGAAGAATTAAGTCATGTTGTTACTGCGCAAAATGTCGGGGTAACTTTAAACGAAAATGGCGAAAAAGTTTTAGTAACCGAAGATATCCGTAATGGTAACGGACGCAGTATCAAGAGCCGATATGCCACTGAGAATCGAGTGGACCATCTGTCCGAAAACGTCGACGGTATTTTCTGGATTATGAAGGATGACAGTCTACCACCTGTTGTCAAAATAAATGATCCTTGCTTAGCTGCAATTTTTGGGGTAACTTTAGCAACCAAACGTTCTACCGCTGAAAATATCGTTAAGGCGAAGGCCAATGTCGATCAGCTGGTAATTGAACCATTTGCCAATCCTTTCCGCAGCTATCCATTAGGAGAAGACTATCAAGACTTCCTGGAGCTGTTCCAAAAAGGGCAAACGGATTGCTATATCTTGAATACCGGGGTCTATGAAGACAACGACGTAACACCGAAGCATACCTTATCTTCAATTGAAAAAATTGTAGAAGGTACAGCTGAGTTCAAGACCTTTGGACCGTTAAAAGACTTGTCTTACTTGCCGATTGAAGGGCATGAACCGCCGTTCGAAAGTGCCGAGTATATTGAGAAGTTGATTGGCCGGATTGAAACTCGTCTATCCTTCATTCAAAAACGTAAAACAATCAACGAAGGCTACGATCGTCTGCCAAATGAGGCAGAAAAACAGTTGCTGCAGCTTTTAGAAGAGCTGGCAGCCTATAAAGATTCTCTAACGAACTAAGCCAAAGCGGCTTTGCCAGTGACAACTATTGGTCACTGGCGTTTTTTTCGTTATAATAGAGACATTACGAAAAGAAACGAGGGAAAAAGATGTCATTTGACGGAGTTTTTACCCATGCAATGGTGAATGAACTGCGGGCCTCTTTATTAAGCGGTCGGATTTCGAAAATTCACCAACCATATGAAAATGAAGTAGTTTTAGTGATTCGTTCACAAGGAAAGAATCACCGGCTGCTGCTTTCGGCGCATCCCAGCTATGCCCGGATTCAGCTGACGGAGATTGCCTACCAAAATCCTGATACCCCACCGAATTTTGCCATGATGCTGCGCAAACATTTAGAAGGTGCCATTTTAGAAGATATTCAACAAATGGAAAACGATCGGGTGGTCCATTTTACCTTTACCAAACGCAATGAGTTAGGCGATTTGCAAGGTATCCAGCTGATTGTTGAGCTGATGGGACGGCATTCAACGATTATTTTACTGAACAGTGAAACTGGAAAAATTTTGGATGCCATTAAGCACGTCGGCCATTCCCAAAATACCTACCGCTTGATTTTGCCCGGCAGTGAATACATCACGCCCCCTAAACAGGAGCAGCAAAATCCGTTTACAGCAACGAAAGAAAGTGTTTTTCATCTCCTTTCTACCGCTGAAGAACTAAACGGCAAATATTTGCAGCAGCAATTTCAAGGCTTAGGTCGTGACACCGCTGACGAGCTGGCCTATCGTTTAAACGAAAATCCTAACGAGAAGATGACGGTTTGGCAAAGCTTCTGGCAAGATGTCGCTGATAATTTGCAGCCAACCTTAGGCTTGAAAAACGACAAAGAATTTTTTGCTCCACTGCTGTTTGAAACTTTATCTGAACCAGTAGAGTACCCTACTTTGAGTTTATTGCTGGATGCTTTCTACGGCGAAAAAGCCGAAAAAGATCGCGTGAAGCAGTTAGGCAATGAACTGATTCGTCGCGTAGAAAATGAAATCAAACGGAACCAAACTAAGTTGGAAAAACGTCAGAAAACCTTGAAGGATTCAGAAAACGCTGAGGAATTTCGTCGCGATGGTGAGCTGTTGACTACCTTTATGACCCAAGTTCCCCGCGGTGCAGAATCAGTGGACTTGGCGAATTATTATGATGAAGATCGAATGATTACCATTCGGTTGAATCCAGCTTTGACGCCAAACCAAAACGCCCAGAAATATTTCCAGCGTTATCAAAAGCTGAAAAATGCCGTGAAATTGATTTACAAACAAATCGATGAAGCCAAAGAAGAATTAGCTTATTTGGAATCGATCCTGGCTCAGCTGGAAATCGCCGGACCAATGGATATTGAAGTCATTAAAGAAGAATTAGTGGCTAGCGGCTATTTGAAGAAAAAGAAAAGTAAGAAAAATCGCAAGCAGGCCCCTTCACAGCCTGAGACGTTTTACGCTAGTGATGGCACGCAAATTTTAGTAGGTAAAAATAACCTGCAAAACGATCAGCTGACCTTGAAAAAAGCTCGCAAAACCGATATCTGGCTCCATGCCAAAAATATCCCTGGTTCTCACGTGATCATCAAAGACGATGACCCAACTGAAGAAACCTTGCTGGAAGCAGCTGAGTTAGCTGCCTACTTCTCTAAGTTTCGCCAATCGGCCCAGGTTCCAGTGGATTATGTAGCAGTTAAGCATGTTCACAAGCCAAATGGCGCCAAACCGGGATTTGTGATTTATGAAAATCAAAAAACATTGTATGTAACACCGGAAGAAGCAACCGTTGAAGCGTTAAGAAAAGCGCCTCAAAGCTAAATTTGATTGCAATCCAGACATGAAAAAGAACCAAGGGAATTAATTTTCCTTTGGTTCTTGTTTGACTTGGACATGAATGACCTCTAAGAAAAAGGTGAAAATCGGAATTCCGACAATCAATCCCCAAACTCCTAAGAAGCGTTCACTCAAGAGTAAAATAACAAACGTGTAGAAGATCGGCAGTTTAGTGCGACTGGACATCAGCTTCGGATTTAAGATATAAGACTCGATTACGTGAACCGCCAGCACCAGCAACACAACATAAAAGACTGTCTGCAAACCGTTAATCGAATACGCAATCAGCGTCAACGGTACAAAGGAAATAATCACCCCAGCCACTGGGATCAGGCTCAAAAAGAAAATCATAATAGCCAAGGATGGCAGCTGACCAAATCCAATCAACGCGAGACCAGCAATTGTAATGGTCGTATTCACCAATGCAATCACCAATTGAACCTCCAACACCACTCCAAATGTTTCAGTAAAAATCTTAGCAAAGTAATAGACATCCTGGAAAAACCAAGCATAATCACTACTTAAAAAATGGCGAGAAAACTGAAAGGTTCGTTCTTTTTCGATCATAAAGAAAAAGCTCAGCAGAAATGACATAAAGAAGGAAACCGCAATCCGGCCCACATTTTGCAGCTGCTGAAAGATAATCCCCGCACCGCTCTCCAATTTATCCTGCCAATTATGGGTTTCAAAATACTTGGACAAATAGTCTGTGACCCCGGAGGAATCAAACTCCGCGTGACGGTAAAAGTGCAGCAGTGAATTGTAAGTCTGGATCGCTTGCTGAGCTAAAATCGTCGCATAACGAGAAAACAGCAAGTACAACAGAAAGACCACAACAAGATACAAGCCAATCGTCGCCGCCATATGAGGCAGCTTTAAATACCGATTCAACAGCTTCACGATTTTTGATGATAGATAAGTAAAAATAAAGGTCAGTAAGGCAATCGAAATAAACGATCGCGATAGATAAACAACTAGAATTAGGACTGCCAGTACAACGAAACGCCGCAGTCGGATGTTTTCCACAAACTTTTGATACATACGCATCCCTCCACTGCTTTCCAATATACCATTAAAGCCTTTTTTAGGCTCAGTATAAGCATTCGCAGGAGGACTGCAGAAAACGTTAATCCAAGTAACCGAAAAATTGCGTTTTGTCCGAAGTATTGGAGCGATACACACCATTTAAACCAGCGCGTTGACCGATGACAGAAAGATCTATGAGCAGCTGCTCTTCTTTTTTATCAAAATGAACGCGACTAGCCAAACCAACACTATAAATGTAATTGACTAAACGATTCACCAAAGCTTCGGGATTTTTGGCTGTGTCCAATTTCTTATACACCTGCAGCAAGACATCAACAATATCCTGTAACCCTTCTGATGGATCAGGCTGTTTCACTAAGCAATTATATAAATCATGAACCAATTCTTGGGCTGTCTCTCTTGTTTCCATCGGATCGTCTCCTTTTTTCGTCGGTCTTAGCCTTAAGTGTACTCCTTTTCTTAAAAAATGGAATGAATTTCTGAAAACAAAAAACTCCCAAATCAGCAAATCTCATGCTGATTCAGGAGCTCTAAACTTATTTCAACCAGTTTTCTGGGTCTTGGCGCCATTCTTTCAATAGAGCCAATTGGTCTTCGTTGATGTATTTTTCTTCTAAAGCAATTTCGATCAAGGTTGAATAGTTGGTTAAAGTCAATAGCGGCATGTCAGCGGCTTTGAATTTTTCCACACCTTTGTCTAATTCGTAAGTAAAGATGGCTGCGACACCTAGTACGTCCGCCCCTTCTTTTTTCGCTGCTGCGGCTGCTTCTAGTACGCTTCCGCCGGTTGAGATCAAGTCTTCAATGACTACCATCTTTTGGCCTTCCGTGATGCGGCCTTCGATTTGGTTGCCTTTGCCATGGTCTTTGGCTTTGCTGCGGATGTAAACCATTGGCAAGTCCAATAATTCAGCTACCCATGCAGCATGAGGAATCCCAGCAGTTGCAGTTCCGGCAATTACTTCAACATCTGGATATTTTGCTTTGATCTCTTCGGCTAAGCCTTTGGCGATTTCGCGACGAACTTCTGGATAGCTCATAGTAATGCGGTTGTCGCAGTAAATCGGTGATTTGATCCCGCTAGCCCAAGTAAAAGGCTCATCAGGGCTTAAAAAGACCGCTTCAATTTTCAATAAATCTTTGGCAATATTTCCTGCTACTGTTCTCATGCTTCACCGTTCCATTCTTTTTTAATTTGAAGATAGCTTTCGTAAGGTGTCTCTGATTGGGTAATCGGACGGCCAACTACGATATAATTCGAGCCGATTTCTCGCGCCTGTTGCGGATCCATCACTCGTTTTTGGTCACCGACGCTAGCACCCTTTGGCCGGATTCCCGGAGTTAGGCAAATAAATTCATCGCTAGTTGCGGCATGAATCATCTCAACTTCTAAAGCAGAACAAACCACGCCGTCTAGTCCAGCTTCTTGGGCACATTTCGCATAGTGAACGACACTATCCTTCAACGGCACTTGAATCAGCTGATCGTGATGCATTTGTTCTTCGCTTGTTGAAGTTAATTGCGTTACTGCGATTAAGTCTGGTACGTCTTTGCCTGCCGCAGTTCCTTCAGCTAAACCTTCTTTAGCTGCTGCCATCATTTCGATTCCACCAGCTGCATGAACATTGGTCATGCGAACGCCTAATTTCGCCAAGCCTTTCATAGCTTTTTTGACAGTGTTAGGAATATCATGCAATTTCAAATCCAAAAAGACATCGTGTCCCGCGGCGGTCAATTCATGAACGATGCTGGGTCCTTCTTGGTAGAAAAGCTCCATGCCGATTTTCACAAATAGTTTTTCCTCAGCGGGAAATTGCGCTAAAAAGGTTTGGATTTCTTCTTGGGAAGAAAAATCCAAGGCGATGATTGGTCGTTTTTCCATTACTTTCTGGCCTCCTTGACTTCTTTGCGTAATTCTTCAAGAGAATCAATACCTAATTCTGCCATTTTTGCAGGCAAGGCGTCAATAAGTTTTGGACAAATATATGGATCAGTGAAATTGGCAGTACCTACTGCAACTGCGCTGGCACCCGCCATGAACATTTCCAGGACATCATCCACCGTTTGTACACCGCCCATACCAATAATCGGCAGGTCGCTGACACCGGCAACTTGATGGATCAAACGAATTGCTACTGGTTTAATCGCAGGACCTGAAAGTCCCCCGGTTTGGTTAGCTAAAATTGGCTGACGGGTCTTCAAATCAATCCGCATCCCCAACAAAGTGTTAATCATGGTAAAGCCGTCTGCTCCGCCTTCGTCAATCGCCTTAGCAATCGGTACAATATCGGTAACGTTGGGACTTAATTTCACGTAAATCGGCACGGAAGCAACTTCCTTCACCGCTTTAGTCAGACGATAGGCTACTTCAGGATCAGTACCAAAAGCAATCCCGCCGTGTTTTACATTGGGACAAGAAATATTCAGTTCGATCGCTTTAACATTCGGTGCGTCACCGATTCGGCTGCACACTTCGATATAATCTTCTTCGCAAGCGCCAGCAACATTAGCGATAATCGGCAGCTGCTCGAACTTTTCCAAAGAAGGTAAAATTTCAGTCATGACTGTTTCCAAACCAGGATTTTGCAAACCAATCGCATTCAGCATGCCGCTTGGCGTTTCAGCCACCCGCGGCGTTTCGTTGCCGTAGCGTGATTGCGGTGTGGTTGCTTTAATCATAATCGAACCTAGTTGGTTTAAATCATAATAATCCGCATATTCTTTACCAAAGCCAAAGCATCCGCTGGCTGGCATAATCGGGTTTTTCAAATCTAACCCTGGTAGTTTAACCGCTAATGGATTCATTAAAATACAACCTCCCCTGCTTGGAATACTGGCCCGTCATCGCAGACCTTGACGCTCTTACTTGGATCTTCGGCTACATGGCAAACACAAGCGTAACAAGCACCCATGCCGCAAGCCATCCGTGATTCTAAAGAAAGCTGCACATTGTCAACTTCGGTATACAACTGTTCGACTGTTTTCAGCAAGCCGTTATTTCCGCAGGCAAAAACAACTGTTGGCTGCTCTTCTTCTGCCAGCAGTAAATTGCCGACATTTCCCTGCATGCCAAAGCTGCCGTCATCTGTCGCAAAACGAGTATCCCCTAATGCCTGGAATTCCTCGTCATAATAAACAACATCCTTTGAGCCAAAGCCTAGGAAATGAACCACTTCTACGCCTTGTTTTTTCAGCTGCTTAGACAGCTCATACAAAGGAGGCACACCGATTCCGCCGCCTACGATAAAAGCTTTATCGCCGCTATTTAGACCAGACAAATCGAATCCGTTTCCTAAAGGACCCATGACATCCAATTGGTCGCCGGCCTCTAATTCCGCAAAAAATTTCGTACCCTCACCTTCCACACGGTAAATGATGGTGCAGGTGGCTTTTTCATGATCAATTTGGTTAATACTAATCGGACGACGCAGCAGTAAATCTGCTCGTGGTACTCGAATATGGATAAACTGCCCCGGATTATGCATTTGTTCCACCAGTTCGCCGGTTAGAACCATTTCGTAAATCCGCGGTGCTAATTGCTGCTGGCTGACAATTGTCATCATTTCTTGTTTCATATGGCCCTCCTATAGAAAAAAGATTCGTACTATTCAAAAGGAGACAGAGTGCTCAGCACTCTGTCCTAAAGTTCTAAATTTCTTGAATTGAAAACGAGCGTGATTCCATTACCCGTAAAATAGCATTGGCTGTATCTAGTGATGTGAACAATGGTACGCCATGTTCCACTGCTTCCCGACGAATAATGAAGCCGTCTTGCGAAGAGTTTTGGCGGTCTTTGTCCATTGTGTTAATTACTACTTGGGCTTCGCCGCGGCGGATCATCTCAACCACGTTGTCTTCTGACGATTCTGAAATCTTAGCAATCGTCTTAGAGCTTAAGCCGTTTTCTTCAAAGTATTTAGCTGTTCCTGCTGTTGCTAGCAAGCTGTAGCCTACATCGCTGAAGCGTTTCGCCAAGTCCAGTGATTCTTCTTTGTTTTCATCCGCAACGGTGAACAACACTGCGCCGTAATCAGGCAAGTGCAATCCAGATGCTTCGAAGGCTTTGTACAAGGCTTTTTCCAAATTACGGTCAGAGCCCATGACTTCACCAGTGGATTTCATTTCAGGGCCTAAGTAAGTATCCACTTTTTGCAGTTTAGTGAAGCTGAAGACCGGTGCCTTCACATGAACCAATTTGCTTTCAGGATACAACCCATCTTTATAGCCCATTTCTTCCAACGAGCTGCCTAAAATTGCTTTAGTAGCAACTTGCGCCATTGGAATGTCAGTAATTTTGCTCAAGAATGGTACGGTCCGGCTGGCCCGGGGATTTACTTCAATCACGTACACTTCATCTTCATGAATAACGAATTGAATGTTCATCATCCCGATACAGTTCATGCCTAAAGCCAGCTTGCGAGTGTAATCTTCAATCGTCGCAATGATCTTATCTGAGAAAGTTTGCGGCGGATAGACAGCCATCGAGTCGCCTGAGTGAACCCCAGCTCGTTCGATATGCTCCATAATTCCTGGGATTAGGACAGTTGTTCCATCACAAATCGCATCCACTTCACATTCTTTACCTACCATGTAACGGTCAACTAAGACTGGATGTTCAGGTGAAGCCTTCACAGCATTGGCCATATAGTCTTCCAAGTCCGGCTGATTTTCCACGATTTCCATCGCACGTCCGCCTAATACATAGCTTGGACGTACCAAGACTGGATAACCGATGCGGTCCGCGATAACGACTGCTTCTTCGCTGCTGGTAGCTGTATCACCCACTGGTTGAGGAATGCCTAGTCGCTTCAAGACTTGCTCAAATTGGTCACGATCTTCCGCTCGGTCCAAATCTTCAATCGTCGTGCCTAAGATTTTGACGCCGTTTTTCACTAAAGGCTCAGCTAAGTTAATCGCTGTTTGCCCGCCGAATTGCACGATGACACCGATTGGCTGTTCCAATTCGATCACGTTCATTACATCTTCCAGGGTTAATGGTTCAAAGTAAAGCTTGTCAGAAACCGAGAAGTCAGTGGAAACTGTTTCCGGGTTGCTGTTCATGATAATCGCTTCATAACCCGCAGACTGGATCGCTTTGACTGAGTGAACCGTCGCATAGTCAAATTCTACCCCTTGTCCGATGCGGATAGGGCCTGAGCCTAAGACTAAAACTGATTCTTTATCGGAACGAACACTTTCGTTCTCAAATTCGTAGGTGCTGTAGAAGTACGGTGTTTGCGATTCGAACTCTGCCGCACAAGTATCCACCATTTTGTAAACTGGCAAGATTTTTTCTTCATGGCGCAGGTCGCTGACGGCTTTTTCCGTAGTTGACCACAATGAAGCAATTTTCTTATCGGCAAAACCATTTTGTTTGGCTTTTTTCAAGACTTCAGTATCTTGAACATTTTGCGCTAATTCATTTTCCAGCTCAATAATGTGCAGTAATTTATCTAAGAAGAACAAATCAATCTTGGTTAAATCACTCAACTCTTCAATCGTGTAGCCCCGACGTAACGCTTCTGCTAAGTAGAATAAGCGGTCGTCTTGGGCTTTAACGATTTTTTCGGTTAATAGTTCATCAGTTACTTCGCTGAATTCAGCGATTTCGACGTGAGAAACGCCGATTTCCAATGAACGAACTGCTTTTAGTAAAGACTCTTCAATGTTACGGCCAATTGCCATAACTTCGCCGGTCGCCTTCATTTGCGTACCTAGTACTCGTTCGCCCGATTCGAATTTATCGAAAGGCCAGCGTGGGATCTTAGAAACAATGTAGTCTAAAGCTGGTTCAAATTCAGCATAGGTTGTGCCTGTTACTGGGTTCTTCATTTCATCTAACGTTAAGCCGACAGCGATTTTCGCTGCTAATTTCGCAATTGGATAACCAGTTGCTTTACTTGCCAAGGCAGATGAACGAGATACCCGCGGGTTCACTTCGATGACATAGTAGTCAAAGCTGTGAGGGTCCAAGGCCAGCTGAACGTTACAGCCACCTTCGATTTTCAAGGCGCGGATGATTGATAATGACGCATCCCGCAGCATTTGGTATTCATAATCTGATAAGGTTTGGCTTGGTGCGAAAACGATAGAGTCTCCGGTATGAATCCCAACTGGGTCGAAGTTTTCCATGTTACATACTACGATTGCGTTATCCGCTGAATCCCGCATGACTTCGTATTCGATTTCTTTGAAGCCGGCAATTGATTTTTCGATTAAACATTGGGTAGCTGGTGACAGCTTCAAGCCGTTTTCAGCAATTACCCGTAATTCTTCTTCGTTGTCACACATCCCGCCGCCGGTACCGCCTAGGGTGAAGGCTGGGCGCACGATGATTGGGTAACCGATGGTGTTAGCGAAAGCTACCGCTTCTTCCACCGTATTAACGATTTCTGATTCCGGAATCGGTTGATCCAATTCTTCCATTAATTGTTTGAACAGATCACGGTCTTCCGCTTGGTCAATCGCCGCAAGCTTCGTTCCTAGCAGTTCAATATTCAATTCATCTAAAATGCCTGATGCCGCTAATTCCATTGCCATGTTCAAACCAGTTTGTCCACCAAGAGTCGGCAGGATCGCATCTGGTAATTCGCGTCGCAAAATGCGAGAAACGAATTCCAAGGTAATTGGTTCTATATAGACTGAATCAGCAATTTCTTTATCTGTCATAATCGTAGCTGGGTTGGAGTTCACCAAGACAACTTCGTAACCTTCTTCTTTTAATGCTAAGCAAGCTTGGGTGCCGGCATAGTCAAATTCGGCTGCTTGTCCAATCACGATCGGTCCAGAACCGATAACCATGATTTTTTTAATGTCTGTCCGTTTTGGCATTTACGCTTGCTCCTTCCATGCATCCATCATTTCCATAAACTCATCGAATAAATGCAGTGCATCATGTGGTCCAGGTGCTGCATCCGGGTGGAATTGTACACTGAAGGCTGGGTAATGACGATGTCTTACCCCTTCAATCGTGTCATCGTTGACCTCAGTATGAGTCACCATTAATTTTGTCGCATCAATTGTTTTTTCATCCACCGCAAAGCCGTGGTTCTGGGAAGTGAAATCGATCCGACCAGTCGCAATCTCCCGCACTGGGTGATTCAACCCGCGGTGACCGAACTTCATTTTGTAAGTGTCTGCGCCATTAGCTAAAGCGAATAACTGATGTCCTAGACAAATACCGAAAATCGGCACTTTGCCTTGAATCTGTTGAATCATTTCGATTGCTTCTGGTACATCCTTTGGATCTCCAGGGCCGTTGGTTAACATTACGCCATCTGGTGCTAAGTCTAAAATGGTTTTTGCGTCAGTATCATAAGGCATTACCGTTAAGTTGCATTCTCGACGAGACAGTTCTCGTAAAATACTGTGTTTCAAGCCAAAGTCGATGACTACCACATTTCGGCCGACACCTGGGCTTGGATAAGGACTAACTGTTGAAACCTGCTGAACCTGATTGGTTGGCAAAACAGTTGCTTTCAATTGATCAAAGGCATGCTCGAACTGATCGCCGGCATCTACCATGCTGGCTTTCATGGTTCCGTGATTCCGCAATTTTTTCGTCAAGGCGCGAGTATCAATTCCAGCGATTCCTGGAATCCCTTTGCGCTTCAAAAATTCATCTAAAGTCATTTGGTTCCGCCAGTTGTTTGCACGGCGAGCGTGTTCTTTTACGACAACTCCTTTACAAGTTGGCGCGATCGATTCGTAATCGTCACGGTTGATGCCGTAATTCCCCACAATCGGATAGGTGAAGGTAATAATTTGTCCGTTAAAGCTTTGATCGGTAATCGTTTCTTGGTAACCTGTCATACTGGTGGTAAAAACAATCTCACCGAATACGTTGGCTTCAGCACCGAAGGCTTCCCCTTCAAATACAGTGCCGTCTTCTAAAATTAGCAGTCTCTTCAACTTATTAATCCTCCTTGTTGTACACCAGTTTGCCGTCCACGAAGGTGAACATCGTATGACCTTTCACTGGCCATCCTGTAAATGGTGTGTTAACACCCATTGAAGCAAATTGCTTGTCGTCAATTTTTTCTTCTGTATCTAAATCGAATACTGCGACATCAGCTGGTGCGCCAATGTTCAATGTTCCAGCATTTAGACCGAAAATTTCAGCTGGCTTCACGGCCATCCAGTCGATGACTTGTTCTAAAGTGAAGCGGCCTGTTTCTACAAAGTGCGTGTAGATTAGTTGGAAGGCTGTTTCGCTGCCAACAATTCCGAATGGTGATTTCAAGAATGTTTGGTCTTTTTCTTCTAAGCCATGCGGTGCATGGTCAGTTGCGATGCAGTCGATGGTGCCGTCCATCAATCCTTCGATCAATGCATCACGGTCTTCTTTAGCACGTAATGGCGGGTTCATTTTCCAGAAGCCGTTATCTTCCGGAATATCTTCGTCCATTAAGATCAAGTGGTGAGGTGAAACTTCAGCTGTTACATGAACGCCGGCTTTTTTCGCGTCACGAATTACGCGAACACTTTCTTTTGTTGATACGTGGCAGACATGGTAATGCGCGCCAGTTTCTTCGGCTAAGATTACGTCGCGGGCAATTTGAGAAGATTCAGTAGCACTCATGATACCTGGCAAGCCTAGTTTTTCACTGACTTCGCCGGTGTGCATTACGCCGCCGAATAATAGAGAGTCGTCTTCAGTATGAGCGACTAAAGCCATTCCTTGTTTTGCGGCTTCTTTCATTGCTAAGTACATGGTTCCTGCAGTTTGTACGCCCACGCCATCGTTAGTAAAGGCGAATGCGCCCGCTGCTTTCAATCCAGCTTGGTCAGTTAAAACTTCGCTGCGCAAGCCTTCAGTAATTGGTGCGTATTGCAATACTTTAACTACAGCATCACGTTTGATGATATCAAGAACGTTTTGGAATTTTTCCACTGTATCTGGGGTAGGATCAAGATTAGGCATGGCACAAACGGTAGTAAAACCGCCACGAGCAGCTGCTTGACTTCCTGTTTTGATGGTTTCTTTGTAAGTGAAGCCTGGTTCCCGCAAGTGAACGTGAACATCCACTAAGCCGGGTGTGACCAATTGGCCTTTTGCATCGTAAACTTCGTCAAATTCTAGGTTTGAAAAATCTTTACCGATTCCAGCGATTACGCCGTCTTCCAACCAAACATCTGCTTCTATTAATTGATTGCCTTTTCCAGCAATTTTACCGTTTTTAATAAGTACCTTCATCTTAATCTCTCCTTGTTCGTTTTAGTGGAATAATTTTTCTTTGGGAAAAATTAGTTCGATTCTCACGCCGTATACCATCCAACTACACTGTACGATTCCTGTTTTAGTGTTCCGGTTCTTTTAGTTTGCTTCTATTGTAAGTAGAACTGTGAAAAGTTGGACTGGCAGTCCTAATTTCTTATCTCCCATAAAGTGTTACTAAGCGACACCATTCAAAATGGCTTCCAAAATCGCCATCCGGACGAACACGCCATTACTCATTTGTTCGACGATTCGTGATTGATAGCTTTCGACTAATGAGTCAGCGATTTCTACGTCGCGGTTGACTGGGGCTGGGTGCATAATGATGGCTTTATCCTTCATACGTTTCGCCCGTTCAATTGTCAAGCCGTATTCTTGATGGTAGCCTTCTTTAGAGAAGCTTTCGTTGCCGTCGTGGCGTTCGTGTTGTACCCGCAGCAGCATGATTACATCTACTTGGTCGACTAGTTCATCCAACGGACGATATTCGCCGTACACATCAAAGCTGTGGTCGTACCATTGTTCAGGACCAGAGAAGAAAACTTCTGCCCGCAAACGATTCAGCATTTGCATGTTGGATTTCGCTACCCGCGAGTGAGTAATGTCGCCCACGATCGCTACCTTCAAGCCTTCAAAGTGTCCGAACTCTTCATAAATAGTCATCAGATCAAGCAAACATTGCGTTGGATGCTGGCCGCTGCCGTCGCCGCCGTTGATGATCGAGCAGTGAACCGTCCGGCTTTGGATCAATTCGTCGTAGTAATTTTCGTCGCCGTGGCGGATGACACACACGTCCACACCGATAGCCGACATGGTTAATACAGTGTCGTACAAGGTTTCACCCTTTTGCACTGAGCTGGTTCTAGAATCAAAATCAATCACATCCAACCCCATTTTCTTCTCAGCAACCTCGAAGCTTTTGTGCGTTCGGGTGCTGTTTTCAAAAAAGAGATTTGCAGCAAAGTATTGAGGCTTTTCCGGTGTCCACTTGGCACCGTTCTTGAATTGCTGTCCTCGGGTAATAAGTCCCATAACTTCCTGATCGGATAAGGCTTCAACTGTCAACAAATGCTTCAAACTAATTTTTTCAGATTGG
Organism: Candidatus Enterococcus moelleringii; assembly: GCF_017377575.1. Taxonomy (GTDB): domain Bacteria; phylum Bacillota; class Bacilli; order Lactobacillales; family Enterococcaceae; genus Enterococcus_A; species Enterococcus_A moelleringii. Next base: position 47,753 of record NZ_JAFREM010000021.1, read on the forward strand.
ATGATCATGATATTTCCTCCTTATTTTTCGCTGCGTGCTTTCTCAGGTAAAATCAAATTTAAGATAATGCCCAGTACCGTTGCTAGGGCCATTGAAGATAAAGTAAATGTGCCTGCTTGGAAGACCAAACCGCCGATGCCGATTACTAAGATCGTTGATGCGATCAACAGGTTTTTCTTCCGGTCAAAATCTATTTGGTTCTCAATCAGGATTTTCAGTCCGCTGGCAGCAATTACCCCAAACAGGATAAAGCTGATCCCAGAGATAACCGGTCCTGGAATACTCAAGATTAAAGCACTCAGCTTTCCGACAAATCCTAAGGCGATGGCGAAGAATGCTGCTCCACCGATAACGAACACACTGTGTACGCGAGTGATGGCTAGTACGCCGATGTTCTCGCCGTAGCTGGTTACTGGCGGACCTCCCACAAGTCCAGCGACGATTTGTGCTAAGCCATCTCCCAATAACGTGTGATCCAAGCCTGGATCGTCGAAAAAGTTGCGTTTGGTTAATTTGTTCAATACCATCAAGTGTCCGATGTGCTCAGTCATTGTTACAAAAGCAATCGGCGCCATGGTGGTAATCGCGTTAACATATAATTTCGGTTGATACGTAGCAAATGGTACTTGGAAAGCTGGTAAAGCGAACCAATGGGCATCAATAATCGGCTGATAGTCGATGATGCCAAACAGCATCGCTGTGATATAGCCGCAAACAATTCCCAGTAAAATCGGAATCAAGCCCAGAAAGCCTGAGAAAAACATGTTGAAGAAAATCGTTAATCCCAAGGTGATCAAAGCCACCAGCACATACTTAAAGTCATACACGTTGTTGTTGTACATCGCGTTCGTCGCGGCATTGGCTGCCAGTCCTAACCCGATAACCATTACAACAGGTCCCACAACAATTGGCGGTAAAATTTTATCTAACCAGCCAGATCCGATCTTGCGAATCAAGAAAGATACGATCAGGTAGACCAACCCGCAGGTCATTGCCCCCTGAGCCACAGCCGGATACCCATCCGACTTCATCAACAATTGCATCGCCGCGATAAAAGCAAAGCTGCTGCCTAGATACGCCGGAATTTTCCCTTTCGTGACCGTCAGATAAACCAACGTCCCTAACCCCGAACTCACCAGCGCAATACTTGGGTTGATTCCCACCATAATCGGAACCAGCACCGTTGCGCCAAACATCGTAAACAGATGTTGAATACTTAATCCTACCCAATGTCCTAACTTAGGACGATCCTTGATGTCTAATACTACATCGTCGTTGTGAAACTCTTGCATTTGTCTTCTACGCCTCTTCCTTTTGGATCAAGATACGATCTTGTCCGTCCATTTCTTCCATCTCAACAATGATTTCTTCTGTTAATGCAGTCGGGATATTTTTCCCAACGTAGTCGGCCCGAATCGGCAGCTCCCGATGTCCCCGGTCCACTAAAACTGCCAGTGAAATCCGGTTTGGTCGGCCGTAATCCATTACTGCATCCAGTGCTGCACGGATCGTCCGTCCGGTGAACAACACGTCATCCACCAAGATCACTTCTTTACCTGCAATCTCAAACGGAATGTCTGATGAATGCAGTTCCGGCTCAGCCGCTTCTGTCTCCTTCACGTCATCCCGGTAAAGGGTGATATCAAGCTCTCCCACTGGAATTTCGATATGCTCTAATTGCTTTAAGCGTTCAGCGATCCGCTGCGCGATGAAAATGCCGCGGGTTTTGATTCCCACTAAGACAATATCTTGAACCCCTTTATTACGTTCAATGATTTCATAGGTAATGCGGGTTAACGCTCGTTTCATCGTTACTTCGTCGACAACTTCTTTTTTGTACATCCTGTCTCCTCCTCTTTTTCCATAAAAAAACTCCTACCCGCATGCAGGTAGGAGGATTGTAATCGACTTCGTCAAAAATGATAGAGTTGTTCCTAGGCGCACCTAGTCCAAGCTTCTATCTCCACCCTTCTTAGCCTCACGGGACTACTCTTAAAGGATCTCGCTATTTAGTTTTTCTTGCTGGGAATACTATACCGCTCTTTGAGACAGAAATCAATCTTTTTCTTGCAGCTGCTTCAAAGTTTTTTGAAAAATTTCAGGTAATGGTGCTTCAAAGACTAAATTCTCGCCAGTTTTCGGATGAGTGAAGCCCAACATCTTTGCGTGCAAGAATTGTCCGTTACCTTTTAGAGTCTTTTTCGGTCCATACAATGGATCACCAGCAACCGGGTAATTAATGTATTGCATGTGCACCCGAATTTGGTGGGTCCGACCGGTTTCCAATTGCAGCTCAATCAAAGTAAAGTTCTCATAGCGCTGCAGCACTTGGAAATGAGTCACGGCAGGTTTGCCGCCTTCGACTACTGCCTGCATCTTGCGATCGACCTTGGAACGACCAATCGGTGCTTCGATCCGGCCTTTTTCGTGAGGAATTTCCCCATGAACTAACGCTACATATTTGCGCAATGAAGTCTTGTCTTTCAGTTGTTCGGCCAACGCTTCGTGAGCTTGGTCATTTTTTGCTACCATTAATAAGCCGGATGTATCCTTGTCAATCCGGTGAACGATCCCCGGACGAACGACATCATTAATAGTAGATAAATTTTTAATCTGATGAAGCAAGCCGTTCACCAATGTACCATTCGGATGTCCAGCAGATGGATGTACCACCATTCCTTGCGGCTTATTCACTACAACGACATCGTCATCTTCGTACACAATATCCAGTTGTAAATCCTCCGGCAAAAGCTCCAGCTCTTCCGGCTCCGGCACACGAATAAAAATCTTGTCTCCTTGACTGACTTTATAATTCGACTTAATTGGTTGGCCGTCGATGGACACTTGACCGTCTTTGATCCATTGCTGAATCTGTGAACGGGAATGATTCTTCAACCGCTCATTTAATACCTTATCAATTCGCCCAGTTTCCTCGCGAACAATTACTTCAATTTCATTTTCCATGCTTTTTATCTCTCTCATCTAATAAAATGTAAATAAAGATCATCGCTACACCGATCACCAACGCCATATCCGCAATATTGAATATCGGAAAGTTGATAAAGTCTAGTTGAAACATATCGACCACGTATCCTAAGCGCAGACGATCGATGAAATTCCCTACTGCTCCTGCCAAAAACAAACTCAAACCAATGGTCAGCCACTTGCTGTCGTGAAGATGCTTGGACAAATAATAAATCCCAGCAACCACCGCCGCAATGGTAATGATAATGAAGAAAACTCGTTGACCCTCCAGCAAGCTAAACGCTCCGCCGGTATTATGAATGTAGGTCAAAGACAAAACCTTGGGAATCACTTCCTGCATGTCTCCCAAATTAAAATTTCCCACAATCCAAAGCTTCAACCATTGATCCGCGCCAATGATGACAGCACTCAAAATTAAATATACAGCTAACAATAAACTACTCCTCTTTCTGAACATAAATATCCCGCGGTCGAATAATCCCTAGCAAATTGCCGTCAGGATCGCCATCTTTGGTAATCAAGACCGCTTCTAAGGTAGTCTGCGCCCGGAACATCTCTTCCACCTCAGCCACCTTAGTCTCCGCATCGACAAAATGGAAGTTGGTACTCTTGCCATTGGACTGAAGCAAATCCTCCGCCTTCTTGCCCTCCAAATTAACCGGACCTTCTAAACTAGCTTGCGCAAAGAACAAACCAATCGTCCGCAACGTCACTAAGCCCTTGAACTCTCCCCGATGATAGACCGGGAATTGCGAGAAACGTTTTTCCGCCACAATCTCCATAATACTACGTAAAGGCAAGTTCTGTTCAAAGCCAGTCACCTTTTTACCAAATCTTGGCAAAACCTTTTCCGGCCGAATCAATACTTCTTCAATCTCCGCAATCCGCTTCACTGCCCAATCATTAGGCTCCGCAATTACAAAGTCATCCGCAATCTGATCATGCACAATCGCATTGCGCAGCTGCGCCAGCTGCAGCAAATCATTTTCATTATTGCCCACCAAAACACCTTTACGCTTAGACAGACGACGAACCATCTCACTAAAGCCCATGTTGGCAGGATTATTTAATTGATTCCTTAATTCCTTCTCAATTCGGTTAAATGTACTAAGAAATTCCTCAGCTCTCTCGCCCATAAATGCGCTCCTTTTTCGTTACTATTCACAGTATAGTAAAAATGAAGGTATAAAGAAAGCAGGAACGACGAAAAACTCGGCAAATTTGGGTTTGCCGAGTAAGTGGAGCGGATAATTGAAGTATCACCATAGCTTTTTAACGATGTCCCTCTCTGGAATGTGCTTATACAAGCAATTTTCATCCTCAACGTAAATGTCATAAGAGTGGTAATTATGTTCAAGAGCTCCCCCGTAATCTGCAAATTCGATAACTCCGTGGAGAGTTTTGTTTTGGAATTGGAATAAGACAATATCGTTTATTTGATACATCATGAAAGATAGTTAAACCTCCTAAAAATTAGATCAGATCACTACACATTAGATTTTATTGCTAGAAAAATCACAGAAATTTCAATAATGAGTCTTAATCAGCCCAAGTATTCAATCTGTAGATTTTTTCTATTTATTGGAATACCTGATTGTTCATATTTGTAGTAGAACATTATCGTTTTATCTAATTCGTGTGTGGATATAATAATTTGATTATCAGCAAATTCTTGCGTTAATAAATCTACAAAGGAATGCGCACTTAAATCATCAATAGATTGTAACGGATCATCTATCATGAATAATCTTATACCCTTGTTGGACAAGTATGTTTTTTGCACTGCTAATAGGATTGATATCATTAATCCATTTAATTGTCCTGCACTTAACATATTAACAATGTCATGTGTTAATGTACCAGAAACGAATTCAATCCTTCTATTATCTATTTTAGCTTCAATACCAAGCCCCATAGGAGATGTTTGCATAATTCTACCACTAATAATAAAAAGAGGAATTTTGATGTCTTCTAAGAAGTCAGAATTATATTTTTCAATGGATTTCTTATAAACACTACTCAGTTGTTCTATCTCGTGAATTTTATTATCAATCTTCTCATTGTATAACTTCTTTTTGTCTTCTAAATCTTGCTTAATTAATTCCTGGTCGTGTTTCAGTCGCTTACTTTTACTATTTAAAGTATAAACTAAATAAGCTTTTTTTTCTTGAATATCAGCTAGTGTAATCATAGGAGTTTCATCATTAAAGTATTGATGTGAGATACTTTCATACTTAACTAAATCAGTAGCGCTTATACTTGTAGAAATAGGCTGTAATCCTCGACGAATTCTTTCTAATAATAAGTTATAGTTATTATCAAAAGAGTTGTCTGTGTTCATAAAAAAGTTGTATAACTTTTGATCTTTTAATGTATTTTCTAGTTTTTGAGGGTCTATTTCAAACAGACCCTCAAACTCTTCATAGTTTTTAATCAATGATTGATAATCCTTAAGATAGTCATCAATTTCTTTAACAAATACTTCGTTCACAAACTGTTCTAAATTGTCTTCTATTTCTTGAATTTCTTCTGTTGTTTCTGACTGGTCATCATTTACATAGTTTGTTAAAATATCGTATAATTCAATTAGATTCTCATCGTCCTTGCCACAGTAAGGACAAACATTATTTTCCAAAAGATGCACAGCATCATGAATCTGTCTCAACTGGCTTCTTGCTTCATTCAATCTCTTTTTTTGAAGTGTGATTTCTGAAAGTTTGTTTTCTTTTTTGTGAATTTCCGCATTCAATTCATTTATTTTGTCAATGGATGCTCCAAAGGTTTTCTTAAATAACTCATTATCATATTTTGGACTTTTTTCTTCGATATATTTTTGTTTAATGATTTCAAATTGTTTTATTTGTATTAATTCTTCTTCTTTCAGCTTCAACTCTTTAATAGTTTTTTCGTGAAACAATGCACAGTAAAAATCTTTTTCATAAGAAACTAATTCTTCTAAAGTCTTATTATTTTTTTGTGCAATAAAATCACCTCTTAACTCAATAAAAGATTCTATCTGACTAATCTCGTCTAAATATTTTTTAACATCTGAAATTTCTACCAACTCTTCATCAAAAGCACAATTAAGCTTTGGAAAAAGCTTTTGATATTTTGCTGATTGGACATTTTCTACATCATCTAACAATATTTTTTTATATTTTTCTATTTTTGTTGAGGACTCATTAATCAAGGTATCTAATCGTGAAACATATTGATCCTTTTTATTAAGTAATTCTTTTCTTAAATCGACCAAATACTTATTTTTATCTTTGTCTCTATCTGTTCCTACAATTGAACTAAACTTATCTTTGCGATCTTTGTAAGGTAACTTTAAAAAGTTCAAAGAATCACTCTGAGAAATATACATACCAATATTGAAAATACTATCCGTAATACCAAAAAAACCATATATTTCATCTTGTTTTTCAACTGTTTCAGTACTTCCGTCAGGAGACGTTAGCTCAATTAAGGTACTATCGTGATCCCAACAAAAAGTACGTGTTAGAATATACATTCCTTTGTCTCTTATTGCTATTTCAGCTGTAATAACTGTATTCTTATTTTTATCTTTAGCAACACTACTAAGAGATTCTCTTCCTCTATTGTATAATCCACTAAAAAAATGTCCTAGGTCTCCAGTCACTAACAGCTCGATTGCATCAAAAAAGGTGGTTTTTCCATAACCATTCGGACCATCAAGAATCGTAATATTTTGTTTAGATAAATCAAAGATAAGCGGCTGATTATACGGGATATTCCTTAAATTGGATATTACCACTCTGTTTATTTTAAATTTCATCTTGCTCACCTGCCATTATTTCATTAACCATATCATTTGCAATTTCTTCAGGAGTTATCTCACCGATCCATGAATCTAGTGATTCATTAAGAAACCTCATCTGTTCACCATTTTCTCTATGATCAATATCTTTGTTAACTCGATTTTGAACCGAGTTAAATGAAATTTCCGCGAAATCTAGTTGAATAATTGGCAACTTTATAGCTAGTCTTGGGAGTAATTGTAATGATAAACTAATTCTATTGTTAAACAAATTTTCATTATCCCAAAATCTCTTGGTGTGATTCATATTTTTTAATGCATTTTGTAAAAATAATAACTCATCATCAGTATATAGACAAACATACTTCTTGAACATAAACTCATTCTCTTCAATACGAATGATAAACTTTTGTAAATCGTCTGTATGGTTCTCAATTTCTGAAATAAATACAACATAAGTGTCTTGAGGAATGTATTTGCTGAAATACTTATCAAAGAGTTTTTCAGCATTGCTAATCACCAATTCTGAGAAATCCGAATTATTTACTAACTCATTATTTGGAATTTTATTTTTTAATTCAAAGTCATATATCATGACTTTTCGTCCATCAAATATTTTATAGAATGCTACCAAATCCGAGGCGTCTTTTGGAAATTCTAACCACTCTCCATCTATCAAGGGAAAAGACTTTATCATACTTATAATTTTCGAAAATCTTTTACTCACATTTATCACTCTTCTCTCGTAATTCATTTACAAAGCTAGCTCTGTCAATTATTTTGATGTCATTCTCACTAACGTTAATATTTTGATTTCCTTCTTTGCTATTACTACTTTCTTCAGGAAGAAACCTCTTTTTTATCTCTTTATAGTTCGTAACATTATTTTCCATAACACTCTCCAAAATGGGGCCTTCTGGTTTTATTGCTGTCAAAGCCTTCCCCTGAATCGCACTGTATATTTCAACATTATTAATAATATTGGATAATCTGATAGCAATCGACTTACCGAATTTCTCGCTTCCAAAATCTAAGAGAGTAGGAATTATATAGTTTTCGCGCCCCATATCAAGCATGTGATAAGCTGGATTCCAACAATAGTCATCAACATAAGAAAACTCAAACTGATATAACAAGTTTTTTATTTCTTTCTTTGAAAAAGTTTCAACAAGCTTTTTGAGATGATCAATTTTTTCCAAATGCAAAATTTGATCTGGATTTAAGATTGGAATATAATCTATTAAATTTGTTGCTAAAAAATTGTCTCTAAGAGAAGGTATTGAGCAAGTATCACAATCATATTGTGAATAACCATTTCTACACTCATCGCATCTTGATTCGATCACCTCAACTAAGTTTTCGCACACAGATAGATATAATATTTCGTATGTAGAAAAGATTGCACTCTCTTCTTTTTCATTAATAGAAGTTCTAATACTTTTCCAAAAATCCTGATTTAGATTCAGATGATAACTACTCTTATTTTCATGGATATTACTTACTCGTTGGTCTAAAAGACCACATAAATTTTCATAAACCACTTTAATAGTAAACTTATCTGTCGGCTCACCTATTTTCGCTAAAAGTTTTGCGAGCTCTTCTTTTATTTTTTTTGGTATTTCTAGAAGCTGAATACTGTCATAGAGTTTAACCGGACATTCTGCTTTCCAATTTCCTACAGGTATCGCAGACATTAGAATACATTCCGCCGTACTAGGATTCGCACCTTCATTACGATGATCTAGTAATTGTTTAATAGCTTTCGAATAATTACTAAATGTTCTTGAAGCTAAAGCCGCTTTGACTTGAATATATTCAACAGGGATATCTCTTTCATAAAGAACGAAATCTTCTTTCAATTCTATTTCAATCGAATAATTATCTAGTATTTTTTTTACCTCTGTTTCACTTGTTCCATCGTCCCAAAGTGCATTAATTTTTGTGATTGCTCTAAATATCACGCACTTTCCTTGGTAGTTAAATCCACTCCATGTTGGAATTGCATCGTTATCATTAAAACTCTTATTACCCAGCGGAACAGCTTTAAACTTACTCAACAATTCCTTTTTCTTTACAATAGGATTATTAGTTTCAAAAAAGCTGACCTTTAAGTTTGCTCTATCAACAATTTGCCATAGCACTTTGGCGCTTTTAGGTTCTAAATCTGGTGGTATTTCTTCTTTACTTAGTTTGCTATAATCACTGATACTTTGATACATATTATTTGAAGAAGCTATCAGTAAAACTTCTTTGTCAGTTTTTTTATAATGATCTTCCAACTTATTACAAGAGACCGATGAAAAGTGCTTATCACTATTTTGAGCGAACTTTACTTCCCTAGATTCATCAAACTTAATAATAAAAACTCCCATAAGTTTTTCGTCTGATCTTAATTGATTTAAACATTCATTTATTGAATACCACTTATCTATCTCTACATCCATCATCAAACCATTCCTTTCGAAAAAATCCTATTTTCGTTTATTTCGAAATTGTTTGGTACCACCATCCCCTTCAAAAAACACAATATTAAATTCTATCATTATCGTTATCTGTAAATAGCGTTCACAACTTATAAAAGTATTCTCATTTTTTACCTGATTTTACTATCATTCTATGCCTTTATCTCTTTTCCTTATCCTCACATGACGTTAACTACAACATGTCTGTCCAGAGAAGGCGTTCATTCTTTTTAGATATCTAATATTTTCTTTCAACACATAAAATTACCGATTAGTATTTCCCATTATAAACTATGATACGATCATATATTTAATCACTTCATAATTGCCCATATAACGGTCATAATGAGTCATAAAAGTCACTACTTTATATTTGACAGCAAAATAAATTAAGCCACTTCTGTACAATCAATCACTCATAATTTCAAACAAATCAAAAATAACCACTTGATTTTAGTTTACAGCCAACTTAATACAATAATGATTTTTACATTAAGAAAAACACAAAAAAACTCGACAAAGATAAAATTGCCGAGTTTCCGTTATTATAATTTTCTACGTTTTGCTAGTTTGAAATCCGGTATATTTTTTAGTTTTCCACGGATAAGTTCGTTTTCTAAGCATTTATTTGAAACAACCCTAAGATGTTTAGCGTAGTGATTCGATTTGTTTAATTCAGGACTTTCGTTATTCTTTGAAAAAAAGCAAACAATCAAATCTTGACTAATTATTGTTTCATATATTTCATTTATTGCTTGTTTTCCGTACACGTTAGTTGGAACCCCCGTAGCTAATATGATGTCATAATCATCTTGACACTTCAACAACCTCTCTTTAATATAGAATATATTGTTTTCTAAAACACATGTGTGTTTTTGCTTTAATTTATCTATTTTTTCTTTTATTTTGTTTGATTTCGTTTCATAAACGGGAAGAGTATTGTATAGGTAAACATCGTTGTACTTTTCCCTAGCATACTTTAATACACGATTCACTGTTGCATCCGAGTTCTTCAAGTCAGCTTTACTGGGATTCATTAAAATAATCATTAATCCCTTTTTGTCAGAATTGTTATCTAAAGTAAAATGCATTGAAAAACGAAATAGATCATTTAGTTTTGATTTATTACTATCTAATTCACAATTAATTTCAAGATTTTCTTCTGGATCAAACCATTCAGGATAGTATACCTTTCTATCAGATTTCCCCATTAAAATTGCCACCTTCTAACTAATTATTATAAATTCTTACTGCATGATTGTTTAACACACAAAATTGTTTTTCTGATAAATTGTATTTTTTGTCTCTACAAATGATTAAAATACATCGTTTCAACCACTAAAAAATATAACCAAACAGTCCTAATTATCCTTCCAAAACTCCCCTAATCATCCCAACACCCTTCTCCAACTCACCCTGTTCAATCGTCAGTGGTGGCAGAAGTCGCATGGTGTTGTTCCCGGCCTTCAACACAAGCAGCCCTTTTTTCTGAAGCTCAGAAACTGCCGCGTTCAATGTGTCAGCATCTGTCAACTGAATACCTATCATCAAGCCTTGTCCGCGAACATCCAAGACTTTATCACTTGAATCCTTCAAGCTACTCAATGACTTCATTGCATACTCGCCTTTTTTCTTAACTCCGGCTAGGAAGTTTTCATCATTGATGATGTCGATGACTGACAAAGCTACGCGGAGCGCTAGCTTGTTGCCGCCAAAGGTGGTGCCGTGGGAGCCGGGTCCGAAGGCGTCTTTTAGTTCTTTTTTGCCTAGCATGGCGCCGACTGGGATGCCGTTGCCTAAAGCTTTGGCTAAGGTGAAGATGTCTGGTTCGATTCCGTAACCTTCAAAGGCGTAGAAATTACCGGTTCGGCCGATTCCTGTTTGAATCTCATCGACGACGAGCAGGGCGCCTTGTTCTTTGCAGAGTTTAGCGACTTGCTGGACGAAGGAGACATCGGCTGGTAATACTCCACCCTCGCCTTGGATCAGCTCTATCATGACAGCTGCAGTGTTTTGATCCACGATCTGCTGGAGGGGTTCGATTTCATTGTATGGTACGTATTGAAAATCCGGTAAAATAGGCGCGAAGCCTTCGTGCAGCGCTTCTTGGCCAGTGGCACTTAGAGCGCCGTAAGTCCGTCCGTGGAATGATTGCTGGAAACTGATAATTTTTGATCGTCCGGTAGCTTTACGGGCTAATTTGATAGCTGCTTCATTGGCTTCGGTTCCGCTGTTGCAGAAGAAGCCGAGATAATTTTTGTTATTGGCTAATTTTTTGGCAACATCTTCCTGCAATTTACTGGAATAAAGGTTCGACGTATGCCAAATTAGGTGCATTTGTTTTTCCAGGGCTTGGATTAGCTTGGGGTGTTGATGGCCTAAGCTGTTTACCCCGATGCCGCTGGTGAAATCCAGGTATTCTTTGCCGGTTTGGTCCACGACATAATTACCGAAGCCTTTGACTAAATCAATGGATTCTCTTTTGTAATTAGGAAATAGATGAGTCATGCGAACACCTTCGCTTTCGTGATTTTTGTGCCGCATTTTGCAATGCTGTCAGTGATGAAGACTTCTTTTACTCCTTTAGTCAGCGCAGATGTGGCACTGTCTAGTTTAGGAATCATGCCGCCAGTGATGACTTCTTGATCCTTTAATTCTTCTACATCGTCAGTGGTCAAGTGTTCCAACCATTCGCCGTCGCATTTCACACCAGGAACGTCGGTAATTAAGTACAAAGCTTCAGCATCCAAAGCTTCAGCGATCTTGCAGGCTGCGGTATCAGCATTAATGTTTAACCATTCTCCTGTTTCGGTCAATCCTAATGGCGCGATAATCGGCACATGCTGCGTCGCCAGTACGTCTTCGATCATACCTGTTCCGATGTTAGTAATTGATCCTACATAACCTAAATTCTTTTTATCGATAAATTCACCTTGAATCAATTGTCCGCATGAAGCATGCAGGCCGACTGCTGAGAAACCATTTTGCTGGAAAACCGTGGTGATGGCAGGTTGCACTTGGCCGATCAACACCATTTGGGTAATTTTTAAAGCTTGAGCTGAAGTCACACGCAGACCGTTGGAAATAGTTACCGGTACGTTCAGCTTTTCCATCATCTCAGTGATGTAATAGCCGCCGCCGTGAACGATGACGATTTCTTTGCCTTGTTCTTGCCAATCTGCTAATGTTTCAAAAAATTCTTCGGTTAAATTATCACTGGCTACTCCGCCAATTTTCACTACGATTTTTCCCATGATGTTCTCCTCCTACGTATGGTATAACGCGTTGACTTCTACATATTTGTAGGTCAAGTCACAGCCCCACGCTGCGCCCTTCGCGTCTCCTAAATTCATATCTACGGCAATCACAATCTTGTCTTGTTCTAAAATTGGTTTTATCGCTTCTTCGTCAAAGGCTTGCGGCTGGCTGCTTTTCAGTACCTGCACGCTGCCAATCCACATATCCACCTTTTCTGGATCAATCTTGGTTTCCGCATAACCTATGGCACAAATGATACGGCCCCAGTTAGGATCTTCCCCGAACATCGCTGTCTTCACCAGCATCGAGCCGACTACTTTTTTAGCAATCATCCGAGCGGCTAATTCATCAGTAGCGCCGTTCACCTGTACTTCAATCAGCTTGGTTGCGCCCTCGCCGTCTTTGGCGATCATCTGAGCCAAGGTTTCGCTAACCAGTTGGAACATCGCTACGAAGGTGTCATAGCCTTCTGTGCCCTTTTCAATCGTTGCGTTACCTGCCATGCCGTTTGCCAGCACCAACACCATATCATTAGTCGACGTATCTCCATCCACTGTGATTTGGTTGAAGGTTGTTTCGGTCTTTTCACTTAATAATTCCTGCAGCACCTCTTGTGAGATGTCTGCATCGGTGGTGATAAAGGCTAGCATCGTTGCCATGTTAGGATGAATCATCCCAGAACCTTTCGCACATCCAGCAACTGTCACAGTTTCGCCGTTAACCTTCGCTTGGACCACAATTTCTTTGGTAGTTGTATCAGTCGTTAAAATCGCTTCGTGAAAATGATAAGGTTCGCAGTCCTCAATGTCGATTTTTTGAATCCCTTTTTCAACTAATTCAATCGGCATAATCTTGCCAATCACGCCAGTTGAAGCAACGGCTACTTTGTCTGCTGTCACCCCTAAGTGATCCGCGGCGGCCTTCTGCATTTGTTTAGCATGCTGCAGGCCGATCTCGCCGGTACAAGCATTGGCATAGCCGGAGTTAACAACGACTGCCTGCATGATTGGTTCTTGCATCGCTTCCTTCGTCACGTAAATCGGTGCTGCCTTCACTTGGTTGGTGGTATATACGGCCGCAGCCTTAGCTGGTTTTTCTGAATAAATGATGCCCAAATCCATTTTGTTTTTCTTTAAGCCTGCGTGCAGGCCTGTCGCTTGGAAGCCCTTGGGACTTGCGACGGTTCCATCTATGATATTCATCTATTTTCTCCTTTGTCGTTACGGATACACAGGCACCAGCTCTAAGCCAGTCGTTTCCGGTACATTCATTAGTAAGTTTAAGTTTTGAATCGCTTGGCCGGCAGCTCCCTTGACCAGGTTGTCGATGACACTCACCACAGTAATGGTCTGAGTAGCTTCGTTGTAGGCCATGCCGATATCGCAGTAGTTTGAGCCAACCACCTGCTTAATACAGGGGAAATCTTGACCATCCTGCAAGCGGATGAATGGTTTGCCTTCATATTCAGCTTCGAAGGCTTGACGAACTTCTTCGCCGGTGACACCCTCTTTAGCTCTACAATAGGTAGTCATCAGAATGCCGCGAGTGACTGGGATCAAAGCAGTTGAAAATTGAACCGCTGGAATCTCAGCATCCCAGCTTTGCAGCTGTTGAACAATTTCTGGTATATGTTGATGCTGATTCAGCTTGTACACCGACATGTTGTCGTTAGCCTCTGTATAATGACTAGCCTCTGACAGCTTCTTGCCAGCGCCGGATAAACCGGACTTACCATCAAAGATGATGGAGTTCTTTTCAATCAGCTGCTGCTTCACCAGCGGTGCCACCGAAAGGATCGCCGCTGTGGCGTAACATCCCGGGTTGGCAATCAATTTCAAATCCTTTGGCAGGTCGAAATCAGCTAAGCCGTAGGTGGCTTGTTCCAAGGCTTCGATTGGCGCGCTGGTCTTGCCGTACCATTTCTTATATTGAGCCGGATTCTTCAAGCGATAATCCCCAGACAGATCAATGACTGGAAACTGCTTTTCGATAAACGGCAATGCCTGATCCTTCGCAACCCCAGATGGAGCGGCGAAGAAAACCAAGTCTGCGTTATCCATAATTTTCTCAGGATCGACTTCTTCTAAAGGCAATTCGATCAGATGTTTCAAATGTGGGAATCGTCGGTCGATCGCTTCCCCGTTTTGTGAATGACTGTGAATAGATACGATCTCTACATTGGGATGATTGCTTAGCAAACGCAGCAATTCAAGTCCGCTGTAGCCTGTCACACCGATAATTGATACTTTCAATCAAAAACCTCCGATCAAACTGCATAAAAATGCAATTAGTTACTGTATAGTTTATGATTATAGAATTCTAATCTAGATAAGTCAATGCCTTTTTATAAAATTTTTCGACAAAATGCGCAATTTTATTCATTATGCATCCATTTATCCAGATTTACCCGCAATAATATTCAATTATACATGAATTATCTGTATATTCCATTCCGTTCTGGATCATCTAAGATTAGGAAACTGCCATACAGTCGCTCGGATTTCACCAGACTTATACTCATTGCTGAAAAACGCGATCCGAGAAA
Organism: Candidatus Enterococcus moelleringii; assembly: GCF_017377575.1. Classification (GTDB taxonomy): domain Bacteria; phylum Bacillota; class Bacilli; order Lactobacillales; family Enterococcaceae; genus Enterococcus_A; species Enterococcus_A moelleringii. The sequence goes on from NZ_JAFREM010000021.1 coordinate 62,784, forward strand.
CCGCATACACGAATTACTTCATATAATAGAAGGAACACGTTCTTCCAAGTGAAGAAAAGTGAACCAACTTCCTTCAACTACTAATTTTGCGCACGAAAAAAAAGACCAGGTGAAAGATTCACCTGATCCTAGTTTCTACTATTATAGTGATTCCAAGATAGTACGCAATTCGCCAACTGAAACTTGTCCAGGGGCAGATGCTTTTTTAGCAGCGCCAAAAGTAGCAGCTGAACCAAAGGTAGCACCAGATACACGGCTGATTACGCCTAGTTCGCCCATTGACATAGTGATCAACGGTTGTTTTGCATAGTTGTTGTACATTTCTTGGGTTGCATCCAACAATACAATTACATCATGCGTGTTTTGCGGCATTACAGCAATCTTGCAGATGTCTGCGCCTTTGTCCTGCATTGCTTTCAGACGAGTGATGATTTCTTCTTTCGGTGGCGTTTTGTCGAAATCATGGTTACACATGATAATTTTAACACCTTTGTCATGAGCTGCTTTCACTAATTCTGCAACTTCTGCTTCAGGCATGAACAATTCCACGTCAAGTAATTCAAAGTTTCCATGCTCCAAGAAAGTATGGTACATTTCGAAATATTGGGCGTCTTCCATCGGACAAGCGCCGCCTTCTTTAGCAGTACGGAAGGTAACTAATAGAGGCAATTTTACCGCTTCTTTAACTTCCCTAATAAATTCCGCTGCTTTAGCAAAGTCAGTCACTTCTTCAAAATGGTCAATACGCCATTCGATCATGTCACAGTTGCTGGCAACAGCGATTTCTGCTTCCGACAAGACTTCTTCACGGGTTTTTCCGACTAAAGGTACGATGACTTTTGGCAAGCCTTCTCCAATAGTTAAATTTTCAACAGTTACAGTTTCCATTAATCGTCCACTTCTTTCCTAAAAATCTACTCTGCGTCCTTCTTCAGCTGAAAGATAAGCCGCATAGATAATTTTTATTGTATCATAAGCTAGGTCCAAACCGGAGAGTGGTTGACGATTTTCTGCCACACATTCTGCAAAATCTTGGAATTGAGCTAAATAGCCACGTAAAGTTTCTTCCGCAACGAATACTTTGTTCCAACCAGTTTTGTCTTGCAGCTGTTCAGAGATGTAAACATCGTCTAAATCATCATGATCTAAGAAGTAAGTTTGTAAGTTGTCAGCTGGTGTAATGTTGTTCACCAATGCGCTGTCGTTTGTATAAACTTCAACGTAGTTCTTCACGCCGCCTAAAGTGTTATCGTTAGAGATAGAGATTGCTTTCGTGCCGTCAGTAAAGGTAATGATTACTGTCGCAAAGTCTTCTGTATCGATTGATTTAGCTGGGAAGTAGCGTTTGTCATGTTCGTTCAAGCTAGGAGCCAGACGTCCAGTTTCAGCTACAACGCTTTGAACAGCGATTTCTTCGCCGCGTGCTTTTGCTTCGATTTGTTTCAAGAACAGCATGCCGCCGATTGGATGGCTGCCTAGACGGATTAATGAACCGCCGCCGGCTAATGACCAGTAAGCTGATGCTGGTGAAGTAGATGAACGGATGCTTTCTTCACCCTTCATGTACATAATTTTGCTCTTCTTCGCTTCGATCATTTCAGCTGAACGTAAAATGTTTGGTGAATATACATAGTTTTCTGCATACATGAACAAACGGTCAGATGCTTCAAATTTCTTGCGGCATTCGTCAATGTTTGCTAATAAGCTTTCGTACATTTTTGCTTTAGGAACTTTCAAGCCGATTGGTTCTTCGTCGCCTTCTTCACCAAAGTAGCCAGTTAAAGGTTTTTCACAGATGACATGTTTGTTGGCATCCAATGCTTCATACGCCAAATCCAAGTGAGTAACTGGTGGAGTGATGATATCAACAACATCTACTTCAGGATCTTCTAGAACTTGTTGGTAGCTGGTTGCTACGCCTTCGATGATGTCCCATTTGTCGCATAATTGTTGCGCGCGTTCTTGATCATTGTCGTACACATACTTGATTCTCAAATCCACACCACTGACTTTGTTATAAGAATTTGTATGGAAATTCCCAGCAAAACCAGCACCAATTAAGGCAATCGTTACTTTTTTCATGTATAAATTCCTCCAATTTTTCGTTTACCTAAAAACGTTTTCTTTACACTAATTACTATATGGAATTTTACTTGTGAAAACAATCGCAATCACGATTGATATTCATAACAATCATGTTATAATTTAAAAAGACGGCTTCACTGAGCGATAACGCTTGGCGAAACCATACATCAAATAGACATTTCTTTACTATAAAATATTAGGAGTTTCCCCCATGAACCTACAAAACTTAGAAGCCTTTTGCCGCTTGGCAGAGGTGGAACACTATGGCAAAGCCTCGGATGAACTTGGCATCGCCCAACCTTCTTTAAGCCGACTGATTCGCCGGATGGAGGATGACCTCGGCGTCTCCTTATTTAAACCCGTCGGCCGTAACATCCGTCTCACTAAGATGGGAAAAATCTATTACGAAAAAGTCCGCAAAGGTTTGGAAGAAATCAAATCCGGTGCAGATACCATTCAGGATATCGTTGATCCCTATTTTGGCAGTATTGATCTGGGCTTTATTTTCACTTTGGGACCAGAAATTATTCCCGAGCTGCTGAAGCAATTTCGCAGCGATCCTGATCGGGCCAATTACAAGTTCAAATTCTGGCAGGGCAATACCCCGCGCCTGATCGAAAATGCCAAGAATGAAATTTGCGATTTTTCGATTTGTTCCTATTTAAAGAACGAACCGGAAATCGAGTTCTTCCATTTGTTGGATCAGCCGCTAGTGGCCATCGTAGCCAAGTCCCACCCTTACGCAAAACAGAAAAAGGTTTCAATGGAAGAATTATCGAAGGTGCCAATGATTTTATGTCTGGACAAAACCTATTTCATCGAAAATCTATTTAGAAAAGAAAAGCTGCCGTTAACCATCGCCTGCCGGGTAGAAGAAGATCAAGCTCTCACCGGTCTGGTATCCATCAACTTAGGCGCAGCTATCCTGCCCTACAACAAGCTGATGAAGCATCACGATGTTGCAGTCTTACAACTGGAAACCCCGGTTTACCGGCCGGTATATCTAGCGAAAAGGAAAGACATTCAACTGCCGGCTGGTGCCAAAGCCTTTGAATCCTTCTTGAAGCAAAAGGAATTTGTGCTGTCGTCGGAATTACCATATTAGAATTAGTAATCATATATACTTCGTACTCAAAGCGCTACACCCTTTTACTAAACAAACAAGTATGATGTATAATTATTAAATAAAAAAAGAGGAGTGATTATTATCAAAAAAGAGTCTAACAAAAATAAAGAACCTATTAAAAAATCGCTGAAAGATAGGGACCGCACATTAGATTTCACACGTAAGAATAATTCAGAAAAGGAGTCTAGACATTCTATAAATACTATTAAGTATGATCAGACTAATAAAGAGTATGATAATTTTTTTGGAAAAAAGGGGGAGAAATAATCTCTGCATAGTGGGGTTATTACTAATACCTTTGGTAGGATAAGAAGCGCTAATTCAAAGAAAGCTACCATGCTACTGATAATGGTAACTTTCTTTGAACACATGGAAAACTACTTTTTTTTCGAAATCTACATAAACTGTATACTCTCCCATATTCGCTTTTTCAGCAGATGAATACATTCGGACAGCTTCTGCAGGAAGTAAACTATCATAATCTTCAATTCTTCTCGAAAACAATACATCAAAGTAATCAAACTGGTTATCTTCAACTATACAATCTACTGATCCGGTAATAATGTGTTTACCAGAAAAATCAAATATTGAGACTCTCGTGCCGTTAGTATGGTCAAATACTTTTTTGAAAATTGTTAAACTTTCAATTTTGGCATATCCATTTTTTCCCCTGAGGATATTTAACCACTCTGTTAATAAGAAAGAGAAAACTTTCACTGCAACAGGTAATAAAAAAACTGAAATTAAAAAAAGGATTGATGACACAAAGATAATATTGCTATACCATGTATTACCCCTCACATTTTGAAGATAGAAAAGGCCCACTAAACTATTAAATAAGGATAGTGCGACAAGAAACGTCTTGTTTTCATCAGCTCTATTTCTCTTAAGAAAAATCGTATTTGACCGATACAAGATATAGTAAGCCAGATAACCAGGAACTAAAGTACCAGTCAATTTAATTATAATGTCAATCAATTCAGGTGATGTCATTATTTTTTCCTACCATTCTATTCAGGCAAAAACTCTTCAAAAGCTTCCAGCTGATTTGATTTTATTATTACTCCAAGGCCTATAGGTAATCTACTAGTCAAACCTACTGCCGTAGGAACATCTTCCTCAGAAATTTCTCCTTCAAGATTTTGTATCATAACAGCACTATTAATTCCTAAAAAATGAACTCTCGGTTGTCCAAGATTGTAATTACCATCTTTATCTAAGAACCCATCCCTATTGTAAATTATAACGGGTGAACCACTTGAACCACCATAAATTGCAGAGTCTACTAAAAATTTTGGTTCTCCATTATAATCTAATTTGTAATCCGAAGCAGTTATTCCTTTTCTGACAAGCGGTCTATTATTTACTTCATCCATATAACCATTTGGATATCCTATAATGTATACATCCTCTATAGCCGATATATCTTTAGCTTGTTCACTAGTTGGAATCAATTTTTTTTCTAAGAAAACTGACTTAAAAGAGTACCCTTGGCTCATCAGGGACTGGAATATTCCAGGACAAGGCAATACTGCAAGGTCAATTTCAGGATCAGGATGATAAATAACGCTACCTTTCAAATTAAAAATATTATATCTTTTTACGATATCATTTGAATTCTTATCAACTAGAGTTAACATGATTACTACATTGTTAGCGTCTTCAAAAACGTGTCTATTAGTAACGATGACCGGTTTAAAATCACCCTTAGAACTTTCATCCATTTTGTAAAAAAAACCGGTTCCTACACCTGCATCAGTAGACAATTTTACAGTTGTCGATACCAGTTGCTCAGCAATATCTATTCTGCCGGACATTTTATTTCCCTCCTATCTGCTTACTTATTCCAGTATATTTGATTTCCTTAAATATTCCAAGAGTAATATTGTAATACTAAAAAAATCAAAACCGAAAGACTTTTGTTTGATTATTTATAAGTTCATTGCTGAACCAACATGGTATAATTAGCGGTAACTACCCACGGTTGAACTTTCACCAACTAGATTACCAATACCTGGGACACATCAAAAACCCTGTGAAATGGCGAAATATCCACTTCACAGGGCTTTTTGTCAGCTACTGATTCATCCGATCAATCAGCTTCTCCTTCAAACTAATCCGATACGTAATCCATGGCGTCAGTAAGCACACCAGCAAAATCACCACTAAAACCAAGGCCAAGGAAGACAGAGGTAAGTTAAAAGCCGCATAAGGAACGATCCGTTTAAACAAAAGATACAGCGGAATATAAATCACCGTACCAAGCGTCAGCAATAATCCAAAAGAAATTCCCCAATAATAGAACCCTTCAAACAATAAAATTTCTCGTTGCTGCTGATGGGTCATGCCGATGCTTTCTAAAATGGCAAACTCTTGCTTCCGGCTGTTCACACTAGTTACCATCGTCGTGACAAAATTAAGGATGCCAGTTAACAGAAAGGTCAGCGATAACCCCACTGTTAATACTTTAGTTGTCAATAGATACCCAGCCATCTCGGCTTCCTTTTCCACCCGCGACAGAATTTGGATATTAGCATCCGAAGCCGTGATCTCTTTCAGCTGCTGCAACACGTCTTCATCCTGTCGTCCATCCGTATCGAAGGATATCCGGAAAATCTTTGTTTGCGGCGCAAGATTAGCCAATGCAGATTTGCTGATATACAAATCCGGCGCAGTCCCCCGTTCATTTCCCCGACCACTCTGGAAATCGGCAGGTAAAAAGTTGTCCGCAATCTTAAACTCTTGTGACTCACCTTCACTCTCTATCGTAATCATCTCACCAGACCGTACTATATTTTCACCATCTTCATCTGTCAGCTCCTGCAGCAATACCAAATCGCCCTTTTTAAAAGCCGCCACATCAATCGGCTCCTCCAGCTTTTGATTTAATTCCTCGATGTAACGATCATCAATGCCATAAACGCCGCTATAAAAATTCTCGATATAGGCTTTGCGTTTCTCAGGTGTCGAGAAATCCGCTCCGGCTTTTCCATCTAAAGAATCTACATACGCGCCAAACACCTGCTCCTCATATTGAACCGGGAAGGTCACTTCTTCAGCTACATCTGTTGTTTTTAGGTCTTGGATGCCCGGAATTGCTTGAATCTCCGCTAACATATTTGACGTGATTGGTTTTCCCTCATCATGAATACTATAGGTAATCGCAAAATCATCTTCGCCCCATTGCTGGATGAAATTTTCCGGACTGATACTGGACAATAAGGCGGTGGCGATCCAGTACAAGGCCAGTCCTAAAAATAAGGAAGAAAACACCAGCAGCGCACTTTTCTTAGAACGAAAAATATTCTGGAATGCCATGCTCTTGGAGCTGAATCGTTTGTTTTTACGCTTGTGCAGGTTTTTGGTAGTCATTTCATTGTAGGCCATTGCCGAAACCGGCGACACTTGCGCCGCCATTCGCGCCGGTTTGATACACCCCATTCTGGCCGTAACAAACGCAAACACGGCAGCACTGATAAAAATCAACGGGGAAAAAGAAACCTGCATCCCCGCATCACTATTGCCAGGATAAAGCATCGTCAAGCTATAAGGAACAATCCCCAAGGACACGACCGCGCCCAACACCAAGCCGATGGGAATGCCAATCATGGTAATAAACAAAATCTGCTGGTGAACAATTTTCCGTACTTCCCGCTTAGTAAAGCCGATCAAGCGCAGCTGACCGTAAAAACGAATATCTCTCACCACATTGATGTATAGAATATTGTAGATTAACAGGTAGCTGCTGATGAAGATAAATAAGATCACACACACGACAGCCGCAATCAGCGTTTGATTATTCACCTGTGTAACCGGTACAATTTCAAAGCTCTGCTCCGGACTGAATCCAATCGTCTCTTTCAGCTGCTCGCATCTACTTTGGATATTCTCCCCATCCTCAAAGGAAACCATCGCCACGTTTCCCGTCGCTAAATCTGCTTCCTCTTTAAAAACTTCCGAAACATACACGCTCCCCTTATCGTTGGTCCTCACCTGCGAGTAATCCGTGTAATAACCCGCTAAAACAAACTCCCTCGTCTCCACATCAGTGCCGCCATCTAAATGATAGGACAAGGAAATAACCATTCCTACCTGCGGATCAGAAATTCCTAAGCGTTCTAAAATCCACGTAGGCATCATGACTTCATTCTTTGCAGCCGGGTAAGTTCCCACCACATCAGAAACAGTCGGCAGCCGATGAAGCTTCCACTCCTTTTCGTCGATCCAATTCAAGCCTAACTTCAGATCGTCATCTTCCAAATCGTCCACCTGACCCAAATGTTGCGACCTGCCGACATTCTCCACCAGACTAACTGTTTCCAATTCTTCCGTCTGCTCGTCACTCGGATTATTGATCGCCACATGTGCCGTGGTCCCCATGGTACGAATTTGCTGCAGCTGCGAAGTTTCCACATAACTAAAGCCAATACTAAAAACCGCCGTCAGCATAAAGGTCGCTAACACTACGGCAATGATGACAATACGATTGCGGGATTTATGGGCGGAAAAAATCTGCTTCGACAATTTCCGAATGCGTTTTGAATTTATTTTATGATAAGCTCTCTTTTTCATGGCACGATCTTCCCATCTTCAATCTGAATAACCCGATCTGCTAACTGGGAAACCAAGGGGTTGTGGGTAATCATAATCAGTGTCTGGTTGAAGCGCTGACTGACGGTTCGTAAAAGCCGCAAAACCTCTTCGCTGGTTTTACTATCTAAATTGCCGGTGGGTTCATCGGCCAAAATAAGTGCTGGTTTGGTGATCAACGCCCGGGCAATCGCCACTCGCTGCTGCTGACCGCCGGAAAGTGTGTTGGGCAGGCTGAAGGTCTTATCCTGCAAGGAAAGCATCGCTAATATCTCAGCCAAAAAATCCTGATCCACCTCTTCCATATCCATCTCTACCGGCAAAACAATATTTTCGTACACGCTCAAAATCGGAATCAAATTGTAATTTTGAAAAATAAAGCCGATCTTCTTTCTGCGAAACAACGTCAGCTCTTCTTCCGTCATAGCACCAAGAGTCACACCGTCGATAGATACACTGCCCGAGGTCGGAGAATCCAAGCCGCCAATCAAATTAAGCAAGGTAGATTTCCCGCTGCCAGAGCTGCCAATGATCGCCACAAATTCACCTTTCTCCACAGAAAAACTGACATCATCCACCGCTTTAACCTGATTGGGCGCTTCACCATAATACTTTTTCAAATGTTCGGTTTTGATTATTTCCATAAGTCCCACCCCCTAAACTTATGCACTTTGCCATACTTTCAACTGTCCAGGTGATTGTCCATGTAGTTCCACTACTTGTCCTTCAATGGTACGCAAAAAATCCGGCAGCAATTTCCTCCATCCGGCGATTTTTCTTTCTATTATATATCTCTAGAAAACGCCTCCATGGTATAATTAAGAGAGAGATAAGATTGGGGTGACCTGCAATGAAAAGATATCTTTTTCCTTTGTTGGCTGGCTTTGCTGTGGCATCCTTGCTCTACATTTTTGGCTTTACGACCGCTCTAAATTACTCAGGCTATGGCATTTTGTTATTCGGTATGGCGCTATCCGGCAATCTCGTCTCAGGAGACCGTATGCGGGCGAATGCCCAATACGAATCAAGCTTACCTAAAAATTTTTACCTGCAAGTGATCGTCTTCTCGTTGCCATTTCTGCTTCTCAATTATTTAGCTTGATGAACCCTCATCCAACTACTGAAGCTTTCCACTTAATGAACCCTTGCCTCAAGATAAAATCAAGAAAAGCAATACGCCGGCAAGCACACAAACAATGCTGAACAGTACAATCAGCAGTGTTCTGCCGGTTTTATTTTGGATAGAGCTGGAAAACTTAATCCCTCCGATTGCTACCGCGGCAATGAATCCCAGCATGCACGTACCAATAATTGGCATCAGACCTGCAGAAACACCCGCATATACTGCGACAAACGGCAGTAAAGTTAAAGAACCCACCAGCAATAAAATGACAAATCCACACAGCAGCAAATACTTGGCGGTTTTATTTTTTATCAACAAGGCCGCAGTCGTTCCGCCGAAAACACTTATTGCGATTGACGTGACACCAAAAAGCAACAAAGAGCCTGCGATAACTAGAAAAAGAAGCGGTAAAAGTATCAGTACGACGTGAAACATGGGCTTCCTCCTGACTGCTGATTACGAAGATTACCTACTAAATATAGGCCCAAATCAAGAAAATATTCTACATTTATCACCTTAATTATAGCATATCAGCCAATCGGAAATAACGTTATTAAAAGCGTTATTAACTATTTGCATTACGAATTTCTTTCATGAAAAAATCTCGTACTGAACACAGAAAATATCTCCTAATTAATTTGGTTTACCATAATTTTATTATGGTGTTTAAAAACAACTAAATACATAATCACCTCCCCGATGACATCCCCAAAAAATCAAACCCTCAGCCAATACAAAAATCGCACAGATATTTAAACAAAAGTGTCAAATATTCAGGTAGTTTAAAACCCCTAGCCAATTCCTTAGACAAAGAATCAACTAGAGGTTTTATTGGTTATCCTATGCTCGTGTTGGAAATAATTGAATCACGGATAGGTAAATCTATTATTACCAACTAATTCATTATCATACCAACTTCGCTAAGTTCAAGAGTTGTCGTCTCCCATTAGATTCTTTAGACGAGTCATCAAAGTGGACACGATTATGACTGCTGAATGAGGCTGATCAAATCTTCTTAAACTATTTATAGAACACTTCTGAGTCCTTTCGATCCTTATACATTTCCAAATATTTCTCCGCGATTAAGTCTGGTGCAAAATGAGTTTCTGGTGCAACGGTCCCCATGATATTCACGATACCGACGAAAACACCTTTTTCTTTTAATTCTTCAGCTAAAACGAGAGCTAAGTTTCTTAAAGCCGCTTTATCAATTGAAACCGTTGAAAATTCTGCTGATGGATACATGGCGAAGCCACCGCCAGTAAAAATGATAGTCCCTTCCTTTTGATCAATCTGTTCTGGAAGAACTTGCTGGACACAATGAAGGGCGCTCGCTACATCCACTTGATAAAAATCCATCAATTCTTGACTGGATAATTCAGATGGTTTTTTTGGAACAAGTTTTGCGGCGTTATAAACTAAGACATCGATAACACCGACTTGGTCTTTAATCTTTTTGAAAGCAGCCGTCAATGAATCACTATCCGCAGCGTCCGCTGCAACAGTCAAAGTTTCAATATTTTTAGCTTCAAGCTCCTCTGCATATTTTTCTAACTTTTGCTGGTCTCTAGAGATTAAAACCACACGAAAATTTCCATTTCCAAACTTCTCTGCTACATGGTTACCTATTCCTGGTCCTGCACCTACAATTGTTACAACTTTCTTTCTCATTCCATGACCTCTTTTCTTTATCTGTTAATAGAAGTTATTGTATGCTATGATACGTAATAACTCAAACAAATATTTAGAACTGAGGTTATCACTATATGGTTATGAACTTGCATTCTCTCGAAATTTTTATCGAAGTAGCTGAACGAGGTAGTTTTACTGAAGCAGCAAGGAACTTATACGTTACCCAACCCGCGATTAGTAAAGCAATCAAAAATATTGAAGTCGAACTAAGTGTCAAACTTTTCCAAAGAGACAAAAGAAATGGACTGATTCTCACTGATGTCGGCGCAAAAATTTTGGTACTCGCTCGCCAAATGCTAGACATTGATAATAAAATCTATCAGGCAGCTTTTAAAGAAAATAATTTTTTAGGTGGACGCGTCAGAATTGGTTCTATTTTCATTACCACTACGGTAATCCTTTCAAAAGCCATCGCAATGTTCCAAGAGAAATACCCTTTCGTTAAAATCGAACTATATGAAGGAACGGCTAGAGAAGTAAATAAAATGGTAATGGACCATGCTGTCGATTTTGCGATAAGTATTTCCCCTTTTAACAAAATGGAATACGAAGTTTTAGTTGAAGATGAAATGGTGGCCATTAGCAATCGTGAGATCGATGGCTTAGTCAATATTATCTCTGATGATAGGAAATTTGTTTTTGGACAAGCTGGAGCAGAAACGGCAATCGACACCTTGGGGAAAGAATATGAAATACCTTTTGAAAAGTGGTTTCAAGTCGCTCGTGGCGAAACTGTTCTTAGCATGGCTCAAAGTGGTGTGGGCATTGGCATCATCTCTCAATTTGTTCTTGATAGTATTCCTAATCAGCTTTACAGAGCTGCTGTTTATCCGCAAGTAAAAATGGAATACGGCATTATCACGAATTCTTTTGCTGAATTAACACCTGTTGCTAAAGAGTTTGTTCGTATTATTAAAAAAAGTAATCAATCCTCTTAAACTACATGAAGGCTATTCAAACGTTCGCCCACACCATTTTGGTGATGGGTGATTTTTATTTAGAAAAAACCTCGTGCATAATAGAGCCACGCTAAAGATATTTCTGCCCGACTAACTTGATATCATTCTGCTAATTCACCAATTCTCTCAATAATGAGTAAATCCTTGCTTTCCATCTCTGCGTACTTTTGACGAGCAATCTTATCCGTTTCCAAATGCTTAGAAGTCACAGTCTCACTTTTAGCTAAATGACTAGCTGCTAGCGGACTGTATGATGTCAAAGCAATCCCTTCTGATTCATAATAAGGAATCATCTCAAGTTTTTCTTCTATGTTTTCTGGATTTAACTTAGTGTCATCCTGAAATTTCCATGCTATTCATTTTTCATTGCTAAAAACGATTCTCGGCTTGAAACGTTGGTAGATCAATGATTTAAGCCACAAAAACGCCATACTTGATAACGAATTTCCTAACTAAAACCACGAATAAAAACCAAGGAAGCATAACCACAAAGTTATGACCTCCTCGCTATATTTTCATTTGAGCAAATCGAAGACCTAACTTAGAATAGCTAGTATTCTCAATGATAGTTGAAATGGACCACTGAAATTGGAGCTATTTATCATTGAGAGATGTAACCAATTGGATATCATGAGTAAAAATCATGTATGATTCAAAAACACATAAGGAGTGAAAAAGATGATTTACTTATTACTTGGGGTCTTATTCGGGACCTTACTACCTATCCAAACGGCAATTAATTCGAAATTACGATCTTTCGTCCAATCGCCATTACTGTCTTCAATGATTTCCTTCCTTGTCGCTGAGCTATTTTTACTCGTTCTTACGTTGGTTTCTGGTATTAACCCATTGATTTCAGTGGACTTTTTTCTTTCACATCCAAAATGGATCTGGCTTGGTGGCGTTTGCGGAGTGATTGGCTTAACCTCTATCATTTTTCTTTTCCAGAAATTAGGCAGTGTTCAAACGGTCATTTTACCTTTAATTGGTCAAATATTTATGGGTTTGCTGATTGATCAATTTGGTTGGTTTCATTCCCCTCAAATTTCTGTAACGCTGGGTAAAATTGCAGGCGTATTACTAATGATTATCGGTGTTGTATTTGTTATCATCTTGCCTAACCTCAAAAAAAATAAACTTAATACTGACAAACATGCACAACTATTGTGGCAAATCTATGGTGTAGTTGTAGGGATGCTAATGTCTTCACAATCAGCAATCAATGCAGAGCTTGGAAGAAATCTTGCGTCCTCCGTTCATGCTTCATTAGTTTCTTTTACAGTTGGTTCAATTCTTTTGTTGCTACTAGTTGGCTTTAAAGAACGTGGCTACGGAAAAATTAAGCTGGCATTAGGGAAAGGGAAACCTAAATGGATTTGGCTAGGTGGCTTTTTGGGAGGTTCCTACTTGTTAGGTCTTGTCAGCTTAGTTCCAATTTTAGGAAACAGTACCGTCATTTTGTTAACCCTGTTAGGGCAAATGTTAATTAGTTTGGTCATTGATCATTTTGGGCTTATCGGTGCGAAAAGAAATCGAATCTTGCTTGTTCAAATTTTAGGATCGCTTCTGATGATTACTGGTGTGGTGCTGACTAAAATGTATTAGTAATTAAATATACTTCATAGACTACTTTACAGAAACGGATTGGCAGTAATTGGGTCATAAACCATTTGCAGTAGTTAATAAAGACAAGTATTTTCTTATTGCTATCAGCTTCATCCTTGAAAATAGATCATCACTACAAAAGATAAGCAATGTGCAAAAATGCATTCGCTTATCTTTTTTCATTAATGAGATCAAGCTTATGGCATAGCACCGTCAAATTATATAACCGTTTAGTTATCACCTTATGTCAATATTGTAGTTTGCGTTATGAACAAGTGCAGCATAATATATAGTCAGAAGTGAGAGTATGGATCAAATTTACAGAGGTAATTAGATATGAGAACTGCCACACCTTGAACACAGTGTAAACGAGGAGCACCTACAGAGTATTTAACGGTATCCGGAACATGACTCTTGAAAGATTATTTACAAACAGAATATGGAGGTAAACGATGAACAGTAATTTTTTTGAACTTGCAGCAAATAGAAGGTCTATTCGCAAATTTACAGGAGAAACAGTAGATGAGAAAGATGTTGAAGAAATTGTCAAAACAGCGTTGTTAGCCCCTTCGTCTTGGGGTGGTCATCCAGTTGAATTTGTAGTGATAAAGGATAAAAAGAAAATTAGGGATATTGCAGCATGTAAGGCAATGGGCGCAGGACCGTTATCGTCTGCTGACGTGGCAATTGTCGTGCTTGTTAATAAAAAGAACTTGGAATTATGGATTGAGGATGGTGCAATTGCTTCTGCATACCTTCTTCTAGCAGCAGAAGAACGCGGTATTGGTGCTTGTTGGATTCATATTCGAGATCGCATGGGAAAACGAAAAAGTGCAGATGAGGAGATTCGGGATATCCTTGGAGTTCCAAATAATTATACCGTTCTTAACTGTGTGGCATTGGGACAAAAGAAAGAGCATAAAGCGCCTCGTAGTGAAAGTAAATTGCATTTAGAAAACATTCATTACGAACAGTTTGAATCTAAAAAGAAGTGAAAACCTGAATATAGAGGCCCTGCGAAAACGAATGAAAGTTGCTGTTATAATTGATCAGCCCCCTCTTCACAGTATAAAAATTAAAATTTAGTTATTGGAGGTTGCAACATGAAAGTCTATGCAATTAATGGAAGTCCAAGAAGAAATAGAAATACAGCCATATTGTTAGATGAAGCACTTAACGGCGTAAAAGAAGCTTTTGCTCCAGGAGAAGTCCAGACAGAACGCATCAACCTGTATGATTTGAAGTATACTGGTTGTAAAAGCTGCTTTGCTTGTAAAATTAAAGATGGAAAAAGTTACGGAAAATGTGCAATCAGAGATGATCTCTATCCGGTTCTTGAAAAGCTTGCAACAGCAGATGGAATCATCTTCGGTTCACCAATTTACTACAGAACAATCACAGGACAGCTCCATTCATTTTATGAAAGATTCTTTTTTCCGTATATGACCTATAAGATAGGCTATCCAACACTGGTAGAGAACAAAATGAAAACTGCCTGCATCTATACCATGAATGTAACAGAAGAAGAAATGCTGGCAGATGGCTATCGCGAACATATGAAATTATTTGAAATGTTTTTAGAAGGGTATTTTTCTAAACCGGAAACTCTTTTTGCTCACAATACCTATCAGTTCAATGATTATTCAAAATATGTCTGTGAGACATATACAGCAGAAGAAAAAGAATCCTATAGACAGAAACAGTTTCCAATTGACCGCGAGAAGGCCTATGACTTAGGAAAGAAGTTATTATAATATTCTATGTAACCGACTGGTATAAACGCCAGTCGGTTTTTTCATTTTCTGTTAGAAGTTATGACTAAGGGTCAGAAAATCTTCCATGTAATCTATCGCTTGTGACTAATTTTTTAAATATTTAGGCACTTCAAAAATTCTACAACATCTTGGGAAGGATTTTTCGGATACAAAATCCCAAAGCTGCTTCTCGGATCGATCTCAAGGGGGATCGTGACCAAGTTAGGATGGATATCTTTCCATTGTGGAAAGGAAAGCAGCACATTGCTGGTGTTACTACAGCGATTAAACGTACTCATATCGTAGAAATTAGGCAAATTCTCAAGGCTAATCACTGAGTCAGACTGAATAAACAACTGACGAACCGCATCATTCGCCGGACTGTCGCCCTTTTTCACCATCATAATGGTTTCCCCATCTAAGTCTGACACTGTCAGGCTTTTCTTTTTTGCCAAGCGGTGCTCTCTTGAAACGGCACAGCAAAAAGGAAGTGGTTCAAGTTCATAATACTGGCAACGTTCCTGCCACTGCTTTGAATCGCAGGAGCCAGCGATGATGTCGAAGGTGGTTCCTAAAGAATCTAAGACAGTTAATATGTTTTGTTTGTTGTCATCAAAGGGGATGATTTCAATTTTGAATTGCGGATAGGTGTCACTGATTTTCGACCACAAATCCATAATCGCCTTGCAAGGATTCAAAAAAGAAGTCCCGACGCGAATGGTATATTGATTGGTAGCGGCGACTTTTCGAGCTTTTTCAATTATTTCCTTTGAAAGAGCCATATACGTTAAAGCCTCTTGATAAAACAATTCTCCTGCTTCAGTCAGAAAAATCCCCTGACTGGTTCTCCTAAAGGCAGCAAATTCCAGCTGCTCTTCTAAATTATTCATCTGCTTCATCACTGCGGTGTTGGTAATAAAGAGCTTCTCCGCTGCCTTAGCAAAGCTCCCGGTTTCCACCACCGCAACAAAGGTATCCAGTAACTTATTGTACATACCAACCTCCTGCATAAACTTTATGTTTATACCATGATAACATTTATGCAATTCTCCTACAATACTATCCCTGCTAGAATGAATTTATCGAAGTGATAAGGAAAAAAGAATCGCGTATCGCTCCAATCACTAACTGAAATTTTGTCACTGAAAACCTATAAATGAGGAATGTAAAATGAAGAGTACCCAACTAAATAATGGTGTTGAAATGCCAATGCTAGGCTTTGGCGTGTTCCAGATTCCAGATCAAGAAGAATGTGAAAAGGTAGTAATCAGCGCCCTTGAGGCTGGCTATCGTTTGATTGATACCGCCGCAGCCTATCTAAATGAAGAAGCTGTCGGCAGAGCAATCAAAAAAAGCGGTATTCCCAGAGAGGAAATCTTTGTTACCACTAAGTTGTGGATTCAGGATGCCGGCTATGCAAAAACGAAAATTGCTTTTGAGGAGTCCTTACGAAAACTGGATTTGGATTATCTGGATTTGTACTTAATTCATCAGCCAATGAATGATTACTATGGTTCATGGCGCGCAATGGAGGAATTATACGAAGCAGGAAAAATTCGCGCAATCGGCGTCAGCAATTTTTATCCTGACCGACTGGTTGATTTGTGTATGAATGCAAAAGTTATTCCAGCAGTGGATCAAGTAGAATGTCATCCTTTCTTCCAGCAAAAAGAAGCCATGGAAGTGATGAAAGAATTTGATGTGCAAATCGAAGCCTGGGGACCCTTTGCAGAAGGGCAAAAGGATATTTTCAATCAGGAACTGTTAAAGGAAATTGCGAATAAGTATAACAAGACAACGGCACAGGTCATGCTGCGCTGGAACATTCAACGGGGCGTGGTGGTTATTCCAAAATCGGTGCACCAAGCACGAATTCAGGAAAACATGAACATCTGGGATTTTGAATTGACCCAAGAAGATCTTGACACAATTGCAACGCTGGATGTGGGCCATAGTGAAATTATTGATCATTTCACTGGGGAAACCGCCAAGTACTTAAACAGCCACAAAATCCATGAGTAACGGGCACCCCTTATGGCTGAGATTATTTTGTACTTTTCGAGAAGCGGGATCAACTATGTGAATGGCAGTCTCCAAAATTTGGCAGTGGGCAACACTAAAGTTGTAGCAGAAATGATTCACCAGATTACTGCAGCGCAGCTATTTGAAATTCGACCTTTAGTGGACTATCCCCTGGATTATTCGGAATGTCTTATGCGCACTAAACAAGAACAAAGAAAGGAGCTGCTGCCAGAGCTTTTAAGCTATCCGAAAGAGATTGATTCTTTTGAAACCATTTATTTAGGCTTTCCGATCTTTTGGCAAACCTACCCTAAGATTGTCCAGACTCTATTGTTAAAAATGGATTTTTCCAATAAAATCATCAAGCCTTTTTGTACCCATGAAGGAGACGGCTTTGCGAACAGTCTTCAGGACTTAGCAAAGGTATGTGAAAGTGCCACCTTAAAAGAAGGCATAGCAATCCCCGGAGGAAGAGTCAAAGAAGCCTTCTCTGATATCAATCAATGGGTTGGTTTATGAGAGTGAATCAACCCACAAATAAACGAAATGAGGCTATAACTTGTCAGATAAAAGAAATCGGTTTTTATTACCATTACTAGTTTGGGGCGTTTTCGGTATTCTAACTACCGAAATGGGAGTCATTGGTATCCTGCCCAGCTTTGCAGATAAATATAATGTGTCTATTAGTCAAGCAGGAATGCTAGTCAGTCTGTTTGCTTTAGGTGTGGCTATTGCAGGTCCCACCCTGCCATTACTATTCTCGCGATTTGATCGAAAGAAATCGATGTTAGCAGCTGCGGGTGTCTTCGTAGTGGGTAATATCGTTACGATTCTAGCACCTAGCTTTGAAATCGCCCTGCTGGCAAGAATTATTCCAGCATTTTTTCACCCAATCTATTGCTCATTAGCATTAACGATTGCTGGTGAAACAGCCGATAAAAAAGAAGCGCCCAAAGCCGTTTCTAAAGTCATTATGGGCGTGTCTGCCGGCATGGTCTTCGGGGTTCCGATTTCCAGCTTGATTGCCAGCGCCACGAATTTAGAAATTGCGCTCTTGTTCTTTACCTTTCTAAACGGAATGACCTTCCTGTTAACCTTGATTTTAGTCCCAGCATTGCCACCTAAAGAGCAACTTTCCTATGGGAAGCAGCTTAGCGTATTGAAACGTCCGGTTACTTGGTTAGCCTTGCTTTGTGCCTTGGGAATTGGTGCAGGCTTGAATGGTGTATATAGTTATTTAGCAGAATTTTTAGGTACGATTACGCAAATTGTTGGTAGTACTCAAAGTACAGTGTTATTTACCTTCGGGCTTACTAGTTTGTTAGGTAATTATTTGGCTGGACGAGTTTTATCTACCAATGCCAATAAGCTGATTTTTGCTTATCCCTTTTTACTAGCTTCCATCTACGTTTTACTGATCATTTTTGGCAATCACAGCTTGCTAATTTATCCGATTGCCGCGTTATGGGGCATGCTGTTTGGGATTGGCAACAATACGCAGCAATACATTGCTACGAAAAATATTCCCGATGCACCTGAATTTGCCAATGGCTTATACTTGGCTTCAGGAAATCTTGGGACAACCATTGGAACGGCTGTCGGGGGCGTAGTTATCTCGACGGTAGGAATTCAACTGATTCCGTTATGCGGCATTGCCTTTATGGGGACATTTTTACTAATAATTGTCCTGTTAAACATGAACCAACGAAGAGTCGGATTACTTAAAAACGATTAAGAGAAGTACCTAAGCAGTAAGAGAACTACAAATAATTTGAAGGTTTCTGCTGGAAATAAGATATTTCCAGTAATACACCAAACGGAGGAATAGTATGTTATTAGAAAAAGTAAAAAGTCCAAAAGATTTAAAAGAAATGTCTACAGAAGAACTACATTCAGTTGTAACAGAGGCTAGACAAGCTTTACTTGAAAAATTAAGTCAACATGGTGGTCATAACGGACCCAATTTGGGTATAGTAGAAATGACCGTGGCTTTACATCACGTATTTGATTCCCCAACGGATAAGTTCATTTTTGATGTATCCCACCAGTCTTATATTCACAAGATGTTAACAGGTCGGGCCCAAGCATTTACTGATTCGAATCACTATGACGATGTATCCGGATATACTAACCCGAAAGAAAGTGATCATGATCTTTTTTCAGTTGGACATACGTCTACTTCCCTTTCACTAGCTAACGGTGTAGCCAAAGCTCGCGATTTAAAAGAAGAATCTTACAATGTTATTGCCATTATTGGTGATGGATCGTTGTCTGGAGGATTAGCTTACGAGGGATTAAACAATATTGTCGAACAAGCGACGAATACAATCGTTATTGTTAATGATAACGATCAGTCCATTGCAGAAAATCATGGTGGATTATACACAAATCTACGCAATTTGAGAACTTCCAAAGGAACTGTGGAAGATAACTTCTTCAAAGCACTAGGTTTTGAGTACCATTATTTGGATGAGGGCAATGATCTCAATGAATTAATCGCTTTATTTAAGGAAGTTAAGGATACGGATCATCCTGTATTACTGCACATCCATACAGTTAAAGGCTATGGTTTCAAGTTTGCGGAAGAAGATCGAGAAAATTTCCACGCTGGTGGTCCTTTTAGCTTAGAAACCGGTGAGTATCTTTCAACCGAGTCCACTACCCCAACTTATGACAGTGTAACTACTGATTATCTGATTGAAAAGATGGCCAACGATCCTAAAGTTGTTGTAGTAAACGCTGGTACGCCAATAGTAGTGTTCTCTAAAGAGCAGCGGGAATCTGTTGGAAAGCAATTTGTGGATGTAGGAATTGCCGAAGAACACGCAATGACGATGACAGCTGGCTTGGCTAAAAACGGTGCGAAACCAATCTGGGCAGTATTTTCCACCTTTATGCAACGCAGCTACGATCAAATCTCTCATGACTTAGCCTTAAATAGCCTGCCAGGAACAATTTTAGTCTTTAGTGCCTCCGTAAATGGCATAAATGATGAAAGTCATTTGGGAATTTTTGATATTCCTTTCTTGAGTCATATTCCTAATCTCGTTTACTTGGCACCAACGAATAAGGAAGAGTACTTGGCGATGCTGGATTGGTCAATCGAACAAACCGATCATCCGGTAGCAATTCGTGTTCCTGTTAATGAATTAAACGAAACTGGTGTGGCTGACACGACTGACTACTCACAACTTTACAAAAACGAGATTACCCAAAATGGCACTCAAGTAGCACTGTTTGGCGTTGGTAATTTCTATGAATTAGCCCTGCAAGTTGCAGAGAAATTAGAAGCAGACCATCAGGTTAAAGCAACCATAATCAATCCAAAATTCATCTCAGGTCTGGACAAAGAATTACTTGATAGCCTAGAAGAAAATCACCAGTTGGTTGTAACACTGGAAGATGGTATTTTAGACGGAGGATATGGGCAAACTGTCGCAAGTTACCTTGGCGACAAAGATCTAAAAGTAATTAATTATGGTGTAGATAAACGATTCCATGATCGCTATAATCCTGCTGATTTGCTAGAACAGAGTGGTATAACTACAGACAACATTGTTCAACGCATTCTATCTAATATTTAATGAGACGAACCAACAAGGTTTTGTGAGTCTTTCATTTATCTAGTAGAGAACAAAATGAACTTTTGATATTCCCACATAGCCGATTGGTGTACTCGCCAGTCGGTTTTTGCATTTTTTAGGGTTTGTTAACTACTCACATATTATGTAAACAAAACGCCAAAAATACCTCATTTGAAATGGATGAGGTATTTTTGAGTTCCTTCTATCTAAATCAACACTCCCGACTTTCTAACATTTTAATTCAACACCCGCCCGGCACTTTCAAACGGATACCAACTGCTATGGGTAATCTTCACTGTCTCTCCAGGCTGCGGTGCTTGAATAAAATAGCCGTCGCCAATATATAGAGCCACATGATGAGCTGGTCGGCCCCAGAAAACTAAATCCCCAGGCTGCACTTCACTTATCGGAATTTCTTTAATAGATGCCTGTTGAGCCTGACTTACTCTTGGAATCGATATCCCATTTTGAGCAAAGACCCATTGCATCAACCCGCTGCAATCAAAGCCTGCCGGTGATGTACCACCCCAAACATAAGGAACCCCGAGATACTGCTTCGCGGTCAAAATAATATCCTGAGCTTTTTCCGTCACTTCTTCTTCCGTGGAAAGCGTCTGGCCTAAGACCACTTGTTGCCACAAGGCATCCTGTTCAGCCTTTAAAGCCTGTTCCTGCTGCTGCTCCTCTTCTTGAATCTGAGCCAACAACTCTTTATTATCTTTCAACTCTTTTTCCAGCTGCTCTTTGCTGGCGGTCTGCTTT
This sequence comes from Candidatus Enterococcus moelleringii, assembly GCF_017377575.1. GTDB lineage: Bacteria > Bacillota > Bacilli > Lactobacillales > Enterococcaceae > Enterococcus_A > Enterococcus_A moelleringii. Next base: position 84,086 of record NZ_JAFREM010000021.1, read on the forward strand.
TCAATCGTCGCTCGAAGCTCCTGCTGGACTGCCGCATAAGTCGCCTGCTTTTGTTCCAATTCTTTCTGCTGCTTGGTAATGGACTCTACTAACTCAGTATATTCTTTAGCCCGAGCAGCGTCGGTTTTGCGAATCGCTTCAATCCCTTTAACCGAACTCAGCATTTTCGCCCAGCCGTCGATCTGAAAGAAGGTAGCCTTTTGATTGGCATCCGTCAGTTGAATCGAACGAACACGAGCTTGGATTTCTTTTTCCAGTTGCATTAATTTGTCGGTCATATTGGTCACTTTCTTTTCTTGGGCAGCGAGTTCTTGGTTCAGCGTCTGGATTTGCTGCTCCTGTTCCGCCTGCTGAACCACTGTAGTTGAGATCTCATCGTTCAACTGACTCAGCCGTTCCTGCAGCTGAGCAATCGTTTGTTCCGTCTCTTCTCTAGGTTCAGCATACACCATTCCAGCAAAACTAAATAGCCCAGTTACCAATAAAATGATTATGTAGATTCGTTTAATCTTTCACACCTCCTTATAAAAAGTAAACATGCAACGATTTATGCGATAAAAACGCCCAATCCTCTGA
>NZ_JAFREM010000022.1 GCF_017377575.1 Candidatus Enterococcus moelleringii
CCAAACTTGAGAAAGAACCGAAATTTCTCGGCAGCGCCTTTTTACTATAAATCCTCGCGATTCCCTAAGGTATAACCGGAACCTTCATTCAATTTAAATTCATCTTCCAAACCTTCAGAAACATACACCTTGCCATTCTTGCTGACAAACACCGCCTCAGTTCCATCATCTGACGTTTTCTCGATGTATTCTAATCCCGCTTTGATTCCCTTGCTGTAAACCAAGGTGGACAGAGCATCCCCATCAATCGATTGATCAGTGATAATCGACACCCCGGCAATGTCGTTGTCGTAAGGATAACCAGTAGTGGAATCAAAAATATGATGGAAGGTCTCGTCCCCCACAGTTAAATTCCGTTCGTAAATTCCGGAAGTCACAATTGTCTGGTTAGTGGTTTCAATTGTGCCAATCGTCACGCCTCGCGCTTGATTAGGATCTTGAATCCCGACACTCCAAAGCTGATTGTCCCGGTTAGGATTATCCCCCATCACGTAAATATTTCCGCCTAGATCAATAATCGCCGAAGTCACGCCTTGCTCTTTCAACGTCGCAACCACTTCATCGGTAATATAGCCCTTGGCAATTGCCCCCAGATCGATCATCATGTCAGCTTCTGGCAGAAAAACTGTCTGATCTTCATCGGAAAACTGGACCTTAGTATAATCTACATGCTTCAAGGCTTCATCAATTTCACTTTGCTCCGGCTTGCGGGCATCATCATAACCGATTCGCCACAGCTGAGTAATCGAGCCGATCACATAATTAAAGCCGCCATCAGATTCTTCACTATAATTGGCCGCTTCTTTTAATAGAGAATAGACGTCTTCAGACACCACTACCGGTTCGATGCCAGCTTGTTGATTAATTTGATCGATTTCCGAAGCGCCGGCTTCATCATTAATCGTCAGCTTGTCCTCCAGCTCATCGATCCGATCAAAGGCTGGCTGCAGCGCCCCCTCTTGATCCTCGTCATACACCCGAATCCGAATATAGGTCCCTAACGAAAAGCTTTCCTTCGAATAAGGCTCTTCCCGCAACCCGCTGTTCCCTCCACCGGCACATCCTGCCAGCAGCAGCAACCCCAGCAGCAGACTCATAGTTATTTTTCTCATTTTGTTCACCTGTTTTCTTTTTCCTGTCTAATTATGATACATTATTTATAGAAGAAAAAATACAGGATTTGCTAATTCTCGCAACTCTTTGAAGGAAAGTTCACAGAACCCTCACACCGTTAGCGAAGAATAAGTAAGAGAATCTTTCACACTGAAAAAGGAGTTTGACTATCATAAAAATCAAAAAATTTTTCGCGGACAGTTTATGGAAGCCTTGGGACGGGATCATCATCGGTGTGCTGGTGCTGTTTTCCCTGCTGCCTTTGGTGATCTTTTCTGTTTATCAGAAAACCAATTTAGCGGAACGAACCCAAGCCGTCTTACGGGTGGATGGCGAGGAAATTGAGCGCTTCGATTTAGCGGAAGGCCAAGATTCTTATACGTATACTTACGAAGATCCCGATGGCGATTACAACCTGATCGAAATTTCCGGTGAACGGATTCGGGTCAAAGAAGCCAGCTGCCGCGACCAAGTCTGCGTGCGGCGGGGCTGGATTGAAGAAACTGGCGACACAATTGTCTGTCTGCCCCACAAAATGGTGATTGAAATTGTCTAAGGAGGTTCCTGGAATGGGCAACACACGAAAATACTTGTTTATTGCCTTGTTGGTAGCCCAAGGAGTGACGATTGGCTTACTGGAAAACATGATTCCTTATCCCTTTGCCTTCGCCCCTGGTGCTAAGCTGGGCTTAGCCAATTTAATCACCGTCATTTCCCTTTTCACTATGCGCAAACGGGAAAGCTTCCTATTAATATGGTTGCGATTGCTGCTGACGACTTTGCTGGGAGGAACGATTTCCACCTTCCTTTACAGTATGAGCGGTGCGCTTCTCAGCTTTTTAGGGATGATACTGGTGAAAAAACTGGGGCCGCAGCGGGTCAGCATTATCGGTATCAGTGCCACCGGCGGCTTCTTGCACAATGTGGGGCAATTACTGGTGGCCTCCTTTATCGCCCAATCCTGGTCGGTGATGCTGTACCTGCCGATCTTGTCATTTCTAGGTATTTTATCGGGAATTGTCATCGGTATTGCCGCGAACTATCTGTTAACAAGGGTCAAAACTTTACAAGAATTTCAATTGGTTCACGAAAAAAATAATTAGCAAAAAGGAAAGATTCTGTTGGTTTAAGCAGGATTCTTTCCTTTTTTTGTAACTTTATATATGCTCTCCTTAATCTTTATTTAAGCAAAAACTTCCAAAATCTCTATAATTTCCAACACAATTTACGCACATTTGACTCATAAAATAGCTATTAAACCCTCAGGTCAAATGCTCTTATTTTGGAGTTTTACTAATTAATCATTAAGGAGCATTCATATATGGAACGAGTACTATCGAACCGAATCGATTTGTCTTCCACCTTTTTAAAGTATTTAGCGATTGTCGCTATGTTTTTAGATCACTACGCCGTTGTTTTTATCCCTTCTGACCAGCCGGCCTGGTTAATTCTGCGGGTCATTGGACGATTAAGTGCCCCGATTATGTGTTACTTCATAGCCGAAGGAGAATTCTTCACCTCCAACCGCAAACGATACCTGCGACGGATGTTCGTCTTTGCCCTGCTAGCGCATTTCCCGTATGTCATCTATTTCAACCTCCCTATTTTTGGCGCCACCAGTGTGCTGTGGGGATTAATGAATGGTTTATTAGCCCTTATTTTTGTTAAACATTCTCCAGCAAACAATCTGATTAAAATTGCTTTTGTGTTTTTTTGCTGTTTGGTTGTTTTGCCAGCGGATTGGAATTATGTCACCGTTCTGTGGATTTTAGGCTTTGGCCTGTTTCGCGGCGATTTCAAGAAACAAATGCTGAGCTTTTTGGTGATCGGCATTACCTTTCATCTGATCCCATTGCTGCGGGATTATGGTAGCGCAGATCTTTACCAATTGGGAATTGTGCTGGCTATTCCGGTATTGGCCCTGTATCATGGAAGGAAAGGCAAAAGCAATAAGCTGCTGCAATGGGGCTTTTACTTGTTCTATCCTGGGCATTTATTATTGCTGGAATTATTGAAAATTATGATTAGATGAGGATAAAAAATGAAACCAATCGCTTTATTAGCTACTACCTGTCTGCTGCTGACTCTGGCCGGCTGTCGCCAAACTAGCGAACCGACAGAAAACAGCAGTACCAGCACGTCGACTGAGACAGTTGCATCAACGACTGAAGAAACCGAATCGACGCAAGAATCGACCGCTTCTTCCACCAAAGAAACCACCGAGCCTAAAGAAGAAGTGACTGGTGAAGTCTACCAAGGACAATACGAGCTGCCGGTGCAAGGCGCAACCGGGTATGCTTCGATTAATTTGCCGCTGCGAGACGCTGCTAATTTCCAAGGGGCGGAACTTCGTCGCCTGGAACCGGGCACAGGATTTACCATTATAAAGGAAGAAAACGGTTGGCTGAATGTAAAAATTGACGGTCAGACCGGCTGGCTGGACAGTCACTACTGTTTCGTGAACCTGCCAGATCTGATTCCTTCTATTAAATACAACATTACCAACAACAGCAAATCGTTATTTGTCTCTTCTGGTCAGGCGATTCCCAATGTGACGGATCAGGCCTTGTACGAAAGCCGCGACATGAACGATCGGCTGAACAAGGAAGAATATATCGTGCCGGTGCTGTACAACATGGCGGGAAAAATCATGAATGCGCAAAAAGCCGCCTTGGCTGAAGGCAACACGCTGGTGATCTACGAAGCCTTTCGCCCACTGCCGGTGCAGCTGAATGTCGCCAATCAATTGCTGCAGCTGGCTCAAACGTCGCCGGAGGTTATGGCGGGAATTGCCAGCTCGCCTTGGCAGATCGATTGGTTTATCTCAACTAAGGTTTCCAATCATCAGGTGGGCTATGCCATCGATGTAACGGTGGCCAAAATCGACTCGTCGAAGCAGACAAAAGTCGGCAAGTATTTAGTTACCGACATCGAAAACTATACCGAGTATCCGATGCACACCGCGATGCATGAGCTGAGTGCTCAATCGGCGATTTACACCCATCCGGTGAATACCAACAGCCCCACCGCGTGGCAAAGTGCGGCTGTTAATCCCAACAATAGCGGCAATGTAGCTCTGCTGCAGAATTATTTGATTACCAATGGTGGACTCACCCCGCTGGCCTCTGAATGGTGGCACTTCAACGATTTGGATGCGCTAAACGGCCTCCACAATTTAGGCGGCAATGGCGACTACGTGTTGCATTCAACTTATAGTGAAATTCCTGAATAACTAAGCAGGGCCGGATAAACATAATGGTTTATCCGGCCCTTTTCCTGTTTATTCTAGTTGATTTGCATAGCTGATTCTTCGCACAAAATCGTATCGATTAATTCCATCACCCGGCGAACCTGATTTGAAAACAGAATTGATCATTAGAGAATCCGTTTAGTCATAAACGCCGCGACAAAATAACCGTCGCGGCGTTATTTTTGTGGGGTAAATCACACAGTTAAGGTATTTTCGTTTAAATTCTTCTTTTTAACTCTTCGATTAACTTTTAAATCAGTTGGATATAACCACCTATTCTCAATCTAAGCTTCAGTTTTCTCAATCAGCCAGAGGACCTAACAGCTTCATTCTTCCACGAAACTGCAATATACTCGGTTGCGAAAAGGCTGCTAAGTCCCCTGTCCTTCACATTTCTTCAAAAAAATCGAAAAAAAGGAAAGTTTTTCGATAATTATTCTTAATTAGGTTTGAGTTTTCTGGTATAATAAAATTTGAGAACGGTCTCATTTATCCACTAAGTCAGAAAGAGGGTCGATAAAGGTTTCAACGTACTCACAGGAACAAGCAAAAATAGGATCGGCACTCTGTTGTTTATCGCTATTTTTGTGAAAAAACACGCAAGGACTATTTAATTATTCGAAGGAGAGGTTTTTTGATGTCAAAAACAGTAATTATTGGTGCAAACCATGCAGGGATCGCTGCAGCGAACACGTTGTTGGATACTTACAAAGATCAAGAGGTTGTCATGATTGACCGCAACACCAACTTAAGTTATCTAGGTTGTGGTACTGCTCTATGGGTAGGTCGTCAAATTGATTCTTACGAAGGCTTGTTCTACACCAAAAAAGAAGATTTCGAAGCTAAAGGTGCCAAAATCTCGATGGAAACCACTGTTGATCGTATCGATTTTGACAAAAAAGAAGTTCACGCAACTAAAAAAGATGGCGAAAGCTATGTTGAAACTTATGACAAATTGATTCTGGCGACTGGTTCAGTTCCTATCTCACCAAATGTTCCAGGACGTGACTTGGAAAACATCCATTTCTTGAAACGATTCCAAGATGGACAAGCAGTTGATGCCTTGTTGGATCAAGCAGATATTAATACTGTTGCCGTAATCGGCGCTGGCTACATTGGCGTGGAAATTGCGGAAGCTGCCAAACGCCGCGGTAAAGAAGTGCTATTATTTGATGCTGCTGGACGTTCACTACCCAATTACTATGACAAATGGTTCACTGACGACATGGATAAAACATTGGCTGACCACGGTGTTGAACTGCACTTTAATGAATTGGCTCGTGAATACAAAGGGACTGACAAAGTTGAAGCGATCGTAACCGACAAAGGCGAATACCCTGTTGATCTAGTAATCAACGCGATCGGTTTCTTACCAAATAATGCACTAGGCAAAGAGCATTTGGAATTATTCACAAATGGCGCTTACCTAGTTGACCTGCATCAAAAAACCAGCGACGATGCGGTTTATGCGGTTGGTGACTGTGCAACGATTTACTCAAATGCCTTGAGAAAAACCACTTATATCGCTTTGGCAACCAACGCGGTTCGTTCAGGAATTGTGGCTGCCCACAACATCGGCGGCACTCCATTGGAATCTACTGGGGTCCAAGGCTCAAACGGTATTTCAATCTTTGGCTACAACATGGTTTCAACTGGGGTTTCAGTAGAAGCAGCTGCCAAATTCGGCATGAAGGTAAAATACACCGACTTCCAGGATTCACAAAAACCAGGCTTTATGAAGGAAAACGACGACGTGAAAATCCGCATCGTTTACGAAGAAGATTCTCGCCGCGTGGTGGGTGCACAATTAGCGTCAACAACTTCAGAAATTGCCATGGGTATCCATATGTTCTCATTGGCAATTGAAGAAGGCGTAACCATCGACAAGATGAAACTATTAGATATCTTCTTCTTGCCTCACTTCAACCAACCATACAACTACATTACCATGGCTGCGTTGAGCGCAGAGTAGAAACTAAACACCAAAAAACGATCCGTTCACAAGAACGGATCGTTTTTTGTGCATGCTACTTTTTTATCGATCATTGATCGAGGTGTAATCTAATTCCGGTGAAACCTCCATATAAGCTGGACGGATAATTTTTTGCACGTTCACCAGCTCTTCAATTCGGTGAGCCGACCAGCCGACAATCCGGGCAATCGCAAAGATCGGGGTATACAGCTCTTGCGGCAGCTCCAGCATGTGGTAAACGAAGCCGCTGAAGAAATCGATATTGGCACTGACGCCTTTGTAAACTTTGCGGCGCTCTGAAATCACTTCTGGGGCAATGCTTTCTACTTTGCGGTAAAGATTAAAGTCTGCTTGAGCTTTTGCCCCCTTCTCACTGGCTAATTTTTCTACATAGCGTTTGAAAAGCTCCGCCCGCGGATCAGAATCGGCGTAGATAGCATGGCCCATTCCGTAAATCAATCCCTGTTTGTCGAAAGCTTCCTTATTCAAAATTTTCTTCAAATAAGCCGCAATTTCTTCATCATCCTCTGGGTCCTTCAAATTCGCCTTCAAATCCTGCATCATTTGGGTCACTTTAATATTGGCTCCGCCGTGCTTTGGTCCTTTTAAGGAACCTAACGCCGCGGCAATCGTCGAATAGGTATCCGTCCCACTGGAGGTAACTACTCGGGTGGTGAAGGTGGAATTGTTCCCGCCGCCATGTTCCATGTGCAGAACCAAGGCCATATCCAAGGTTTGAGCTTCCTGAAAGGTATATTGTTTATCCGGCCGCAGCATGGTCAAGATCGCCTCAGCCGTACTTAATGAAGCATCTGGTCGATGAATGTACATACTTTCACCTTTGGTATAATGATTATAGGCATGATAGGAGTACACAGCTATCATGGGAAACGTGCTGATGAGGGATAAACTTTGGTCTAACACATTCTCAATACTGATATCGTCAGCTTTGTCGTCATAACATCCCAATGTCAGAATGCTGCGGGACATCATGTTCATAATACTGTGTGAGGGTGCCTTCATAATTACATCCCGAACAAAGTTCGTCGGAAGCGTTCGTCTTTTAGCGATTGTCTCGGTAAAACCCTCCAGCTGCTGTTTAGTTGGCAATTCACCAAACAATAACAGGTAGCTGATTTCCTCAAATCCTAAACGTCCTTCTGAGACAAATCCCTGAACTAAATCATTCACATCAATTCCCCGATAGCGCAGCTCACCAACATCAGCAATTACTTGATTATTCGCCATTTTTTGCGGGTGAATCGTGGAAATATTGGTCAATCCAGCTACAACACCTTGACCATTTACATCCCGCAATCCTCTTTTAACATTATGTTTCGCAAAAAGCTCGGCATCCAAATGGTCCTTCTCACGGCATATCTGAGCCATTAGTTCTAAATCTAACATGTACATGTCCTCCTGACTTCACTCTTTCTGTGTTTTGGGTTCAAGAAACATTATAGCACCATTATTTTAAAATGAAAGATTTTTAATAAAGTCATTTACAAACTTTTTCTTTATTCGTATAATAGACCAACAAGCAGGTATCAATAACAGAAGGGAAGGATTATCAACATGAACTGGACCAAACACACCAACGTCAAGGGCGAACAATACACCTACCTTGACCTATTATCAGTCGTCTCTCACTACAACAAAGAGCTGGAGCGCTATCCATACAGCATTCGTATTTTGCTGGAAAGCTTAGCCCGACATCAGGAAACGCAAGCACTAGAAGAGCTGATTGAGTATGATGCTAAAAACCCAACCGGTGTTATCCCTTTTAGACCGTCGCGAGTTATACTGCAGGATTTCACAGGGGTTCCAGCGGTAGTTGACTTAGCTGCGATGCGTGACGCTGTAGTGAAACTAGGCGGCAAGGCCGAGTACATTAATCCTGAGATCCCCGTGACTTTGGTTGTTGATCACTCGGTTCAAGTAGACTGCGCCGGAACACCGGACAGCTTGGCTTTTAATACTGAAAAAGAATTTGAACGCAATCTTGAGCGTTACCAATTTTTAAAATGGGCCCAGCAGGCCTTTGATAATTTTGATGTCGTACCGCCAGAAACCGGGATTATTCATCAAGTCAATTTGGAATTTTTATCCGATGTGATTTTAGAGCAAGAAAAGAATGGCGAAAAATGGCTGTTCCCTGATTCATTAGAAGGAACTGATTCTCATACAACGATGATCAACGGCTTAGGTGTTCTAGGCTGGGGAGTTGGCGGAATTGAGGCCGAAGCAGCGATTTTAGGTGAAGCTTCCTTCTTCCCTACTCCTGAAATTATCGGGGTAGAATTAACTGGAGCCTTGTCTCCGACAGCTACCGCGACTGATTTGGCGCTGCATTTAACTCAACTATTGAGAAATGAAAAAGTTGTCGGCAAATTCGTCGAATACTTTGGACCAGGCTATCAAAAACTAAGCCTGTCTGATCGGGCAACGATTGCCAACATGGCCCCAGAATACGGCGCGACCTGCGGCTATTGCCCAATTGACCAAGAAACCTTGAATTATTTGCGGGTAACTGGACGCTCACCAGAGCAAATTGAACTGGTAGAAGCCTATGCCAAAGCAAATCATTTATTCTATGATGGTTCAGAAACTCCAGAGTACACGCGAGTGATTCAACTAGACTTAGGGGAAATCAAATCATCGGTTGCTGGACCTAAACGTCCCCAAGACCGTATTCCTTTGGATGAAGTTTCAGAAAATTTTGCCGCATCCTTAACCAACCCAAGCGGCCCACAAGGCTTTGGCTTGTCAAAAGATGAAATCAACAAGTCAGCAGCGATTGCCGACAGGGAAAACGCGATGCACACTGGCGATCTGGCCTTGGCAGCAATTACCAGCTGTACCAATACCAGCAACCCAAGTGTCATGGTAGCCGCTGGATTACTAGCGAAAAAAGCCGTGGAAAAAGGCCTGCAAGTGCCGGAAACCATCAAAACTTCCTTAGCACCAGGTTCGAAGATCGTAACTTCTTATTTAGAAAAAGGCGATTTGCTTAAGCCATTAGCTGATTTGGGCTTTGATATTGTCGGCTACGGCTGTACTACCTGTATCGGAAACTCCGGTCCCCTTTCAGAAGAAGTGGAACAAACCCTAAAGAAAAATGATTTAGTGGTTGCCGCCGTTCTTTCCGGTAACCGAAACTTTGAAGGCCGGATTCATCCGCTAATTAAGGCCAACTACTTGGCTCCACCGCCGTTAGTGATTGCTTATGCGTTGGCGGGTACAGTAACGAAAGATTTAACCAAGGAACCAATTGCCGAAAATGCGGACGGTCCGGTTTATTTAGAGGATTTGTGGCCAACTAAAGAAGAAATTGATGCGTATATTGACGAGCATCTAGATCCTGAAGATTATCAAGCTGCTTATAAAGATGTGTACCAATCCAACGAGCGCTGGAATCAAATCCAAACCTCAGAAGGCGCAACTTATGAATGGGATGAAGCATCAACGTACATTGCCAATCCACCATTCTTTGATACGTTAAAAGAAACCTTGGATACACCGCCATCACTGACTGGCTTGAAGGTCTTGGCAAAATTTGGCGATTCCGTGACTACTGATCACATTTCTCCAGCCGGAAATATTGCCTTGAACTCGCCAGCGGGACAATACTTAAAGGATCGCGGTCTGACTTACAAGGATTTCAACTCCTTTGGTTCACGTCGTGGTCACCATGAAGTCATGATGCGGGGAACTTTCGGCAATATTCGGATTCAAAATCAATTAACGCCAGATGTTACCGGCGGTTACACTCGTTCTGCCTTAACTGGTGAAGAAATGAGTATTTACGATGCAGCGATGGATTATCAAAAAAATGGTGTCGGCACTGTCATCTTGACAGGCAAAGACTACGGCATGGGCTCTTCCCGAGACTGGGCGGCTAAAGGAACTTCCTTACTAGGCGTCAAAGCAGTCATCGCGGAAAGCTACGAACGGATTCACCGCAGCAACCTAGTGATGATGGGGATTGTTCCGTTGGAATACTTGGAAGGCGAAACGGCTGAGACTCTGGGTCTTGACGGTACTGAAACCTTCTCGATTGATATGCCGACTGAACCTGAGATCAACCAATTAGTCACAGTCACTGCGGAAAAAGACGCACCGATTACCTTCCAGGCGAAGCTGCGCTTTGATTCAGAGGCGGATGTGGAATACTGGGAAAATCAAGGCATTCTGCAATTAGTGATTCGCAAAAAAATGAACGAGGAGAACAACTAAATGACCAATACACCTATTGTTCCTTACATTGAAGGCGACAGCATCGGGCCAGAAATTTGGCAAGCCACTAAAAATGTGGTGGATACTGCCCTTGAGCTGACTTACGGCGGAGCTAAAAAAATTGAATGGCTGGAGGTTTTAGCTGGCGGAAAGGCCTTTGACCAAACCGGTGAATGGCTGCCGGATGAAACTGTTACGGCGATTCAAAAGCATAAACTAGCGATTAAAGGCCCGTTAAACACGCCAATCGGCGGCGGAATCCGTTCGTTGAATGTAGCTTTACGCCAAACCTTAGATCTATACGCTTGTGTCCGTCCAGTTCGCTATTTCAAAGGGGTACCCTCGCCATTGAAGGAACCTGAGAAAACGGAGATGACGATTTTCCGGGAAAATACCGAGGATGTGTATGCCGGCATTGAATTTGCGGCGGGCTCTGATGAAGCTAAACAGTTGTCAGATTTCTTGGAAAACACGCTGGGGGTCACTAAGATTCGTTTTCCCGAGACTAGTTCTTTAGGAATCAAACCGATTTCTAAAGAAGGCAGTGAACGCCTGGTTAAGTCAGCGATGGACTATGCCGTAGCTCAAGAGTTGACGCGGGTAACCTTGGTTCATAAAGGCAACATCATGAAATTCACAGAAGGCGGCTTTAAAAACTGGGGCTACGACATGATCGAACAAGACTACCCACAGGCCTTCACCATGAATCAATACAAAAAAATCGCTGCTGAAAACGGCGAACAAGCAGCCGAAGATGCTCTAGCTACTGCTCGTAACGAGAAGAAAATTGTGGTGGATGACGTAATTGCTGACAACCTGCTACAGCAAATTCTGTTGTATCCAGAAAAATTCCAAGTCATTGCCACCACTAATTTGAACGGGGATTATATTTCTGATGCCTTGGCTGCCCAAGTTGGCGGGATTGGTATCTCGCCAGGAGCCAATATCAATTATCAATCCGGCCATGCGATTTTTGAGGCGACTCACGGCACGGCACCGGATATTGCTGGTAAAGGCTATGCTAATCCGTGCTCGTTGCTGCTTTCAGCTACGATGCTGCTGGATCACCTAGGCTGGTATGAAGCCAGCCAAAAAATCACCGCAGCGATTGAAGCGGCGATTGAGCAGAAAATTGTTACGAAAGATTTCGCGCAGGCGTTAGGTATTCAAGAAGTTTCAACTAGCCAATTTGCCGACGAACTGATTAAATTGATGAAGTAAAAGAAAGACTCTTTAGGTTTTGATGATCGCCTAAAGAGTCTTTTTTAGCGGGAATTTCTTGGGATTTTGGTTATGCTTCTTACTCCAGTCATACCAACCACCGTCGAATAAGCGAATCTGTGACCAGCCCAACTCCTTGGCAACAAAGAAAGCGGTGGATGCCCGCCAGCCGGTGCCGCAATAAAAGACGATTTCCTTTTCGGGATTCAGACCAGCTGTTTGCCAAGCTTGGTCGATTTCTGACAGTGGCTTGAGCCGATGATCTGCTGTTAACAAGTCAGCTACGTCATCTTTGCCGCAGCTGGCTGGGGTAAAGATCGCTCCCTCCGGCTCTCCTGCTTGCTCAATATAAGAATAATTGCTGGTGGCTCCGCTGTATTCTTCCCGGCTGCGAACACTAGCCAGGATCAATTCGGGATTACGGGATTTTGCTTGTAATAGATCCTCTGAAGTAGAAATCAGAATTTCAGGTCTTCGGGGAATCCTTGTACCGAAATCCTCAGCTTTTTCGACTTCGACTGTCCCCTGCTCCAGCGGATACACCCAAGATCGCAAGCCATCCTCTAAAATTTTAATTTGATTGATTCCCAGCCAGTACGCAACAAAAGCTACCCGACAGGCCGCATTAAGATTACTAGAATAGATCAGGACTGGTGTATCTACGGTGATTCCTTTTTTAATAAACACTTGTTGACATTGCTGAGCTGGTAAAATGTTCCAGCCATTTTCCTCAGATTCTATTTCGTTCGTATCGAAATAAATTGCCCCAGGCAAATGCGACTGCTGAAAGGTAAATTCCTGTTGATTGCCCACAGCTAAGACTTTATACCCTTGCGATAGCAGCCGATGAGCTGCGGCTGCATCTACAAAAAACTGTTTGTTCACACTTTCACCCCTTCTGGCTTGCTGAAATTCAAATTTTTACCTACAATGAATATGGATACCCCGCCAACTTCTCGCAGTCAGTATCGGAAAAAGCAGCTGTCGATCTTCAAGAAAAACTGCACAAAACAGTTAGTTGGATGGTATACGGCATGAAAAATTAATACGCAAAAAAGAATAAGTAGCAGGAGGAATTATCATGAACTATTATGACTCAGTCGACGAATTATTGCTAGACTTACGGGGCGACCTGGAAGAAATCGGAAATGAAAATATTTGGGTATACTACGATGGCAACGGCAAAGTGACCGATTACCGCTATAAAAACGATCCCGCCGAAAGAAAACCGAAAGAACGGGAAAATCAGGTCATCAAAGAAATGCCAGCCATTGAGCTATTAAACAGCTTATCCATCTAAAATGCAGAAAAACGAGTGCCCTCCAATAAGCGAGCACTCGTTTTTTAATGGTCTTATTTAATTGTCCCTCTTAGCTGAAAAAACACTGAGAAGAGATGATGCCCCGTACTTCGCTGTATCTAATTAACACTTTGCCGTCGTTCTCATTGATCTTGTCTGCATCTAGACCATAGAACCGTTCTACGTTCACAATACAGCCCTCATCTGTCTTTTGCAGGACTTCACCAATAATCGGACGTTCAAAATCAGCTTTTCGACATTCGTAATTCTCTCCAACAATAATCGCTTCTTTATTCATTTATTCACCTCAATGGACGTATTTACTACTCATTAATAGTACCATTAATCCGCTTAAAAGACTATATTAAACCTCTTTTTTCTTCAATAAAATTTTATACCTTAACATTAATCCAAGTTTTGCAGCAATAACGCCACGTATTGTTCCAAATAAAATTGGTCAATTTGATCATACATACCAATTTCCGAACTATCCAAATCCAGCACACCCACTAATTGATCGCCTTTTTTCATGGGGACCACGATTTCTGATCTCGCTGTAGAATCGCAGGCGATGTAATTCGGGTGCTTAGTGACATCTTCAACGATTAAGGTTTGATTCTTCTCGGCCGCTTCTCCGCAGACACCCTTACCTAGAGGAATATGTACACAAGAAACATTTCCCTGGAAAGGCCCTAAGATCAATTCGCCTTCTTTGAATAGGTAGTAACCAGCAAAAACAGTGTCTGGTAATGTTTGATTTAGTAAAGCCGATGAATTCGCTAAATTCGCAATTAGATCAGTTTCCCCTTCCAATAAGGCTTTTTGCTGCGCCAGCATTAACTGATAGGCGGCTTCTTTTGCTTCTTGACTGTTCCAACTCATAAATTATAATCCTCCTCTATGAAACTATTTTACCTTATCAATATGAATAACACCATTTATATAATTATACATTTCTTTTATAACCTTCATCCTTTTCTCACGCCTCCGCAACCTAAACCCAGCAATGTCAATAGCAAGTAGCCGCTTTCAAGAGAAATCTATATTTCATTTCCTTTACAAACTATACGGTTAGATAAAAGATTACCTTTTCTCCACTTTTTCTTCACATTTTCTTATATAATCAAATCGTTGAGAAATATTAGAATCTAATTGTACAAGTGAGGACGAGAATGATTAAACTTAAAAAATATACTGCATTGGCTTTATGTGCACTGACTCTAGGCGCACCATTAAGTGCCAGCGCGGAAGAATTTGACCAAAAAATTGCTGATCAAGATAAAAAAATCGAAGGCTTGCAACAAACCGCTCAATCTGTTGAAGCACAAAAAGCTGCTTTAGAAAAAGAAGTAGCAGCGGTTGAAAAAGAAGTTAACGACGTGTTGAAACAAAAGACACAAGAAGAACAAAAATTAAGCGAGCTAACTGCGAAGATTCAAGATTTGAAAGTAAAAATTCAAAAACGTGAATTACAGTTGAAAGAACAAGCCCGCGACGTGCAAACTAACAACACATCAAACTTAGTGAGTACAGTAATGGAAGCTAAGTCAATCAGTGATGCAGTTGAAAAAACCATGGCAGTATCGACAATTATTTCTGCTAACAAAGACGCAATGGAGCAACAAACCAAAGATAAAGCGGAGCTGGAAACACTTCAAAAAGAAGCTGAACAGCGTTTAGCCGTTATCACTGAAAAAACGGAAGAACTAAAAGCGAAACAAGAGGAATTAGTGAAAGCTAAGCTTGATCAACAAGTCAAAGTAAATGAAATCCAAGCCAGCATCGCTACTGAATCAGCTCAAAAGGATAAATTCCAACAACAAAAACAAGACGCTGAGAAAAAACGTCAAGCAGCCTTAAAAGCGTTGGAAGAACAAAAACAAAAAGAAGCAGAAGCTCGTGAAAAAGCCCAAGTTGAAGCTGAAAAACAAGCAAAAATCGCCGCTGAACAAGCGCAAAAGGCGTTAGAAGAAGCTGCAGCTGAACAAGCAGCTGCCGAAAGTGCTGAACAAAAAGCACAAGCTGAAATTGCAGCGTTAGAAGCAAAACAACAAGAAGAACAAGCGAAACAACAAACAGAGCAAGCACAATCGGTTACTAGTCCTGGAGCAGCACCAGTTGTTTCATCACCTACTCCGTCAGCTTCAGCTCCAGCAACAAACTCTAGCGGTTGGGGTTCACCACTTTCAATCGGCTTAGTAGTTACTAGTCCATTTGGTCCTCGGGTTGACCCAACTGGTTTATCTGGTACACAGCATGATGGAATTGACTTTGCTGGTGCAGCCGGTACTTCAATCCATGCGGCGAAAGCTGGTACAGTTGTCGAAGCAGGCTTCCACTGGTCAGCTGGGAACTACGTAATCATCCAACATTCTGATGGTTACTATTCTTACTACATGCATATGGTTTCAACACCAAATTGCAGCGTAGGCCAACAAGTCAGCCAAGGTCAAGTCCTTGGTGGCATGGGAACAACTGGTAACTCAACTGGCGTTCACTTACACTTCGGTGTATCAACAGCCGTTTGGTCTGGATTTGTTAATCCAGCACCATTATTAGGAATTTAATACAAAAGACAAAGCCATCCGAAATGATTTCGGATGGCTTTTTAATTAGGCTTCGCAATCTGGTTTGCGAAGCCTTTTCTCTATTCCGCTTCCGCGATATCTTTAACGACTTCCTCTAGATCAATTTCTCGCGCTAGATAAGCCGGATCATGAATTGGGAAGTGTTGACGAAATTCTTCCAGCTCCGCCCACTCAATCGTTCCCTCTTCTAATTGATAATCCAAGACATGTCCACCAAATTTGCGGTCGTCACTAATAAAGTGCAAATGGAAACCCGCTGATGCTGCACCTTGGAATAATTCTGGTGTGAAGAAGCCAACAATGGTCCCTTTGACCTTTTCCTCAGAAAATTCCGGTTGATTGCGGGCTGCTTCCACAAATTTCGGGTAAGGCTTTTTTTGTTTAGGGGAAACCCGTACATGCATAAATGAGAAGGTCCCAGAAATTTTAATCGCCGCAAACAAGTTTCTGCTGATCCGTTCTAACAATTGTTCGGCAATTTCCTGAGACGTTTGCTTTTCTTCCTGCTCCAAAACCTGCTCCGCTTTAAAATTGGTTACGGCTGCGTAAGGGGTCCACTCTTGACCGGTTAAGGTATGGATTTCGCCTTTTTCATTGGCATGATACATCACATTATCTAAAATAATCACTTCACCGTTGGAGCCGGACAAGGTGCCTAGGCCGAAATCACCATAAGCGCCCAGCTCACCGATTTTCTCGGTACCGTCCATTAGATCACTCATTAAGGCGCCTAACGTTCCATGCTGATATAAGTAACTCATTATTTTCCACCTCTTAATAGAATTGATCTGGTAATACGGTTTTGCCGAGTTCTTTGTTGTCGCGATAATCGATAGGAATATCGATAATTACCGGACCCTCTGTTGCGATTCCTTCTGCCAAAGCAGCTTTCAGTTCTTCAACATTGGTTGCTCTTAAACCTTTAGCCCCAAATGCTTCGGCATATTTCACGAAATCAACCGGACCAAAATGTACGCCGGATGACCGATTATACTTCATTTCTTCTTGGAATTCTACCATATTGTAGCTGCCGTCATTCCAAATCAAATGCACGATGTTTTGCTTCAAGCGGACTGCTGTTTCTAATTCTTGCGCAGAAAATAGGAACCCGCCATCGCCGGAAACCGAAATAATTTGGGTATTCGGCCGAACTAAGGCTGAGGCAATCGCCCATGGCAAAGCTACGCCCAAGGTTTGCATCCCGTTACTGAACAACAAATGACGAGGTTCATAGCTTCTAAAATGGCGGGCCATCCAAATGTAGTGGCTGCCTACATCCACAGTTACTGTCATTTCGTCGGTAACTTTTTCTTGCAGTGTATGAATCACGTCTAATGGATGAATCCGACCAGTAGTTTCATCGGTCAATTGACGATCCGATTCCTGCATTTTTTCCTGCAAGGTTTCCAAGTAGTTCATGGCGTCCTCTGGTAAATTGTAGGTGCCGATTTGTTCCTTCAAAGCGCGGATATTGACGGCAATATCGCCGATCAACTCTTCTTCCGGCTGCAAGTATGGATCGATTTCAGCCGCAACTTCATCTAACACGATGATATGGGCATCCTTTTCAGCATTCCAGTTACGGGCTTCGTATTCAATCGGATCATAGCCGACTGCAATCACCAAGTCGCTGCGTTTCAGCAGCATGTCTCCTGGTTGATTACGGAACAGACCTACTCGACCGAAGAAATGATCCTCCAGCTTGCGGGAAATAATTCCAGCTGCTTGGAAGGTTTCTACGACTGGAAGTCCAGTGGCTGCTACCAATTCACGAATGGCTTCAGTTGGTTGTTCAGCAGAAGCACGCATCCCTACTAGTAACACGGGTAATTTAGCTTGTTGGATTTTTTCAACTAAAGCCTGAATATCTTCATGACTTGCGCCGCCTAATTTAGGAACAGATAAAGGTTCAATGACTTCCCCTTCTACTTCGCTGTCCGTCACATCTTGCGGAATTGACAGGAAGCTGGCACCCTTTTTGGCGGTTTTAGCAATTCGATAGGCATTGGCAATATTTTCCGAAATCGTTTCTGGATCTTGGATTTCACTGCTGTATTTAGTAATCGGGCTAAACAAGGCCGCATTATTCATACTTTGGTGGGTCAGCTTCGACAAATCGGAACGCTTCACTTGGCCGGCAATCGCCAAAACGGGATCACTTTCGGCAGTTGCGGTCACTAAACCGGTAGCAAGATTGCTGGCACCGGGACCGCTAGTAGCAATGACCACCCCTGGTTCGCCGGTTAACCGACCGATCGCTTGTGCCATAAATGCCGCATTTTGTTCATGGCGGGTAATAATTAATTCCGGTCCTTTATCCTCTAATGTATCAAAGACACCATCAATCTTAGCACCAGGAATCCCAAAGACGAATGGCACTTGATGGTTGATCAAACTTTCTACAATAACTTCTGAGCCTTTTTTACTCACTGTTATACACCCTCTAAATTTCTGTATTAATCACATAGAGAAGAATAGCACCAAAAGTCAAATATATCAAATAAGAAACACTATCTAAATGTGTGTTATAATTTTCGTCTAAAAAAGCCCAGATGAGAAAATCACCTGAGCTGTCTTTCTATTAGATTTGTTTGGAAATTGATTGCTTTACTTAGTCATGTACCAGTTTTGGGCATTTTTCAGCAGGATTTTTTCCGCCTGCTCCTGAGAAAATATTTTTTGAATTAATTCAATGTCTTTTACGCTGAATCGTTCCCGTGCCCGGGTAGATGGCAGGTCGCTGCCAAAAATCAGTCCATCTGGATTTTCAGCAAACAACTCTGGCAACAGGGTTTCCAGTTGGTCTCTAGTGTATTCGATTCTTCCGAAACCGGTCACTTTAATGGTTACGCCACCAGCTAATAATCTTGTCAGCTTTTCCCTTGAAGCACTACCCATCCCCAAATGGTCAACCGAAGCTTTCGGCAGCTGAAGAATCACTTTTTCCAATTCTTCTGAAAGATTGTCTAAATTCAAGTAAAATTCAGTCTTCCACTTAGCTAGATCATAAACTCTCTTAGAAAAAGCTTCGATATTTTCAATGCTTTCAGGTAACCCGCGGTAAAAATTGAAGCGAATCCCTCTAACACCCAGTTTGTCCAGTCGTTCAATTTCTTTATCCGTCGTGTTTAACGGCAGCTGCGTGATTCCCACGAAGTTAGGCCCTAATTTCCCTAGAGCATGTTCCAAATAGGTTTGATCGAACCCTTGAAAGGATCCTGAGACCACGGTCCCGCCTGCTACTTCAATTTCTTGGGCTTCCAACTCACTTTGGTAGTCTTCGACGGTGTACAAATCTGGCGTAAATCCAGTGTTGGGAATGATTGGAAAATCTGGTTCAACAATATGGAAATGACTATCAAAAATTTTCATTTTATTCCTCCTCGTTAGATTCATTATACTACGAAAAAAGCGTTTACCGAATTAATTTCTGGCAAGCATAAAAGCCCAGATGAGTGAGTCACCTGAGCTTAGCCGTACTATCCTTCAAAATTAAATTCTTTCGACCAATCAAATTCACCAGATTCCTCGTAGTTTTGGGGCCAGTGGGCACACCAGTCCGGGGAACGATACTCCCGAACGACTTCTGTACTAGGGGTGTAGGGCTTCAAATCCAGCAAGGGACTGCCCTCTTCGGCATCCAAATAATCCAGCTCCACAATCCCAGTTTCTACATTCACTGATAAAATTCCAGCGACAGAAACGGCAATCGGATTGGGTCGAACCGGACCCCGGGTGGCGAATATTCCTAATTTTTCCGGGCCCTTAACATAAGGCTTTTCCATTATCCGTTCGGCTCGCAGTTCCGGTATATCCAGCTGATCAAACCAGTACAGCACCATGACGTGGCTGAAATCTCCCAGCCCTAACAGTGCTTCTTTTACTTCTTCGTCCAAAACCAACATCGTCTTTCCTGCTTCTTTTGCTACCTTGCCAATTGCTTTTAATTCCATTTGTCATCCCTCCTGTACTACGAGGATAATCCCTCACACTGCGTGAGAGTCAAGTCGAATTAAGGGAATTTGTAATTCTGTGACATATTCTTCAGGATCGTTCGTCTCGTCTGGTCCGATGTGGCAGACTTGGCGAGTGATTTTGCTCATTTGATACTCAGGGTGCTGATCCAACCAATAGGCAAACGCACGATAAACCGTCGGCAGCTGATGATAATTGCCGGTTACTATGATGCTGGCTGCCAACGAAATTTCGGGAACTACTCGGCTTTCCAATGGGGCTTTCACTAGGACCAGCTCTTTAGTGCGCCAAACCAATTCCAGCTCGACATCCTGCTCTCGGTATTCCTGATCGTAAAACAGCGTGGCGGTGCCTAAATCCTCAGAAGAAATCGACAAGCCTTGCTCAGCTATTTCTTGATAAAACTCCTGCCAAAATCTCCCTTCGTGATAAAAGCTGGGAATCACCTTGCGGCAGCACACGGCTGGAAAGCTGGGGATGCCGCATAAGCGGATTTCGTAGGAAGCTGGGTTTTCGATCCGCTGAATTGTCCGCTGGATGGCTTCGATCCGCATTTGGTCGAGTGCTATTTCTTCTTTGATTTCCTGCTCTTTTTGCAATAAATGCTCAGTTAAGACTGCATCATCCACTGCCAATAAATCCTTAATTTCCTGCAACGAGAATTTCAATTCTTTTAATAGAAGAATTGTGTGCAGCTGCTCCAGCTGACGAACGGAATAATAGCGGTAGCCGGATTCCTGATCAATTTTTTTCGGTCGCAAGAGCCCAATATCATCGTAATGACGCAGCATTCGAATTGAGACATGGCCCAATTGGGAAAACTCTCCAATTTTCAACATAATGTGTTCCTCCACCTTCTATTATACGGATGAATCCGCTTGTTGTCAGGTGGGTTTTATGGGATAATTATAGAGAACAGACGTTCTTTTCGAGGAGGATGACCATGCATTATGCCAGTTATAAAACGATTCTATCACCAACGAATAATATGAATTTGTTTCGCGGCTGTACCCACGGCTGCATTTATTGCGACAGCCGCAGCCAGTGCTATCAGCTGAATCATACTTTCGAAGATATCGAGGTGAAGGAAAATGCGCTGGAAATTCTGGAGAGTCAGCTGGCTCGCAAGCGCAAACCTTGTATGATTACAACCGGTGCCATGACTGATCCGTATATTCAGCTAGAAGAACGGCTGCAGATTACCCGCCAGTCGCTGGAGCTAATCGAAAAATACGGCTTTGGTGTCTCGATACAAACCAAGTCCAGTCGGATTCTGCGAGATCTCGACTTGCTGAAACGCATTAACCAGCAGACTAAAACGGTAGTACAAATGACCTTGACCACCTATGATGAAGCGCTATGTAAGAAACTGGAGCCTTATGTATCCACCACTTACGAACGTTTTGAAACTTTGAAAGTCTTCCAGGAAAACGGGATTCCCACCGTGGTTTGGCTGTCGCCGATTTTGCCTTTTATTAATGATACAGAGGAGAATTTGGCCGGTATTTTGGATTATTGCTTGAAGGCCGGCGTAAAGGGGATTATGTGCTTTGGCTTTAGCATGACCTTACGAGAAGGCAATCGTGAGTATTTCTATCAAAAGCTGGACCAGCACTTTCCTGGTATGAAGCAAAAATACCAGCAAGCCTTTGGCAACCAGTACATCTGCAACAGCCCTAATCATACTCGATTGATGAAGCAGTTCATTGAGTTTTGTCAAAAGCATCAGATCATGTGGCGAACGGAAGAAGTATTTGCTTATTTGAAGAAATTTGAGCAGACGGAGCAGCAGTTGAGTCTATTTTAAAAAACCTCAAATCCTGAAACCAGGATTTGAGGTTTTTCGACTTATAATGCGTCTGTTTTTAATTCCAAATACGCAATTTCTTCGGTTGTTAAATGAACATCCTGTGCTTTCAAGCTAGACAATAGTTCTTTTTTGTTACGTGGTCCGATTGAAGCAAACACGTCAAAGCGATCGTTTAACACATAAGCCAGAGCTACGTTAATTGGTTCTACTCCACGAATTTTAGCTACTTCTTCTACGCGACCCAATTTCTTGAAGTTGCCTTCTGTAAAGAATGCGCCCTTGATATCTTCTGGTGCATCAGCGTTCATGTCTTTCCATAATGGAACGAAGAAGCCGGCACCTTGTGCACCCCAACTCATGACAGTAATGCCCATTTCGTTGTTCTTCTTCACGTAGTCAGCATCCACATAAACCGCACGGAACCAACGAGGTTTCTTCACATCAGCCAGAGTGAACGATGGACTGTTGATACTAATCCCTAAGTAGCCTTTTTCATTACAGTAATCGTTGGCAGCTTTGATCCGTTCCACTGACCAGTTGCTGACACCGTAAGTCGTGATTTTGCCTTCTAGACGATGCTGCTCGAAGCGGTCCATCAATTCTTCAACCGGCACATCTTCGTTGTCGCGATGCATTACATACATATCAAAATGCTTCACGCCCATATTTTTCAAGCTGTATTCTAAGTCTTCTGTGATATAGTCAGCACCAACACGGCTCTTATCTGGGAACTGCACATTGTTCTCGTCTACATAATGATGGCAAGCTTTGTTGACCAGTAAAAGCTCATCGCGATTGCCGCGTTCCTTCAGCCATTTAGTAATAACCGTTTCTGCTTTCCCACCATTGTAAAAACGACCCGTATCAATCACATTGCCGCCATTAGCCACATAGGCATCCATTAATTCAAAAATTGCTTCTTCATTCTCGGGACCAAACCAGCCTGTTCCCAATGCGATCCGGGCAACCTTTGCGTCTAATCCTTTAATCTGACAGTATTCCATTTTCTTCCTCCTAAATTTTATTCAAGCAAAACGTTTTTAAACAACTGCGTCTTGCTTATTTTTATCTCAACTAATTACTTAACAATTGTGAAAAACCTTTCCTGTTCCAAATTCAATCATTCACAATCTCTTTGTAATTCTTATTCTAGAATATTCCTGCCACAAAATCTAATATCTTTTTTTGTCACTATCGATAGTCTCAGGCTATCGTTTTTCAGTTAAATTAGAAAGTGGCAAAGAAAAACTAAAACTTGCCAATTTCCTCACAAAAAATAGATGCTTTTTTTCGATGTTATTGATAAAATATTTTTATAGATGAGGTGAAAACAATGAATCTGCGACAACTTGAATTCTTTTTAGCACTGGCAGAAACGGAGCATATGACCAAAGCTGCCAAACAGCTCCAGACTTCTCAGCCTAATGTCAGTCATGCAATGTCGACACTAGAACAGGAATTAGGGGTTCCTTTGTTTAAAAAAAATGGCCGCAATATCAGCCTGACCCGATACGGCCGGCTATTTTACAGCTACATTTCCCCTTCCTTGAAGGAAATTTATAAAGGCCAGAAAATTTTAACCGATATGGCCAACCCTGTACCAGGAGAAATCCGGTTCGGCTTTATTTATACGGTAGGCTCAGTGATTGCTCCGCGGATCACGCAGCAATTCATCAGCAAACAGGAGCATCACAATGTCCATTTTGATTTTCATCAGGGCAATTCCAATCGGATTGTTGAGCTGTTGAAGGATGATTTAATCGATGTGGGCATTTGTTCCAAAGTGAAAAACGTGCCGGAAATTCAATTCAGCGTCTTAGCCCGGGAAGAAATGGTGGTGGTAGTGCCGGAGAATCATCCTTTAGCCAGCGAAGAGGCGATCCATTTGGAAAAAATTATTCCCTATCCGGTGGTTTATTACCGCAAACAAAGCGGCTTGCGGCCTTACTTAGATGAGATTATGGCTGATTTAGCGATCCATCCCCGTATCACGCTGGAGCTGGATGAGGACCACAGTGTGTTGGGCTTTGTCGGACACGACTTCGGTCTAGCCATCATGCCGAATATTCCGTCGATTTCTTCTTATCCGGTGAAAAAGATTAAAATCTTAGATCGGCTGCCGGACCGCAATCTGTACTTGGCGATCAAACGAAACCATCTCCATACCGCTATCGTGCGGGATTTTTGGAGCTTTTGCCAAAATGAGTTTGAACTGGGAGAAACCATCAACCTGGTTTAACCTTTTCTGCCCAGGAAAGACGCAGCGATTAGCTGCGCCTTTTTTTATGTGTATTTTTTGCAATCGGTTGTTGGCTAGCATTTTGATAGTGGTGGTGAAAATTGCTAATAGTGCCAAGAAACGGACTACGTTGCCGTAAACATCTGAGTTTTCGATAATTAAACCTTTTTCAGCACATTGTCTGATCAGGAGATTCACAAACTCAACGGCTGGTTCTTTATCGAAGGGATTTTAGACAAATTCCACCCCTAGCACGAGTATCACTAATCATTAAGGAATCCCTCATTAGTCCCTCCATAGCTGGTTGCTCCTTATTCTTTTCTTTCAAGCTACCCACATTTGATTAGCTAAGCAATCCTGCCAAAAAAGTAGATTCACCTACTTGTGAATAGATAATCAAACTGTTATCTATTAATTTATTTGGAATTCCCTTTAATTTTAAAGCATTCCAAAGTAAGTCTGGCTTAGATTGTCAGATTTCAACTACCCTATGTTTAAAAAACAAATAGATTAACGATCCAAACGAATTTCCAATTAACGAAATATAGAATATTAAGCTTTTATTATTTCACAACACATTAATTAGCATGCAGCAGAATCGTCACAACGTGTATTTGAAGCAGAAGACAGATCAAATTATTTTGTTATGAAGCACCAGCCCCTTTTGAATATTAAGATAACACCGATGGAGGGGAACGCCAATTCTGTTTTCATGTCTATCTCGGTACGGCTCAACCGTTTGCTCTTTTCAACCGACCATTTTAAAATAGCATATTATTTTATTTCACCAATTACGGTTATAAAAACAGCTTGTTTTTTTCTAAATTACCACTTGATTATGATTATCTCTTACTATATATTATG
>NZ_JAFREM010000023.1 GCF_017377575.1 Candidatus Enterococcus moelleringii
CTTCTATATAATAGAAGCGCCCTACACATTTGGTTTGTTTTATTCGTTCAGTTTTCAAAGGTCTATTCTTGAGTAAATCGTGTGTTTCTCGCTGCATCAGCAACTCTTAAATCTTATCATTTTGCCGACTCGATGTCAACAACTTTTTTGCGTTTTTTTATTTTAAAAAAACAAGTTTGTTGTCTCTCGTTATCAGCGACTTTATAAAAATACCATAAGTGAAATCATCCGTCAATAACTTTTTCGAAAAATATTTTTTGGAGATTTCATCTCGTTGGAACAAATAATAATATAGCAATCTTTGGCTTTTAACGCAACTATAAAATGCAATTTTTTTGAACTTTTTTTCTTACGCGAACGAAATCGCCTAATAGCAAAGTAACGTTCGATTTTAAATCAAAAATAACAAGCGTCTAATGCAATATTTGTCGAAAAATGCGTAAAAAAAATCAGCCGATTATTGTTCGGCTGATTCCTCTTCCATCATCGGAATGAAAATTCTAAAAATTGTCCCTTGTCCAATCGAGCTTTCAACACTGATATGCCCTTTATAGCTTTCAATCAGTTTATGTGCTATGGATAATCCCAGCCCATTTCCGCCTTTTGTTCGCGCACGTGCTTTGTCCACACGGTAAAAGCGATTGAATACTTTGTCAATATCTTCATCAGGAATTCCCTCACCGAAGTCTTGAATGGCAATTTCGAATTCATTCAATGTCGAAGAAATAGAAATGTGAACTTCTTTACGATCTGTCGAATACTTCACAGCATTATCCATAATGATAATCATAATCTGTTCCAAGTGATTCCGATAAATTTTCAGCTGTCGTTCGTTTTCCAAGTCATCGTCCAAAGTAAAAGTAAATTCTGGGTATAGCAACTTGAAATTATTAAAGACTTGATAAGTTACTTCTTTAGCATTTGATACTTCATTACCATAATAGACATCCACTTGTTCTGCACGGGAGAGATCTAGCATTTCTTGAACTAAACTCTTCATGCGTTCAATTTCCTGTAAACTAGCTTGAATCGATTCCTCCAGAATTTCAGGATCATCTTTTCCCCAGCGATTAAGCAGGCTAAGATGCCCTTCAATTACTGCAACTGGCGTTCGCAGTTCATGCGATACATCTTCTACAAACTGCTCTTGTTGTTTGATATACATGCGAATCCTATCAATGACATCATTAAAGATCATCGCCAGGTCAGCTAATTCATCATTTGTAGTAATTTCAGGTACATGAACATCTGCTTGTGGGTCTTGGCGGATAATTTCCATCGTATCTCGCAGAATTTTTACCGGCTTCAAGAAATAGGATGACAGCAAGAAACCAAGGAAACTGCTTAGCACTAAAGATACGATCTCCAGCACGATCAAGGTGATCAAAAGTTTGCTGCGCATTTCATAAAAATCAGACAACTCATAAAAAATCTGGGCATAGCCGATTCGTTCCCGTGTCTCTTTAGAATAAATCGGTTCAATCGATAGAAAACCATTTTTTTCATCCAAAGTAACAATCGTTGGGCTTTTATGCTCTGTTTGCACCAAAGGATGATAGACTTCCTGTGTTTTAAAAATCAATTTTTCGTCTAAATTATAGATATCCAATGAGAGCTGCGTCTGACCTAATTCAGCGACAAAACTGTCGATACGCAGCATATTGCCTTCAAGCGTCATATTGCGGTCATACAATGCGTTATCTAGATTGGATGACTCGGTTAGCGTACGATATGTATTCACTAAGGTTAGTTCTTCATCCGAGTTGGCTAACCGGGAAGAGACATCTGAAATCGTTTGTTCAACATTGTTTCGTTCCTTAGCAACAATTAAGTTGATGGAAGATTTGTAGGTAATTACCGCAAAAATGGTAAATACAACGAATATAAAGAAAGAACTTGTAAAGGCCCACTTAATAGTAAGTGAAGGCCCCTTCAGTTCTCCTTGCTTTTTGAAAAGCTTTCTCATGAGCGCATAACATATCCTGTTCCGCGAACAGTTTGAATGTAGCTGTCTTCTCCGGTAACATCAATCTTGTTACGCAGATAACGAATATATACGTCGACAACGTTTGTCTCAACTTCAGTTTCATAACCCCAGACTTTATTTAATAGGACATCACGAGCTAATACGACATTTACGTTTTCCATTAAGGTCAACAACAGTTCGTATTCACGCTTAGTCAATTCAATAATGTCATTACCACGACGAACCACGCGATTTTCTTTTTCGATCGTTAAGTCACGATAAGTAATAGTGGTTTGTTTTGCAACATTTTTGTCGCCTTCAATGTCAATTCGACGAAGCAACGCGCGCAAACGGGCTAATAGTTCTTCGATCGCAAATGGTTTAACGATGTAATCATCCGCACCATGGTCTAAGCCAGAAACACGATCAATAACAGAGTCTCTCGCAGTCATCATAATAATAGGCGTGTTTTTTACTTGTCTTACGCGACGGCAAACTTCCAAACCGTTTAACTCAGGAAGCATTAAGTCTAACAGGATCGCATCCCAGTCGTTTTCTAAAGCTGCTTCTAATCCAGTACGTCCATTATAATGAACATCTGTTTCGTAGCCCTCATGTTTCAACTCAAGTTCTACAAACCGAGCTAAGTTTTTTTCATCTTCAATGATTAGAATATTACTCATTCTCATTATTCCTTTCCAAATTGAACTTGCCTAAACCGTCTATTTTAAAGGTCTAAGCCTTTCAAAGCTACTGTCATTTTATCATGAAATGCCCAATAAAAAAACTAGGGACCTCTAAACAGTTAAAAATCCCTAGTTTTAGCTTAATTATTCTTCATCATACCAGCTGTAGTGGTAAATTCCTTCTTTATCAGTGCGTTCATACGTATGTGCACCAAAATAATCCCTTTGTGCTTGAATCAAGTTAGCAGGTAAACGTTCTGCCCGGTAAGAATCGTAATAAGCGATTGCTGAAGAGAAGGTTGGAACCGGAATTCCAGCTTGAACAGCAATACTTACAACTTCACGAACAGCTGCTTGATACTTGCTGGCTATTTCCTGGAAGTATTCGTCCAGCATCAAGTTTGCAAGATCAACATCTTTTTCATAAGCATCAGTGATTTTTTGCAAGAAACGAGCACGAATGATACATCCAGCACGCCAAATTTTAGCTATGTCCCCAAATGGCAATTCCCAATCGTACTCTTTAGAAGCGGCACGCAGTTGAGCAAATCCTTGCGCATAGCTCATAATTTTGCTGAAGTACAACGCTTCACGGATTTTTTCAACTAGTTCTTCTTTGTCGCCTTCGTACTTGTAAGGAGCTGGTCCTGATAAAACGCTGCTTGCTGCTACACGTTCTTCTTTGTAAGCAGAAATAAAGCGGGCAAATACCGACTCCGTAATCAAAGGAAGCGGAACACCTAAGTCTAGAGCACTTTGAGATGTCCATTTACCTGTTCCTTTATTACCAGCCGCATCTAAGATCACGTCAACTACTGGTTTGCCAGTACCTTCGTCATCTTTTCTAGTTAAGATGTCCGCTGTAATTTCGATCAGGTAGCTGTCTAGTTCCCCTTTGTTCCATTCTGCAAACACGTCAGCCATGTCATCAACAGACAGACCTAATAATTGCTGCATCAAGTCATAAGATTCTGCGATTAATTGCATGTCACCATATTCGATTCCATTATGAACCATTTTTACATAATGACCTGCGCCGTTAGCACCGATGTAAGTAACACATGGTTCGCCGTCTTCGGCTTTAGCAGCGATTTGTTCAAAAATAGGCGCTACTAGGTCATACGCTTCTTTTTGACCGCCAGGCATCATTGAAGGGCCTTCTAGGGCACCTTTCTCTCCGCCAGACACGCCTGTACCGATGAAGTTAATACCAGAGTTAGCTAGTTCTTCATTCCGGCGAATTGTGTCTTTAAAGAATGTATTTCCGCCATCGATTAATACATCACCTTTATCTAGATGGGGCAACAATTCTTGTATTGTTGCATCCGTTGCTGGACCGGCTTTAACCATTAACATAATGCGACGAGGTTTTTCAATCGCATTGACGAATTCCTCAATTGAAAAGGTTGCTTCAAAGTTGCGATCAGGATGTTCATCCACCACTACTTGTGTTTTTGAGCCTGTACGATTGTACAAGGCAACAGTGTACCCGCGGCTTTCAATGTTAAGAGCTAAATTCTTTCCCATAACGGCCATTCCGACAACACCAAATTGTGCTTTTGACATAATATACCTCCTAATTATTCCACTATCCTTTACATTATAGCCTAAGGTACAAAAAATGAAAAAGGAATTGTGCGCAATACATAAAAAACCCCAAGACTCCATGGTTAGTCTTGAGGTTTTTCGCTTTTTCTATCATTAAAAAGCTATTATGCTTCTTTAGACATAACATCTTTTCCATCGTAGTGGCCGCAGTTGGCACACACGTGATGACTCTTCTTCATTTCACCACAGTTTGGACATTCGTTCAAACCTTTGATGGTTAATTTGTAATGAGTACGACGTTTTGCTTTTTTTGCTTTTGATGTTCTTCTTGCTGGTACTGCCATTGGTGTTACACCTCCTTGTAAAAATGAAGTATCTTAAAATAGATACATTTTATTCCAATCTTACTAATTATCTTCTTCATTGAAAAGCTCAGATAACTTTGCAAGACGAGGATCAATTGTTTTTGCTTGCTCCTTTTTCGCAAGGTATTCTTCTTCAGAGACGACTTGCCAGTCATTACCCTTAGGT
The DNA here is from genome assembly GCF_017377575.1 of Candidatus Enterococcus moelleringii. Lineage (GTDB taxonomy): Bacteria > Bacillota > Bacilli > Lactobacillales > Enterococcaceae > Enterococcus_A > Enterococcus_A moelleringii. The sequence goes on from NZ_JAFREM010000023.1 coordinate 4,732, forward strand.
AAATCCTTAGCATCTTTCTCTTCATCCGTTAATACCTGCAGCGGAATCGCCAGCAGTATGTTGTCTTCCACAGAGTCCGTCAAGTCGATAGTGTCACTGTCTAACACAATGATTTCTTCTTCACGGTCATCTACCTGCGCCGACCATTGCTCTTGTGTCATGAATAGTTCATCCACAGAAAGATCAAGCGGCAGATCGACTGGTTCAAGTGAACGGGAAGATGGAACAGTTACAGTCGTCGTTAACCGATAATGTAAAATATATTCTTTTTTCCCGACAGACAAAATTCCTGTAACTTTTACAGGTGCTACTGCCAAAATTTCTGAATCACGTTGTTTTAACGATTCGCTGACATCCATTGTATCGGAAAAATTCAACGGTTCGTCTTGATAACGACGCAATTCTATAATGGACCATTTCATTATTCATCACCTCTAAGCAACAATCGATATTATACAGGTTGAAAATTTGCTTGTCAATGAAATTTTCTTGACACCTCGAAAAAAACTGTCATTATCACGTTTCCAAGCTGTTATTTATGAAAACAAGCGAAAAGGGCGAACCAATTTTTACTTGGTCCACCCCCTAAAAGATAACCTTAGATTGCTGTTGTTTCTCCACGGTATACAATACCACGGCGAGGGTCAACAGTGACTAATTCGCCATCAACGATTGTTGAGGTAGCATCTTTAGCACCTACAATAACTGGAACATCTTGCGCAATTCCCACTACCGCAGCATGTGAAGTCAATCCGCCTTCTTCAACGATTAAAGCCGCTGCTTTTTCAATTGCAGGCATGTATTCTTTATCAGTTGTTGGAACAACTAGAACCATACCTTCTTTTGCGTTTTTCACAGCTTCTTCAGCAGAAGATGCAACAACTGCATTAGCTACAACTGTTTTTTCACCTACACCTTGAGCTTCCAACAATTTAGAACCAATCAATTGGATCTTCATAACGTTAGTAGTTCCACGTTCACCAACTGGAACACCAGCAGTGATTAGGATCAAGTCGCCTTCTTCAGCAAAGCCTAATTCTACAGCTTTCTTAGTTGCAAGGTCGAACATTTCGTCAGTTGTTGTTGGTTTTTCAGCAACAGTTGGGTAAACACCCCAGTTTAACATCAAACCACGTTTTGTGCGTTCATCAAAGGTTACAGCCAAGATGTCTGCATCTGGACGGTATTTAGAGATCATTTTTGCCGTGTGGCCTGATTCAGTAGCTGCTACAATTGTTTTAACGCCTAAGTTGTGCGCAGCGCGAGCAACGGATAAGCTGACTGTTTCAGTTACATCTGTTTTATCAAATTCATTGATTTGGAAAGTACCCATTTCTTCAAGAGCTTTTTCTGCTTCTTGGTCAATACGAGCCATTGTTGCTACAGCTTCTACTGGGTAGTCGCCGTTTGCTGATTCACCTGAAAGCATTGTTGCATCTGTTCCGTCAAATACAGCGTTGGCCACGTCAGAAGCTTCGGCACGTGTAGGACGTGGGTTGCTTTGCATAGATTCCAACATTTGAGTTGCTGTGATGACTGATTTACCAGCAGCGTTACATTTTTTGATGATTGATTTTTGAACCATTGGAACTTCTTCCGCTGGAATTTCAACACCCATGTCGCCACGAGCAACCATGATACCATCAGAAACTTTTAGGATTTCATCGATATTATCGATACCTTCTTGAGATTCGATTTTAGAGAAGATTTGTACATGGTTCATGTCTTTTTCTTCTAAAATTTCACGAATTTCTAAAACGTCTTGTGCTTTACGTACAAAGCTGGCAGCGATGAAGTCGATATCGTTGTCTAAACCAAAACGAATGTCTTCAGCATCTTTTTCAGTAATCCCTGGCAAGCTGATAGATACTCCTGGTGCGTTAACACCTTTTCGTGATCCAAGCATTCCAGCATTTTTAACGACTACTACTAATTCACGATTGGCAGCATCTTTTTCAACGATTTCCATGTCAATTAAGCCATCATCGAATAAAACGTGTCCGCCTACGTGAACATCGTCGAACAAACCTGGGTAAGTAACCGCGATTTTTTCTTTTGAACCTTTGAATTCAGGATCCATAGAAATTCGTGTTTGATCTCCAACGTTAAATTGAATATATCCAGCGCGACCGTAGTCAGCATCAGTTGTGTCTTGAACAGTTGTACGGATTTCCGCACCTTTTGTATCTAAAAGAATACCGACGTCTTTTCCAGTTTTCTTAACAGCTTCACGAACTAAAGTCATACGACTTAATTGTTCTTCGTGGTCACCGTGAGAAAAGTTGAAACGAAAGACATTTGCACCAGCCTCGATCAATTCAGAGATGATTTCAAGTGTATTACTTGCTGGTCCTAATGTACTAACGATTTTTGTTTTTTTCATGTATAAACGCTCCTATTCTTGTTGTATTACTTTTATAACAAATAGCTTTTACGCTACTTCATTAACGAGATTAAAATGAGATTGTTTGGTTCAATTCATAAAGTGACAGGTCAGGTTTATGTTTGTTGTTTTCCAATGTATCGATAATGTCAGCCGCAATTACTTTATTCTCTAACATGCCGATACACAAACCGCCTTTGCCTTCTTGCAGCAATTCAACCGCATATGAACCAAATTTACTTGCCAATACACGGTCGCGTGCACTTGGAGAGCCCCCGCGAACTACGTGTCCTAATACGCTGACCCGTGTATGGAAGTCGCCGTATTCAGATAATTTGTCAGCAAATTCATTGCCGCCCATAACACCTTCAGCTAGAACGATTAGGCAATGCTTCTTACCGCGATCGCGTCCTGCTTTGATTTTATTAGCGATTACTGCCATATCGAAATCATGTTCTGGAATGACAATTTCATCTGCTCCGCCAGCAACACCTGACCACAAAGCAATGTCACCTGCGTTGCGTCCCATAACTTCAATCACGAAAGTACGTACGTGTGAAGTCGCTGTGTCACGGATTCTATCCAATGATTCCAAGACAGTATTGATTGCAGTGTCAAAGCCAATAGTGAAATCTGTTCCAGGAATATCGTTATCGATGGTTCCAGGAATTCCGACTGCTGGGAAACCATGTTTAGTTAATGCCATCGCACCATGGTAAGAACCATCGCCTCCGATAACAACCAACCCTTCAATTCCGAATTTTTTCAATTGTTCGATCCCTTTTAATTGGCCTTCTTCGGTAGCAAATTCAGGGTAACGAGCAGAATATAAAAATGTTCCGCCGCGTTGGATCTTATCACCAACATCAGCAACATCTAAACGACGAATATCACCAGAAACTAAACCAGCAAAACCGTAGTTGATACCGTATACTTCTAAGCCTTCGTAGATTCCTTTACGCACAACAGCACGAACAGCAGCGTTCATACCTGGAGCGTCTCCTCCACTAGTTAAAATTCCAATGCGTTTCATTTTCTCACCTCAAAAAATTATTGATCAAGCATTGTTCTTAATTCATGGTACATTCTACCATCAAAGCAACCAAAAGTCTTGGAAAGTTCATGGGAAAGTCCGATATACCTGAAAAAAGTTTTGAAAGTTACAAGAAATCACTGTAATACGACGTTTTTATCCCCCAATATGTCACGTAAATCCATCAACAATTGCGTATTACGCCCTATCCAAAAATCTTTTCCTAACACAATCTTTCGGCGATCTTTCTCGAAATATATGACCACTGGGATGTTGCCGGGAGCGGTTTTTAATTTTTCAGCAATTTCCTGTTGCAGGATGCGACTATCCTGATTATCCGCTACCCGTAAATAAAGAATTTCCTCAGATAAACTTTCTTCTATTGTATCAGCAGGCTCAAAGCTTTCTACCAACATTTGTAAGGCTTGATCGTAACGACTTTTTTCAATTTTTCCAGATACGAGGTATACTTGCTCCAATTGAAGATCGTTGCGAATTCTACGGTAAAGCACTGGAAAAACGGTCAAGGACAATTCGCCGCTTTGGTCGTTGCCGTCCAAAAAGGCCATCTGTTCGCCCTTTTTCGTTCGAATCTCACGCAGGTCCTTTAAGTAGATTAACATTGTTGCGTTCTGACCCGCCAGAATATCGCTCACTAAACGAATATTTTTTTGCCTTTTAATTTTTGGATAGTTTTCAGTTGGGTGTCCTGAGACATACAGTCCTAAATACTTTTCTTCATAATCCAATTTTTCCGCTAGCGAGTATTCCGGAACCTCTTGCTCTTTCAGACTCATTACATCTAGTAACGAATCACTGCCACCACTGTATAGAACGTTTTGAATTTTGCCTCCCAACTCTGCTTTCAGCTGACGGCGATTGCCATGAAGGCCGTCAAAAGCACCGACCACGATTAATGGTTCAATGTATTCCGTTTTTAGCCACCGTTCTTCAATTCTCAGCAAAAAATCGTCTAGTGATTTATAAGCTCCATGCTTTTTGCGTTCCGCCATAACATTGGCGACGTAATCACGGCGAACTCCTTTAATCGCATCCAAACCAAAACGGATCGTATTTTTTTCTACTAATGTGAAACTATAGTAGCTCTTGTTAATATCCGGGGCTAACAACTGGACTCCCGCCCGGTTCGCCTCTACTATATACTCCCGCATCTTTTTAGCATCGTTACGAACTGACTGGAGCAGCGCTGTATAAAACGGCCCTGGATAATGAACCTTCAGATAAGCCATCTGATATCCGACAAAGGAATAAGCAAAAGCATGAGATCGGTTAAAACCGTAGTTGGCGAAACGGTCGATATAGTCATAGACTTCTTCTGCACTCTTTTGGGTATAGCCTTGCTCAACTGCTCCGGATACAAAGTGACGTCTCTCTTCATCTAATAAATCTTTTTTCTTTTTACTAACGGCTCTCCGCAAGATATCTGCCTGACCTAAACTGAAGCCGGCCATTTTAGCGGCCACCTGCATAATCTGTTCCTGGTAAACGATAATGCCATACGTATTTTCCAAAATCGGCTTTAGGGATTCTTCTGGATATTGTATAGCCTCTTTTCCTTTTTTACGGGCAATAAAGTGGTCGATATTTTGCATCGGACCTGGTCGGTACAGCGCATTAACGGCAGCAATATCTTCGATTGAAGTAGGACCTAAGCGACGCAGCACATTGCGGATACCAGCAGATTCAAATTGGAATACCCCGCTGGTTTCTCCTCGTTGGAAAAGCGCTAAGGTTTCTGGATCGTCTAAGGGAATCTGCTTTAAGTTGATCTCTTCTTGATAGACTTTTTTGATGTTGCGCAAGGCGGTATCAATGATAGATAAGTTCCGCAGACCCAGAAAATCCATCTTCAATAACCCAATTGTCTCTACATCGCTCATGGTAAATTGGGTTAGCAAAATGTCTTCTGCGCCATTTTGCAATGGGACAATCGGTATTAATTCTTGATCACTGATCACTACTCCGGCAGCATGGGTGGACACGTGTCTTGGTAGTCCTTCTAAGCTAAGGGCTGTTTCGAACATCAATTGACTTCTAGGATCAGCATTTACCAGACGCTTCAAGGTTTCTGATTGGTCATAGGCCTCCGCCAAAGTAATTTTTAACTGATTGGGGATAGCTTTGGACCAGCGATTGGCTTCACTTTGCGACAAACCAAAAACCCGACCAACATCCCGCAACACCATTTTCGCCGCCATCGTACCAAAAGTAGCAATTTGCGCCACATGGAAACGACCGTACTTTTCCTTGACGTAATGCAAAATTTCGTTCCGGCGATTATCGGGAATATCCAAATCAATATCTGGCATGCTGAAGCGCTCGGGATTCAAAAAACGTTCAAATAGTAAATCATACTGGATCGGATCGACGTCGGTGATTGACAGGACATAAGCAACCAACGAACCTGCGGCTGATCCCCGCCCAGCTCCAGTGACAATTTTATTGCGATGGGCGTAATCCATGACATCCCAGACGATTAGAAAATAATCATCAAAGCCCATGGTATGTATGATGGATAACTCTTTAGTCAAACGTTCCTGATAAATTGCAGAGACCTCGTCCACTCTCAAGGGCAGACTTTCCCAGCAGAGCTCTTCTAGAAAGTCTTTAGCTGTTTGTTGCTGAGGAAGCGGATAATGAGGCAGCAGTTTTTGATGCAGCGGAATATCCAGCTGACAACTGTCTGCTAAGAAAACTGCATTGTTAATTGCTTCTGTGTGCTTGGTCTCTTCAAAGTGCTGACGAAGCTGTTCTTCTGATAATAAGTAGCTGTCACCGCTTTTGGCGACTATTGCATCCCTAGTTAGCTGAGTCCCTGCCTGGATATTTTGCATGACATCGATAGCAAAAGCTTCTTCTGGCTTGGAATATCTCACTTCATGTATGGCAGCCAAAGGTAATTGGTAGTCTCGGCTCAAAGCATGGGCTTGATCAGTATTGGTTAAGGAACAGCCTAAAAATATATTCTCAGGAAGATGTTTTTTTACTTCGTCTAAGACCGCAGCAGTATCCCCATCTAATGGGAGCTTGCTGATGGGCAACACCATCATTAAGTGCTGCGGGTTGATGATATAATCAACTAAGTGCAGCGTCTTTTCTTCCGTCATTCTTTGAGTGGAAAGACGCATTAATTCTTGATAACCGATTAAATCTTTAGCATACAGAAGGATGATAAAGTTCTCTTCTGACTGAGACATTACATCCAGCTCTAGGCCGATAATCGGTTTTATTTGCTGCTGTTTGCAGGCTTGATAAAATTCAACTGCCCCATGCAAGACATGCTCATCCGTTAGAGCTAGCGTTTGATAGCCTTTTTCTTTGGCCTTTTGAACATACTCGGAGATGGTCAAAGTACTTTGCAGCAGCGAATAGGAAGTTTTTGTATATAGTTGTGGAAAATTCATAGGCTCCTCCTGCTAAACTCTTTTTATGAAGACTTTTCTTTACATTTTTCAAAAAAATGCTAAACTAGTGCTAGAAATCGACACGAAAAGAGGTGTTCTTAATGAAATATCTCGTTACCTTCTTCTGGGCATTTGCCATTGGACAAGCAGTTTGTTACTTAGGCGGCGCTTTGCAAAGCGCGACTTATAACTTCCAACTGTCAACGATTGTTTCGTTAATTGTCGGTGTCATTACAGTCTTGCTTTCATATGCAATGAAGCCTGCACGTCAATCCACCAATCATTAAGCAAACAACCAGTTACTATATTGTAACTGGTTTTTTCTTTATGTGAAGTTAAATTTTAGTCTTACTGGATAAAAGCCCTCGGAAATTGAACAGACTCAGTAAAATGTTACCAAAGACACAGGCGCTAGTCACTAAGAACACCGCCGAGTACCCTAATGAGTGGGCTACGGTTGAACCGATCATTGGTCCTAATACCTGGCCAAAGTTATTGAACATTTGATTATAGCTGTAAAGACGACTAACCCCTTCTGGCGGACTGATCTTTCCAATCAGCGTATTAATAGAAGGCATCAAAGCACCCGTTGAAAAGCCTAAGAAGAAACGCAGCACCCCTAATTGAAACGGTGTTTTGACATAAGCCATTGGGATAAAACAAATAAAGGACAAGAATAAGCCTCCCAATAGAATCTTATGGTTACCGATTCGGTCGCCAACTTTACCAAGCGTTGGCGAAGAAATAATGGCGGAAACACCTGCAGCCGAAATAATAAAGCCGCTAATTAATAGAGCATTGCTGCTGTTGCCGCTTAACTGACGGATGTATAAAGTCAGAATAGGACTAATACTGGTGGCACCAAGCTGCAGGATCATAGTACTTATAAATAAGCCGACTAGAATCGGAAGATGGTTTATTTTTCTAGTAAGTTCTCGCATGCTGAGCATGTCCTGTTTTTCAACTGGATGAAAATTCTCTTGTACCATGAAAATAGTTAAAATCGTGCATATCATTAAAATAATACCAGTAATAATGAAGACATTCTCCAGCCCAAACCACTGAGCCAGCATCCCACCGATAGACGGCCCGATCAAACTTCCGGCAACTGCTCCAGTGGACAAAGTTCCTAATGCCCAACCACTTTTTTCCCGCGGTGCTTGCGAGGCAATCATCGCCGTGGCATTCGGAATATACCCTGAAAGTACACCGGTCATAAACCGCATAGCTAATAACCAATAAACATTTGGCACAAAGGCCAACGATCCCATGGTGATAGTCATACCGGCTGCGGCACGGACCATCATCAGCTTTCTTCCCTTGCGATCTGCTAAATTTCCCCAGATTGGTGATACGATTGCTGCTGCAAAGGCGGTCACCGAAATCGCTAAACCGGCAAACATTTCTACCTGAGGCTCTGGTGTTCCCAGTTGTTCAATGTATACCGGTAAAAAAGGCATCACTAAACTAAAGCTCGCTCCTGTAAAGAAACAGCCGATCCAGGAAATAAACAGATTTCTTCGCCAATTGATTTTCATTTTTTTCAGCTCTCTTTTTTCACATTTTTCTTCAACTACTACTATATCAAAGTCTGTCAAACTTTGTGAGAATAAAAGACTGTTTTCTGTGTTAAATTTACAGCGAGTTGGTTGCGTTTTTCATAGGATATGCTAGACTGTAACAAATTGAGACAAGGATGATTACTATGAAAAAGATGATTGCCATCGATTTGGATGGAACAACATTAAATGAAGAATCAAAAATATCCGAGCGCACGGCACACACGCTAAAACGCGCAATGGAGGACGGACATTCTGTGGTCATAGCTACCGGCAGACCTTACCGCATGAGCAGCGAGTTTTATCGCGAATTGCAGTTATCCACGCCGATGGTTAATTTCAATGGTGCATTAGTCCACTTGCCGGAAAAACATTGGGACCAAGAGCTTGAAACTTCTTTTAATCGTAATATCGTCTTTGATATTATGCAAGAGAAGAAAAACCTAAAGTTAGATTTTATTGCCGCTGAAGATCGCGATACTTTCTTCATCGATGATTTAAGCTTCTTTGATAAGCATATGTTTGCCAGCGAAGTCTCGGCTGAAAATTTATTGACAAAGGATTCATTGAAAAAAAATCCGACTTCGGTAATTGTACGCAGTCAGCCGCAAAACCTGAAAAGCGTCGCAGAAGAGCTGAAGCAGCAGTACGGCGCTTCGGTGGAAGTTAATACTTGGGGCGGACCGAACGCAATTTTGGAGATTGTAGCAAAAGGCATTCAAAAAGCACACGGGTTGGCTCACATCGTTAAAGTCTTTGATATGAATAAAGAAGATATTATTGCTTTTGGCGATGAACACAACGATGTTGATGTGCTGGCTTACGCTGGTTGGGGTGTTGCGATGGCTAACGGGACAGATCAAGTAAAATCAGTCGCTAATGACATTACTGCAAAGCCTAACTCAGAGGACGGCTTAGCTGACTATCTTGAAAAATATCTAGACTTATAAGCTGATGGATTTTTCATCGGCTTTTTTTATTTTAAAAAACAGGAGCCGTGCTTGATCACTCATGAAGCTCCTGTCCAGATTTTAATGTCTCTATCAACGTCTTCTTTCCCGAATCAAGGTTGCTTTCGTTCGTTTCAAGAAACGCTCAATGACATTGGTAAACATAAACCCCAAGGCAATCGCGCCAGAGGTTACTAAAACGACTGCGATGTATTCCATCGAAACATCAAAGTTTTGATCCATCATTTCCCGGACTGCCATGTAAGCCGGTCCACCAGGAACTAGCGGTACCAGACTAGGTACGTTAAACACGATTACCGGCATCTGTTTTTTGCGGGAGAAAAAAATGCTCATTAACCCAATCACCATCGCCGCCAAAAAATTGGAGAAACCGATATTTTGATCAAAATACGTTTGACAGATCCAAAAGGTCATCCAGCCCATCGCTCCAGTAATACCACAAGTGAGAAATGCTTTACGAGGAATATTAGTTATAATGCCAAAGGTAATCGTACTAAGCATACTGAAAATGAAATTCATCAGAAAAACCACTACATACTCCTCCTAAAAAAAATTAAACGCGACAATAATTCCGCCGCCAATGGCTCCAGCAACAAACAATGCTTCAGTGGCTCGAGCAACTCCGCTGATTAAGTGTCCGGCCATAATATCACGAAAAGAATTCGTGATTGCAAGTCCCGGTACGAGAGGCATTATGGACCCAATAATGATATTATCAATCTCCTTTGCCACTGAAAAATGCACCGACAAAATAGCTAAAACTCCAATCAGCAAAGAGGCCAAAAAGTCATTTAAAAATTTCATCTCCAGCTTTTTACCAAAAAAGGTATGCACCGAAAAGCCCAACATTCCAATGATAAAGGTAGCAATAAAATCTTGCCAATCACCTCTCAGAATAATCATAAGAGTACTGCTGACCACCCCGGAGGCCAAAATCTTCCAAGTATAGGGAAAGTCAGGGGTTACATGGTCAATCTCATTTAAATGTTCATAAAAATCCGGTAACGGCAATCGTCCTTCTGCAAATAACCGCGAGGCACGATTCACCGCTGCTACCTTCTCCAAATTAATCGATTGTTGAGTGATTTGGATGACTTGGCTATTTTCCTCTGAAGGAGAGCCTACTATCAGTCCGGTTGCTGTTACGTATGTTTGGATATCCTCTAGTCCAGCATTTTGGGCAATACGCTTCATGGTATCTTCTACCCGATAGACCTCTGATCCAGACTCCATCATGATCTTTCCCGCCTTCAAGCAGGTAATCAAAACTAATTGAGCATAACTTTGTTGGGCCAAATCAACCCCTCCTTTTTGTACTCTTTCCCTCATCTTAGGAAAAAGAAGTCGAATAGGCAAGAAAAAACGACGACTTCCTGCTATAATATGAGATAAAGTAACACAGATCTAAAACGCTCTTGGTCTTTTGGAATAATTCTCTTGCATTTATTTCCTTTTAAGTATAACGTATTTTAGTGTTAGAAAAACACACGTTATTGAAACAGCTGTTGCTAAAACGATTTCAGATGCTATTTTACGGAACAATCGGAAAATTTACACTCTTTTTTTAAATTTTTTCGCCTTATTTTAGATAACGTAACATATTAGGGTTGCCAAACCGCTTACTTTTTGATTAAAATGAATTGACAGGAAAAATAATAACATCTTGGGAGGAAACAAGTATGAGAAGAAAAGTGTACACGAAGGAGCAGATTTTAAAGGCTGCGTATGAAGTTGTGGAAAATGAGGGGTTTTCCGGATTCACTGCTCGAAACATTGCCAAAAAGATGGGAATTAGTACACAACCAATTTATTTGGAATTCAAAAACATGCAAGATTTGAAGAATACTTTATTGGATGAGATTTGCGGTCATTTGTACTATGATATCTTCCCAGCAAAACGCACCGGGGATGCGATTGTTGATTTGGGATTAAACTATATTTACTTTGCTAAAGAACGCAGCAAACTATACAATGCCTTGTTCGTACAGGAATATGGCGGCGGTCAAAAAATGCATGATTTTTCTTACAAGTATTTCCGCGAATTAACTGAAAAACATCCAAAATACAAAAATTTAACTGATGAGCAAATTAATGCACTTCACGTTGGGACCTGGATTACCGTTACCGGGATTGCTACTTTAATGTCTTCCGGAATCATTGAACCTACTGAAGAGGACATGGTACACTTGATCAACCGTGCGATTGATCATATCTTAGATACTGAAGACACAGCTGTACTAGACAAGCTGTAAAACACTTGACATTTAAATGAAAAAAGGTAACATATTCTATGCGGAAGGTTGGCAGAGTGGTAATGCACCGGACTCGAAATCCGGCGAGCCGTAGCAATGTGGTGCACGGGTTCAAATCCCGTACCTTCCTTATAGGTTGCCGTTTGGAAAGCTTGAAATGCTGATGCAGAGATATATTCTGCTGGTGTTTCAAGCTTTTTTAATTGAAACCGACTAACTTTAAGCAAACTTTCTATAGTCAGACTCAACTTACAAAGACATTTTTATTAAAAAATAACTATGATTTTTTAAAGAGTTATCAAATAATCAGTTGCATAAAAAAGTCATGACACTTATAATTATAAATGAGCACATACGCTCCTATTGACTAATGGTTCGACGCAAACAAGAACTTGGGGAAGTGTCTTGTGCTGACCGCGTCGTCCAATTGAAGCATTCTTAAATTGAATGATTCCAAAAGAAAGACTTGCTGTTTCGTCGGAGACAGCAAGCCTTTCTTTTTTTCTAATGAATTTACAGCAGGTTTAATTCGCACCCGTTAATGTCCCGTAAATCAGAAATAGGTTTAGAATAGTTAGAATAATCGTGATCCCCCATGCTAGATATTTCTCCCAGCTTGGGTTTGCAAACTTGCCCATTAATTTTTTGTCACTGGTAAATAAGGTCAGCGGAATGATTGATATCGGCAAGGCTACGCTTAGAAAAACTTGAGTGTACAACAACAGGTTTTCCACTGCGTTCTCATTGCCACCATATAGGATGACACAAATGATTACTGGAACAATTGCTAGTAAACGGGTGATGACCCGGCGCATCCACAGGGGCATTTTAAGGCGGATAAAGCCTTCCATGACAATTTGACCAGAAAGAGTTCCAGTGATCGTCGAATTCTGCCCTGAGGCCAACAAAGCCACTGCAAATAGAGTACTTAACAAAGGACTGGCAATACTTCCGACAATCGAAGGGTCCTTTAAGGCATCATATAGATCAACAAATTTGCCAAGATCACTATTAGTACCATAAAACAGTGCGCCGCCCAAAATCAACAACAAACAATTTACAATAAAAGCCACTGTCAGTTGAATATTGGAATCCCAAGTAGTAAAACGAACCGCTTCAGCCAGCTCCTTCTCGTTTTTTCGGTCAAAATCTCGTGATTGGGCAATTGAAGAATGTAAATATAGATTATGGGGCATAACTGTCGCTCCAACGATCCCCAAGGCCAACAGCAGCATCGAACGATCTGTAGCAATCTCGACAGTTGGCACAAAGCCACGAATTACCTCTCCCCAATGTGGGTCTGCTAAGGCTACTTCATAGCCAAAGACACAGAAAATCACAGTGATCAGTACCGCCACAATGGCTTCAATCTTGCGAAACCCTAGCTTCGTCAGCAAAAGAAGAAGCAAAACATCAAAAGTAGTGATCAATACTCCAACTAATAATGGCAATCCAAATAATAGCTGAAGAGCTACTGCCCCGCCAATTACTTCAGCAATGTCCGTGGCCATAATCGCCATTTCATTTACTATCCATAAGACAAAGCCTAGGCCTTTGCTGGTTTTGGACCTAGTCATTTGAGCCAGATCTTTTCCAGTTACCATCCCTAACTTAGCCGCCATACTTTGTAAGAGCATGGCAATTAGGCTGGAAAGCAGAATAACCGTTAACAAGCTGTATTTATACTCTGCCCCGCCAGCAATGGATGTAATCCAATTCCCCGGATCCATATAACCGACAGCTACCAGTGCACCTGGGCCGCTGTAAAGTGTTAGTTTCTTCCAGAAACTGGCATTCTTAGGTATTTTTACCGTACCGTTTATTTCCTCTAGGCTTACGCCATCTGATTCATGGATCAGATTTTTCTCTTTGGTCAAAAGAATTCCTCATTTCCATCGATTCATTGATTCCTACATCCAGAATATCCTATAACAAAAAAAGTGTAAAATATTTTAAAGTTTCTATCTTTTTTTAAAAATCCGACCCCAGTCCTATGCACAAAGGATCAATCTGTCATATACTTCGAGGTATAAGATAAAAATCAAGGAGATGAGAAAATGAGTATCGCACAGTCACGAAGATTGCTTAATGCAATTTCTTTTGCCGGGTTGGCCTTTTCTGTTGGTTTAGCTGTCTATTTCTACCATCTAGGAGTCTTTAAGGATATGAATTCCTTGCAAAGCTTAGTTGGTCAATCAGTTATCGTCGGGCCGCTCATTTTCATCGTCATACAAATGGTTCAAGTCGTTATTCCGATTTTGCCGGGGGGAATCAGCCTAGCAGCCGGAGTGTTGATCTTTGGACCGGTTTGGGGCTTTATCTATAATTATGTGGGAATTTGTTTGGGCTCAATTATTTTATTCCTTTTAGGCAGACACTACGGTCGACCATTAATTAGTCACTTAGTCAGTGATAAAATCTATCAAAAATATAGTCATTGGTTAGAAAATGACAAGCGCTTTGAAAAGCTTTTCGCTCTAGCAATCTTCTTACCGGTGGCACCAGATGATGCGCTGTGTTTAATGGCAAGCGTCACTAATATGTCTTTTAAGAAATATACAGCGATTATTTTGCTGGCTAAGCCAGTTTCAATTTTCCTATACAGTTTAGCGTTGCTGCATGGCGGCAGCTGGTTAGCAGGTTTACTGACTCACTAATTGGTGAGTCTTTTCTTTTGCAAAAAAATCACATCTATGCATATCTCCAAAATATTGTTATTAAAGTCTTCTCGTTACAGAAATATGCATGTTTTTCTATGCAATTAAAAAAGGGAGCAAAAGAATGCCCCCTTGTTCGTTTAAGTATTAATTTTAATTACACATCGGCTACTAATTATGCTAAATGTTCCAACGCGAGCTGATTGGAAATGTCCTCGTATTTCACCAACAACCGATTTTGCAGCTCAATTACTCGTGCCCGATCAATTGGATCATACGTGACGACACTGATCATCACAGTGTTGTTATACAGCCGTTCTACAACGCCTTCTACCTCTTTTTCCAAACCAATTGCTCTGCATGAATAAGTACCACCTATCTCAATATTTTCCATTTCCATCCTCCTTTTTCTCATGCTTTTATAATAACATAATAATTTTCTCATGAAAACGGTTGTGTGGTAATTTTTTGAACAAATTTCAAATGGCACCCATAAATCTATTGATATATAAAGATTTGTTGATCCTTTTCCCTGCGTTATCTTATGCTAGTTATAGATTTACCCCTATCAGCTGTCCTCACTCTTCACATAAAACAAATCAATTAACTACAATTGGATAAGTACCTTCTTATATTTCAAAGATGATTATTACTCTGAGAAAAACTTGGACAACGCAAAAAAGCGCAGCGAGTCTTCCGAATGAATCGGAAAAGCTCGCTGCGCTATGATTTTGATTATAGACGTTCGTTCAATTCTTTAGCAAGATCTTCAAAGCCAGGTTTGCCTAGTAAAGCAAACATATTCTTTTTGTAAGCTTCTACTCCTGGTTGGTCAAATGGGTTAACCCCCAATAAGTAACCAGAAATACCTACAGCAATTTCAAAGAAGTACATTGCATAACCTAAAGTGTAAGCATCCATGGTTGGGATGTTTAATACCAAGTTAGGTACGCCGCCATCTGTATGAGCTAATAATGTGCCTTCGTAAGCTTTCGTGTTTACAAAGTCGACATCTTTGCCTTCCAAGTAGCCTAAGCCATCCAGATCAGATTCTTGGCTTGGAATCGCCACAGATTTGCGAGGTTTTTCAACCTTAACAATCGTTTCAAAGATATTGCGTCGGCCTTCTTGAATATATTGGCCAAATGAATGCAAGTCAGTTGAGAAGTTGGCACTTGATGGGTAGATCCCTTTCAAGTCTTTTCCTTCTGATTCGCCGTACAATTGTTTCCACCATTCGTTGAAGTATTGCATACCTGGTTCGTAGTTAACCAAGATTTCGGTTACTTTACCTTTACGGTATAACAAGTTACGCATTGCTGCGTATTGGTAAGCTTCGTTTTCATCCAAGTTTTCGCTTGAGTAAGCTTCGCGAGCGTCTGCAGCACCTTGCATCAATGCATCGATATCTGCTCCGCTAGCAGCGATTGGCAATAAACCAACAGCTGTTAATACTGAGAAACGTCCGCCAACATCATCAGGAATTACAAAAGTTTCCCAACCAGCTGCATCAGCTTCAGTTTTCACTGCGCCGCGAGCTTTGTCAGTTGTTGCGTAGATACGTTTGTTTGCTTCTTCTTCACCATATTTCTTCACTAGTAATTCTTTGAAGACACGGAAAGCGATAGCAGGTTCAGTTGTAGTACCTGATTTAGAAATAACGTTTACTGAGAAATCACGGTCACCGATTACTTCGATTAAATCAGCAATATAAGTAGAGCTGATTGAATTTCCGGCAAAGAATACTTGCGGTGCTTTGCGATCTGCTTTGTCCAATACGTTAAAGAATGTTTGGTGCAAGAATTCGATTGCGGCACGAGCTCCTAAGTAAGAACCGCCGATTCCGATAACTACTAATACTTCAGAATCAGATTGAATTTTTTCTGCTGCTTTTTTGATGCGGGCAAATTCGTCTTTGTCATAGTTAACTGGTAAATCGATCCAGCCTAGATAGTCGTTTCCTGCGCCAGTTCCTTCCCGTAATTCTTTGTGGGCTAAAGCAACTTGACCTTTGATGTACTCCATTTCATGTTCATTAACAAATGGAGCGACTTTCGAATAATCGAAATGAATATGTGACATGATTTTTTTCCTCCTTGTAAATCACTTCGTACAGGTTATACTTTACGTTTCTTTTGCTTTTTTTTCAAGCCTGAACCTTCAATTTCTTCGATTAAACCAAACCTTGTGCGATCATCGCGTCAGCGACTTTAGCAAAGCCGGCAATATTGGCACCTGCGGCATAGTTATCCTTTTCAGAATATTTTGCAGCTGTGTCACGACAAGTTTCATAAATGTTTTTCATGATGTCGTCTAATTTGCCGTCAACTTCTTCTTTGGTCCATGATAGACGTTGCGAGTTTTGGCTCATTTCTAGAGCGGAAACAGCTACCCCACCAGCATTAGCGGCTTTACCAGGTCCGTATAAGACACCATTTTCATGGTAAACTTTGACAGCATCCATGGTACTTGGCATATTCGCTCCTTCAGCAACTACTTTTACGCCGTTGGCAGCTAAACGTTCTGCTTTGGCTTTGTCGATTTCGTTTTGAGTAG
The DNA here is from genome assembly GCF_017377575.1 of Candidatus Enterococcus moelleringii. Lineage (GTDB taxonomy): Bacteria > Bacillota > Bacilli > Lactobacillales > Enterococcaceae > Enterococcus_A > Enterococcus_A moelleringii. Next base: position 21,568 of record NZ_JAFREM010000023.1, read on the forward strand.
CACATGGTAAAGCAATATCGGCTGCTGTTTCTAAGTCCCAAACAGAACCTTCAAAATATTCAGCGTTGCTGCGTTCTTTTACGTATTCGGTTAAACGTTCGCGGCGAACTTCTTTAATGTCTTTTAACAGATCTAGATCGATACCGTCTTTGTCGTAGACATAGCCGTTGGAATCGGAACAAGTCACGGCAGTTCCGCCAAGCTCTTGCACTTTTTCAATCGCATAGATGGCTACATTTCCGCTGCCGGAAACCAATACTTTTTTGTCTTGGAAAGAATCGCCTTTGTCTTCTAGTAAATGTTTAACGAAGTATACAGCACCATAACCAGTTGCTTCGGTACGGCCTAAGCTGCCGTTAAAGCCTAGAGGTTTTCCTGTTAACACGCCGGCGTCGTATTCACGTAAACGTTTGTATTGGCCGAATAAATAGCCGATTTCCCGTCCGCCAACACCGATGTCACCAGCTGGTACATCTAAGTTAGGGCCGATATGTTTTGACAATTCAGTCATGAAGCTTTGGCAAAAACGCATGATTTCAGGGTCTGATTTACCTTTAGGATCAAAGTCAGAACCACCTTTCCCGCCGCCGATTGGCAGACCAGTCAGGCTGTTTTTGAAGATTTGTTCAAAGCCTAAGAATTTCAAGATACTCATATTCACACTTGGGTGGAAACGCAGGCCGCCTTTGTAAGGCCCAATCGCAGAATTGAATTGTACGCGGTAGCCGCGATTTACTTGCCAGTTGCCTTTATCATCTTGCCAAGGCACACGGAATTGGATCATGCGCTCTGGTTCTACGATGATTCCCAAAATATTATGTTCAATGTATTCAGGATGTTCATCTAAAAAAGGGACAATTGTAGGTAGAAACTCTTCTACAGCTTGCAGAAATTCAGATTGATTTGGATCCTTTTCCTCTAAGTACTGTTGAATCTGTTCGACATATTGCTTTGCTTGCATAAAACTCCTCCTCACATTAGATACTCATAGTTTACATCATTTTCTAATAGAAGTGTTAGAAATTTCATGATAAACTTTGCAACGAGGTGAAAAAATGGATAAAAATTTCGAAGTCATCGTCATTGGTGCTGGTCCAGCCGGCATGATGGCAGCGATCGCAGCTGCATCAAATGGCGCAAAGGTGGCACTTATTGATAAAAACAAACGCTTAGGCAAAAAATTGTTGATGACCGGCGGCGGACGCTGCAATGTTACCAATAATCGACCGGTGGAAGATTTGATTCAGCACATTCCGGGAAATGGGCGCTTTTTATACAGTACGTTTTCTCAATGGGACAATCAGGATATCATTCGCTTTTTTGAAGATCGCGGTGTAGCTTTAAAAGAAGAAGATCATGGCCGGATGTTTCCTACTACCGACAAATCTAAAACAATTGTCGAAGGCCTGAAAAATGAAATGGATCAGCTGGGCGTGACCGTGATCTACCAGACTGCGGTAGAAAAAATTATTCACGACGGTACCAAGATCACCGGCGTGCGCACGGAGACTGGCGATTATTCTGCCAAAAGTGTGGTCTTAGCAACTGGCGGCCTGACTTATCCTTCAACTGGGGCGACTGGCGATGGCTATCGGCTGGCTAAATCTTTGGGGCACCACGTAACTCCTTTGTACCCTACTGAATCGCCAATTTTATTAGATGAGGACTTTATTCAAAAGAAGGAACTGCAGGGGTTGTCATTGCGGGATGTTCAATTGAGTGTCGTAAATGAAAAGAAAAAAGTGGTGGCTTCCCATGTGATGGATTTGTTGTTTACTCATTTCGGCTTGTCCGGTCCGGCAGCATTACGCTGCTCCAGCTTTGTGAATCAATTGTTGAAGCAGCAGGATCGAGTTACGTTGGTTTTGGACTGCTTCCCAGACTTAACTAAGGCTGAGGTTTTGGAGCAATTGACCCAGCAAGTGACAGCTTCAACTAAACAAATGAAAAATGCTTTGACTGGATTCTTGCCGGAACGTCTGCTGCAGCATTTTCTGACTAAGTTGGAAATAAGTGACATTGCAGCGAATCAATTGCCGAAAGCGAAGTTGGAAGCCTTGAATGATTACTGCAAGCATTGGGAATTATCTGCTAAAGGGACTTTTGGCTTAGAAAAATCTTTCGTGACTGGCGGTGGGATCGAATTAAAAGAAGTCTCTCCTAAAACGCTGGAAAGCAAAAAAATCACCGGCTTGTTTTTTGCCGGTGAACTGTTGGATATTAATGGATATACGGGCGGCTTCAATATCACCAGTGCCTTTTGTACAGGTTATGTTGCTGGTACCCATGCAGCGTATCAGTCCTTCGCTTAGTCTTTGACTATGGACACGTAATGGCCGCGAGTCAGCTGAACAATCGCATCGGGGGCTAGTTCCATTTGCAGTCCCCGCTTGCCGGCTGATACCGCAATTTGCTGAAATTCTTGAGCTGTTTCCTCTAAATAAGTAGGAAACAGCTTTTTCATACCAATCGGCGAACAGCCGCCGCGGATATAACCGGTGGTGGCCTCTAAATCCCGCAAATGCAGCATCTCGACTTTCTTATTACCGCTGGCTTTAGCGATTTTTTTCAAGTCCAGTTCGTGATTGCTGGGAATGACTGCTACGATGGGGCCGGTTTTGTTCCCCACCGCCACTAGTGTTTTAAAAATACGCTCAGGCGGGATGCCGACTTGTTCTGCCACATGACCGGCGCCTAAATCATCTTCACTCCATTGATATTCATGTTCGACATAAGGCATTTTTTTCTGCTCCACTAGTCGAATCGCATTGGTTTTGGTTACCTTCTTTTTTGCCATCTCAATCCACCTCGCTAAAAGCATAGCAAAGAAATTCGTCAGAGACAATTGAAAATGTACGCAGACTTCCTTCTCCGATACGGTACAAAGAAATCCTATCGTCTTGAACAATGCCTCTATATAAGAAAAACCGCTTTGTCTCCAAGAGACAAAACGGCCGTCTTATTAACTAAATTCATCTAAAATCATGGTCAATTTTTCTACTTCGATCTGGCCTTCAGCTGAAGCACAGCCTGGTAAGCAAGCATAGGTCATGCAAGAACCGTTCAAGTAGCCGGCTACCCTTGAAATTTTACCTAGCTTACCCATGGAAACCGTGACAGTTGGCAAGGTCACAAAGGTTTGGGCCTTCAGGGTCATTTCCATTAAACGGATTACATCATCTTCATCTCCAGGAACAACCACGATCTTGGCAATATCGGCGCCCCAATGCTCCATCATGTTTAAACGGAACAGCAGCACAGCATTTTCTGGTGTTTTTTCGTAGTTATGGTCACTTAGGATGACTTTGACGTCCAAAGCCTGCATCCACTTGATGAAGGTGGAGCCCAGCTTGTCTACGTGGCTTAACTCGATGTCCGCCATGTCGATAGCCCGTGAAGAAACAGCAAACTCATTGATGCGGCGGTAATCCCGCAAGGACAGCTCCACTTCGCCGCCCTCTGGTTTGGTACGCAGATTGAAAATTAATGGGATTTCTCGTAATTCGTCCCGCAAAGCTAACAAAGTAATTAATAATTCCTCGTCATCTAATAAATCTTGGTAGTAGTCAGCCCGCCATTCGATGACATCGGCCTGCTTCTTTGCCAGGCTGGCTTGTTCAATAATTTCGTCAAAGGTGCGCCCGATCAACGGCACGCAGATTTTTGGTCTTCCGGCGTTAAAACGAACATTTCTCACTTCTACATCCATCATCTACATCGTCTCCATCATTCTTTTTGAATTTCGTATATCAAGACCTTTAAATAATTGCTTTCAGCCAACTGTTCCACCGCTGGAAAATCTGGTGGCAAACGATAGCTTTCAGTTAAATGATACGTTACATTTTCTTTGATGAATACTTCTTCAATTGCTGCTTGGAACTTTTCGATTGTGAAATTTGACGCATTGGTTGAAGCAATAATGGTTCCTTCAGCAGACAAAATATCTAGACTGCCTTCGATTAAGCGTCCATAATCCTTTAATACTGAGAAGGTCTTTTTCTTGTTTCGGGCAAAGCTTGGCGGATCTAAGACAATCAGATCATACGTCAGCTCTTTGCGGGCGGCGTAACGGAAATATTCAAACGTATCCATTACAACGATCCGCTGCTGATCTAAAGAAATGCCGTTAACAGCAAATTGTTCTTCGGTTTTTGCGCGACTGCGCTGCGCCAAATCGACACTGGTGGTTTCCAAAGCTCCGCCAAAAGCAGCGGCTACTGAGAAGGCACCGGTGTAGCTGAACATGTTCAACACGCGTTTGCCTAGAGCAACACCCTCGATTAAGCGTCCTCGAACTTCTTTTTGATCAAGGAAAATCCCCGTCATATAGCCTTCATCTAAATAGGTGGCATAATTTACGCCGTTTTCTTTTACCAGTAAAGGTTCTTCCGGCTTGCTGCCGCTGACCCAGTTGCTTTCCGGCAGATCGCTGGTAAAACGGATTTTTTCCACGATGCCTTTTGGATGAAGCAGCTTTTGCAAGCTGTCAGTCAGTTTTTTACGGAAATGGTAAATGGTCTCGTTGTACCATGAGACAACTAAATAACCGTCGTAATAATCGACAGTAATCCCGCCAAGTCCGTCCCCTTCACCGTTAATCAAACGAAAAGCGGTAGTACTTTCATCGGAGAAGTAAAAACTGCGCTGGTCTATCGCGGTTTGAAAGAGCTGTTCAAAGAATTCATCGTTCAGCGCTGAATCGTTGCGATCCACTACCCAGCCGATGCCTTTGTTTTGTTTTCCTAAGTAGCCTGTGGCCACATATTTGCCTTGTTTATCGACAAACTTCACCCATTCTTTAGGAAAAGTTTCATGGTATTTTTTAAGATCTTCTTTTTGAATTAATGGAATTCCACGGCGAATTTTCTTCGCGGCTTGGTCTTTGATTTCTACTTGCACACTTAATCCCTGCTTTCTTCTTATTAGTATATCAAAGAAATCGCTCATATTGTGTTAATAAAGTTTTTTTTAAACATCAATTCATCATCTCGAGTTAGATTGACGTACCTTCTCCAAGCGGGTAGAATGATATGGAGTGAATAAATTTCACATTCTACACTTCTTCTATAGAAAGGAAGTTATGTATTGAAAAACATAAAAGTACCCACATTTTTAAATAAACGCCTAGGATTCTTCGCGTTATTGACGTTTCTCTTGTGGGCCAAAAGTATTTTTGCTTATCTCTTTGAATTTAATTTAGGTATTGAAAGCCTACGACAATATTTGATTCTATTTATTAATCCGATTGCGACAACCATGTTCTTGCTGTCGATTGCGTTGTATGTGAGAAGACCTAAAGCCGCCTATCGAACGATGCTGTTTATCTATGCGTTGACGACTATCTTGATTTTCTCTAACGTGGTTTACTATCGTGAATTCACCGACTTTATTACCGTTAACACCTTGTTAGGTGCTGGTAAAGTAGCCAGCGGATTGGGAGAAAGCGCGATTCGCTTGTTCCGTCCTTATGACTTGCTGTTTGTGATTGACTTGGTTATCCTGCCGATTCTGGTTTGGAAAAAAGTTATCAAACGGGAAGAACGTCCGGTCCGGGCAAGAATGGCCTTTGCCATGACCGCTTTGTCAGTGATGATTTTCTCAGGGAACCTTTTCTTAGCGGAAGCGGATCGTCCTGAATTGTTAACTCGTACCTTCTCACGGGATTACTTAGTGAAGTATCTAGGTATTAGCGCCTTTACTGCTTATGACGGAATCCAAACATACAAAACCAACCAAGTTCGGGCTGAAGCTAGTCCCAATGATTTGACTGATGTTGAAGCTTACGTGGAAGATCATTATGCAGCGCCTAACGAAGATTTGTATGGCATTGCGAAAGACAAAAACGTCATCTACATTCACTTGGAAAGCTTCCAACAATTTTTGATTGATTACAAATTGACGGATGAAGCTGGTCAAGAACATGAAGTAACACCGTTCATCAACAGTATTTACCATGAAAACAGTACCTTCAGCTTTGATAACTTTTTCCACCAAGTAAAAGCTGGGAAAACCTCAGATGCTGAAACTTTGTTAGAAAATTCTTTATTCGGCTTGAACCAAGGATCGTTGTTTACCCAATTGGGCGGCAAAAATACCTTCCAAGCAGCACCGGATATTTTGAAACAGGAAGCTGGCTACACCAGTGCGGCTTTCCACGGAAATTCAGGAAACTTCTGGAACCGGACCGAAACTTACAAACGTTTTGGTTATGATCACTTCTTTGACTCATCTTACTATGATGTAAACGAAGATAATTCATTCCAATACGGCTTGCATGACAAACCATTCTTCCAGCAATCAGTGAAATACCTGGAACGTTTGCAGCAGCCTTTCTATTCTAAGTTTATTGCCGTGTCTAACCACTATCCATATAGTGAGTTCCAAAATGACGAAGGTGGTTTCCCAATGGCGACCACTGATGATGAAACCATCAACGGTTACTTTGCAACAGCCAACTACTTAGACAAAGCCGTTGAAGAATTCTTCAATTACTTGAAATCTAGCGGTTTGTACGAAAATTCAGTCATCGTGATGTATGGCGACCACTATGGTATCTCAACTTCACGGAACTCTGAATTGGCACCACTACTTGGCAAAACCAAGGAATCTTGGACCAACTTTGACAATGCGCAAATGCAGCGGGTTCCTTATATGATTCATATTCCAGGTCAAGAAAACGGCGGAGTGAATCATACTTACGGCGGCGAAATTGATGCTTTACCTACTTTATTGCATTTGTTAGGAATTGATTCCAGCAAGTACATTCAGTTAGGTCAAGATTTGTTGTCACCTGAAAATGATCAGCTGGTTGCTTTCCGCAGCGGCGATTATGTAACACCTGATTACACATACTATGGCGGCAGCCTGTATGACAACCATACTGGCTTTATGGTTACAGCTCCAGATGAAAATCTGCAAGCGAAAACCGAAGAATGGCAGCAGGCGGTTAGTCAGCAATTGAGCACGTCGGATAATATTAACAACGGTGATCTGTTGCGCTTCTACACCGGCAGCGGTATGGAAACCATCGATCCGGCCGACTACGATTACAAGAATGCTCTGCAGCAGCTTGAGAAAACTGAAAGCAAGCTTGGCGATCAATCAACTAGCCTTTACAGTCAACTTGGTACGTCCACACAAGATATGTACCAAACTAAAACCTATAAGCAATACAATGAACCAGCTGCAACACCGGAAGTAACTGAAACGCCAGAAGCGCCGGTTCAAGAATAAGACCCTACTACCTCCTTTAGCAACTTGCTGAAGGAGGTTTTTTAACGAATTCGGTTCATCGCTATAAAAAAAGTGTCACTTTTTCTTAGAGACTTCATACTTCTTTCAAATTCACTTTCTATACTAGAGTATGAGGTGAGGTAAATGAGTTCCCTACAAACGGCTTTAAATGATCTAACCAAAAGCAAACTGTCCTTCTATTTGACTTTTGCTTTTGCCAGTATTGCTTTGTTTGCCTTAACAACGCTATTACTGCTTTATTCGATGATTTCCCAATTGCATGCTAATTTGGCAACTTATGATATACAATTATTTACCAATGGCGAGGTAGAAGAAATTCAGTCTTACTTTGCCGATTGGTTTATGTATAGCTGTCTTGCTATTGTAGTTATTTTGCTGGTCAGTTTTATGGTTCTTTTTATTAAACGCAAAAATGTCATGGATTACTTTTCCCATAATCCGTTGAGTTTTTCTTTGCAGCTGCTAATCGTTATCCTGCTGGCTGTGTTTTTGTTGATGGCGTTGTTCGTGATTTTCGAATCCAGCTATCAACAATTTTTGCAGCGTTTCTACCAATATAGTCTGGATCGATTCAATGATCTGCCAAGTTTTGTGCTAAGTAACGGCGATAGCGGTTTCGCTTTTTCTGTTCGCTGGCCTCTTTCATTGGATATCTCCTCGAGAACTTTTTTCCAGATGTTTATGACTTCTTTGGTGAAGGCGGGTAGTCTGCTGGCTGTGTTAGTACTTCCAGTTAGTCTGTTCTTCCGAGGTCTAATCAGCAGGAAAACTTCCAGAGCCCGTTCAGCTTTGGAGCATCGGTAGATACTATTTCACGATTCATTCAATTATGAGCAATTTCTACTTTTTTTGTCATCAGAAAACCATCATTTAGGAACGTTCGCGAGCAAAACACGAACGTTCCTATTTTTATTGGTCGTTTCATTCAACTTTTGATTGAATTACTGTGTCAGATTTCATATAATCGGAAAGTATTCTCTTTTATACTAAATCTACTTTAAGGAGCGTTTATTCTGATGGAAAAGTTTTTCAAGTTGAAAGAACAAAATACCACAGTTTCAACTGAAATAATGGCAGGGATTACTACCTTCTTTGCTATGAGTTACATCTTATTTGTCAATCCGACTGTGTTGTCTGCTTCAGGCATGCCTTTTCAAGCAGTCTTTTTAGCAACGATCATTGCTTCAGTCATTGGGACACTGGTTATGGGATTGTTTGCGAATGTTCCTTACGCTCAAGCACCTGGTATGGGGCTGAATGCCTTCTTCACCTACACTGTTGTGTTTGGACTGGGTTATTCTTGGCAAGAAGCACTAGCCATGGTTTTCATTTGTGGAATTATCAATATATTAATTACCGTGACAAAAATTCGTAAGCTGATTATTCATGCGATTCCTGAAAGTATGCAGCACGCAATTGGCGGCGGGATAGGGATCTTTGTGGCGTATGTTGGTATTAAAAATGCTGGACTGCTGGCCTTCTCAGCTGATTCAGCAACCATTACCAGCAGTGTGGTGGAAAACGGTCAAGCTACCAACGTTGCCATGAACAGCGGTGTGGTACCGGCTTTGGCTAACTTTAACAATGCACCAATTTTACTGGCTGTGATTGGGTTGGTACTGACGACAATTTTGGTTGTAAAAAATGTGCGCGGTGCGATTTTGATTGGGATTGTTGCTACTACCTTGATTGGAATTCCAATGGGCGTGGTGCAATTAGGTGCGATTGATTTCCAAAGCAACTCATTAGGCAATTCAATTTCTGAATTAGGAACGACCTTTGGTGCAGCTTTTGGTTCTGAAGGGATGGGTGCATTGTTCTCAGATTCTTCTAAATTGCCGCAGGTCTTAATGACAATTTTGGCCTTCAGTTTGTCGGATACCTTTGACACAATTGGTACCTTTATTGGAACTGGGCGTCGGACGGGGATTTTCTCGAAGGAAGATGAATTGGCATTGGAAACGGCGAATTCTAAAGGCTTTAAAACTAAAATGGATCGTGCATTGTTTGCGGATGCGATTGCGACTTCGATCGGGGCAATTTTTGGGACTTCGAATACGACAACGTTTGTGGAATCAGCTGCTGGGATTGGAGCTGGCGGACGGACTGGGTTAACTTCAGTCGTGGTAGCGGCTATGTTCGCTTTAAGCAGTTTGTTTTCTCCGTTGATCGCTATTGTGCCTGGCCAAGCGACTGCACCGGCGTTGATTTTGGTGGGTGTGATGATGATGGCTTCCTTTGCGGATATTAACTGGTTGGATTTGGAAGAAGCAGTTCCCGCTTTCTTCGCAAGTATCTTTATGGGCTTGTGCTATAGCATTTCTTATGGAATCGCCGCTGGCTTTATCTTCTACGCGATTGTTAAAGTTGTTAAAGGCAAAGCTAATGAGGTTTCACCCGTGTTGTGGATTGTTAACCTGCTGTTTATTTTGAACTTTGTCATTTTAGCTGTACTTTAAAAGCAAATAAGACTTAAAAAACGGAGCGGCCTAGGATGGCTGCTCCGTTTCTTTTGGTTCGGTTACTTCTTCGTCGGGGAAGCTGATGGTAAAGGTGGTGCCTTTTTCCAGTTCGCTTTCGACTTTGATGGTTCCATTGTGGAGACGTACTAATTCTTGCACGATGGACAGGCCTAAACCTGATTCACCATACTTGGTGTTCTTGCGAGAAGGATCCACCTTGTAGTAGCGATCCCAAATATTTTTCACTTGATCCTCGCTCATGCCAATTCCGGTATCGGAAATTTGCACGACGGTGTTTTTTTCTTCTTTGTACATATTGATGGTGATCGTACCATCAGTGGTAAACTGAATCGCATTTTGGATGATGTTCACCATGATTTGAATGAAGCGATCGTAATCAGCGTAAATATCAATTTCTTCGGTAGTGGTCAATACTAGCTGATCACCGGCTGCATGCGCTTTTGCCTCTAGTTGAGTCAATAAGCCCCGTAAAGCTTTGGTGGCGTTGAATTTCTTCACTATCATGCTGATTTGGTTGGTACGGATTTTCTCATAATCGAGATTTTCATTCACCAATCGAATCAACCGCGAAGTTTCGTTTTGCATCAAGGTAATGGCCTTGCTGCGTTGGTCTTCTGGGATGGCATTGTACTGCAAACCTTCCAAAAGTCCGTTGATAGTGGTTAGTGGAGTCCGCATTTCATGGGCGGCATCCGCCATAAATTGGCGTCGGCGCTCTTCCTGCCGCTCGATTTCTTCCTGGGATTCTTTTAAGGAAACCGTCATGCTGTTGAAATCTTCGGCTAAATCGTCGAACTCGTCTTTACCGTTGTTGGGTAAAGTTACGTCAAAGTCACCGTTAGCAATCTTTCGGGTAGCTGAACGCATGCGATTAATTCTTCTTACTTGGCGAGTGGCGAAAAAGTAGCTAACAATAGTAGCTATTACCGAGGCAATGATGAAGCCTTTAAATAGATCGCTAGTTACGGATTTGACACTTTCACTAACGTTGCCCGCCGGTTGAGTGACAATCAGGACGCCGTAAAATACTTTTTCAGGTAAAAAAAATGGCACCATTGCATAGGAAGTAGAGCGTTCATTACCGTACATGTCAGTGGAACGGATTAGTTTTTGTTCCTGACCGTTACTTAATTCCTCCCACTGACTTTGGGTAATCAAGGTTTGCTCGGCAACCTTTTTGTTACTAGGAAATCGGATTATTTGGTTGGCGTCAATGAAGACAAATTTAACATCTTGCGGCTTCAGCATATTTTCGGTTAGGGCAATAGAACCTAAAAAGGCTTCATCCGGATCTTTATATAAAGGATATTGGTCTGCCAGCTGAGCTGCCGTTTGTTCAATTGAACGGGTAAAACCGATCAACTGGTTGTAGTTGCTTTCTTCCATTGTTTGCCTAGTAAACTGAGTAAAAGTTAGTCCTAAAGTCAGCAGTATCAACAAAATCAACCCGCCAAAGGCTAAGAGCTGCTGGTAAAGGTATTTCATTGCCCAACTCCAGAATCATCGAATTTGTAGCCCACGCCCCAGACAGTTTGGATGACTTGCGGCCCCACTTTTTCAATTTTTTGACGCAGCTTTTTAATATGGGCATCGACGGTTCGTTCGTCACCAAAGTATTGGTAGTCCCAGACTAATTCTAACAGCTGTTCTCGGGTAAAGACTTGGCGTGGTTTTTTCGCCATCGTATAAAGCAAGTCAAATTCCTTCGGTGTTAAGCCTTCGACTGGTTTGTTTTGCAAGTAAGCTTCCCGGGTTTTCAAATTCATCTTGAAATGTTGGGTTTGAATATCAAAGCTGCCGTCCCCTGCTCCGCCGGTTTGTTGTTCTGTTGCTAGTTCGCTGCGGCGATGCAAGGCTTTGATGCGGGCGATTAAGGTTAGCGGTGAAAATGGTTTAGTTACATAGTCGTCGGCACCCATTTCCAATCCGATCACCTGATCACTCTCTGAATCACGGGCCGTTAACATAATAATCGGCACAGTGCTGGAGATTTTGCGGATTTCTCGTCCGACTTCCATTCCGTCCATGCTAGGCAGGTTCAAGTCTAAGGTGATCATGTCCCATTTTTCCGGATCTTCCTTGAAGGCATCCAGTCCATCTTTGCCATCGTATTTGAAGGTTGCATCCCAGCCTTCGTTTAAGAAGAACATTTGCATCATTTCAGAAACAGATTCATTATCTTCAATCATTAGTATATTCATAGGTTTTCCTCCATTATCAGCGTTTCTCATAATTAGTATACTCTAAATCGATCTTTTCAACCATTACCTTACCAGTATCTTCAATAAGTATTTGTTTTTTCTTCAATAATTGCTAAGATAAAGAAAAGAAGTAAAGGGGATACTATATGTACGAAGCAATTGCATTTTTTGATTTAGATGGTACGTTATTGAACGAAAAGTCTCAGGTTTCTAGTGAAGTTGGGGAAGCGATTGGTCAATTGAAGAAAAACAAAGTGTTGCCGATTATCGCTACCGGCCGCAATGAACGGGAAATCCAGCAGATCAAACAGGATTCTCATATCGCGTCGACGGTTACCATGAACGGCATGATGGTAAAAGTTGATGGAACAATTGTCGAGGCTAACGAAATCGAGCCGGAGCGCTGCGAGACGATGCTTCACTTTGCTCGCGACTTGCAAGACGAGCTGGCTTTTCATTCTACGGAACAGTTGTTTATCTCAGGGGTGAATGAATTTGTCCAAAAATCTTATGATTATTTTCATTTAGAGTTGCCGCCGATTCATCCGGAGGCTTATCGGGAATTTACTACCAATATGATCTTGGTTTTATCTGAAGGAAACGATTCGATTTATAAAGAAGCTTTTCCTGAATTTACCTTCTATCGCAATGGCCCGTTTTGTATTGATGTGGTGAATAGAGGGATTAATAAAGGCACCGGTGTGCAAACGGTGAAGGATTATTTGAAACTGCCGGATATTCCTACCTTCGGCTTTGGTGATGGGATAAATGATGTGGCATTGCTGACAGCTTGTGACCACAAAATCGCCATGGGCAATGCTTTGACGGAAGTAAAGGAACAGGCAGATTTCATTACGGATAAAAATACTAACGGCGGAATTATAAAAGCCTTAAAACATTACGATTTAATTTAGAAACTACGGTCCCTTTTTTGCTTTTTCACTTTGAAGATGTTATAATAAATCTTGCAGTAAAATTCTAAGAAGGGGCTGTTACGGATTCGACAGGCATAGTTTGAGCCTGAATTGCGCTTCGTAGGTTACGTCTACGCTAAAACGTTACAGTTAAATATAACTGCTAAAAACAATAACAATACTTACGCTTTAGCTGCCTAAAAACAGTTAGCGTAGATCCTCCCGGTATCGCCCATGTGCTCGGGTAAGGGTCTCAAAATTAGTGGGATACGTTTCAACTTTCCGTCTGCAAGTTGAAAAAGAGATCATCAGACTAGCAATGCCTGCGGCCTGTCATGCGGCAGAAGGCAAAGCGAATCTTAAATAGTATGACTATGAGCGTAGATTTTTGGGTAGTCAATATGTTTGGACGCGGGTTCGACTCCCGCCAGCTCCATTAAAAGCTTTCTGAAGAGTGAAATCCTATTTTGGGATTTTGCTCTTTTTTGTTTTTATCTTTAGTTGCTTTAATACCCAAACCTGATAGTATTAATTAAAAAGGAGCTATTCAAATGAAGAAACTCAGAAAGTCTCCAGATAAAATTTTTGCTGGTGTTTGTGCCGGATTCGCCGATTTTTTTGGTACCTCACCCCTGCTGTTTAGAATCCTTTTCTTGTTTCCAGGAATGTTCATGCCTTATATCATTTTGGCGGTAATGCTGCCGAGTGTTGACTACTGATTTGTGATTTCAAGATTTTAGTTCACATTGCATTTACACTTTTAGATGAATAGATAAAGATAAAAGCAGAGCCTAAAAAAGACTCTGCTTTATTTCAATTACTACTTTGTTTGAAAACCTCTTTTGCAACCGAAACAGCATTCAAGACTTTGGGAAACCCGACATATGGCAGGCATTGGATAAAGATTTCTACAATTTCTTCTTGGGATAATCCAACGTTCAGAGCACCTTGAATGTGGACGCGCAGCTGTGAAGCCGTGTCTCCTTGCGTTACCAAAGTAGTCAACGTAATCATTTCTCTTTGCTGCATGTTCAAAGCATCCCGATTGCTCATTTCATCGAATGCCACCTGTGTGTACTTGTCTAAAATCGGTGCAATGTCCTTTAAACTATCTGTGACTGATCCACTAGCTTTTTCCCCAATTATTTGTTCTCTTATCTTTAAGCCTCGTTCAAATTTATTCATGATCACTGTCTCCTTTTCTTTAATATACTGATCATAAACTATCAAGTTTACTTGACAGCAACTACAAATTTTCGGAAAGGACGAAAAAATGAATCTAACCTACAAAATTTCAGAAGTTTCCAAATTAACAGATTTATCAATACCGACTTTACGGTATTACGAAGAGCTAGGATTGCTGCACCCTCGACGCACTGCCAATAACTATCGGGTATTCACTGAGGAAGATCTTGCTTGGATTCAATTTATTCAGAGAGCTAAAAAAACCGGTATGCCTTTAGCAAAAATCATCGAATACTCAAAATTGCGAGAAAAAGGGGCCGAAACTATTTTGCAGCGGATTGCGATCTTGGAGGAACAAGAGCAGCTGCTGGAGCTGGAGAAGAAGAATTTACAGTAGCATATTGATTTTTTGCAGGAAAAGAAAGCACACTATGCTTCAGTTAGACAGGAGTTCACGGAATAAAGTGGAACTAAGCGTTTATTTTTGCAGTTGTGCTGTGTAATTTAAATTTCCTCATGGACTTAGTTCTACTTGTAGAAAGAATCCATCTTTTTTTATTTCAAGTCACCTAAGCGGTTGAATAATCTCTTCAATGCTATAATACGTGATAACAAGAGAGGGGTTATTTTATTGAGAATTTTGCAGTCAAACCTGTGGAAAGCGGCTTTTATCGTGTTTACTTTCCTTATTGTATTAGCAGGTTGCCAGGACCGTTCACCGAAAAGCGCGGTCACGGATTCAACAGTCACCAGCAGTTCTGCGCAATCATCCCTTCAACAAAGCGCGCAACCGATAGATTCTACAACTAAACATTCAGAGGAGGATACTACTATGAATTACCCCGCAGGAAGCTTAATCCAGGCTGTTTCGGCTAATGATTTAAATCAAACCAACGAAATTCTAAAATCTTCGGCTTATCCGATTGATGAGGTGAACCAGCAGTCCGAGACGCCACTAATGATTGCTGTTCACAACAACCAAGTTGAAATTGCAAAAGCGCTGATTGATTCCGGCGCTGACATTAATAAGCAAGAAGCCATTCAAGACAGTCCTTATCTCTATGCTGGCGCACAAGGAAAAACAGAAATTCTTTCTTATATGCTAGTACACGCAACTCCTGACCAAACTATCACCAACCGTTTTGGCGGCAATGCGCTGATCCCGGCTGCTGAAAAAGGACACCTTGAAAACGTAAAGATCCTGTTAGCTGATGGACGGGTGGATATCAATCATCAAAACAATTATGGCTATACTGCCTTAATCGAAGCCGTTGCCTTGCGAGATGGGTCACAGGTTTATCAGGATATTGTCGCTGAACTGTTGAAAAACGGAGCTGATCCTGAGATTAGAGATAATTATGGGAAATCCGCTGGAGATTATGCGAATCAATTAGGCTATGGAAATATTGCCAGGATGCTTCAAGAGGCACAGGGTTGATTAAAAAACGGGTATAAGAAGTTTGGTAGCTAGGTTCTAATCTTTTTAAAAAGCCAAAAAACGATAGAAATGCTGTCTACTTTTAGATAGCTTTTCTATCGTTTATTTCGTTCGTCCACTGGATCACAAGTATAAGTGGATTTTCATTAGTTTATTTTCTTAACTCTTCATACTCGAAACAGCTTTAGCTTAGGCAAATGCTTCAAGGTCAATTCGAGGGACGGGCCCATGACCAACAGCACGATGATCGTTCCTAATCCGATGGTTCCTCCTAGTAAATAGCCGGCTAAAAAGAAGCTGCCATCCAAAATAATTCGGGCTGTTTTCACCGACACCTTCAGCAATCGTTGCAAAATAATCATCAAGCTATCATAAGCAGCCGAGCCAGCATCGGCTAACAGATAAATCCCCGTACCCATACCCAGGATTATGGTTCCTACCGTAACAGCTGGATAATCTAAAATCGCTGGAATATTAAGCAGCCACCCCGCGGATTCAATCAAGTTCAGAAATATTCCGACGCCAATACTTTTGATAATGCTGCCTACTCCAATCAGCTGACGATCATATAAGAAAATAATTACCAATAAGCTCCCATTAAAAATGTTACTCACGGTCCCGAAACGAAATGGCAGGTGCTCCATCAATCCCATTATAAAGGTACTCATAGCATCCGCTCCCGATCCGCTTACTACAATCAGACGTATACCGATGGCTGCAATGAAGGTTCCCGTTAGCGCTAATATATATTGTTTTACCGAATGCTTTTTTCCTATCATATTTATCTACCTCGCTTGTTGGTCTAAGAAAAGCGATGACTGCAATCAGCTCCTAAAAGCTGTTAGTTAAGCTTTAATTAATTGTATCGGCTTTCAAGACTTAGAGTCAATAAATCGACTCAAGCAGGCTATGATAAATTAAATCCCTTTCTTTTTCAAAATAAAAAAGAGACGATACACGCCTCTCTTTTACTTATTTCAGATTATCAAATGCTTATTGTTCCGGTGTTTCACTGTCAATATTGTTTGTATCTTCTTGTGTGATAATGACATTACCGATTTCAGTCTTATCTGGTCTAAGATAAATAACTTGAATTTTGACGTCGTCAGCAATAAGTTTGGCTTGATTGATTACAGGTTTTAGGCCTTTTGCTAACACAGGTTTCAAAGCTTCCATATCGACGGCGTATCCAGGGTCAACTGCAGTTGTATAAGTGTAAACGATGGTATGATTTTCACCTTCTGTAATACTTATATCAGAGTATTCATCGCCCATTTGTTCCATCAACGTAGGTATTTGCGATTGAGCAGCTTCAATCATTAGTGAAAACTGATCAGGCATGCTTGTCGCAGTTGCTGAAGACTCGGTTGTTTCTGAAGACTTTGTAGACTCCGTTGTTTCCGTAGATTTTTTGGTTTCAGTGCTAACCGAAGTTTCTTCTGTAGATGATGATTCTGTTGAAGAACCAGGTGAACATGCAGTCAGAGTTAACAGACTAACACATGTAAACAACATAGTAAACGCTCTCATTTTCATTTGATTTCCCCACTTTTTCTTTTTTTATATATAATACATTTTACACTATTGTGCTTTTGAATAAAAGGCACTATAAATAGAATTAAGGCCGTATTGTCTATTTTTCGATAAATCATTCAAATATATCGTATGATAATACTGGCGTATTTTTTTATATCTGCTCATTTGTTTTTTAACGCTCGTTTGAAAACGTTATCAAATCATGCTATATTTAAATAGAGGGGTGATCATATGCGTTACTTATTCGGATGCATCTTTTTGTTATTAAGTATCTGGCAGCTATTTTCGTTCCGTCGAGCATTCACTCAGGTTAAAACAGAAGGAAATGAGGCTACGTCACCATTTATCATGTTGGGACTTTGGCATGGCTTAGCATTTGGGATAGGGTTCCTTGTTATTGCGTTCTGTTGTTTCTTTGTCAATTTCTCTAGTCTTATTCCATAGAAAAAATTTCTTTATCCATTTGTTCTGACATAAATCGTCTTGTAACACCTGACTTCAACAGTATGCACGCTTTGTTGCATACTGTTTTTTAGTCGCCTTTTTTATCCACGAAAAAAACCAAACAGCCCGCTGAATCCCTCAGCCAGACTATTTGGTCTAATATAAATCTATTTACAAACTCGCTTCTCCATTCGTAGCAATCACTTCTTTGTACCAATCGAAGGATTTTTTCTTCTTGCGATCTAAGGTTCCGTTGCCTTCATCGTCCAGGTCAACGTAGATAAAGCCGTAGCGTTTGCTCATCTCTCCGGTAGAAGCTGCGACTAAATCGATACAGCCCCACGGTGTGTAACCCATCAGATCGACACCATCTTCTACCGCATCATGCATAGCAGCGATATGTTTTTGCATGTAATCGATCCGATAATCATCGATAATTTCACCGTTTTTGTTGATTTCGTCTTTGGCGCCTAAGCCGTTTTCCACGATGAACAATGGGACTTGATAGCGATCCCACAGGTCATTTAGGGAAATACGCAGGCCTAGTGGATCGATTTGCCAGCCCCATTCACTGGATTCTAGGAAAGGATTGCGGACGCCTTCCATTAGATTTCCGGCAGCTGGATCGCTGTCTTCGGCGCTGGTTTCGTTGATGGCCATGCTCATGTAGTAGCTAAAGCCGATATAATCAACGGTATTTTCCCGCAATAATTCCTCGTCGCCTTCTTCCATTTTAGGTGCCTCGGCATCGTATTCCTTCAGCAGCTGCTTCAAATAAGTTGGATAATACCCTCTTACCTGCACGTCGCTGGTGAAATAATCAAAGGCCCGTTGCTTCAATTGAGACGCGAATTGGTTCACTGGATTGCAATCGAAGGCATACAACGGCGCGTAAATTTGCATACAGCCGATTTGAATATCGCTGCGCTGCGACTTGCCGATTTTCACTGCTAAGGCGCTGGCGACAAATTGATGATGCCAAGCTTGGAAGCGATTGGTGTAATCCTCTGAACCGGTAGCAACGATCAAGCCTTGAGAAAGGGCCGGAAATTCCATCGCCGAATTGATTTCGTTGAAGGTCATCCAGTATTTTACCTTTTGGGCGTAGCGTTCAAACAAAATGGTAGCATAACGTTCAAAAAAGTCTACTACTTGGCGATTTTTCCAGCCGCCGTATTCTTTGGCTAGATACAAAGGCATTTCATAGTGGGAAATCGTCACCACTGGTTCAATCCCGTACTTCAAACATTCATCAATCAACTGATCATAAAATTCCAGGCCTTTTTCATTTGGGGTTTCTTCATCGCCTTTTGGAAAAATGCGGCTCCAGGCAATCGAGAAACGATAGGACTTAAAGCCCATTTCCGCAAACAAGGCAATATCTTCTTTAAAGCGGTGATAATGATCAATGCCCACATGGTTGGGATACGTATATTTATCTGGTTCAATTTCCCAATTAAACTCCGGTGCAGAAATGACGGAAAAGCGTTGTCTTCCTCCTGGCATCGCATCGGCAACTGATAAACCTTTTCCGTCTGCGTCATAGGCCCCTTCACATTGATTGGCAGCTGTAGCGCCGCCCCATAAAAATCCTTCTTTAAAACTCATTCTTTCTCCTCCAATTTGTATGATTAAGCAATTTGCTGGATAAACTGTTGAATCCGATCTTTTTTGTTGCGGAAAAACAACTCCGTCGAGCCGTCGAAGAGCAGCTGGCCTTGATCCATAAACAAGATCCGGTCGGCTACCTTGCGGGCGAACTCTAAATTATGAGTGACGACAATTTGCGAATTGCCGGCTTCCGCCAGCTGCTGGATCGTCAGCAGCACTTCATTAGACAGCTCCGGATCTAAGGCGCTGGTTGGTTCGTCGTAAAGCATGAATAACGGCTCCATCGCCAAAGCTCGGGCAATCGCCACCCGCTGCTGCTGGCCACCGGAAAGCTGAGCAGGATAAGCATTTTGCTTATCGGCCAGACCAACCCTAGTCAACAGCTGAATGGCCTTTTGTCTGGCCTGGTCCTTGCTGACTCCCTTCACCTGCACCGGGCCCTCCATAATATTTTGCAGCACCGTGAAATGAGGGAAAAGATTATAGGCTTGAAAGACGATACTGAAATATTGCCGGTAATTCTTTTTCTCCTTGAAGGTTGGGTTGCTGGGAAATGTTACTTCTAGATCATTAATGGCAATTCTGCCGCTTTCGGGAATCTCCAGCAGGTCAATCGCCCGCAAAAACGTGCTTTTTCCTGAACCGGAAGGGCCTAAAATTGCCGTGGTCTCCCCTTCGCGAAAGGAGACGGTGATGTTTTTCAACACGGTTTGATCGTCAAAGGCTTTGGTTAGATTTTCGATTGTTAACATCTTTTATCCCCCTATTCATATCGCGCCATGCGATGTTCCAGCACCGACTGCAAGTAATTTAACAATGTACAAAAGATCAAATAGTAAACGGCCACTAAACAATACAGTAACAGCGGTTCATAGGTTCGCGCGGCAATCCGTTGAGCCGTCAAGAACACTTCTACAATGGTAATGCTGGCAGCCAGCGAAGTATCTTTCACTAGACTGACAAAGTTGTTGGACAAGGGCGGCAGGGCAATCTTTAAAGCTTGCGGTGCGATAATTCGGGTAAAAATTTGGCGCTGGCTCATGCCTAAAGACGCAGCCGATTCGTATTGTCCGGCGGGAATGGCCAAAATCGCCGAGCGGATCGTCTCTGAAGCGTAGGCGCCGGTATTCAAGGAGAAAGCGATAATCGCCGCACTCCAAGCCTCCAGCTGAATTCCTACCGATGGCAAACCGAAAAAGATAATGAACAGCTGTACCAGTAACGGCGTGCCGCGAAAAATCCAGACATATAGATAGAAGAAACTGTTCAACAGCTTGTTCTTGGAAATCCGTGCTAAGGCGGTGATGACGGCGATGATGACCCCCAACACGAAAGAAATAATGGTGAGAGGAATCGTCGCCTCAAAAAAGGCCAGCAGTAATGGCAGCAGTGAGCTTTGGACTATTTCAAGGGATCGTTCCACTATCTCTCCTCCTTATTGGGTAATGTCCCGGTCAAAGTATTTTTCAGAAATCTCAGTTAAAGTGCCATCGGCCTGCAGCTCTGCTAACGCCGCATTGATTTCATCTAGCAAGGGATCATCCTTGTGCAGCAGGACAGCTGCCGGTACGCCTTCATCTAAGGTTGCAGCGATTTTTAATGGTGTATCTGGTTGCTGGTTCAAGTAATCGTAGAAAATGACATCATCATTTAACGTAGCATCCGCTCGATCGTTCATCACTAGGTCAAAGGAATTGTTGAAGGTCTCCACACTCACTACATTGGCGTCGTATTCCTCTTCAGCTAAACGGGCAAAGTTGCTGGTAATGGTTTGGGCTACGCCTTTCCCCGTCAAGTCAGAAAAATCTTGGATTTCATTATTGTCTTCATGAACAATCAAAGCAATATGAGCCACACTATAAGGCTCACTGAAATCATATTTTTCCCGACGTTCGTCGGTAATACTTACCTGATTGAAAATGGCATCGGTCCGATCCCCATCAAAGGCCGCCAGCATTGAATCCCAGGCTGCTTCATGGAACTCAACCTCGTAGCCCATTTGTTCGGCCACTGCTTGAGCCACCTCCACATCATAGCCGACTAATTCATCCTCATCATTATGATAAGAAAACGGCCGATACGAACCTTCTGTTCCTACTCGCAAGACTTTTCGTTCTTCAGTGCCAGTTGACGACGCGGATTGATTTTCTTGGCCATTGCTGCAGGCGCTTAAGACTAAAGCTGCCAGCAGCGAGGTGATAATCGCTAATTTTTTCATACTATTTTCCTCCTATTACGCTCTTCTATGTTTTGATTTTATTCCTTAACCTTGACTTTAAGTCAAGCGCTTATTTAAATTTTTTTGCAGAACTGGCAGCTGGGCTGACTTTTGAAAAATTCCTTCTATTATATAGGAGAATTTTGAACTTCACTCAAATTACCAAATAAAAGTTTTTTTCTTTTTATGCTTGACTTGACCTCAAGGTGAAGGCTTATGCTCTGGGTACAAACTTTTAAGGGAGAGATACATTTGAAAAAGAATAATAGTCTGTTGATCTTAATATTAACCATCGGTGTCTTTGGAATTATGAATACGGAAATGGGGATTATCGGAATTTTGCCGCTGATCGCTGAAGAATTTAACGTAACGGTTCCTACCGCCAGCCTTTTGGTGAGTGCCTTTGCTTTAATCGTGGCGATTGCTGGACCGACGATGCCGCTGGTGTTTTCCAAGGTGAATCGTAAAACAGTGATGGTGCTGGCTTTAGGCATTTTCACCATCAGCAATATCGTCTCAGTCTTTGCCTCAAGCTTTACCGTACTGCTTTTGGCCCGGATCATTCCGGCGGCCTTCCATCCGATTTATGTGTCGATGGCTTTGACCGTGGCAGGAACTTCTGTGCCGGCCCACCAATCAGCCAAGGCTGTCTCTAAAGTCTTCATCGGCGTGTCTTCTGGGATGGTGCTGGGGGTTCCGGTTACCAGCTTTATCGCCAACGAAGTGTCCTTCGCTATGTCGATGGTTTTCTTCGCGGCAGTTAACGGCCTGGTATTGCTTGCTACCTTGATTTTCGTCCCATCAATTCCGGTAACTACTCGTCTTTCTTACGGCAAACAGGTAGGCGTTTTGAAAAAACCGCAAATGCTGGTGTCAATTGTTACTGTGATTTTATTAAATGGTGCCGTCTTCGGCTTTTACAGCTACTTGTCAGACTTTCTGGATACTGTAACCCATATGTCTAGCCGCTCCGTCAGCTTCATCCTGCTGGTTTACGGTTTGACCAATATTGTTGGAAATGTAATTGCCGGAAAAATTCTGACCACCAATGCCAAGAAAACCATTTTCGCTTTGCCATTTGCCTTGATCACTACCTTCGCCTTGATTTTCTTTTTCGGAAGTATGAGCTTGGCAGCAATAGTGCTGATTATTGTTCTAGGTATTTTGGCGGGGATTGCTGCCAATGTGAATCAGTACTTGATTTCTGAATTTGGTTCGGAGGCACCGGACTTCTCAAATGGTCTGTTCTTAACAGCTGCTAATCTAGGCACCACTTTTGGACCGTTTATCTGCGGCATGCTGATTACCGCCTTTGATACCCGCTTTACCTTGATCGGTGCGATTGCCTTCTTGATCTTAAGCATCCTGTCGATTGTCTTGCGGAATTCACTGGGTACTAAAAATATGACCGCTTCAGCGATTAAAGAATAAATACAAAGAGAAAACAGCTGATTCAAGTTGTTTTCTCTTTTAGTACAAATTTTGATAGGAGGAAGAAAATGCGTTGGTTAAAACATGCGCTTCAAGCTGCCAAACGAAATGACCCGGCAGCACACTCGACGTTGGAAATTTTACTCACTTACCCTGGCTTTCACGCTTTATTGGGACATCGTCTCTCCCATTTTTTGTACCGTCATCAGCTTTTCCTGTTGGCTAAGCTGCATGCGGCGTGGTGCCGCTTTTTGACTGGGATCGAAATTCATCCTGGGGCGCAAATTTCCCATGGTGTCTTTATCGATCATGGGATGGGCTTAGTAATTGGCGAAACTGCCGTGATTGAAGAGGACGTGGTCTTGTTTCACGGAGTAACTTTAGGAGGAACCGGTAAAGACACCGGCAAACGCCACCCGACGGTTAGAAAAGGAGCCATGATCTCCGCCCATGCGCAGGTGCTAGGACCGATTGTGGTTGGTGCATACGCTAAAGTTGGTGCCAGTAGTGTCGTTCTGAAAGAAGTCCCTGCCTACGCGACAGTGGTGGGCATTCCAGCGGCTGTGGTTCGGATCAACCAGCCTGTTTCGCAGGAAATTAAGATACCCGTTAATCAGAAAGTTGCAGAAGAAGTTTTGACTTCCTGTTGCTGCCGCTAATTGACTGAAAAGACCTGCTAGCTTCCATGAAGTTGGCAGGCCTTTTTTCGGAAGACAAGGAAAAGACCACCAGCTAAACGTAAGAGTTTACTGGTAGTCTATTTGCTTACTAATTATTCACTAAATACCGCAACCACAGGGTACCATCCTTGTAGGTACTGCTGCTTTCCAGGCTGAAGGTAACTGGTTTGGCCTCAGTCAAGCCCTCTTTGGTTTCAAACAAGGATGGCAGATCAGAGGAACCGTCAGCTACTGGCGTCATTACCACGCTGAGTTCATCGCACATCCCGGCTTGGATGAAGGACCAGTTCAAGACACCGCCGCCTCCCAGCATGATCATTTTCATGTCGAACAATTCCTGCAGCTTCTTGACCGCTAATACCGGATCGATGCTGTCTTTTCCGGCAATGATATAAGAAATATTCAGCTGGCGCAGGAAATGCTTGTAATCGTCGCCGACTTTTTCCGACAGAACTTCGATTACATGAGCCTTCGTTTCTCGATAGGTCAAGAGATTGCTTTCCCAACCTAAACGGCCAGAAGCATCAATCGAAATATAATACATGGATAAATCATGCTCTGCTACGAAATCCCCCGCCGGAACCTCAGGGAAATCAGTTTCTAACACGGGTTCCTTGTAATGGGTAAAGTTGTCATCTGTCGTCGTTCGTCCAGACAGCCAGCCTTGGTGATCATAATGACGATTTTTCCCGAAGGCGATTTCGTAAAACAGATCCCCCGACTTGTCGCTTTCCGGGGTGTCCATGTAAGGACCTAAAATCTTTCCATCTAATGAGGTAAACATGTGGCAAAAAATATACGGTCTAGTCATTTTGTTCGCTCCTTGTAATCGTATTTTTTCCTAACTGGAAGGCTTCTTCCAAATAGTTCTCTTTAATGATGTGTTTGCCGTCTTCGATCTTGGTTCCGCCAGCCAGGCACATGCCGATGTTCTGCCACTCAATCGCTTGGGTGACAAAGCGGTAATAGGAAACCGACTGTTCAAAGGTCCAAAAGTTCTCGTCCCCGGCTGTCATCAGCAGCATCGTTTCCTTCTTAGGGAACTTGTCATCTTTAGACGTGGCATACAAACGTTCAATAAAAGCTTTGATGCGGGCGGAAATCGTCCAGAAAAACAACGGGGAGGCAAAAACCAACACATCGCTTTCTTCAAACAACGGATACAGCTTTTGCATGTCGTCCTTGATCACACAGCTGCCGCTTCTTTGGCAAAAATTGCAGCCGCGGCAGCCTTCGATTTGCTTGTTGCCAAGAAAAACCTTCTTCACCTGATGACCGGCTTCTTGGGCCCCGGCGATAAAGGCATCCGTCAGCTGCATGGTCGATCCTCGAGGTGTGCCGCTGCCCACCAATACTAATATTTTTTTCATTTTAATCCTCTCCTCGTTCCCTTTAGATCAAGCCTAACACTTAACCTCGACATCAAGTCAATGCCTTTTTCCGCAATTTAGGAAAAGAAATTTTTTTAAAAGAAATTCGTTTTTTATCGTTGACTTAACCTTGACTTTAAGTGATAGAGTGAACTCATCAGCTGGAAGGATACCAGCCGAAACGACTGACCCATTAGCCAACCGCAGCAGGAATACCCAGAACAACTTGCCCTGCTGAAAAAAAGAAAAGAGGAAAATTAAAATGATGAACACTATTGACCAACAACACTTAACCGGAGAACGTGCCTTATTTAAAAGCAACAACCTGATTGTAAAAAATTCCGTGTTTGAAGACGGTGAATCTCCATTAAAAGAAAGCCGCAACCTGGACATCAGCGACAGCATCTTCCGCTGGAAATATCCTTTGTGGTACTGTGAAAATGTCGAAGTCAGCAACACTACCCTGTTAGAAACTGCTCGTTCCGGTATCTGGTACACCAACAATATCGCCATTACCGACAGCATCATCCAAGCACCGAAAACCTTCCGCCGCGGCAAGGATATTCGTTTAACCAACGTCCACATGCCGAAAGCCGAAGAAACCTTCTGGAACTGTGAAAATATTACGCTGGACAATGTTCAGGCAGAGGGCAATTACTTTGCCATGAATAGTAAAAACATCACGGCCGTTGATTTCTCACTAAGCGGCAACTATGCCTTTGACGGCGCAGAAAATATCGAAATCCACAATTCCAAATTAATTTCCAAGGATGCCTTTTGGAACTGTAAGGATGTCACTGTCTACGATTCAGTAATTATCGGCGAATACCTTGGCTGGAATTCTACCAACCTGCGCTTTGTCAATTGCTACATCGAAAGCGAACAAGGCCTGTGTTATGTGGAAAATTTAGTGATCGAAAACGGCAAAATCATCAATACCGATTTGGCTTTTGAATACTCAACCGTGGATGTTTCCGTTAATACCACGATTGACAGTGTCAAAAACCCGATTTCCGGCACCATCAAAGCCAAAAATATCGGTGAACTGATCATGGAGGAAGCCGAAATTGATCCAACCCAAACGAGAATTTGTTTGATGGAAGCCTACGAAAAAATGACGGTTTTAGCAAACAACTAATATTTGAAACAAGGAGTGAATACTATAGATGGAAATTTTGTCACGTATCAATGGACCCGAGGATGTCAAAAAATTAAATCAAGAAGAACGTACCGCCTTAGCCGTCGATATCCGAGCGGCTGTGCTAAACAAAGTCAGCAAAAACGGCGGCCATGTCGGCCCCAACTTAGGAACGGTGGAACTCACCATTGCCTTTCACTATGTCTTTGATTCACCCACGGATAAGATTGTTTGGGATGTTTCCCATCAGTCCTATCCCCACAAAATCTTAACTGGCCGGAAATCGGCCTTTCTGGAAGAAGACACCTTTTCAACCGTGTCTGGCTACACTTCCCAGGATGAAAGTCAGCACGACTTCTTTAAAATCGGCCACACCTCTACTTCTATCAGCTTAGCGGTAGGATTAGCAAAAGGGCGGGATTTGAAACAGGAAAAAGGCAATGTGGCGGCTTTGATCGGGGACGGTTCCTTAAGCGGCGGTTTGGCCTTTGAAGCCTTGAACAACGCTGCTGAATTAGGCTCGAACTTGATTGTGATTGTAAACGACAACGAAATGTCGATTGACGAAAACTTTGGCGGCTTGTACCGTACCTTGGCTGAGCTGCGAGAAACCCAAGGCCAGTCAGAGAATAATTTGTTCAAAAGCTTAGGCCTTGATTATCGCTATATCGAAGAAGGCAATGATGTGGAAAGTATGATCGCGGCCTTTGAAGCAGTCAAAGACATTGATCATCCAATTGTGCTGCATGTTCATACCGAAAAAGGTCATGGCTATGACCATGCCGTAGCGGATAAAGGCTTGTATCACTGGCGCCCGCCCTTCGATCTGGAGAGCGGTGAAGGTCTAAATTCTTCTAACCAACAAAGCTACAGTGGTGTTGTGGTGGAGCACTTAATGGCGGAAATTGCAGCTGGTAATACAAAATTGGCCGCCATCAATGCCGCGATTCCCGGTATGTTTGATTTGCCACAGCTAAAAGAAAAACACCCTGCTCATTATTTTGACGTGGGGATCGCGGAGGCTCATTCGGTCAGCTTTGCGGCTGGGTTAGCCAAAAACGGCATTCGCCCAGTTCTGTTCCATTCCAGCTATTTCTTACCACGGGCTTATGATCAGTTGTCTCATGATTTAGCAGTGAATCAATTACCGGCTGTCATTATCGTGGGCAACGGTCATGTGAACGAAAGCGATATTACCCATCAAGGGATTTTCGACATTCCTATGATTAATAGTATTCCAAATATCAAGTATCTGGCACCTACCAACAAGGAAGAGCTGCTGGCAATGGTGAAATGGGCGCTGGTTCAAACCGAAGGACCGGTGGCGATTCGTTTGCCGGCTGGCGAAGTGATTTCCAAAGACACGGCCTTCTTGGACTACAGTCAAGCACGATACGACATCCAAAAAGCTGGTGAAAAAGTCGCGATTCTAGCTTTAGGCAGCTATCTTTCTTTAGGCAAAGAGGTTTATCAACGGTTGACAGACCAATTAGACATCTCGCCTACTTTGATTAATCCGCTGTTCATCACGGATTTAGATAAGAATTGCTTAGAGGGTTTAAAACAGGAACACTCTCTAGTGATTACCTTGGAGGATGGCAGTTTGACCGGCGGCTTTGGCGAAACGATCGCTGCCTTCTATGGCGATTCAGCGATGAAGGTGCTGAACTTTGGCGCCACCAAAGAATTTACCGATAATGTGCCGATGGAGGAATTAGCCGAGCGCTATCGGTTAACGCCGGAAGCGATTGTCGCAGAAGTTAAAAAGCATATATAGCAAAAAAGGTGGGACAAACCCGAATAAGTTTGTCTCACCTTTTTGTCTGTCGTAAACCCTACCGCAAAACTAGTTGTTCGGCCTATATCTCAGCCACAGCGTGCCGCCGTCCAGTACCTCCGCTGAATTCAAGGTAAAGCCGATAGGACCGGGATTCCCCGTGAATCGCGAATTGAACAAGGCCGTATCTTGCGGATCGCCATCCACCGCCGGAGCGACAATCAAGCTGACCTCATCTACTAAACCAGCCTCTAAAAAGCTCCAGTTTAAGACACCTCCGCCGCCCAGCAAAAGATTGTCCAAGCCATAAATCGTGGCTAATTTATCCAAGGCCAGCCCCAGATCAATTGTTTCTGCACCTGCAATTAAATAAGGGATTTCTTTTTCGATCAGAAAAGCTTTGTACTGATCCGTTACTTGTTCCGTCAAGATCTCCAATACATGAGCCTCAACATCGGCATAGGAAGTTGTGTTCTCCTGCCAGCCAAGTTTGCCAGTTCGATTAAAGGCAATGAAATATTTTTCTTTGCCCAAATTGATAATATGATCTCCTTTAGGCACATCGGCGGTTACTTCCTTCAGCTCTGGCTTCGCATGATTGGTAAATTCTTCACCAGTACTGCTGCCGTAAAGCCAACCTTGAAAATGAAAGCTCGCCGGATGATTCTCCTGAAAACCAATCGCTTTGAATAGTTCAGCGGCGGGCTTGCACTCTGGGGCATTGGCAAATGAACCGGTAATTTTTCCATCCATTGAAGTGAAAATGTGCAGCGTAATCTTGGGTCTAGTCATAATAATCTACTCTCCTTTATGAGCTGTCAGTCTCGCTCTATTAACTTCACTTTATCACTTAATGTCGTGGTTAAGTCAAGAGGAAGACAGGAGTTCTTCAAAAAACAGATGAAAAACTAACTGCAGGAAAAATATCAAAAAGAACCGATAACGATTGAAGGAAGGAACCTTCTCGTTATCGGCTCTTTAACTTTATAAAACATTCGTATGATAGGCTGCCAATCTAGCTTCTAGATTTTCGTCATGTATTTCTGGCACAAATATTTCTGAATCGCAACCAGTACATTTCGCAGCTTTTTTGTTGTAGGTAAAACTTACATTTTTAACCATTTCGGTAATCGGGGTAATCGTGTACTTAACATCAGAGAAGTCTCTACATATCTCACAAAACAATTGCTCTACATTTCCCATGGTTGTCCCCTCTCGTAAAATAGATTTCAGAGAGTTCAATAGTTTTCCCACTATATATAGTATTTTCTGCTCATACATGAATCCTAACTAATCAGAACTTATACTTGTCTGATCCGCGCCATTCTTCTTTTTTGAATTATTTTTCCAATACCTAACCATGTAAAGCACAAGTAAAACAATCCAAGAAAGACCTTCAGCTATTGCTAGAACATTGCCAGCAAACAACTCTACCAATAAATAGCAGCCGGCTATCCTGGCAAATAAAGAAATTACTCCTGCAACACTTGAGAAGACCATATCGCCATTTCCCTCAATATATCCCCTAATGACCATCGAAAAACCATAGATAATATAGAAAGGAGCCAAAGTTCGGAAAAATGTCTTTCCAATACCGACCGAAGCAGCGGACAGCCCAAACATGGCTAACAGATACTCACCAAATAAAAAGATAAACAGGGAGATACTAAGCGAGATTATCGCAATGATGATTAACCCGATTTTCAACGTTCGTTTTGCTCGCTCCTCATTTTCAGCACCAATATTTTGTGCCACAACAGTAGCAACCCCTGAACCGAAATTAACAATCGGCAAAAGAATGACCGAATCAACTCGATAAGCTGTTGTTATGGCCGCAATAGTTTGTTCACCAAATCCATTCATAAATCGCTGAAGAATAATATTTCCCATAGAACTAATACTTGCTTGAATGGTTGGCGGCACACCAAACCTTGTCCCCTCCATCATATTTTTCTGCTCAAATATTTTTTTATCGAGGCGATACTTTAAATAAGAATAGGTTCTTTCCGTATAAAAGACCAAAAATAGAGTCATCGCTATTTGCGAGATGACTGTAGCCGCCGCGGCACCTGCTACACCTTTACGTAAAACCACCACAAACAAGATATCCAAAACTACATTCGCCAGTGAGGAAATTAGAATCGAAACAAACGGCGCTTTACTGTCACCGGCGCCTCTTAATACACCTGAGTAAACATTGTAAATCGCTAAAAAGGGAACACCCAGCAGCATAATTTTTAAGTAGCTGCTTGCTAGCGTGATCAGCTTCTCAGGCGTATCAAGAATCGTGACAATCGAAGTAGTCAGCACACTGCCTAATAATGACACCAGCAGAAAAATCCCGCCCAAAATAAATGCGAAGGAAAACAAGGTTTCCCGCATTTCCCAGAATTTCCTTTTGCCATGATGTTGTGCAGACAACACAGATATTCCAGAGGTAAAGCCGACAATCATCGTAATACACAAATTATAAATGGCTGTCGTCGCTCCGATCGACGCAAGCGAAAGCTCCCCCTCCACATTCCCAACAATAAAGGCATCTACCCAATTAAACAACTGTTGAAACACCCCACTAAGAACCAATGGTATTGTAAACAGCAGTAAAACCTTCACAATACTCCCCTGCGTCATATCCTTTCCCATATTGAAGCCCCCTCTCTACTTTAGGTAAATGTTCAAAAATTACCAACTTAAACATAGGCATTGCGGTCAATCGCCGCTCTTTATAGTAGAAGCATATCAAATCGTGCCTTCTAGTCAACGATTTTTTAGAATAAAAATACCTCTCCAAAGTATCTTGTTTACAAGCAAGCAATTGACAACATACACTGTGTATGTTAGCCTGAACTTACAAACACAGTGTATGTATAGAGGAGGTTAAACATGCCGCGTAATAAATATCCTGAAGAAACGGTCCAAAAAATTTTAGATGCATCGTTGAGACTCTTCCTTGAAAAAGGCTATGAAGAGACTACCGTGCTGGATATCGTCAACGAACTAGAAGGATTGACTAGAGGCGCCTTTTATCATCATTTTAAATCGAAGGAAGAAGTTTTGGACGCTTTAGGGACCAAATTGTTTTGGGACAATAATCCTTTTGAAAAAGTGATGGCGGAAAAAGAGTTGACTGGTTTAGAGAAAATAAAAAAAGTCATCAAATTGTCCTTACAAAACGAAGATCAGCAAAAAGTCGGCGTCATGTCTATTTCTCTACTAGAGAATCCTAGAATCTTAGCCGAGTTTATGGAAAGCAACCAAACTATTGCTGCTAAGCTTTTTGAGAAACTCTTTCAAGAAGCGATTGATGACGGCTCGATAAAGGATATAAAATACCCTAAAGCGTTACCTAGCTTATTCACCCTACTTTTAAATGTTTGGTTGCCGCCAGCGATATTCCCTGGTTCTAAGGCAGAAGTGCTGGAAAGACTCTATTTGATGAAGGATATCCTTGATTCAATTGGAGTACCTGTCATTGACGATGAAACACTTGGGTATGCTAAAAAGACATTGGAAACTATACTAACTGAATAAAATTGCTCCGGCAATTTTATTTTTTTAAATACATACATTCAGCATGTATAAAAAGGAGGAACTAACATGACAGAAGAAGAATTTGACGCAGCAATGGAGCATTTTGGTGATGTGATTGAAGAAACAGTTGAGGAAGCAGCAGATTTGCTAGATAAGTCCCTCACCTGCGCCTGGAGATTTCGACCGGTTCGGATAGTCGGAAATACGATTACCATTTTGACTGGAGTTGGACTAATCGCCAGCGCTGTACCCTTTGTTGAAAACGGCTACGATAAAACGGCGAAGGCCTGCTTAATTGGTGGCAGCCTAGTAATTGCCGGAAAACTTGTTAAATATGCTGTATTTAGGAAGAAATGAGGTGGGAACAATGAGGAACATATACTTTTGCGTGAAATGGACAACGATAGCCATCATTACCGCAATTGCTGTTGTTGAACTATTGTCAGATATTCCTGATAACTCGGACGCTTAAACCCATATACATTCATACTGTATGGATGTTTTGAAGGAGGATAAGATGGCTCGAAACAAATATCCAGAAATCACCGTCGATAAAATTCTAAAAGCAGCGGAACACCTATTTATAGAAAAAGGCTACGACGACACCACCATTCAGGATATCGTCAATGAATTGAATGGGTTGACCAAAGGAGCCATCTATCATCATTTCAAATCAAAAGAAGATATTATGGATGCGCTGGGAGATAAGATGTTCTTTGCTAATAACCCCTTTGAAATAGTCAAAAAGCGGACTGATTTAAATGGGTTACAAAAAATGCGGCTGGCCATCATGCTAAACAAAGCCGATGAAAATCAATTGGAATTATCCAAACAGTCTCTTCCCCTCTTGAACAATCCGCAAGTGTTAGTCCGAATGATTGACTCCAATCGTCGGATTTTATGCCCTTATTGGCTGGAGTTGATTGAGGAAGGTCAAAAAGACGGCTCGATTCATACTAAGTACGCCGAAGAATTAGCCGAATTTTTATCGTTTATTGATGTTTGGTTCATGCTTTCGGTCACTGGCGACAGTGTTGAGAAAATGCAAAGCAAATATCTATTTATCTTTGAAATACTAGACAAAATGGGGCTGCCGATTTACGACCAGGACTTGGAAACATCAATCAAATCACTGCCTTTTTTCGCTGAAGCAGACTAAGTAAACTTGTCTTTTGCTTCAATACATTCGTTTGTCAGGTATGTAAGTTTCAATCGTTTCGTTTCAGTTTTACAGTAAGAATACATCTAAGGAGGAATTATTATTTCAAATCTACCTATTTCTATTGAAGTTTCTGCCCTAAAGAAAAGCTTTCAGGACAAAGTGGTGCTAAAAGATGTCAATTTTTCGGTTCCCAGCGGTACCATCTATGCTCTGCTGGGTTCCAACGGTGCCGGAAAAACCACGATTGTTAAAATTCTGTCGACTTTACTGAAACCAGATGGCGGCAAAGCAACGGTCAACGACTGTGATGTCGTGATTCAAGGTGATCAGGTGCGGGAGTTTATCAGCTTAACTGGCCAGTTTGTCGCCGTTGATGAAGTGTTAACCGGCCGAGAAAATTTGAAACTAATTGGGCAGCTGCGACGTTTGCCGAATGTTAAACGAAAAATTGTCGAATGGTTAGCCTTTTTCAACTTAACCGATGCAGCTGATCGCAGGGTCTCCACTTATTCTGGCGGGATGCGGCGGCGCTTAGATATCGCCATGAGTCTGATGGTTAACCCGCAAGTCCTCTTCTTAGATGAACCCACCACCGGACTGGACCCGCAAAACCGCATCGCCATGTGGGATCTGGTAAAAGATCTATCCGAAAAAGGAACCACTGTATTCTTGACTACCCAATATTTAGAAGAAGCGGAATATTTGGCGGACAATGTTGCGATCCTCCACAAAGGTCAAATACTGGTGGAAGGCACCCCGCAATATCTCAAGGAAATCATGCCTAGCCGCGGTGTATCACTAAACTTTAACAGTGAAAAAAGTGCCACAAAAGCCATGGAGCTGTTACGTGAAAATGATATGGCCGCTGATGGTGTCGAACAAAACTTGCCTTCATTAGAAGATGTTTTTTTAAGCTTGATCGATGAAACAAAGGAGGAAACAATTCATGCGTAATACAATTTTTGATTCGTGGATTATGTTTAAACGTTGTTTGTCCATCTCGCTGAGAAATCCAGAAGCTCTTTTAACTGCCACCTTTCTCCCGTTTATCGTCATGCTGCTGTTTACTACCATCATGGGCAATATGACAAATTTAGCCGATTTTAATTATGTGGATTTCATCGTGCCCGGCATTATCATGCAAAGTATCGGTCAAGCTTCGCAATATTCAGCCATGAATGTCGCAACCGATATGACTAAAGGAATCATCGATCGTTTCCGTACGATGTCGATTTCAAAATCGGCGGTGATCATCGGCCATACCGGCGCTGGAGTTGTCAGAAATACGATTGCCACTGTGATCATCTTCGCTACTGCCTTGGTTTTAGGGTTTCGACCGCAAGCTGGCTTTAAGGATTGGGGTGTTGTCCTAGGACTGCTTGTTCTGGTGAACATTGCCATGTCGCTGGTCAGTGTACTTTGTGGATTAATCGCCAAGTCCGCCGAGGGTTCCATCAGTTTAATGCTTCCCTTTTTCGTTCTCCCCTTTATTAGTTCTGGCTTTGCTCCGGTGGAAACGATGACTGGCGGCATTCGCTGGTTCGCTAAAAACCAGCCGATGACGCCAATTATCGATAGCATCCGATCGTTGACCTTGGATTTGCCGTTGGATAATAGCCTAATGGTCGCTTTGACTTGGTGTATCGGCACCATCCTAGTGACCTATTTTATTTCGCTGCAAGTCTACAAAAAGAAAACCGCTTAGGAAAAATTTGTGATAAATTCGTAGCACACGCTGACTGGCCAGTTGACGTGTGTTTTTTTAATTGACTTCACCCCTTGTGATAGGAGAAGCGGATTTGGTTGATAGAGAAATCCGATCTTATCCCATCATTACCTTGACGGCAAATCGTGATTTGCTTACAGCTGAACCTTTACTGAATTGACTTTTGGGTAAGAGCGTGTTATTCTTTGTTTGCGAACATTTATAAACGAATATTCACAAAATAAATTCGCAAAGAAAGGAGCTTGATTGATATGCCTTCAAAACCAGTCTTGTCTGAAGAGGACAAGGAGAACATTAAGCAACAATTGCTGAGCCTTTGTGAACAGCTTTGGGTATTACAAGGATACAAGAAAACAAGTATTAAGCAGCTGTGCAGTGACACCGCTATTGCGATTGGTACATTTTACTCCCTCTACTCCACTAAAGAGGAACTGTTTTTCGAAACTGCTAAAGCAATCCAAGTTCGATTAACCGATCAATTTTTACAAACTGTGCTGCAAGGAGCGAACCAAGCCAGCCTGGCGAAAGCCCTCAAGGAGTTGTTCCGTGAGTTCGACAGCAAACCTTTTCTCTATGATGTTAATACACCTGATTTTAGAGCGTTTGTTACCAAGCTTTCGGATGAGAACATGGAAGAACTTAAATTTGAAAGCATTTCCTTTTTCAGAGAGGTTTGTAAAGCGGCACAATTAAAACCAAAAGTTGACGATGCTAAAGCTTTTGGGGTGTTAAGCGCCCTGCTTTCGACGGTTGCCACCAAGCAGACACTGTCTGAAATGTATGATTATTTTGAGATTTTTGATTTTATGGTAGATAAGTTAGTCGCTGAGCTGTTTGAATAGGAGGAATAGGCATGGATCATTTACAAATAATCGCTGCAATTCAACGAAGCTTTTTACAATTTGTTCCGCTTTTTCGGGTAGGCTGGATGGTGACCTTGGTACTTGGCCTCGCAATGTTGTTGATCGCATTTTTCCTGATCAAGAACCTTGTCAAAAGAAATTACCCTTGGATTGTCGGCGGAATTGGTTTGCTCATGGTGATTAGTTCGGGAACCCAGCTAATCATGAGCTATTTATAGGAGGTATTTTTATGATAAATCAAACAGCAGCTTATTTTGAAAATTTGGCAGATGACTTGGGACTATCGATCAAAATTCCACGCCCGACCCCCGCAACAAGACGTGCCTGCAGTGTCACGAACAGTTTCGTTGGCCTTAGTTTAATCGGAACAGGGGCGCTATTCAAAAAGCCTTCACTGATCGTGCTGGGAACTTTAGGACTAGCCGGTGCCGTGCTGCTTTCACAAGATCAAGATGACTAGGAGGTCACTATGCGATACAAATACAAAACTATCCCCTTCACTAACGACGAAATCAGTCATTCCTGCGAAGGATTGACCGCAAAGCTCAATCAGGCCGGAGAGCGTGGCTGGGAGCTGGTTGCTATTTTTTCACAAAAAGGCTTAGGTAGTTCTGCCTATACTATTTTTGGTATTGCTCAAATGCAATTTCTTGTACTTAAAAAGACGGTTGTGGAATCCTCGTGATTGCACGCTGTATACTCTTCCCTTTCTTTGCCAGCCACATGCCAAGATGAATCTTCCTAGTCACATATATTCTCCACTATTGGAACAGCCTGATATCTGTTAATTTTTAGCTGAACTACCGGATAGACAATTCTTGTAATTACTTCATTTCTTTCCAATTCACCTACATCTTTAAAGTAAACAAAGAGCCGGCGTGCCACAATACTCAGTATTGATATATCCATTTTTACCTGTATACTTATTTATAAGTGACATACGTGGAGTAATCTAAGTTTCGTATTTACAAGATGTTAAAGTAGAGAAAATCTCTGCTTTTGAAGAAAGAAGGAATAGTATGAAGAGTCGGGCTGCTGTTGCATTTGCTCCAGGAAAACCGTTGGAGATTGTTGAAATTGATGTTGAAGATCCGAAAGAAAATGAAGTGATGGTGAAAATTCTGTACACGTCGGTTTGCCATACCGATGCTTTTACCTTATCCGGTGATGATCCGGAGGGTGTCTTCCCTGCTGTTTTAGGTCATGAAGGTGCAGGAATTGTAGTAAAAGTTGGGGAAAACGTGACTTCGGTTAAAGAAGGTGACCACGTTATTCCTTTATATACGCCAGAATGCGGGAAATGCGAGTTTTGTTTGTCAGGAAAAACTAACCTATGTTCTGCTGTACGTGAAACCCAAGGAAAAGGGCTGATGCCTGATGGGACCACTCGTTTTTCTTACAATGGCGAACCAGTCTATCATTATATGGGAACCAGTACTTTTAGCGAGTACACGGTGGTAAACGAAATCAACTTAGTGAAAATAAATGAAAATGCGCCGCTGGATAAAGTTGGCTTATTAGGCTGTGGGGTGACCACCGGTATTGGTGCCGTTGAAAATACGGCTAAAGTTGAAGCAGGTGCGGTTACTGCGGTCTTCGGTTTAGGAGCGATTGGACTGGCTGTTATTCAAGGATTGAAAAAAGCCAATGCTAAACGGATTATTGCGGTGGATACGAACCCTCATAAATGGCCGTTAGCCAAAAAAATGGGTGCCACTGAGTTTGTAAATCCGAAAGAGTTTGATCGACCAATTCAGGAAGTCATCATTGAAATGACCAATGGCGGAGTGGATTATAGTTTTGAATGTATCGGGAATGTGGAAGTGATGCGTTCTGCTTTGGAAGCTTGCCACAAAGGTTGGGGAGAAAGCATCATTATCGGCGTTGCCGGAGCCGGTAAAGAAATCCATACTCGTCCCTTCCAACTAGTCACCGGGCGCGTTTGGAAAGGCTCGGCTTTTGGCGGCGTAAAAGGGCGCACCCAATTGCCAGGAATGGTGGAAGATTACATGAATGGCGAGATTGACTTAGATTCCTTTATCACCCATCACTTAGATTTCTCGCAAATTAACGAGTCACTGGATTTATTGCATCGGGGTGAATCGATTCGCACAATGCTAACTTATGGAGGGTAGAGCTATGGCTGTAGAAATCCTGGAAACACATCGCTCATTTGGCGGGAAACAAATCAAATACCGTCACACATCAAAGATTCTGAAATGTGACATGACCTTTAGCTTATTCTTGCCGGAAGAGACACCGGATAAAAAAGAAACACCGCTGATCTGGTGGTTGTCTGGTTTGACCTGTACCGATGATAACTTTAGTCAAAAAGCGGCCTTCCAAAAATACGCTGCTGAACAAAATATTGCTTTTGTCATGCCGGATACTTCTCCTAGAGGCGCTACCGCCGATAGTGAAGATTGGGATTTAGGCCAAGGCGCTGGCTTTTATCTAAATACCACGCAAGACCCTTGGAAAGAAAATTTTCAAATGTATGATTATTTAACCAAAGAATTACCGGAAATCGTCTATCCTTTACTTCCTAATTTTTCGGGAAAAGAAAGTATTATGGGCCACTCAATGGGTGGTCACGGCGCTTTAGTTTTGGGATTAAAAAATCCTCAGCGCTTTGCGGCTATTTCCGCTTTCGCGCCGATCTCTAATCCTAGCAACGTTCCTTGGGGTCAAAAAGCCTTTACTGCTTACTTAGGCGACGATCAATCCGCTTGGAGCCAGTGGGATGCCACAGAAATTTTAAAAACCGCTGGTGAAAATCACCCACCGATTTTGGTGACTCAAGGGACAGATGACCCCTTTTACGAAGTCCAATTAAAGGAAGAGGCCTTTCTATCTGCCGCAAAAGCCGCAGGTGGTGAAGTCATCTATCAAAAAGAACTAGGCTATGACCATAGCTATTTTACGATTGCTACATTTATTGAAGCACACATTGCTTTCCATCAAGCACAATTAGACAAAGGCAAAAGATAAAATTGAAGAGTGTACAGAAAATGACGACTTTCTGTACACTCTCTTTTTTGTCCTACTAGATACAGTGTTCAATAAATCTGTCTTCTTACTCCACTGCGCCAGTCATATTAATCGTATCCTCAATTGCTGCCGGAGCTTCCTGAACCTCTACAGCTTCTTCCTTGTACAAAATCAAAGTCGCTACAAAGGTGCCGATCATTCCCACGCCACAACCAATCACCATCCACACTAAGTTCATAATGTTATCCGTGATATAAATCGGGAAGGCAAACACACCAGCACTGGCCGCAAACGCATAAGCATGAGCTCTACCCAGACCTGCAATGGCACCGCCGATTAAGCTACCAATCGCCGCACCAATCATTGGTCTTTTGAAGCGCAGGTTGATCCCGAACATCGCCGGCTCAGTTACCCCAGCCAACACCGCGGTAATCGCACAAGTGGCTGCGGAAGATTTGATGCTGACAGATTTTGATTTGAAGGCCACGGCTGCCGAAGCTGCACCTTGGTTCAAGTTAGCAATAATAATCGCTGTTAAGGCAATTGGTTCATAGCCTAATGTCGCAAAAGATTGCGTCAAGTATGGCGTGATGGCCGAATGCATACCGGTCAGCACCATGAATGGCCAAGCGGCTGCCAAGATCGCCACGCCGACAAAGCCCATTGTGTTGTACAACCACATCACACCTGCCGTAATATACACACCTAGCATCGCGCCGATTGGTCCAATTAAGCAAAGTGTCAACGGAATCATGATTAACAAGGTCACTAGCGGTTCCAAAATCGCCCGAATCGCCACGGGAGAAAAACGAACCACCTGCTCCTCCACCTTACTCATAACAAAGACCGCAATAATTGCCGGGAAAATGGTACTAGCATACGAAGCGCTATATACCGGTACTGACAAGAAATCCAAACGACCTTCAGCCAAAGCATTGATGAAATTCGGATGAATCATCATCGCCCCCAGCATCATCCCAAGACCCATGTTCCCGCCGAACTTCCGAGCTGCCGTAGCCCCCACAAATACCGGAAGGAAATAAAAGCCAGCGTCCCCTGCGAAATCCAAAATAATATAAGTGCCGCTCTCAGGACTAATTGCGCCGGTCATATTTAAGACTAAGGTGATGATCTTCAGCATCCCTGAACCGATCAATACCGGCAGCAACGGGGATACACAGCCAGCGAAGGCATCAAAAACTGCCGAAAGACTGAATTTTTTCTTCTCCTTCGATCCCTCTGCTACTTCATCGGCCGCTTTAGCCGCCCCTTCGATGTTGGTGATTTTCAGGATTGCGGCATAGACATCGCCAACCTGCTGGCCAATAATGATTTGGAACTGGTCTCCTGACCATTGGGAACCCACCACGCCATTCAACGTTTTCACTGCTGCTTCATCCACTAAGCTTTTGTCCTTTAGATTAAAACGCAGTCTGGTCATACAATGGGTAAAGAAGGTAACATTTTCTTCGCCGCCCAAACTTTCGATAATACTGCTGGCCAAAGCTTGATAGTTTTCTTTTTTCGCCATCTTTAATTTCTCCTTTTTTGTCATTTTAGGTATATAAAAACCCTCCACAAAAACCCCCGACTAAATCGGAAGCTTCTGTGGAGGGGTAATGCCCTTAACGGTAACAATCCTCTCGCGTGCATAATCGATTAATGTGTAACATGATATAAAGCAATTCTTCAGAATTCGGTTCCCAGCCGTAACGATCGCGGATGTAAGCAATCACCCGTTGTGCTGAGTGATACGATTGCGGGTATTCCAGCTTCACCGATTCCAAAATTTTCATATTTTCTGAGTTGTATTTATTTTCACTGCCTTCTCTGCGAATAAAGTACTGCATGTGGGAAACAAACCGCGCATAGTTCATGCTGCTGCGATTAATCATCAGCTGAAAGTCATCCTCGATAATCGTAGTGATGTCTTCTACCATTTGCGATTCCTTCTGGCTGTCATTGCTTTGGCTGGTGTAGCAGTTAATCAGATGCATGGCAATGCCTAACGCCTCATCGGGATAAAGCACCACCCCTAGCTTTTTCTTGATTAGCCGCAGCGCATACTCACCCACCTTAACCTCCAGCTTGTGGAGATGCCGGACATCGTAATAAATCGACAGCTTCACCGGCATATTCTTATTGTGCCGCAGGATAGCAAAGTTAATATGATCCGCCAAGGTAAACAACAAGTTCGACGGCAGCTCATGCTCCACCAGCATCGACGCATAATCCACAATGTTGGCGGTCAGCTTCAACACATCCTCAGGAATCTCATTGATCAGCTCCAAGTAGCGGGAGTTCACCCCGTAGAAGGTTCGCTCCACTTTGCTGAGGTCGGTTAATTCGTAAGGCGTCTTGGGAAAGCCGATGCCGGTGCCCATCGCAATCAATTCGCAGTTATTGTTATCCAGACAAATTGCCACGTTGTTGTTGATTTTCTGGATGACCTTCATTTGTCTGCTCCTCTTTTCCTACTCAATCTTTACAACAGGTGTGTCGCCTTTAGTAACTGCACCCTTTTTCATTAATACCGACAAGCCTTTCAGCTCGTTGCCGTTAGTAATTACCATCGGCGTCGTCAAATCGATGCCTTTTTCCTGCATCAGCTCCCGATCAACGGTGATCAAGGTTTGGCCATTTGCCACCTTATCCCCTACCGAAACGGCTACCTCAAAGCCTTCGCCATTTAACGCGACGGTATCCAAACCGATGTGAATTAAGACATCCGCGCCTGAATCGGTTGTAATGCCGATTGCATGCTTGGTTTCCGCAATCATGGTTACCTTGCCGTTACAAGGGGAGGCAATCGTCATTCCGTTATACTGGAAGGCCACCCCGTCCCCCATCATTTTTTGGGCAAAGACTTGATCAGGCACCTCTTCAATTGGAATGATCGCTCCGCTGACTGGAGCGGTTAACACGCTCTCTTTTTTCTTAAAAATCTTAAACATCTCTTCTCACCTTTCCATAAAAAAACACAGAGGCCCCCGAAAGTAGTTGAACTTTTCGGTAATGCCTCTGTGCGAGTAACAATCCTGTTTTTCTATTTGAGTAGATGCTACCACATAGAAAAAACGCTGTCAATCTTTTTACCAAAAATACTCAAGTTATTTAATTCTGTTGACTGCTTACCAAACTGGAAACTCCCAACTTATATTTCTGTTTTTTTATAAGAAAGCTCCATTACATACCTGCAGCACTTGACCCTTCACTCGGCGCCCCATTTTACTAGCAAGATACAAACAAGCATAGGCTTGATCAATCGGTTCAGTTTCCGGCAGATCCCAGTTGCAGTATTTACCGCCAAACTCTAACATCTTGTCGCCCCCCGGCTGTTCGCCAGCTTTATTGGCATAGTGCGCTGGAGTCAACGTTGCGCCAGGAGCAATCGCATTGCAGCGAATATCGGTGTCGCTTAGGCG
This sequence comes from Candidatus Enterococcus moelleringii, assembly GCF_017377575.1. GTDB lineage: Bacteria > Bacillota > Bacilli > Lactobacillales > Enterococcaceae > Enterococcus_A > Enterococcus_A moelleringii. Next base: position 62,946 of record NZ_JAFREM010000023.1, read on the forward strand.
AATAGCTACATTTTTCGTTAAGGTATTTAAAGCTCCTTTGGTCGCAGTGTAGGCAGCCCCGCAAATCGGACGTTCCCCATTGACAGAGGAAACATTGATAATCACCCCATCATTTTTAGGCAGAAAATACGGCAAGGCTTCTCGGATATAACGCATCGGTCCAGCTAAATTAATGTTCATCACCTGCTGCATCCATTCGTCCGTCGTCTCATCAATCATCGTCTGTTCACCTAACCCAGCGTTATTTACTAAGATATCCAGATCACCAAATGCCTTGACCGTTTCCGCAAAGACCCGTTTTGTATCCTCGGTTGAGCCGATATCCGCGACAATCCCCATCGCCTTTTGACCCTTCGCCTGGATACCAGCTACTACTTCATCCAGCTTGTCTTTACCCCGAGCGGTTAAAACAACAGACGCACCTTCATCGGCAAACAGCTCCGCAATTGTCCGTCCCATGCCATAGCTTGCTCCGGTGATGACTGCAACTTTTCCTTCCAACATGTATTTTTCCATGTCTGCTTCCTTCTTTCCGGTTTATTTGATATATTCACCTTAGCACTTAACCTTAAGTTTAAGTCAAGCAGCATTTTTAAAATAAAGTAAAATTGCCGTTTTTTCCAGAAAAGTGCAAAAAAAAGAAGCAATGATCAGCTCATCGCTTCTTTTTCTGTCCATTCTGGCAACCTTCGTTCAGCCTGTTGGAACTTCCCGTTGTCATAATCAGCTATTTTTCCATCCAAACGTTGCAGCGTTGCACCAATTTCTTCGTATTTGGCAGCTAAATTATCTCGCTCTTCTTGCAAGATTTGCTTGCGGCGCTCTAATGTAGCATCCCCTTGCTGATAAAGTGTCGTGTATTCAGTCAACGATTCCACTGAAAGACCGGAACTACGCATGCATTTGATAAATTCAATCCAGTTTAAATCTTCCTGTTGGAAATCTCGCACGCCGCCATTTTTTCTAGTAACTGGCGGGATCAAACCAACTCGCTCATAATAACGCAGGGTGACAGCAGTGACGTCCATTAATTTTGCAGCTTCTGATATATTCATAGGCTTCACCTCAAGCTCTTTCTAGCTATACTATAGCATGTTTTTTTAAGTTTAACTACTTTCCGTCAATGGTCTTATCACGTAAATCGTTGGAGAAATCCTAGTGAAGAATCGACTGTTTGTACAAATCCCACACCAAATAGTCTCAAGCTTCTTCACTAGATTAAAGAATTATTTAGTCTCGCTGATAATCACTAATGATTTGATGGCTTCCCGTTTATCCATCGCTTCATAAGCTGCCTGGATATCATCCAAAGCAAATTGCTTGGTAAACACTTTTCCAGGTGAAATCTCACCATTGATAACAGCGTCTAAAAGTACTTCTTTGTCGTAAGTGGTCACTGAAGCAACTCCGCCACGCAAACCAATATTCTTCCAGAAAAGTGAACTGGTATTCATTTCGGCTTTTTGCGGCACACCTACGCGGCCAATAACTGCGCCTGGACGGCAAATTTTAGCCGCCGTTTCCACGGACATTTCGGTCCCAACACATTCCAAAACCGCATCTGCTCCCGCATTGTTGGTCAATTCCATCACTTTAGCAATGGCTTCATCGCCACGTTCTTCGATGATATCCGTTGCACCGAATTCAAGAGCCAATTCTTGGCGGTCCTTGTAACGGCTCATCACAATAATCCGTTTAGCACCAAGTAATTTAGCACCAATCACACCGCATAGTCCAACTGCGCCGTCACCAATAACGACAACCGTCGAGCCTTCGCTGACTTCCGCTGTTTTCGCCGCATGGTAGCCGGTGGCCATCACATCTGCCAAGGTCAGCAGTGAGTTAAGGGTTTCTTCAGAATAATCCGATGGCTGGCCTGGAACCTTTACCAAGGCCCAATTCGCATTGGTAAAACGCAGGTATTCTCCTTGATAGCCGGCATTTCCGCCACGCTCAACATTGGTACAATTTCCGTCAAAGCCTGCTTTACAAGCCGCGCATTCGCCGCAGCCATGAGTAAAAGGCACAATCACAAAATCACCTGATTGAATGTCAGTCACTGCTGCTCCTACTTCTTCCACAATCCCGATTGCTTCATGACCAGCATGACTATTGGGTTCCCGTTTGGAAATCCCCCGGTACCACCACAGGTCCGACCCGCAAACACAGGCCCGCACAATTTTGATGATTGCATCGGTATCTTTTTCAATTACTGGCTTCGGTGCCTCGTGTACTTCCATTTTCCCTGGTTCAATAAATGTTGCTACTCTCATCATAACGCGCTCCAATCTTTTTCCACTAGTATTTGAGGAGGTTTCTCGTTTTACTATCGACCTTCCTCATCCTTTGACTACCGGTTCAGTCTACACCTTGGAGTCAACTCCAAGTCAAGCGGAATTCTCTTTGAACTGTTGCACACCAGACAATAAACGCTGCATGCCATCTTCTACCCGAGCAAAATTCGTCGCATAATTTAAGCGGATAAATCCACGACCATTTTCGCCAAAAATCGCTCCAGCGGTTAGATACAATCCGGTTTTCTCCCGGATAAACTGGCACAGGCTTTCAGCATCCTTGGTCAGCTGGGAACAGTCCAACCAGGCTAAATAGGTGGCTTTACTCGTTACCAAAGTAATCTCCGGTAAATATTCAGCGATAAAGCCCTCAATGTATTGCCGATTGAGGTATAAATACTGATTTAATTCCTCCAACCACGGTTCACCTTCTGTGAAAGCGGCAATCGCGGCTTGAATGGCAAAGCTGTTGGGCTCGGCCACCTCATCAGTATTAATGCCGCGATTCACCAGCTTCCGCAGCTTTTCATTTTTCACCACGATCGCCGCTGTTTGCAGACCGGCCATGTTAAAGGCTTTGGTAGCGGCACAGCACATAATGACATTGTTAACGACCTCCTCAGAAACCGCATAAAAAGGCGTGTACTTTTCACCAGGAAAAGTCAGGTCACAATGAATTTCGTCACTGATAATTACCACCCCATGCTTCAAGCACAGCTGTCCGACTTTTTCCAAGGTTGCCGCATCCCAAATTTTCCCGATCGGGTTATGAGGGTTGCAAAAAATCATTAATGAAGTATTCTCATCCGCCAGCTTGGCTTCCAGATCCGCAAAATCAATAGTGTACTCAGCACCGTTATAAACTAGGTCACTAGACAGCACTTCACGATAATTATTGACAATCGAATTGTAGAAAATATTGTAAACCGGTGACAAAATCACCACATTGTCGCCAACTTTAGTCAGCTTGCGGACAATCGAGGAAATCGCTGGAACCACCCCGGTACAAAACATGATCCAATCTTCATTCAGGATTAATCCATGACGACGACTCCACCAGCTGGCAATTGCCTGGTTGAATTCAGGTGGAACTGAGTTGTAGCCAAAAATCCCGTGATCCGTCCTCTTTTTGATGGCTTCGATAATGACGGGTGCTGTTTGAAAATCCATATCCGCCACCCACATCGGCAGCTCACCTTCGGATACCTCCCATTTGTAGGAATTTGTTTGAAACCGATTGGTTGCTTGGTCGAATTTTTCCATACTTACCTCCTTATGACTTGAACTTTACGGTAAGTATAGACCTTAACCTTTACTTTAAGTCAAGAGGATAGTTGATTTTTCAGCTCCAACATTCTTAATTCAGCTAAAAACATTCGACTATAGTGGGGCAGCGGATTTTCCTTTTTCCACACTAAATAAACATTCGCTTCTACTGGTGGATTAAAAGGGATGAATTGATAGCCTTCGCCAATTAAGTAATCATTGACGACCCCATAGCCCATTTCCGCATCGATTAAATACAGCGCATCTACTAATGATTCATAGACCGCGGCAATTCGAAAATCCTCCAACCGGTCTGCGATTTCTTGATGCAGTTCTGGTGACAGCTGGTCTTTTTTAGGCACCAGCAAGGGCTTTTCCCTCAGCTCGGCCACCGATAACACATTGGGATGACCTGCTTTCGGCAGCAAAACCCCCCAACGATCTGTAGTCGGAAACAGGTAGCTGTCGAATTTTTCCTGGTCAAAGGAGCCGGTAATCAAGCCAAAATCAATCAGCTGCTGGTCTAAAAGCTCCAAAATGGTCTGCTGTTTTTCCTGAACAAAGTGAATCGACTGCAGCGTCGTTTCTTCCGCCATTTTTCGTTTCACTCTCAACAGCTGCGGCAACACATGACTGTCCATCATGGCAATCGACAGTTCCGTCTGACGCATTTGACTAAAAGAGTAGTTCAGTAAAGCCAATATTTCTTTTGCTTCAGCGAACAAATCCGCTCCTGCTGGAGTCAAGACTAATTGATTGTTTTCAAACACTTGGATGTTCAATTGTTTTTCTAAAGTTGATAGGTGTTCAGTTAGTTCTGAGAGGCTTACGTTCAACCGCGCGGCAGCAGCCTTGAGACTACCCTGCTCCACGATTGTCACAAAAGAATCCAACCATTTATGCTCCATCTAGCTCATCCTCCTGATTTCTAAACACAAAAACTGCTGCTAATTAGCTTTTTGTTGAATAGACTGAGGGAGGGGTCTTCCATGAATCATCAAGACAATTTCAGATCGTCTCTGACTTCACTCCCCTAGCTGTATCTATATACCCCAATACTAGAGGGAGTTTGTGAGGAAAGTGTGAGGAAAAATCTAGGGCTTCGCAAACAATTGTGAGAACGACCTGCGCATGTCGTCTCACAGCTGTTTCGCCCTTTAGCTAGTGGTTCTAGCTTAATTTTACGGTGACAGGAAGTTATTAAGAAAAGGTAACCCTGCCTGATGGTGGATGCTTGCTTGTTTTATACCATGCCTAAATAAGCATTCGCACGGAACACTTTGCCAGAGCTGCGGTCAGCTTCAACCAAAGAAATCGATCGTTTTCCTTTGGTTGAAACAGAGCAAGCTAGTCCTTTTTGTCCTTATTCTTTTCCCGTTTCCAACGATTGATGGCTTTTTTGCGTTTTCGTTTATCGGCAGAAAATCCAGCTAACGGATTGGTGCCTTTTTTGCGTTTCGGGAACCAGCCAGAGCGTTTTTCTTCTGCTGGATCTTCCTCGACTTCTTCGATCATTTCGACGGATTGCCCCGCCGGTGCGCTGGTCAGTTGATCGGTGACGGTCGCGTTTGGTATGAGCGGTGGCGCTGCGTCTGCTCCTTCTGGCATGGTTATGACAATATCATCCAGGCTAAAGTCCTCCAAATTCGCCCCTTCTGGCAGGCCGGTTCTTAATAAGGCCTCCAATTCTTCATCGGACATTTGGTTCGGTTGATAATCCTCTGGGACGGTAACACGTATCTGCAGTGTACCTCCTTGTGAGACTGGTTTGTCCTGGGTTTGGATTGGTGCTGACTTTGTTGGTGCTGCATGTGGTGCACTTGCTTGCATCAGAGCAGCTGCTGATTGTGATGCGATTCGTGATGGTTGTTCCACTTGAATTGATGCTGTCTGTACGTTGGTTGCTGGAGCTTCGACAGCAGGGACTTCCTCCATTTGGACAGACTCCGGCTGTACGTCGATTGTTTGAACTGGTGCTGCTGGAGCAGCTTCAAAGTCTTCTTCATTTCTTAAATCAAAAATCGGTGTTTCAATCGTTTCCACGAATTTGGCACTGATGACTTTCGTGAACATACTGATGCCGTCTTTTTCAAACAGATTCAGGCTGGCTAATTTTTCCAGACTCGCGCGAATTTCTGCGGCGGGTTTATTGCGATCAGGGTCTTTTATACTAAAGCTATGGCGACGGCCAATGCCGTTTTCAAAGGTTGTACTTAAGGTTAACATGGGTTCATTCCTCTCTTTGTTAGGATATCTATGTGAATTTGGTCAATGTTGTTTCCGGTTTCATTTCTGTCTCGTCAAGGTACCGCAAATGCTTCGGGACGGACTTCTTCGATCAGGTCCATTAGTTGGGTCAGTTTTTCAGTGACAAAGCGTTTGACGGTAAACAGACGGGAGGTTAAGTGCTTCCATTCCTTGGCGGTAAAATAATCTAGAAATAAATAATAATAGCGGCGCAGGGCGCGAGTTGTTTTGGTTTTTAAGAAAATATGGCGGACTAATTCCTTCAACACGAAGCTGAAATCTTCAACGCTTAATTCGTCGCGAATTTGCAAAGCGACTAAGTACTTGATGGTATTTTTTGAGTCCCCGGTTTCATTGTAGAAGGTTCCTACGCGATCCTCAGCGGTAGAGCGCTTCCATGTGAACAGACGGGAAATTTGTAATTCTTGCAAGTTGCATGCCTCCTTTTTTTGATTGACTAGTTTTCATTTTGTACGATATCGACGATTACAGGCTACCGCACCTTTTACTCATTGTCAATCGTTTTTTTAATATTTTTTCACGTTGTTGCAGAAAAACGCTTATAATACAAGGATTTCAGCTGATATTTTTTTATAACCGGTTTGAATTATTTGAAATAAACAGAGGGTGCTCCTTGTGCATCGCATAAATACACTCCAACATCCGCTTAATAGCAGCCTATAAAGACGAAACCATCCGATTTTTATACTCCGGAAAGGATTTTATTCTGAAATGAGAAACGACATTCTAATAATTGAGCTTTTTACTTAACCGCAGAAACAAAGTGACTACATCAGTTATCTTAATGTAGTCACTTTGTTTCCTAAATGATAGATCCAAACCAAGAAAAACATCTCTGGTTTTACTTTCAGCTTGCTCTTTTTACGCCTATAGAGTAAATATATTTCCCCAAAAAGTCAACGAGCATTTTCGGGGAAAAACCTCTAAAAATCGCTAGAAGTCGCCATATTATAAGCTTTCTCTCTGCTGCTATCAATTTTCCCCTTGAAATTTCTAAAAATTGAGTGAACGATTTGATCTTTTTTTGCGTATCTTATGATTGAAGCATGTTTTATTCTCCATCAAAAAAAGGCCTGATCTTCACTACTGACAAGGAAGATCAGGCCTTTACTTCAACCCACGATTATTCAGCTAATTCAAAGGTCACCTCGACCCCTCTGCGTCCCAGTGCCTGCGCTAACCCATTGGGATTGTCCACTGCACCAATTGGGCTATACGTATAGGAAGTTGGAAAGCTTTTGTAAAATAAAACCAGACAGTTAGAGCCGTAAAGCATCAAATCGCCGTTTTTGATTGCGCCAACTCGTTGACTGTTGGTTGGCAGATTTCCCGGAAAATAATAATACTTTTCGTTGCCGTTCAATTCGTCCATATCTACAGTTAAAGGCAGCATGGCTCTAAACGCCTCTGCAGTTTCGCCTTCGTTAATAGTCCCTTGAAACCTTTGATTCCCTACCGTAATGACTAAATGATTCATCGTAATTTCCTCGCTTTCAGATGTTTGACTCGTGATATTTTCGGTAATTGTGCTGGAAGTGGTTGTTGAAATTTGACTGACTGCCGTCGTTTGAACCGTACTGCTTTCCTCGCTTTGCTGATCACTTTCTTGATCGATCAGATCCACACTAGAGCTGCAGCCGCTCAAAATGATTAAAATCATCAAACAAAACAGGATGCGTAATTTCTTCAATAAAACCCCCCCTCCAACTCTTTCTACTACTACCTTACTCCTTAACCTTAACGTGAAGGCAACAAAAAAAGCGGATTTTTCCGCTTTTCTATGGTTCTATCTGATTTTGCCAAAAGGCCATTGCCTGGTCCTCCCAGCCTTCTGCTTCGGTACCGATCCCTAAGCCAAATCCGTGGCCGACTCGATTAAAGGTCACGATCTCAGCATTGACTCCACTGTCCTGCAGATTCTGAATTCGAGTACGCATGGTGTCAGCACTGGCAATCGGGTCGTCTTCACTGACTACCGCGAATGTCGGGGTGTCTTCTTCGCCGTAATTACGATGCCCGGTATACGCAGTCACGATGGTCGCCGGACTTTCGCGGGCATCGCCGCCATAAGCAGCCACACCATTCGTGCCGATATTGGCAACCATTCTTGCCCCGGCGGAACTGCCCCACAAGGAATAATCCTCGGTGGAGACCTCCAGTTCTTCGGCATGATCCTCAATAAACGAAATTGCTCGTGCTAAATCCTCGGTAGCAATCCGCTCATTGCCTACCTCATATTTCGAAACAAAGGCATTGTACCCCGCCTGGCTGATTTCCATCGCGTAGGGGAAGCCTTCATGCAACGAGCCTACATAGGAAAAACCGCCCCCTGGCGCCACCACCGCATAAGGCGCATCTGCCTCTCCCCGATAAAAGAACAGACCAGTATTGCGTTTCTGCGGATTTCCTGCCATTTCTTCTTCCGCATAAATCGGATAAAAAATCCTTTGGCCGTTTTGCTGCTCCTCGATTAAATGATTCACCGCCGCCACAGAATTCTCTGGATTAATCTGACCATGATAAGGCATCAGCTGATCCATTTGGGTTAAGGGCATATCAGCATCCACGGTCCGATTGTCCCACGGCAGCAGCAGCTGACCAAAGCCGTCGAAAGCCGGGTGATCGGTCATATCACCAATCCGATCATTAACAGTTAACAGCCCGTTTTCACCGCTTTGATTGGTAACTTCACCTGAAGAATTTGTCATAGTAGGATTCGACGCCTCCCCTCGTGAATAAAGCAGCACTAAAATAGCCGCACACAAAACACCAACCAGCACCCAAGAAGCTTTATTCCACATGGCGTATCGCCTCCCGTTTCCTCAAAATCAGACTTGTCTAATTTCACTCAAGTACACAAATTGTCCACCCATTTTGTTGAAGATAGTCTCCATTTTGTCCCAATCCACCGAACGATCCTTCGTGCCGTTGGGGTCATTGAGATACACTGTTTTCTCCTGGTCAAAACCGGTAATCACCGCCGCATGAATTAGCGGCGAGACAGTCGTGGTACCCTCGTCCATTTCCCAAGGTCGGAAATCCTCATCCGTAGGCACTTCAAAATCAATCGTGGTCACAATCCAAACCGGCGTTCCTGCCGCAACAACCGACATCAGTTCATCAAAATCACCCTTCGAACCAGCGGATACGCCGAAACGGTGACCTACCATATCTTGGGCTAATTTAGCAATCGGCTCAACTGCCACACCCATCGTGCCTTTCCCTTCATAAATATTGCCCACGAAGCCTTCGTGGGGATTGCCGTAGTTGCCCTTTTCTGTGATCAGCGGGACATAATCCAGTTGATCGGCTAATTGATTCTTATCGGTTTTCACACCATGATACTGCAAAAGCATCGACAGAGCCGTGACTTCACAGCCATTTCCTAGCGCTTCGCCGGCAAATTGATTTTCCAGAGGAACGTCTAAGCGAATTTGACTAGGAAGTGGTTCCGGCTCACTGACTGGAACTGGGATAGCTTGGGGCTGCTCCTGTGTTTCTTCAGCCGTGTAAACTTGCGGCTCATGGATAAACAGGCGGGGGGATTCTAAAGTAAAAATAAGTGCTAAAGTGATCACGATAAGTTTTCCTATCTCCTTCAAACGTCTTCCTCCTTTTTAAGAAAGGCTTCACAAAACCCGAAAGTCTTGTGAAGCCGGATACTATTGATAATTGACAATTAGCGAATAAAATTCGTGAAGGCTTTAGGCTCCTCTTGGGGAACCGGTACATTAGAAGCATGGCAGCATTTAATCAAATAGGCCATATTGTCGGCTAAGACTTCCAAGGTTTGAACCCCTTCTACATCCTGGTACACCTCTGCCGGAGAATTGCCGTGAATTTGATTCCAGTAGTTGGATGAAACTACCGGCATTTGACGGATAGTGAAATACTTGTTCAACTGATCAAAAGCGGTACTCGCTCCCGCCCGCCGACAGCTGACAACGCTGGCACCAAACTTCAGCCGCAAATCCTCACTCGGCATGCTGTAAAACAACCGATCGAAGAAGGATGACGCCGCACCCGTTATAGAGGCATAATGCACCGCCGAGCCTAAAATGACCCCGTCTGCTTCTCTGATTTTGTCCGCCGCCTCATTAACTAGATCATCGGAATAAAAACATTTGCCTAATTTAGTACATTTTTGACAGGCAGTACAGCCGATAATCGGTTTATTCCCAACATGAATAATTTCACTGTCCACTTGATTCTCACTTAGACGATCTTGAATGATTTTTAACCCTGTGTACGTACAGCCGCGCTTTCTTGGACTGCCATTAATCAACACTACTTTCATTTTCTCCACTCCTTTTGTTGAACATCCAGCAAAGCAAGCTGCAAAATCACCGTTGACTTCACCAGCCCTCACCTTGCTTACATATCTATTCTACCCCCTAGAGTCCACTTCAAGGCAAAGTTTTTTTGATTTTTTCTTTAGATGCCATTTACCCAGTCAACGACCTCGTGCCGGGAATCAGCCACTTCACTACGGGAAATCGATAGCGCATTGCCGTAAACAGTGGCCTCTGGCTGTAAATCTCCAATCGTTTCAATGGTCCCCGATAGTCCACTGCCGCCATGAGTGGAAAATGGAATAATCGTTTTGCCGGCAAAGTCATGAGATTCAAAGAAGGTATACATCGGCATCGGCAAATCGCTGAACCAGTTTGGATAGCCCACAAAAATTGTGTCGTAATCAGCTAGGTTTTCAATTTCCGCCGTTAGTTCAGGCCGGGCATCCTCAGATTGTTCCTGATCTCCTTGGTCAACTAGTTCATCATGATCGGCGGGATATTCCTGCACCGTTTCAATCCGGAAAAGCTCGCCGCCGGTTTCTTCACTAATGGTTTGAGCTAAAAATTGGGTACTGCCCACAACTTCTCCCTCTTCTACTACCCGGCTGGCACCAGCCAAGGCGTCGGTTCCTGTTTCTTCTGGTTCAGTAAAATAAGCCACCAGCACATTTTCGCTTAATTCGACGTTGGTTGAAGCGGCTCCGGAATCGCTGCCGTCAGCTACCTCGCTCTCCGTATCATTACTACAAGCCGTTAATCCGGTCGCTACCAAGATCATCAAAATTGCTCGTAAAAATTTCTTCATATCTTCTCTCTCCTTTATTCTCTCATCATTTTTCCTCTAAGGCACGCACAAATTATCCTTTTTTCCTTACTGCTCCTTCATCTTAAATTTGATTTGTGAGAGAAATGTGAGGGTTCTTACAAAGTTCAGAAAACTTGTTTTAGATCATGAAAATGCCGTCGTTGCCTGTGCTATACTAAGTTCAAGTAAAGTTCCTACATATATAGGCAGGTGTAAAAATGAAAAATATTTTAATTATTGATGACGATGTCCATCTACGAGCGCTGGTAAAAACCTACGCTGAATTAGAAGGCTACCATTGTTTAGAAGCCGCAAATTACGATCAAGCAATCAGCCAGGTGGAGCAAACCAACTTTGACATTATTGTCTTGGATGTGATGATGCCCGGCAAGGATGGCTTTGAAACCTTAGCAGAAATCCGCAAATTTACCGAATGCCCTGTGATTATGCTTTCAGCCCGCAAAGAAGAATACGACAAACTGTTGGGCTTCAACCTGGGTGCTGATGACTATGTACCAAAACCCTTCAGCCCGAAAGAATTGATGGCGCGAATTAAAGCGGTTTTAAAACGCAGCGGTCAGTCCGAGGACAGCCCGAATATTTTCGGCGGACTGGAAATCAAAGAAAAATCCCATGCGGTAACCATTGACGGGACACCGTTGGTTTTGACGCCGAAGGAATTTGATTTATTGATCTATCTAGCAAAAAATGATCAGATTTGTTTGGATCGGGAAACGATTTTAAAAAATGTTTGGGGCTACAATTATTACGGCGATACCCGCACGGTGGATACCCACATTAAGTCATTGAGGGATCGGCTGGGAAATTACCGTGATTTGATCACCACAGTTTGGGGGGTCGGCTATAAATTTGAATACGACGAAAATAAAATCACTCAAGAATTACCTTAGAAGCAAGCTGCTGGTGAAATTGTGGCTGGCCAACATGCTTTTAGTCGCGATTGCCATTATCTTTCTTTGGGTGATGCAGATTCTGCTGTTTGAACCGAATTATATCGAGGCTACTATGGAAGACTCCTATGCCCGAGTGGAGCAAAATGCCGAAGAGCTGCGGGAAATCGATCAAATCGATCCCAACAGCAGTGAAAATCCGCTGAAGTTTTTAAGCAAAACGATTATCGGTCTGGTTTTTTTAACTGATGAAAGCGGCGAAGTCCTGTACGTTTACAACAACGGTCAAGAGCTGGAGCCTTCATCCTTAGAAAATCATTACGATTGGTTAACTGCTGAGTCAGGCACCGTCATTGAAGGACGAGAGCTTAAAACGGTGGAGAAATTTCCTAAAAACTCCGCAATCGTAATTGGCGTACCTACCGAATATCAAGGTCAGCCAGTGGCTTTACTGATGTATAACAACATTACTCAGACCGAAGCGTTGCAGCGGTTAAACCGCCACCAGCTGCTGATTTTCAGTTTGCTGCTGACACTGGTTGCTTCGATTGTTTCTTTTGTGTTGTCGAAGCATTTTTCTACTCCGATTATTCAGATTAAAAATACCGTCACTGATTTAACCAAAGGCCTGTTGACCTCGAAACCTAATGTCAAACGGCAGGACGAATTAGGCCAGCTGTCGGAATCTGTCAGTGAATTAGGCGAAGAGCTGCAGCGAGTGGAAGTATTAAGAAAAGAAGTCATCGCCAATGTTTCCCATGAATTGCGAACTCCGTTGGCCCTGATTACCGGCTACGGCGAAATGGTGCGGGATGTTACCGGCAATAATGAAGAGCTACGGAACAATAATATGGACCTGATTATCCGGGAGGCCCATCGTTTAAGCGAGATGGTGGATGATATTATGGATTATTCCATCATGCAGGCGGGCTATTCTGATTTGCACTTGGAGACCTCCAATCTTTACTGTCTGATTGAGGCCTCCGTGGAATATGCCCAAGGTGTTGGCTATCAATACGATATTTCGCTTGATTTTCACAGCTTCAGCAAGGATATCCCGCTGAAGATGGACGTAATGAAGATGAGCCAGGTCCTGCGGAATCTGTTAAACAATGCCATCAATCATACGAAAAGCGGCGAAACCATCACGGTGGAAATCGATAAGCTGTCGGATCGAATCAAAATTTCCGTGATTAATCCCGGCGACGATATCCCTGAAGATCAAATGAAGGAAATTTGGGAAAGATACCAGCGAGTGCAGCATCAAGGGGGACACAAAGAAGGCACCGGCATTGGCTTAGCCATTGTCAGTACCATTTTAACCGCCCACCAGATGACCTATGGCGCCGATTCGAAAAATGGCCGGACCAGTTTCTGGTTTGAAATTCCAAGCAAATAAAAAGGGCGTTGCCGAAATTTCGGTTCTTTCTCAAGTTTGG
>NZ_JAFREM010000024.1 GCF_017377575.1 Candidatus Enterococcus moelleringii
AGAAGAAGATGAAAGAAGAAATAAAAGTATTGCCTACAATGGATCTTCTGTTCCGCAAGCTTTTATGCTCTAAAGATTCCACCCACATTTTGAAGGCCTTTGTCCGGGATATTCTGGGCAAAGAATTCAAGACCCTGAAGCCACGAGAGACGTATCATATTGACAGCTATAAGAAGGCATTCGCTGAAGACCCAGAATTGATGCGTACCGAAGTCGATATTTTAGCTGAAACGGAAGATGGCAGCCACGTGACGATCGAGATGCAAATCCAGTCTCACGATTATTTTATTGAGCGGGCTCTATTCTATTTATTTGAGGCCTTCCGCAGTACGCTAGGTAATCAAGAGATGGAAGATTTTATCAATAGCAATAATTTTTCCGCCCTGCGTCCGGCTTATGGAATTAATATCTTAGATTTCCACTTGTTTGAGAAGGATGGGCCGGCGATTCGCAAGTTCGGCATACTGGATTTGGACACCTATAAGTTAATGCGCTCCCACAATGGAGAGGAAATTATTATACTATGCTTCATGAGTTTGAAAAATAAGAATATTGACCGAAATAGCGCAGCCTATCTTTGGCAGCAGTTTTTCAAGACTGGTGAAGTGCCCGATGACGCCCCGGATTATTTGAAGGAAGCTCAGAAGAAAACCGATTTTTATTTGTTAGCAGAGGATGCCAGTTCTACTTTTTGCAGTGATTAGACGTTGGAAATTAATTGAGAATTTTAAATCCAAATACTGTGACGAGATCATAGTAGAATGGTACTCATGATGAGAATCAGATTCATTTTTCCAGAGAAAAATGATTTCCTTATTTACGAAATTAGGAGGCAAAAGGCACTCTCGATTAAAGCTGCTGAGGTTACGCTTGGGAGGAAGAATTTGAACAAGATCGCAAAGAAGCAGCCATTTAACGCAGCGAACTCCATGCTGAAGAAAAAAATGTTTATCGATCTGACCGCAAAAACTAATGGTCTGTCCATCCCACAGGTGAAGGAAATGCAAAATACCCAATATAAAAAGAGCCACGATCACGCCGTTGACTGAAGTAGCTGAGACTATCAAGTTTAGATTCACGTGATACGATAAACATTTTGCACTTTGCTTGCAAAAATAGTTGCTCTCAATACTTGCATTTCCCATTTAACTAAACATAAGAAAAACACGAAACGGTGTATATCCACAGCTTCTTGCTTCTGCTTATTGGTTCTTCGCCTACTTAGGCTTCATATAGATTGTAAGTGCATTACAGTTTTTGATAAAACAATGTTTCCGTGCTATAATTCAGGATGAAATAAGCAATCGCTGTAAACGATTCATATAAATTCCCTGTTCATTTAGACGATAAGACGGGCCAATAAAGGGGGAAATATCCTTGACTACAATTAACTTAGACCTAACACCCGAGGAAGAGAAAAAAATAAAAGACACTTTCGCTAAAGACGGGCAGTCTCTGGAAGAAGGTCTTCAAAATTTAGTCTATTTATTAATCTCTGATAACGATTCTGATATCCAGCTTCCTAAGATGGTGAAACCAAAAAATCAGCCAATCAAAATGATCAACAATGGAGATGGAACTTTTTCTTATCCAGAAGATATTCCTGCTCATGTTAAGGAGCTTCACAAATTTGGATAGATTATCTGTTTACAAAACCTATGTAGAATTTTCTGACGGTAGTGGTGAAAAGGCACATCCAATTATCATTTTGGCGAATAATTCAACCGAATTGTCTCTTGAAAAATACGTTTTAGCAGTTTATTCTTTCAAAGAAAAATTCAATGCTAAAGGCAAACAAGATTTTTACAAAAAAATTCTGTATGAAATTAAAGATGCTGAAGTTGCAGGACTTGATCCGAATTTAGTTTCTTATGCTAATATCGCAGATGTCAGAATCTATCCTTTCAAGAATCTTTTAGAAGAAGCGAAATATTTGGGTGAACTATCCATTCGAGATTCGTTAGGTGTTATCACTAAGTACAATGACTATCACTCAACTTAACCATCCATCAAAACAAATATAGCTGTGTATACGCAAACCGCCTACCCCATCTTAAACTAGAATCGGCTAGGTGGTTTTTTGTACTGATTTGAGAAAACGATGAGTAGTAAAACAGTCACCTTTGCAACTGCCTCACCAGACAATTACTAAAGATAACTGTTACTTTTGGTGCTTCAGCAAAAGAACTTACTTCGCTACATTCTTTATTTTTCTTCCAAGCCGATCACAATTGGAACTAGCTATTGGAAATGGCCGATCAGGTGTCCACTCGCCTTAGACGAAGCGGCGCTAAGGACCAGGTGATTAGCCTCTTTTGCGACTTCAGCCCAGGCTATCTGGATAAGGACGGCAAACGAGGCTTTCACCAACAGATGAAGGTGCCGGCGACGAATTCCTCTAAGGAGATCAATCAGTATTTGAAGCAAATCTTCGACCGCCATTATAAGTATCAAGACATTCGAACCATTGGGGTAAATACGGGTGGACTGATTTATACCGATGCCCTGCAGCTGAATTTGTTTGAAGATTTCGATAAACAGGTGGATCAGGCCAAGATCGAACATGTGGTGGATACCATCCGCGGAAAATTCAGCTTCAAATCCATCGTTCATGCGGTGAGCCTGCTGGAGGGCGGCCGAGCGATTGCCCGTTCTTCGTTAATTGCTGGTCATGCTGGCGGCATGGCGGGAATTGAAAGTGGTGAGTCTCATGGTTAAGCGCACGGAGAAGAAATTCAAGGAGTACAATGACTACCACGATCGCGGATTTATGAAATGGGTCACGGCTTTTGCCTGGACGAGCTGGTTAAAGGCATCGAAAAAAATCGCGCAGAAGCTCTAAAGGATATTCCGATTTTGCCCCAGATGAGTCAGCAGGAAATCGATGAAGCCTTGACTGAGGCCTATAATTTCAAAAGCCGGTTTCGGTTCAATTAAACCGCAAAGACAAATTCGGGCGCCAAACCGATTCGGTGATTGGTGATTTCAAGGGATATCTGCGTGAGGATGAATTGCTAATCGGCGATGAATGGATTTTGTGGAACGACATCCGCAATATCCAGGTGGTCTATGACGAAAAATGGTTCAAAGTCGAGTTGTTCAAACAGGATCAAAAAAGAGCAGAACAGAAGTATTACCGCAAAGAACGGGATCCCTTTGAAATCTCAGAGGAAAAAGAGATCTATTATTATTTGGAATCTGATTTGTCCTTCATTGAAGATTTTGACCAAACAGCCAGCTGGATTGAATAGGAGGCGTCAAATATGTGTGGACGGGTAAAACTATCGCTTCAAGAGGAAGAGGAGCTTCAGGAAATTATCAAAAATGTAGAGAAAAACGGCTATCATTATAAACAAGACGACATTTTCCACTCAGAAGAAGCAGCTGTGTTAGTCAATGACGGCACCAACAAAGTCAAAGCCCGCAGCATGGTCTGGGGCTTTAAACTGCCTCCTAAAAAGCAGCTGCTTATTAATGCCCGGTCTGAAACGGTCTTGGAGAAACCTTTTTTTGCTCATGACTTCAAGGAAAATCGTTGTGTCTTTCTTGCAACAGGCTTTTACGAGTGGGATTCCAACAAGCAGAAAGTGTTGTTCCAAAATAGTACGGGGAAGGCTTTGTATCTTGCTGGGTTTTATAAACGATTTGATGATGGGAACCGGAGTATTATTCTGACTACTAATGCCAACGAATCCGTTCTTGCGGTTCACGAACGCATGCCTTTGATTAACGAGTTGGTGAGACAAACAATCGCATCGAAGGTTTCTTCAAATTGTTCTTCCAAGCGGCGAAAGTCACACTGACGTAACGGAACTGATAGTCCCTGCTCCTGCAAATTTTTCGCTGCCACCTCCAGCATGGATTGAGAAAAATCCGATCCTTGAACTTGATAGCCTAATTGAGCCAACATAAAGAGATGCTGACCGGTTCCACAGGCACAGTCCAAAACTGTTTCAACATCGTGCTCTTTAAACAGCTGATCAAAAAATGCCGCTTCGTCTCCCAAGTAGCTTTCGATCGACCCAAATTCGTCATAGTCATAAGCAAATTGTTGGTACAAATCAGTCATTAGGCACCACCCCTTTTCTATTAGTTTACCTCAGCCTTCTCCATTGCTGTCCAGTTTTTATGTAAAAAAAAGAGACTAGGATTAGTCTCCGCTAAAAGTTTTTGAATGTTAGAAATCCAACGACCGATTCCTTGGCAAGCTTTTTGGCACTAGAAGCGACTTTTTTGCTGTCGTTTACTTTGACACCATCCAACACTTCACCCACTTGCTTGGTGGTAAAGTTAATGGTATTGATCACACCATCTTTAGTTGTTTCTAATGCTTCAGTCAAGTCTTCCAAGCCATCATCGCGACGAATTCTTTGTTTGCCAATAGTGCCTACAGTTGTATTTGCCACACCGTCTAACGTTTGACCGATCACTTTGCCCACGGCTTTGTTGCGCTCAAAAGTTACTTTGCTGATTTCACGTAAGTCATCACTGTCGGTTAATTCTGCTGCTACATTTGCCACGCCGCTAATAATTCCGCCACGCACTGCGCCGACTGCTTCTCCAATTTCTTTAAAAAATGCCATGATAACACCTTCTTTGCCTTTTTTGTCATTATACCACCTATAGGGAAGAAGGTAAAAGGCCGGGAGTAAATCCTTCGGTTCAGATTGTTTTCAATCAACTAATATTTTCACTCACTCGTAATTCAGTCTCTTACGATCTACTAAATTACGAGTATAGAGTTTACATTTCAGCTAATGAAATTAATCGGATCGAATGATCAGTGGCAAACTCCTTCAACTGCTTAGTGAAACCTCTTTTGGAGAAGATCACCAGCTCTTTGTTAGGATTGGGAAATAACTTGCTGCGCTCCAGCAATTCTTCAGCAACTAATACATCGATCTTTTCGTTACGCCATTGACAATCCCCTAGCAGGAGGTTGTCGTTTCCTTCACCTAAACCAACGATGTCGACTTTTTCCAAGTCGGCGCCTTTGGTTTTACTGCCAGGTTTGTTGCCCCACCAGGAACCTGTTTCTTCTATTATAAAGCTAAAGCGCTGGTTGCCGTTTTGAGACAGTATCCATTCACGACAATAGTCTTCGAAGGTTATTGAGGTAAACTCCAATAAATCAGCGGCGATCTTTTCCCAGATGAATTCCGTGTGCCCGCTCTCGATAAAGTTTTTATACTTAGGTACATACCGATACCAGAAACGAAACAGGCCGTCTGAAATCCAATACGTGGGTTTGTTTTTCCCGATTTCTGACAAAGGCATTTTTCTTTCAACAATCTCCAAATCAATCAAGGTTTCCAAATATTTGGTCAACGGTCCAGAGTTAATCCCGGTCTTGGCAACAATTTCTCTGACCTCGGCAGCACCGCCAGCAATTGCAGCAATGATGTCGTTGTAACGATTCGGCGTTCGCAATTCCTGCATTAGCAAATTGCCCGGCTCTTCATATAGAAAAGTGTTCTTCTGCAAAACAAAGGTCAGAATATTTTCCTTCAAGGACAAGCGATCATCCAGCATATTTAAGTACAACGGAATGCCGCCAGTCAAACTGTAAATGGTCATGAAGACTTCCTTCGGTATCCGCGGCTGTAGTGCATGAGCTTCCGCGAAGTTTAATGGAAGTAATTTTATCTTTCCGGTGATGCTGTCGTGTAACGGACTTTTCCCGCCGAGAACTTGTTCTTCAATGAAGGCAACTTGCGAGCCTGTCAAAATGACTAACAGATTATCGATTTCCTGATAATTATCGTCGATTACCTTTTGCAAAATAGCTGCAATCCCATCTCTGGATTTTGCCAGCTGCGGGTATTCATCGATAATAAAAACGAGCGGTGCTTCTGATGCCTTGGCGATATCGGCTACAGCTTTAAAGGCATCCTCAAAATTAGAAAAATTCTCCATCGGTGCTTCTGGTGAAATCAAACTATGAATCGCCTGACTTAAATTTGCTAAGTTTATTTCTGAGCCAAACTGATCGGCACTAAAATAAATGGCTTTCTTGTCTGCCATGAACTCTTCCAGCAAACGAGTCTTACCTACTCGACGTCGACCATAAATTGGTACCAATTCAAAGCGGTCACTCGTTAGTCGTTCCTGTAACTCTGCCAGTTCTTGCTTTCTGCCTACGAACATCCCGTCACCTCATTTTGTATGATTATAATTCAGTATATCATAAACTACTAAATCGTGAGCAACCGATTGATTTGGTGGTTTTTGGGTATAGAAAAACCCACAGGAAGAGAACTCTGGGAAACAGCTTCAATCATTCTATCCTTTGGGTTCTTGTGTTTTTTTGACATACTCAAACATTTCGTCCATTTCTCGTATGGTATTTTTTATCGGATGATCCTCGCGAATGATCTTTATATGGGGATCGGTCAGCTGCTGTCGCGTTTGAGAATCAATAATAAATTTTTTCTTAGTCAGCGGAGGTGATTTTAAAAATATCTTTTTGTATTGATTGATCCTATCGTAATCGATGATTGCTTTAGAAACTGTTTTGGTTTCATAAAATCCTGCCAATTCCTTCACTTTAATTGGGATAAGATCATATAAAAACAATTGATCATGTTCATCTGGCTTTTTCGTTCCCTGTTCCCAGCTTCGTACTTTGCTTACTGATATTCTCAAAGTTTCTGCTAGTTCCAGTTGGCTGATGGTTAAGACTGACCTCAGCAATTTGTAGAACAATTTATTATCAAAGTAGTTGCCTCGCTGCAAGACAGTTGCCAATAATTGGCTTTCATTTATCTTTTTCTTTTTTCGTGCATCCAGGGTAACCTCATAGTATATTTTTTCGAAATCACCTCGTTGTTCGTCTGTTACTTTTCCTAAAAGAAAGTTATCTGTTAAATCACTTGTTACTTGATATTTTTCAGTTAGATAATTACGATCACGACCTAGGAATGCTAAAGCATTTTGGATTTCGCGGGCTTTTTGGTCAATGATTTTTTGTTCGTTAGCAGGAGTTTTTTTCTCAGGGTTGTAAAACTTTTCACCGAAATATTTGTTTAGCTCAGACATAACCTTCCTCCAGACTTTTTAGCATTAGTTCTACTTTCTAATACGTTTGCACTTGAATTAGTTACTCCTTTATTATCTACTATCATTTTTTGTTAGTCAATCTACAATTAGATTGAGACTAGTCCTTCAAAAAAGTAAACTTCAAACAAGCTTATTCTTATGGTAGGTCTAATCATATCGAAATTTTTCTTCTATTATATAATCAGTGAGTACGAGCGTCCGGTACCAATCATGCACTCCAACAACAAAAAAACCGACCCAGCCCTCGCCGAATCGGTTCCTTATTTCTATCGTTGATAAACAATCTCGCCATCCATCAAAGTCATGTCCACTTTGGTTTCCAGCAGCTCTTCTGGTTCTTTGTCAAAAATGTTGCGATCAAGAATAATCATGTCGGCTAATTTTCCTTGGGTTAGAACGCCTATGCGATCTTCACGGGAAGCAGCACAAGCTGCGCCATAGGTATAAGCCCTAGCAGCTTCGAACAAGGAGATTTTTTCTTTTGGTACCCAGCCGCCTTTTGGTTCTTGGGTGAAAGCGGAGCTGCGGGTTACCGCATTATACAAGCCTTCAAATGGATTCACGCCAACGACTGGCGAATCAGTTCCGAAAGCTAAGTTGCAGCCGGCGTCCAACATGGAGCGGAAGGCCCACATGAATTGCATCCGTTCCTGGCCTAAATCTAATTCAATCCCGGCTGGATCAATCATTAAATGGGCTGGCTGACAAGACGGAATAATGTCGTTATCGGCTAAGCGTTGGATATCCGGTTCTTGAATATTTTCCAAGTGCTCCAATGTATGATGCAGGTATGGTTTCTTGCCGTACATTTCATTGGCTTTTTCAATGCAATCAATCAGACAATGGATCGCTTGATCGCCGATGGTATGAACACGAGCACTGAAATCATTTTTATGGGCCCATAAAATCAGCTCTTCCATTTCTTCCACTTTCATCGTTGGGTACCCATGATCACCTTCAAATTGGGCGTTGGAATAATCGTCTTTCAAGTAAGCTGTATGAGTAGAAGATACCCCGTCGAAAAATTGTTTAACCCCTTGGCAGCGAACAATTTCGCCATCGAATTTATCTCGCAGATCGTAGGCCCGTGACAAATCTTTGATCAAGGTTGGGAACATGTTCACCCGAACAGTCATGGCATCGTCTTTTAACAATTCTTCGTAAATATCGTCTCGCACAAAGTCGGCGCCTGGCACGGACATCATAGACACATCCGAAGTCATAGTAATTCCGTAAGAATTCAAAATCTTCATGAAGTTCAGGTAAATGCCTTTCGCTTCATCTAACTCAAAATCGTAAATTTTCGGTACCAATGACATGGCCGCACTTTCTTGAATCAAGCCGACTAATTCGCCATTTTCATCCTTCGCATAGGTCCCGCCGCGAGGAGCTACTGACTCTTCCGTGATTCCCAATTTTTCCAAACCTTTGGTATTCACCCATAAGGTATGGGCATCGGCAGAAACCATGCACACCGGACGATCAGGATAATATTCATCTAAAATATCTTTCGTAGGCAGAACCGGTTCATCCCACAAGGTATGGTACCAGCCGGCGCCGATCAACCATTTGTCTTTGTCAGTGCGTTCGGCCAATTCCTTCAAGCCTTCCACACATTCTTTAGCACTGGTATCGGTGAAATTTACGTGCACCAGCGGTGATGCATAAATGCCTGACATGTACATATGGATATGGGCATCGTTGAAAGCCGGCATGACTAATTTTTCGCCGGCATCGATTACTTCGGTGTCTGGACCTTTTAATTCTTCCAGCTTATCGCGATCACCAACGTATTCAATTTCGTTGCCCTTAATCGCCACCATCCCATCAATTAGTTCTTCGGAAACGCCGTTGAAAATGGCTTTGCTTAAGATAATTTTATCTGCTTTGCGCATCTTTTCTCCTTCTTTCTTCTATTATATAAGTTCGCTATCCATTTTTTTCAATCGTTTAATTTCCCGATAAGTCAAAAACAGAGTCAATACAAAGGTCAAAATATCGGAAACGGGTTGAGAATACCACACCCCGGTAACTCCCAGCATGTTCGCCATGATGAAGATGGCCGGCACACCGAACACAATGTAGCGGCAAATGCCTAAAATGGTTGATTCGGGAATTCGTTCAACTGCTTGGAAATAGGCCGACATCAAATTCGCCGATAAGCCCAAGGCCGCAAATGATACCACCACTTTGGTGTATTTTCCGGCTAATGGAATCAATTCTGAACCGGAGCCGACAAAGAAACTCACCAGCTGTTCTGAAAATAGGAAAGCCACGGCTGCCAGCAGGTAAATCCCAATCACGTTGGCCGCAAAGCTGACCTTGATCAGCTCGATCACTCGTTTTAATTTTTTCGCGCCATAATTGTAGCTGGCAATCGGCTGTTGTCCCCCCGTCGCCGCTTGGGTAATCAGCATCAAAATATAAATGATGTAGCTATTGATGACTGCAAAAGCTGCAATGTCCAGCTCACCGCCGTAGCTGCCTAAGAAGTTGTTCAGCACAATCGTGAAAATCGTACTGGAGGCCTGAACCAGCATAAAGGGAAAGCCTATTTTAGAAATATCCATTAATAGTTTGGGTTCGAATTTTAAGTCTGACAGATGAAATTTGAAGATGGTTTTCGGACTAACCACAAAGTAAACCAGAAATAACCCCCAAATTCCGATGGATGAAGCATAGTATAACGCCGCTCCGGCGATGCCTAATTTCAAAATAAAGACGCTGACATACAGCCAGATAATTGCACAAATGGCTGAAATTGTCATAGCCCAGGTAGCAATCGACGGTTTTTCATCCACCCGTGCGATGTACACTACCACGTGTCCCACAATACAAAACGGATAGCCAAACATAAACAAACGAATAAATAGCACAATGTCACTGTGCAGCTCCGGTGTTGCCCCCAATAAAGTAGCCACACTTCCGGCAAACAGAAAAATGATTACCGCAATTACGACACTGGAAATCAGGCTGAACCATAAGCCTTGTCCGTAAGCTCTTCGGGCACCTTCCTCGTCACCATCCCCTAAACGCATGGCACAAATAGTGGAAATCCCAATCGCGAAAAAGCCCCCCAGCGCCAGCATCAAATATTCCAACGGCATAATAATTCCCACACTGGCTAAACCGGCCTCACCTAGACCGCGGCCGATCACTAGCCCTTCCAAAATAACCATGATGGCCTGAGCTAGCATCCCAATTAATGTCAGGATGGAATACTTGGCAAATAATGGAAGAATTTTTTTCGTGCCTAACTCGCGATCCTCTTGATTCTCCATCTTTTCTTCAGTTGCATCCACGTGTTTCACTTCCTTTCCTTTTTTCACATGCATTCACTTACCCCTTCAATTCCCTCAACCTTCACCTCGATTTCTTTTAATAGATTAATACCTGGGATTTGTTTCTACTCTTCTAATGTAATCGTTTTCAACCGAGTTTAAACTACAAAAAAAGGATTATTTCTTCTATACCTTTAGATATAGACCGCCTAATCCTCGTGGTTTGATGCTGTTCTAATAGGGTTTCGGCTCTTTTTGGACGGAGAGCGCTTTCTTAAGAAAAACGATTATGCTACACTTGAATTGGAGGTGATTCTTCGTGAATTTAATTATCTATATTTTAACCACGGTCCTAATTCTGTTACAAGCTTTTATTTTATTTCCACTTTCTGCTACTTATTTCAAATTCCGTGACAAAAAGGCGCTGTATGCCTGCTTGATCATTTGTTTAAATATTTTTGAGGTCTCGTTCATCGACTACATCAACTTAAGTCAATCCCCGGAATTACTGATGGGATTTATTCAGCAAGGTGCCCTGCGGATTATCATTTCAACGGTAACGTTAGGGTTGGATTTGTTGCTGTTGTTGGAAATTTTTCATATCAAAAGGCCGCGGCCTTACTTTGCATTTTTGATTCCATTTGTGCTGATTGAACTGGTTTCCTTGCCTCGTTCTGACATTCAAATGTATCTCTGGATTTTCTATTCGATTCGCCAATTTTATCGGCTGTTCTTTATTGGCGGCTTTTTTCTGTTTTACCATCGCACCAAGGATGCCGCGGAGAAGAAGGATCTCAGCCGTTATTTCCCTTATCTGATCGTTTTTTTAGTGCTGATTTTTACGATTTTTATTGAGGATTCCTTGACGATTTCTCAGATTTCGGCTTTTTACGACAGTGACATTGCCATCAAGGGGCGCAGTTTGTCGGAAAATATCTTGTGGCTGGCGTTTGCTTTTGCGGCTTTGCATTGGTCGCTGCCGTCATTTCGCAGTTTTTTCCAGCAAGAAACGCCAGAAACAGCGGAAAAAAAGCTGTATCTCAGCGAATTTTCTCAGCAATACAAATTAACACCCCGGGAACGGGAAGTGCTGTACTTAATCGTACAAAATGAACCCACCTCGGCGATTTCGGAAAAGCTGTACATTTCCCAAGGTACCTTGAAAACCCATATTCACAACATTTACTCCAAGGTAGAGGTAAGCACCCGCATCGAGCTGCAGAAGGCGGTGGCTAGTTTTGAGCCTTGACTTGTAAACTGGAAAAACCAGCAATAGGAAAATGTTGTTGGTTTTTCGCGTGAGCTGGCTTAATTCTGGACACGAAAAATGCCTCCCATCTGAGCTGTAGGAGGCATTTTTCGAAGAGTATATAAGGAAAAGAAAAGAACATAATTAGTTGGATTTTGCAGGGTGGCTAAGGAAAGCGTTACATTGTGATCCTCGGCTATGAGTATGCACCTTAATTCAACCACCCCATCTTTTCTCTCTGTACTTACAGTTTAAATCATTTCGCCGGTGATTTGGGTTCTATTTTTTTAAGGAGTTACAAGTTCCTCAATATGTTTTTTTAAAAATAAAAATTCGGGTTAATAAGGTAATTCACCAAAAAAACCGCCGTGTCTTTTTTCGACACAGCGGTTTGCTTCTATTATAAATGTAAATCTTCGTCGATAATGGTGCCTTCCACGATGCGGTTGGTATCGCCGATCAAGAAGAGATTTTCGCCTTCCACGTTGACCTGCAGTTGACCACCTAAGACCTCCACCTTGACTGGATTATTTGGGGTTAACCCTTTTTTATTCAGCACATAAGCAGTTGAACCGGTACCGGTGCCGCAGGCTAAAGTGAAATCTTCTACTCCTCGTTCATAAGTGCGTTCCACCACATGACCGTCCCGCAGCATATCATAAAAGTTGACGTTGGCTCCTTTGGCAAAGGCGGGATGGTTGCGCAATTCGCGACCTAAATCGAGAATCGTTTCCAGCTCAGTCATAGCCAAGTCGGGATAATGCACCACTAGATGTGGAATGCCGGGATTGCCCAGCTCCACATAATCCACTGTGATGTCGCGACCTTCTACTTGCAGCACCACGTCTTCTTTGAATACCGCTGGCGAATTCAGCTGCACGCGATAAATTCGTTCGTCTAAACGCTGAGCGGGTACATCGCCAGCAATCGATTCGATCACCATTTCTTCTTGAGCCAAGCCGGTTTCGTAGGCAAAACGGGCCACACAACGGGCACCGTTGCCGCACATTTCTGCTTCTGATCCGTCAGAGTTGTAATAACGAGCGTAAAAATCACCCTCATCTTTGGCCGTTTCAATGGCGATCAAGGTATCTGCCCCCACCGACACGCGACGGGCACAGGTTTGTTTAGCAAGCTGGCTCAGTTGTTCGCCGGTCAAGCCTAATTCGATATTGTTGACGACAATAAAATCATTGCCGGCACCTTGCATTTTGTTAAAGGGTATCTTCATTTGTCGCTCCTTTTTATTTTAGTGAGTCAGGAATCACTTCATTTTCGATTAATTGATCCAGGGTTTGGCGTTTGACGATCACGTTCGCCTGCCCTTTATTGGCCAAAACAACAGCTGGTATCAATAGCTTGTTGTAGTTGCTGGCCATGGAGTAGCCGTAAGCGCCGGTTGAGAACGTCGCAAAAACGTCGTCGATTTCAACGGTTGGCAGTTCAATGTCCTTCACCAAAATATCGGTGCTTTCGCAGATTTTCCCAGAAATGGTGACTTTTTCTGCGGCTGGCTGATCGGCTTTGTTGGCCAAGACACCGGTATATTTGGCAGCGTATAAACCTGGGCGAATATTGTCGGTCATGCCGCCGTCGATGCTGACGTATTTGCGGATACCTGGTAGTTCTTTAATCGCACCAATCGTATGCAGGGTAATTCCTGCTTCCGCCACAATACTGCGGCCTGGTTCGATGACCACTGCTGGCTGCGGATAATTTTCTTTCTCGCAAAAGGCCAAGACCTTCTCCATCATGGGATCAAGGAAATAAGCAAATGGCTGACGAATGTCTTCATCCGTGTAACGAACACCAAAGCCGCCGCCGAAATTCAACTCGCTGACTTCGTAATCCAGACGTTTTTTCACTTCTTGAACTAAATCCAAGGCAATATCCACTGCCCCAAGATGCGCACTGTTGTCATCCAGCTGGCTGCCCACATGAAAATGGAAGCCTAGGAAATTGATGCCTTCTGCGTTAATAGCTTTTTCCACCTGCGGGAACAAAATGTCTTCGTTAATCGGAATCCCGAATTTTGAATCCTTCTGTCCAGTTGAGATGAAGGAATGGGTATTGACATTCACCTCTGGCGTAATGCGGAACAGGACATTGACTGTTTTTTGTTTTTCTTTGGCAATGGCTGAAATTCGGTCCACTTCCTGCAGGCTGTCCACAATGATGCGGCCCACGCCATGATCAATCGACATTTCTAATTCTGCCATGGATTTGTTGTTGCCGTTGATTTCGATTTTTTCTACCGGGAAGCCGGCTTTTAAGGCAGTGTGCAGTTCGCCGTCAGAAAGTACTTCTAAAGAGAAGCCTTGTTTTTCGATAATTCTCATCATCGCCATTGTTGAGAAGGCTTTGCTGGCATAAGCTACCCGCACGTTGTCGTATTTATCGACAAAATCCTGGCGCAGCTCTTGGCAGCGTTCTTCAATAATACTTTGGGAGAAAACGTATAACGGCGTACCGTAAGTTTTCGCTAGTTCTACTGTGTCGCAGCCATCCCACAAAAGGTGGCCGTTTTCTACTGTCATGTCCATTTTATTCTCCTTCGTTTAGGGCTTCAATTAAGTTCGCAAATGTTTGAATGCCTAGTAATAAATGTTTTTCATCAAATTTCATTTTGCCGCTGTGCAGCGGATAGGTATACCCTTTTTCCTCATCGCGAATGCCTAAGAAGAAAAACATCCCCGGCATTACCGTTTGATACATAGAAAAATCTTCCGCGATCAAATACGGCGGTGTTTCCACGTAATAATCCGCCGCTGATTTTTCCAGCGCAGCTACCATGCGAGGGTCGTTGTCCACCACCCGATACATATGATTGAAAATCACTTCTGCTTCACAGCCGTAACCGCGAGCAATCTCGGTGGCGATCAACTCCACCCGACGCACCACTTCATCATACACTGCGTCATCAAAAGCCCGCATCGTGCCATGCAAAACAACTTCTTGGGCGATGATGTTCATGGCCTCGCCGCCGTGAATCGTGCCAAAGGTCAGCACCACATTGTCCAGCGGACTGATATTGCGAGCCAAAATGCTGGATAAGCCGGAAATAATTCCGCCAGTTGCCACAATCGCATCTTCTCCCTGTTGCGGCTGCGCACCGTGAGAGCTGAGGCCTTTCACCTTGATTGTTACTTCGGCATTGCGGGCCATCATGGGACCAGGACGACAAGAAATTTTTCCCGCAGGCAAATCGGGGAAGACGTGCAAGCCGACAATTTCATCTACGCCTAAATCCTGCAAAACACCGGTATCCACAATCAGCTGTGCTCCACCCGGCCCTTCTTCAGCGGGTTGGAAAACTAGGACAATCGTGCCTCGCACTTTTTCCGGATGCTTCATTAAATAAGCCGCAAAGCCTAGCAAGGTAGACATATGTCCATCGTGGCCGCAGGCGTGCATTTTCCCCGGTGTTTTCGAAGCAAAGTCATAGCCGGTTTGTTCCGCTACCGGTAATGCATCGATATCAGAGCGATAGGCAATCGTTTTGCCGGGGCGCTCGCTGCGGATCACCGCGATCGTTCCGGTATTGATCACTTCTATAATTTCGGTGATGCCAAATGACGCCAATTTTTCGCGAATGTACTTAGCAGTTTCAAATTCTTCCAAGCCTAATTCTGGGATCTGATGCAATTCCCGTCGCATGGTGGTGACAAATTCCTCTAGCTCCTGGATCTCAAGATCAATCATCGTATCATCCTTTATTTTCAAATTATGGAGAAATGTTTTTTCGATTAGAAACATATTGATAGTTTCTAATATTATAGTACAAATGAGGAGATTGTCTAGCGTAGAGGGAGAACTTTTGAAAATCGTCAAAAAAAGCGGGTGAAAAGGTGGAATATTCCCCTCTTCACCCGCAAATTGATCCGCGTTTCTTCTATAGTATAGTTACACTTTCATGGCCACTTCGTAAGCTGCCCAAATCGCATCCATCACGTTGGTTGGTTTCTTGGCATCACCGATCAAGTACACATTATCGCCTTTGATAGCTTGATACAAATTGTCATCTGGCAGATAGCCTACTGAAACTACAATATCATCGGCTGGAATTTCGTGAACCTTTGGCATGCCTTGTACACCTAGCGCAAACATGTGCTGTGCCCGGTTGGCCACGTTTGGATAGTTTTTGACCGTTTCTGTCACATAGGCTTTGCCCTCTTCGAATTTATCCACCACCGCATTCTTGATGACGGTTACTTTGTAGTAGTCCAACAGCTCCATCATCATGTTGTAGTTGGCTGCTGATAGGCCGAAAGCATTCATGATAGTTTCGCTGGCTTCCACGATGGTGACTTTTTTGCCTTTGCGGGCCAGATCGTAAGCAATTTCGCAGCCGGTCAAGCCGCCGCCCACTACTACCACATTGTCGCCGGTAATTTCCTTGTTCTTCAGGGCATCAATCGCATAGGCAACCTTGTCGCTGTCGAAGCCTGGCGTTTCCAGTTTTCTTTCGTTGGCGCCGGTAGCCACGAAAATTTCGTCGTAGCCTTTCGTCATAGCTTCCGTCACTTCGGTATTCATTTGGACATTGATCCCTAAGTCGGTCATTTGTTTCTTGTACCAATCCAGCAACGCCCGATCGTCTTCTTTGAAATCTGGTGTAGCGGCTGCCACAAACACACCGCCCAATTCGTCGGTTTTCTCCATCAGATCCACTTTATGACCACGAATTGCTGCTACGCGAGCAGCTTCCATACCGCCAATTCCGCCGCCGACTACCAAGACTTTTTTCGCCGTTTCAGCTGGAGTCAACGCATAGCTCTTTTCCCGTCCGCAGGCAGGATTTACGGCACAGGAAATATCTTTTCCTTGGAAAATCCGGCCTAAACAGCCTTGGTGGCAATAAATACATGGTCGAACATCTGACAGATTGCCTGCTGCAAACTTATTGGCAATCTCAGGATCAGCCAACAACGGCCGCCCCATCCCCATCATATCCAGCTTGCCTTCTTCAATTACTTTATTTGCCAGCTCAGGATCGTCGAAACGTCCGGCACAAACAATCGGAATGTCCACCACATCTTTCAGCTTCATCACGTCGTCTAAGTTGCAGGCTTTCGGCATGTACATTGGCGGATGCGCCCAGAACCAAGAATCGTAGCTGCCGTTGTCGCAATTCAGCATGTCATAGCCGAACTCCTCCAATTTCTTAGCCACTACCCAAGATTCTTCATAGTCGCGACCTTTTTCTTCAAACTCTTCTCCCGGAATTGCCCCGCGGTTGAAGTCCTTCACATAGCTTTTCACACTGTAGCGCATAGAAACTGGGAAATCGGCGCCGCATTTTTCCTTGATGGCTTCCACAATTTCTTTAATAATCCGCAAGCGATTTTCCAACGAGCCACCGTATTCATCGGTTCGACGGTTGAAGAAGGAAATGACAAATTGATCCAGCAAATAGCCCTCGTGAACCGCGTGAATTTCTACGCCGTCACCGCCAGCCTCTTGCACCAGCTTGGCACCATCAGCGAAATTTTTCACGTATTGATGAATCTCTTCTTTGGTCATGCCGATGTCAGTTTTAGTCGGGTCCCAGACGTTTTGAATCGGTGCCGGCGCTGGTGTGATCCCGGTTAGTCCATGGTTCGCCCGCCCGGTTAAGGCCGTCAACTGAACAAACACTTTGCCGCCTGCTTCATGCACCCCGTCCATCAAATACTTCATGTCCTTGACATAACCTTCCGGATTACTCAAAATACAAAACCCCATATTGGCCACCACCGGCATTAATCCTGTGATGATCAAGCCGGTGCCGCCCTTAGCCCGCTCGATATAATAATCCGCGCCGTCCTTCGTGTAGGCAATCGTCTCCATACTCAACAGTCTAGGGGAGAACACCCCCATCGGCATCATGGCAATCCGGTTGGGCACCTCCACTGGTCCAATCTTCAACGGTGAAAATAATGCTTGATACTTTGTTTCCATACAGCTTCCTCCTCTTAAAAATGTTCTTAAGACAATTCATTCCAGCATGGCGAAAAACACTTGTGAAAACCCTATCAATCGTTATACTTAAAGTATACGTGGCCGGTTAGAAAAAACTATCACTTTCACGCCGCGGCAATATAAGAATCACGCGAGAGGAGCAAAGACCCATGACTCATCATTGTCAGCGCTTTTCCAAGGCGCAGGATTACTCAGACGGACTGGCTCACTTGAATTTTCGCTATACCATAAAAAGTCAACAAACCGACAGCTTGACCACTTCTCACATTCATCAGCTGGATAATACCGTGTTAACCTATAGCTTGGTCAATCGTTCACAAGGAATTTTCACCCGGGTTCCCGATTCTTCCCAGGATTATTTAGGTTTGCGCTTTATTCGCCAGGGACACGAGATCCACGCCAGCCAAAATAATCGCAGTGTGCTGACGGATTATACGATTGGTATTTTCGACTTAAATGCCATCAGTACCTACGATCGGCTGCAGCCCACTGAGAGCATCAATCTGTTTATTGAAAAAAATGGCCACAACCGCAACCTGCTGGGCCCCGCCGCTGCCAGTAAAATATTAGATGCTTCACAAGGCATGGGGCGTTTCCTGCTGGAGAGTATTTTTACCTTTGAGGAGCAGTTTCCCACGGCCTCCTTGGAAGAAAACAAGCTGATCTTGCACCATCTAATTAGTTTGTTGGGGGAATGGGTACTGCAATCATCACCACATTCAACCGACGACCAGTTAGTGAATCAAGCGGCTGACTATATTCGTTCCTATTTGTGGGACACTACTTTATCGATTGAACGAACGGCCCGTTTCTGCCAAACTTCCGTCCGTACTTTGCAAAAAGCTTTTTACTTGGCGGATTTATCCTTCAGTCACTATGTGAAAGATGCCCGTTTAGCGCTGGCAGCGGTGAAACTTTTTCAAACCGATCAGCCGGCTACCTCGATTGCTTTTCAGTGCGGCTTCAACAACTCCGCCTATTTCAGCAAATGCTTTAAGGAAAAGTATCGTTTGTCGCCGTTGCAATACCGCAAAAAAGTGCAAAAACTGTTGGATATAACAGAAATTAGCGATTATCAGTGCCCTCTAACCCACTAAATACAGCAAAATTTTACAATTTGAAAGAATTTGCTGAAAAGTTTCAATTCGATTTCCCGCAAACTAGGCCAAGGCTGTAAATAACAGCCTTGGCTTTTTACTATATTTAAACTTCACTTGCATCATTCCACCGTCACGGATACATTTCGCGAATCCTGCATAAACCCCGCTTTTCACGCCGAATTTCTTGCGTTTTTATTCAATTAAGAAAAAAGGATTAGAAAACAAATAGACACACTCTCATGATTTAGTATATAATTCGATTAACTAAAGGATTATCCATCGCTTTTCAAGTTTTTTTATCCTTTTAAATCACAAATAAAGGAGTGTTTTATTTGAGCATCTTTGAAGGTACAGCAGTCGCGTTAGTTACACCAATGAAAGAAGACGGGGCGGTTGATTATAAGAAATTAGACGAACTCGTTGAATGGCAAATTGAACAAGGCACAGATGCAATCGTAGCGTGCGGAACCACCGGTGAAGCCTCTACGTTAGCCAATCATGAACATATTAGCGTCATCGAAGCAGTAGTTAAGAAAGCTGCCGGCCGCGTGCCGATTATCGCCGGCACAGGCGTCAATGACACCAACCATGCCATCGAATTATCTACCGGAGCAGAAAGTGTGGGAGCCGATGCATTATTAATCGTAACGCCTTACTACAACAAAGCATCCGATACTGGCTTATTCCTGCATTATGAAAAAATCGCCCAAAGCGTGAAATTGCCGATTATTCTTTACTCGGTGCAATCACGTACCAACATGAACCTTTCGGCTGCACTAGTTGAAAAATTGATCACTATTCCAAATATCGTGGGGATCAAAGAAGCCAGCGGCGACATTGCGCAGGTTGCGGACATTTGTCGCTTAGCCTCTGATGACTTTGCGGTTTACTCTGGCAACGACGATCAAGTTCTGCCGTTAATGGCTTTAGGCGGCAAAGGGGTAATCTCAACCATTGCCAATATCGCGCCAAAACAAACCCATGAACTGGCTCAGGCTGCTTTAGATGGTAATTACGATTTAGCTCGCGAAATGCAATTGGCGCAATTGCCGTTAATTCACGCATTGTTCTGCGAAGTTAACCCGATTCCAGTCAAAACAGCCGTTGGACTTTTAGGTAAAATCGATCCAAACTTCCGTCTGCCATTAAGTGATGCCCAGCCTGAAACGGTTGAGCGCTTGAAAAAAGAAATGGCCGCTTACGGTTTGGAGGTTTAAGATGTTAAAAGTTATTTTGAACGGTGCCAATGGCCGCATGGGCCGCGTTTTACAAGAAATGATCGCCGGTGACGCCGATATGGTGATTGCTGCAGGGATTGACCGGGAGGAATTTTCCGCCGACTTTCCGACATTTCAAAACATGGCAGATTGCGATGTAGCAGCGGATGTCGTTATCGACTTCTCCCACTACACAGCGACGCCAGCTGTTTTAGACTACTGTGTCGAAAAACAACTGCCGGTGGTAGTTGCCACAACTGGTTTAGAGGAAGACACTAAAAAACGGCTTTTAGCAGCCAGCGAAAAAACGGCCGTCTTCTTTTCGGCCAACATGTCGATTGGTATTAATTTATTAGCCAAAGCGATTCGCGAAATTACGCCGTTATTGGAAGACGACTTCAATGTGGAAATCATTGAAAAGCATCACAACCAGAAAAAAGACTCTCCTAGCGGAACAGCCTTACTGCTGGCGGATGCTGTCAACGATGCGGTAAAGGAAAAGAAAACTTATATCTACGGCCGTCACGGCAACGATTTAAGCAATCCTTTGTCTGAATTAGGTATCCACGCGGTTCGCGGCGGAACGATCCCCGGCGAACACACCGTGTTGTATGCTGGACCAGACGAAATCATCGAACTAAATCACTTGGCTCTTTCCCGCAATATTTTTGCTAACGGTGCGGTGAAAGCAGCTAAATATGTCAGCCAGAAATCTGCTGGTTTATATGACATGGAACAATTAATTGACGAGAAATAGAAAGAGGAAGACAATGACCCACGAGAACTTAACCGATCCATATGAAATTGCAAAATTTATTAAAAACGCAGAAAAAATGACTCCGATTAAAGCCTATGTACAAGGCGACTTAGCCGGTGTCAAAAGCGATAAAGTCAAAATTTTCGGTCAAGGTCACGCTTGGATCTGGATTGGCAATGCCCCTGAGGTAACTGCTTTATTGGAAGAACAAAAAGAAAAAATTACTGAAAGCTACATCGAAAACGATCGCCGCAATTCAGCGGTACCGATGCTGGACATCACGACTGTTAATGCCCGTATTGAACCAGGCGCATTGATTCGCGATCGGGTTGAAATCGGCGACAGCTCAGTCATCATGATGGGTGCCATCATTAACATTGGCGCTTCTGTCGGCGAAGGAACCATGATCGATATGGGCGCGATTTTAGGCGCTCGCGCAACCGTTGGTAAACATGCCCACATCGGAGCTGGTGCGGTTTTAGCTGGCGTTTTAGAGCCACCTAGTGCCACTCCTGTAATCATCGAAGACAACGTACTAGTTGGTGCCAACGCCGTCGTATTAGAAGGCGTTCGCGTCGGCAAAGATGCTGTTGTTGCTGCTGGTGCTATCGTCACTGAAGACGTGCCTGCCGGAGCAGTTGTGGCCGGATCACCAGCCCGCGTCATCAAAATGAAGGACGAAAAAACCGCCGGGAAAACCGAATTTTTAGACGACCTTCGCAAATAAATACTACCTGCGCATCTTCTTAGAGGATGCGCATTTTTTCTAAGAAAGGCTTCGCAAACTCGTTCAGCTTTTCGCTTAATGCCGACAAAGCTAGCTCCTTAATACGGTACTGAATTTTCTACAAAAATTCACTTTATTCTCGTACGCATACCATTCCACTAAGCGGGTCAAACATGATACTCGTTAAAGCTTGATTATCTGATAAACCAGCTTTTTCGAACTGTGAAAAGTGGAACTGGCAAGCTAGTTTGTGAAGCCGGACATCATCAACATGATCGTTATAACATTTTCAATTGTGGAAAGTTTATACTTCCCATACTGTCAAAAAGGAGCCTGCTATGTTCAATCGAACCATCGTCTTTGCCCCAGCAACCTTTAATCTAGCCGAAACCACCCGCATGATCGAAGTGGCCAAAGAGCTGCGGACCTCCTGCAATTGCCAGTTTTTCGGTTTTTCCACTACCCATGCGGCTTGGATTACCAAGAACGGCTTTCCCTTTACCTTACTGACGCCGGTGTTGACGAAGGAACAGGAAAGACAAATCATTGAACTGGATCAGATGAAAGGGATCAAGAATCCTTTTACCACTGAATTAGTTGCCGCTCGGGTCAAAAGTGAGCTGGAATTTTTGAAGGAGCAAAAGCCGGTCGCTGCGATTACCGGCACCAACGTAACGATTTTCCTTAGTGCCCGCATCGCCAAAATCCCGCTGGTTTACGTGAAGCCTTACGCCCTGTCGCGACCACAGCTGGAAAATGATGCCCAGACGCCAGTGGATTCATTGATGTCAAAAATCACCTGGAAGCCGAAAGCCTTTCGTGACGTAGCGAAAAATTATCAGCTGGCATTGCCTAAATACAGCATTGAGCTGTTGGATGGCGACGAAAATCTGATTACCACCTTCCGGGACTTTACCAGCTGGCAAGATTATCCTGCCAATTATCACAATGTCGGACCGATTTTCGCTCAATTGGCGAATTCTTTGCCGCCTGATTTAGAGGCAACCTTAAAAACGGCCCAGCAGAACCAGCAGCCAATCGTCTATTTTGCCTTAGGAAGCTCTGGCAATTCCAAACTGGCCCGAAATATTCTGAGTGTTTTAAAGGCTGCGAAGTTTCTTGTGCTGGCGCCCATCAAGCAATATTTATCCGTGGAAGAGATCGCCGCTTATCAAAACACTTCGATTATGATTACCGATTTACTGCCGGCCCCTTTGCTGGCGCCTTACCTGAGTTTTTCGATTATTCACGGCGGCGAAGGAACGGTACAAACGGCCTGTATTTCCGGTAAACCTTTTATCGGCTACGGCTTGCAGCAGGAACAAACCATGAATCTCAAGTACTGCGAAGCCTATGGCAATGGGATTCGTTTGAAAGCTAAGCCCTTTTCTGCTAAACAGCTGCAGCAGGCAATCACGGAGATTCAGACGGAAAGCTATCAAGATAAGGCGGCTAAATTAGCGGAAGACTTCCACGGAGATGGTGCGAGGAATGCTGCGGAGTTTATTAAGGAGAAGTACCTAAAAAAGCTAGTTAAGTAAAAATCACTTAACTAGCTTTTTTTTTTACCTTTTCGGCTGATGTTTATATTGCATAGTTGCCTGAACAGCTTCCTGCCAGCCTTTATACAAATCATCGGTCCGTTCTTGCGGCATATCTGGTTCGAAACGTTTGCCGTCTTCTTTGAATTTCTTGATTTCATCAATGTCTTTCCAATAGCCCACTGCTAAACCAGCCAAGTAAGCTACACCTAACGCAGTTGTTTCTAAGAATGGTGCCCGCTCTACTGGTGTTTGCAGAATGTCTGCTTGGAATTGCATCAATAGATCATTTTTCGAAGCGCCGCCGTCTACCAGCAGTAATTTAATATCAGTACCTGAATCTTTCGACATTGTTTTTACTACGTCAGTTGTTTGATACGCTAACGATTCTAAAGTTGCCCGGATAAAATGCTCTTTCGTAGTTCCCCGAGTTAAGCCGAAGATCGCGCCCCGTGCTTCTTGATCCCAATATGGTGCACCCAAGCCGGTAAAGGCTGGTACCATATACACATCGCCGCTGTCTTCTACTTGTTTCGCATAGTTTTCAGATTCTGGTGCTGTCTTGAACATGCGCAAACCATCCCGCAGCCATTGAATCGCTGAACCAGCCACGAAAATACTTCCTTCTAACGCGTACGTAATTTTGCCATCGATGCCGTAACCAATGGTGGTCAACAAGCCGTTTTCTGACAAGATTGGATCTTCACCAGCATTCATAACGATAAAGGCGCCGGTACCGTAAGT
This sequence comes from Candidatus Enterococcus moelleringii, assembly GCF_017377575.1. GTDB lineage: Bacteria > Bacillota > Bacilli > Lactobacillales > Enterococcaceae > Enterococcus_A > Enterococcus_A moelleringii. Next base: position 23,637 of record NZ_JAFREM010000024.1, read on the forward strand.
GTTCTTAACCATACCTTTTTCAAACGCCAGTTGCCCAACTAAAGCTGCCTGCTGGTCACCCGCCATGCCGCCGATTGGTACATTGTTGCCATAGAAATGATAATCTTCAGTATAGCCGTAAATTTCTGAGTTGGATTTAACTTCCGGCAGCATTTCTTTCGGAATATCCAATAAGCCCAGAATTTCATCGTCCCATTCCAGCTTGTAAATGTTGTAAAGCATCGTCCGGCTGGCATTGGTGTAATCTGTTACGTGCACCTTGCCGCCTGTCAGCTTCCAAACTAGCCAAGTATCAATGGTACCGAATAACAGCTCGCCGTTTTTCGCCCGTTCTCTTGAGCCTTCTACTTTGTCCAAAATAAATTTCACTTTGGTTGCAGAGAAGTAAGAATCAATCAATAGCCCGGTTTTCTTTTGGATCATTTCTGAATGACCGGCATCTTTTAACTCATCGGCAATGTAACTCGTTTGTTTGGATTGCCAGACAATCGCTGGATAAATCGGCAATCCAGTTTCTTTCTCCCAAATAACTGTTGTTTCCCGTTGATTGGTAATCCCAATCCCGGCGATTTGATCCGGCTTCAATGCGCCTTCAATCAAAGCACCAGCAATCACCGATTGAATCGAGTTCCAAATCTCATTTGCATCATGCTCCACCCAGCCTGGTTGAGGAAAATATTGCTTAAACTCTTTTTGCGATGAAGCTACCTCTTTACCAGCCTTGTCAAAAATAATTGCACGTGATGAAGTGGTCCCCTGGTCAATCGACATAATGTAAGAATTCATACGTTCAGCTCCTTTTTTATGATATAAGTAAAGCATAAAACTACTCTTTAAATATACCACAAATACAACCGCTTTCAACATCTCGTTTGTTTTCTAAAATTCTGAAAATAAGATGAAACTTTCACGTGTACACACTGCCCTTCTTTCGTTATACTAGTGTTAACTTACTATAAAAAAAGAGGTGTTCATGTGAAAAATGATTCAAAGTCGCCTTTAATCAATTTTTTTGGCGGGAAAACTTCCTACTATTTAATTGGGCTGGTGGCCCTTTTGTCAGTCACGATTTACCTGTTGAATAAAATCTCCTTTATTTTCCATCCTTTTGTGGTGATTTTTTCAACTGTACTGCCGCCCTTGGTTTTTGCTTTGCTGCTGTATTATTTATTTAATCCGATTGTCAATTTTCTCAGCAAAAAAGGCCTGTCTCGCGGTCTGAGTATTGCCCTAAGTTATGTGGTGATTCTTGGCGCCCTAGTGATTGGCGGATTTCAGCTGGGACCCATTATCGAACGGCAAGCGGTCGACCTGTTTAATCAGCTGCCGGGCTTCTTCAATGATTTCCAGCAAACGATCCAGAATTTCTTAGACAACACACCCTTTGCGGCGCAATCAGACGATGCGATGGCTTCCCTCAACAGTATCGTCAAGGATTTCAGCAGCTTTATCGTCAACAACTGGCAAAAAGGTGCCAAAGGGATTGGAACGATTTTCTCGGCGGTGTCTACTGTGGCGATTACCTTGTTCACTGGACCGATTGTGGCCTTCTTCTTAATCAAGAATCCGCAAAAGCTGTACCAAGCCTTTATGGCGATTGTGCCGCCCCGTTTTCGCCATGATGCTCAGGAGCTGACCAAGGTTGCCAATCAACAGCTGGGGGCCTTCTTAAAAGGACAGGTCATCGCATCTTTGTTGTTAGGAGCCATTTATTGGGTGGTCTTCTTAATAATCGGTTTGGAATTTGCGACAGTGATCGCAATTGCGGCGGGAATTTTAAGTATTATTCCATATATTGGAGCCTTTCTTGCTTTCTTCCCGGGGCTGTTCATCGCCTTTCAGGATTCTTCCTTTATGGTGGTGAAATTTGTGTTTGTCTGGTTCGCCGTGCAAATGCTACATGGCGATCTAGTGGTGCCACGGGTTATGGGCGACCGGTTGAAAATTCATCCAGTGACGATTCTGATCGTTTTACTAGTAATGGGCGATTTATTAGGTTTGGTAGGTGTCATTTTCGGGATTCCGATTTATTCCATGATCAAGCTAATGGTAGTCTTTACCTTCCGTAAATTCAAACAACGCTACAATAAATATTTCGGCCAAAACGGGACCTACGAAAACACCGATTTTTCCGAGGATGATTATCTCTAGCCTCTCGACTCCGAGCTCAATTTTTGTAATTTTTAAACAGAAGTGCTAGTTTAGAGGTAGACAAAGAAACGGAGTGAGTAATCATGGAACAATTCGTAAACAGTAAATTAATCGAAGCAAAAAAAGAAGTAGAACGTTTGGAAGACCACCGCACTGAAAGCTTAGGCAACTCAATCAACTACATTGAAAACGAAATTCAAATCCAACGTTTATATGCTCAAATCGAAGCTTATGAAATTGTTTTAAAAGAAGCAAGTAAATAAGCAAACAAAAAATCCGTTCACTGAACGGATTTTTTTATTTGCTATTTTGCTAATAAAGGTAAACCACAAAGAACATCAACAAAGCACCTAGGATAACAAACAGATGCCAGATAACATGAGTAAATTTCTTGCTTTTCATACTATAGAATAACGAACCAACTGAATAGGAAAGTCCGCCTCCGACTAATAAAAGTATACCTTTAATCCCGACACTTTGATATAAAGCCGGTAAAGCAATCACTACTGCCCAGCCCATCACATTGTATAAAATCGTCGACATCTTGGACACACTGCTCTGTTTGGTTAAGGTCAGGCTCTTGTAAATTATGCCGGCCACCGCTGCTGCCCAAATCACCACCAAGAGGACGATCCCCAAGGTTCCCTTAATCCGCAATAAGCAAAACGGCGTATAGGTTCCAGCAATCAGCAGGAAGATGGAGCAATGATCAAAGACTTGAAAAACCTTCCGCGCCTTAGTAAATATCAAGCTATGATACAAAGTGGAGGCAAAAAATAGTACAAACAAGCAAATGCCGTAAATGGTAAAGGAGACATAATCAAGATTAGTCGTGGCCTTTTCCAGTAAAAAAGTAAACCCGACTAAGCTTAAAATGGCTGCGATCCCATGGGTCACTGCATTTAACACTTCATTGACAATTAGATACCTGTGACTAAACTCTGCATTCATATACTTCACCTCATAATTATTGTTAACAACAGCATATCATGATTATCAAGATAATTCAATCTAGTTATCTAAACTAGATAGGAAACCTTAACCTATGATAATGCCATCCTCTACTAAGCGATAGCCGTACACCGGCTGCACATTCTCGCTTTTCAAATAAAGACCCGCTTCCTTGTGCTGATTCAATGAAGCCACCAGCTTGGTCACGGTTAAAGGCGGCTGTTTGGCCTCATAGCTGATCTCAATCCGATCCTCAACCACCTGCATCGCTAAACGGTTGGTTTGTTTTTCGCCGAATATCGCATAGACATAGGTAAAAGACGACAGCTCACTTAAACTGCCGGTAGCATCCACCTGCAAAGCCGTTAATAAATCTTTTCCCCGCATTCTATCCACCTCACTTGTTACTCGCATCACTTTATTATACCGCTTTCTTCTATAAAAGCTAAAAAAGCTTCTCAAACCGGACACCGCCAACTTTTCTACAACAAAAAAAGACCTTTTCAGGTCTAATAAAGCTCTGGACGGCGATCGTGAAACACCGGTATTTCTTTGCGAACTGCTGGAATTTCTGCTAAATCAATCGTCACGGAATCCGTTTGTTCCTCTTCTCCCAGCTCCAGCAAAATCTCCCCTAAAGGATTCACCACCAGGGAATGGCCGCCAAACTGATTTTCAGGGTCCTCCCCTACTCGGTTCACACCGACGACAAACGCTTGATTTTCAATCGCCCGGGCCTGCAGAAGCTTGCGCCAAGCGTCAATCCGCACCCCAGGCCACTGAGCCGGCACTACAAACAGCTGAGTCCCCAGCTCACTGGCTTGCTTGCGAAACCATTCAGGAAAGCGTAGGTCGTAGCAAATCACTGGAGACACGGTCGTCCCCGCAATATCCACCACCAGCGGCTGATCCCCTGCCGACAAAAACTGCTCTTCCTTCATTAAACGAAATAAATGGACTTTGTCATAGCTGCCTAGAAGCTCACCAGATGGCCCGTACACGTAAGTAGTGTTGTAATACTCTGATCCCTGTCTGCGGGCAACAGAGCCGCCTACAAGGTAAATCTGGTGCTTCTTAGCCAGTCCAGCGAGAAAGCGTTGAGTTTCCTGTCCATCCTCATCGGCAATCTCGGCTAAACGGGTTAAATCATAGCCCGTATTCCACATCTCTGGCAAAACCACTAAGCTGTGTGGAACCAGCCCGGCTGTTTCACAGGACTGTTCCACATGAAACATGTTCTTCGCTGTCTCTCCAAAATGAATGTCCAGCTGCAGCAAGGTTATTCTCATTTGTTAACTCCGATCTAAACTCTTGTCGACAAAATTCCCAATTGACTGCACAATTTGCACTAAGATAATTAATATCAGAATTGTACCATACATTACTCCCGGCTCGTTGCGTAAAAAGCCATACTGATACGCAATGCTACCTAGACCGCCAGCGCCGACTAATCCCGCCATCGCGGTTGCCCCGATCAAACCAATCATGGCAATCGTCAAGCCGCGAATAATGCCGCCGCGAGCTTCCCGCAGCAAGACCGTCTTAATGATGTTGAAGTTGCTGATGCCCATCGATTGATATGCCTCAATTACCCCGCCATCCACCTCCAGCAGCGATGTTTCCACCAAACGGGCCAAGTATGGTGCCGTGTAGACAATCAGCGGCAACAGCACGCCACGCACGCCTATCGTGGTCCCCATAATAAACTTAGTAACCGGCAAAATCAGAAACAGCATAATAATAAAAGGCAATGACCGCAAAATATTGATCAACCAGTTGGAGATGGAATACACCGCAGGACTGCTGTTCAAGCCGCCCGGCCGAGTCAACACCAGCAGCACACCTAACGGAATTCCTACAATAATAGAAATCCCCAGACCGATGACCACCATAATTAACGTTTGGCCTAAGCCTTCTATAATGACCGATCCCCATTGCTCAAAAAATTGTCCCATCACTGCACCTCCTCAATAAAAACACCCTGTGAAGCAATATACGCCTTGGCGCCTTGATAGTCTGCTTCACTGCCGCCAGCCAATTGCACCAGCAGCTGTCCATGCCGCTGATCCTTCAAGTAGCTGATATTGCCGCTTAAAATATTCGGTGTCAGCGGATAATCCTTCGCCACCCGCGCCAACACCGGTTCCGTCGCCTCATCGCCGATAAACTGCAAATGCAGCAGACGCCCAGTCTTTTTGTAATCATTCAATACTTCCACTGGCACATCGTAATTCTCATTTGCACCAATAAATCGTTTTGTCGTTGCCTTCTTCGGTTGAGTAAAGACCTGGATCACGGGGCCTTCTTCGATGATCTCCCCATCTTCCATCACCGCTACCCGATCACAAATCCGCTGCACCACATCAATCTCATGGGTAATCAAGAAAATCGTAATCCCCAGCTCGCGATTAATCGTCAGCAGCAATTCCAAAATCGACTCCGTCGTTTCCGGGTCCAAGGCACTAGTCGCCTCATCAGACAGCAAAATCTCCGGCTCATGAGCCAACGCCCGGGCAATTGCCACCCGTTGGCGCTGACCACCAGATAATTGCGCTGGATAGTTGTCCTTGCGGTCCATCAAGCCCACTAAGGTCAAATACTTTTCCACCCGCTGCTGAATCTCCGCCGCCGGCACGCCCTCTAAGGTTAACGGCTTGGCAATATTCTCATAGACTGTCGCAGTTGAAAGCAAGTTATAGCCCTGGAAGATCATGCCGATCTTTCGTCGCGCCAACAATAGTTCCTTTTTCGTCAGCTCATTTAAGTTCCGCTGATTAATCCAAACCTCACCGGTAGTTGGCGGCTCTAAGAAGTTCACCATCCGAATCAAGGTGGATTTTCCGGCACCAGAGTAACCTACCACGCCGAAAATCTCGCCTTTTTTAATTGACAGATTAACTTCCTTCACTGCTTCAATTTTTTTATTTTTCTGCTGATAGGTTTTCGTTACTTGCTTTAGTTCAATCATCTGTTTTCTCCTCACTACTAAAAGGCTGGCACTACCGAACCTTTGTATTTCTCTTCAATAAATTTCTTAGTTTCGTCTGAATGGTAGTACTTCTCGATTTCCTTCACCACTTCGTCATCCTTGTTGCTGCTGCGAACCACGAAGACGTTTGGATAAGGATTGTCTACTAATGGCTCATGGAAAATCGAATCATCATTAATGGTCAAACCAGCGCTGAAGGCAAAGTTGGTGTTAATCACCGCAGCCGTTAATTCGCCTAGCTGTGAAGGGATCTGGGAGGCTTCTAATTCCACGATCTCGATGTCTTTCGGATTGTCCTCCACATCATTTTTGGTTGCCTGAACGGCCACGCCATCCTTAAGAGTGATCACGCCTGCTTCCTCCAACAGCTTCAACGCCCGGTACTCATTAGTAGGATCATTGGGCACCCCTACTTTGTCGCCGCTCTTCAGTTCATCTAGGTCTTTAATCTGTTCAGAATACGCCCCTAACGGAAAGGCCACCGTTTCAAAGACCTGCTCAATTTCGTAGCCTTTGTCTTCCACCTGCTGATCTAGGAACGGAATCGTTTGGTAGCTGTTAGCATCCAAATCGCCATCGTTTAACGCCGTATTTGGTGTGTTGTAGTCATCAAAATTCTTAATGTTGATGGTCAAGCCGTCCGCTTCCGCTTGTTTAGCTACCTCTTCTAAAATCTCCTGATGAGGCCCCGAGGTTACGCCGACGGTTACACTTTCTGTATCCAATGTTTCTGACTGAGCATTGTTGCCGCATCCTGCAAACAATAGTGTCACCGCAGCGATCGTTCCTAATAAAAGTGCTTGTTTTCCATGTTTTTTCATCAATAATTCCTCCGTTTTTTTAGCAAGCTAAGCTTACTATTTTCTTACCAAAAGCAAAAAAAGCTCGTCCTTTTCCACTCTAATGAGTCAGAAAAAGGACGAGCTTACTCGCGTTACCACCTTTGTTCGCACCAGCCTCGCAGCTGAATGCCTTAACTAGTACGTGTTCATACTAGAGCGTGTCTAACGAGCGCTACCCCGTTGACGCCTACGTATCGACGTCACCGTTCAGAGACCATTTTCTAAATGCTTCCACATGCCTGGCTCTCACCTGCCCAGACTCTCTTTGATGCTTCATCACTTGTACTTTTCTCTTCATCACGTTTTTAGCTTTTTGATATGCTACGTATATTACTCACCTATTTTTCATTTGTCAACACTTTTGTTCATTTTTTTCACAGTTGACTTTAATAAAAGAAAAGCTTAGACTAGTTTAAATTTAAAAAATCAAGGAGCTGACCATTGAATGAATTTAGCAACAGAAGTTCGTCCCGGCGCGAATCGTTACGCCGTTGGACAAAATATTTTACAGGATTTACCGCAATACTTAGAACCATTTGGAAAAGTAGCCGTAGTTACAGGAACAATTTCTTATCAAATTTTTTCTGATTACTATAAGAAAGAGCTAGAATACCCGGTTTTCCGCTACAACGGCAGCGCCAGTCGTGAAGATGCCCAACGCATTGCTGACGAAATTGGCGAAGCAGACGTTATCCTAGCTATTGGCGGCGGACGTGTGTTGGATACTGGTAAAATGGTCGCTGAAGTGATGAATATTGACGCAATTATGGTCCCTACTCTGATCTCAAACTGCGCGCCATTTACTCCAATCGTCGCGGTTTACCACCCAGATAGAACCTTCCGCGAAATGGGCTATATGAAAAAAGCCCCTTATTTAACTTTGGTGGACTATGACTTCCTATTAGCTACACCAAAGGACTATTTCGTCGCTGGAATCGGTGATACCGTGGCAAAATGGTATGAAATCAAAGGGATTACTGAGCAATTACCGGCTGATGAAAAGACCGCTTATATTCGTCTAGGAATCGCCAGTGCCAAGGTAATCTTGGACATTCTATTAGAAGATTCTATTCAAGGAATTAAAGACTTAGAGAACAAACAAATTACCCCGGCTTTTGGTCGCGTAGCTGATGCAATCGTTGGTCTAGCTGGTGAAACAGGTGGATTTGCTGCCGCATATGGCCGTTCTGCCGGTGCTCATGCGGTTCATGATGGTCTTTCTTACTTAGAATCCACTCATGACCAGCTGCATGGTAATAAAGTTGCTTACGGTATCCTAGTTCAACTAGCTCATACCAATGAAATTGATGAAATCAAGAAGCTGCAGGAGTTTTATCAAGCAACTGGCCTGCCAACTAAGCTGTCACAGCTAAACGTGACTGCTACTGACGCAGATTCATTGAAGCCTTGTACTGATCACGCAGCCTGTGCTGAAGAAACCTTCAACATGATTGATGCAGACATCACTGCAGAACAGGTCTACCAAGCGATTCAAGTCGTAGAATCACTATAAAGTTTACCTTAAGCATTTAAAGTTAACTTCAAACCTATTAGAGTTTACCTCTAATGGGTTTTTTATTTGCTTAATAAAGCCTATGATAGCAAGGTTTTTGCGAACACTTAATAAAGGTAAACCTTTTATTTCGAGGTTTACCTTTATTAATAGTGGTTTACTTTAAATCAGCGAACCCCTGTATGCACCGGTACTCAGCAAACTCGCACAATGATTAGAGGTAAACTTTATACATTAAGGTTTACCTCTAATGGACGTCTTATTTTCTCCATAAACCCTATTAAACCAAGCTTTCTGTACTAATTAATAAAAGTAAACCGTTTTTGTTGAGGTTTACTTTTATTAATTAGCAGTTTACTTTAAATCAATGAACGATTCTATACGCCAGTAAGCTGCTACGTTATACCCCATTTAAAGGTAAACTTTATATGTTGAGGTTTACCCTGAACTGAATACTAATTATAGTTTACTTCAAATAAACACTATGGATATGGTATTCTCACACTAACAACCTATCTCACGCTACTAATAGAAGTAAACTTTATTCAGTCATCATTGCAGTTTACCTTTAATGAACCACTGAATAAGCATATTAAAAAAGGTTTACTTTAATATATAAAGTAAACCTTTTCCACATCACGATTTGAAGTTAACCTCATAGTTATCCTTGCTGTATAAGTATTTTGATTTAAAGTATACTTTTTAATTACCTGTATAAAGTTTACCTCTAAACCTAATGACCTCCAATCATATCATTAAAAGTAAACCCCAACCAATAAAGGTTTACCCTTTATGTAGCATTCTATTTTAGTATACCTTAATTAATCGTTGATTTACCAGTCTTTACAGCTAAAGTAAACCGTATTAAGGCTTAGTATAAAGTATACTTTATTATCTATAGAGTTTACTTTATATGTTCAGTTATGAAGTATACCGCAAAACTTCTTGTTGATCTGCAGCCTCAAAGCGTCTGTTGGTATTAAGTAAACCGCATATGCCGCCTAAATCATTTAAGTAAACTCCATACGATCTATTTAAAGTTTACTTTCAAGCACACATATGTAGAGTCCATGCTAGTCCACGGTTTACTTTAAATACAAACAATAGATGTCTTAGCCATTTGCAGTTTACTTTTTACTATCAACAAATGATATAATGTATACTTTTTACCTAAAAGAAGTTTACCTCATATATCAAAAGGTTTACTTTTTAATACAACAAAGGCTATAATAGAAGCATACAGACATCGATAAAGTATACCTTAATAAGCAATAAGTAAACTTCTTTTTTATTTGAAGTACACTTTATAAAATCAATAGGGTAAACTTCTTTTGCCAAATAATAAAGTTTACCTCAATGAATCCCGATTCTTCCTACAGCTCCTAAATAAAAGAGGTTTACTTTAACTAATTGAAGTTTACTTTTTTTATTATAGTAAACCGTATTGTCTTTTGCTTGGAATTATAGTAAACTTTAAAAGAGTCTTACACAAGATAGGGGAGTAGTATATGCCAGACAAGAAAGCCCAGACATATGTTGTCGGAAACTTTAAAGGTGGGGTAGGTAAATCAACCACTGTACAAATGCTGTCTTTCGAGAGTGCCTTCAGAAAGAACCGCAAAACATTGGTTATCGACTTGGACCCACAGGGGAATACCAGCGATGTCTTATCCATTACCGCCGAGAACTTTGGAAACAGTGATTTACCGGACGAATTTGATTCCACTATTTGGGAAGCGGTCCGTACCGGTGACATTTCCAGTTCTATCTATAATATTATGCCGAATCTGGATCTGATCCCGGCAAACATTTCATTTTCGGACTTTCCCGATTATATGATCTCGATGTTTCCAAATGACAAGCTGTCCCAATTCCAGTACATGGACAAGCTGATTTCACCGCTAAAATCGGTTTACGACGTCATTTACATTGATGTACCGCCGACAATCAGTACGTATTCTAATGCTGCGATGTACGTGGCCGAGTATGTAATTGTCATCCTGCAAACCCAGGTTAAATCCCTGAAGGGTGCGCAAAACTACATTGATTACATGAATTTCTTCATTGATCAGTACCAAACAGAGCTGGAAGTCGTTGGTATCATCCCGTTTATGATGCAAAAGCGCGACTCAGTTGACCAGGAAATCTATGAAGCTGCCAAGGGAATCTACGGCAATCACTTGCTGAACACCGTTGTTTTGAATCAAAGCCGGTTGAAACGCTATGATGGCTCCGGGATTACTTACGATATCAATAAAAATGGCAAAGTGGAGCAGTGGGATAACCGCGCTCATGAGGTCTTTGTGCATATTTTGGACGAGATTGATGAACATCGCTACTTATTATCAGGCGAATAGGGGAGACGTTAAATGGCGAAAAAGATGAAGCTAGACTCGCTTTTGACGGCGAACAAGAAGAATAAAGGCATTGAGAAGATGTCCGAGTACTCCAATCAGGAACAAATCGAGAAACCTGCAGCAAAACCCAGCTCCAAGGACTTGCTGGCCAATGCGCCGATCCAAAAAGTTCCAACCAAAAAGCCCGAAAACACGATTGACCGCAGCCATTTCGTTGAAACACCGAAATATCAAGTACCGCAGCCGGCACCGACCGCTGCTTCTGAAGAAGAAGTGGGGAAGAGGGGGCGTAAACGGCAGTACTACGATCCACGTTTGAAGGCGTTGGAGATGCAAAAAATCTCTGCTCGTACGAAAATTCGCATTCAGAACCTGATTAACGCGAAGTTTGACGGGTTTACCCCGGATAAAATGTTCGATTGGTTGTATGAATACTATATTGAGAAAGAATTGTCGAAAGATGACCGAGATTTCTTGAATCATGTAGAAGAAACGGCGATGGAAGAGTACAAAGAGAAGCCGAAATATCAGAAATTATTTGCAGAATTAGAAAACGATGAGAAAAAGAATTAAAAAAAGTAAACTCTAATCATCTTTACCGGATGATTTGGGGTTTACTTTTTTTTTAGCGCGCATATATTAAAGTTTACTTTTTTAACGGAGGGATCATTGATTAAGGTTTACTTTTGATGTGTTTTGGATAACTCGTTTCTGTGGATATCTTTTTTTAAAACCAACTGTTCTCAAAGGGTTTATCCACACTCTGCGGATGTCTTATGCTGCATCTACTTCAATTTAGGTTTACCTTTATACAAGCTTAAATTTTATTTTAGGTAAACTTATATAAAGTTATCACTGGTATTAAAGTAAACTACAAATCACTTCACAACTTTTATAAAAGTTAACCTCAAAAAAAGATGTCAACAAATCGCTTTACAACGCGCTTTTTATCCATTATTCTAATACATGTAAACAACGAACGAAAAAAAGAGTCTAAAGATTTGGCGATCTTTAAACTCCCAAGGTTTGAGCTAATTTTGGCGAATTAGCATGTCACATATAAATTTAGCAACCGGTTAGAAAAATTGGCGTTTGACTAACCTCTATTTAGTATACTATAAAATCACTGTTTTCTCAATCATTTATAGTGTGACGGCTCTCAAATCCTTAAGATTTTTTTCGATTTAAAATCCAAGGAGCGATTGGCATGTCTTTTAATACAATGACTGTGAATAATTTGCCTAACGGGAATTATTTACCGATTGATTTGAATCTTATCAACAACCCTAAATACGAAAATCTTTCTATTGAAGCAATGATGCTGCATGCGTTATACACAATGCGCATGACTTGCAGCATTTACAACAGTCAGCAAGATGGCAGCTGGCTGGACGAAAAGGGGCTTCCTTATATCTACTTTTCCAATGATGAAGCCGCGGAATTATTAAGAGTTTCTGAGCGAAAAATTACAAACTTGAGAAACCGCTTGGCAGAGCAGGGATTAATCAAGGTCTTTCGTCATGGTTTGAAAAACTACCGGATCTATGTAGCGAACCCTGAAGCACCAGCAGAGAATGTTCCTGTGAAGCTAGCCTTTAAAAATTATACAACCAGTAAAAAGGTACTACCTGCAGCGGAAAAACCAGCAGCAGCACTTTCAGAATCACGAGACGCAAATTCTGCGGACACGCAGACGCAAAATTTACCGACAAGTACACAAAAACAGCTAGTAAATAAGCCAACAAATAAAACAAATGCAACAGACAACGGTGCCGATCAGGAAAGTTATCCACAGGTGGATAAAGAAGCAGCCCTAATTGCTGGACTGCAGTCTCGTTATGCCCAATTAATTCCGAACTTGGCTTTTCAACGCTTCTTGCCGTTTTGTGAGGGCAAGTACGACAAAGCTAAGTGGTTTGTCGATACCATTTTTAAAGCAAAATATGTCAGCAATCAGCAATTCCTGAAGGCCGGACTACCTGCAGAAGCGGAAGTCTTAACCTTTGAGGCAAACCATTACTACAAAAACGGCTTAGCGGATGCTATCGCTAAAGCCATGGAACAAATGTACCGCTTTAACAAAGTTCGGAATCCAGAGGCCTTCTTCTTTGCCTTCATGCGAGGCTATTTTACTGAGAAAACCCGGCAGTATTTGCTGGATTACTATGAGCTGACACCGGAGTTGGAAACGACCCTTTCTGGGGTGAAACACGTCTTTAGTAAAGAAAAACTTAATAAAAAGGGGCCAAATCCCCTAAAAAATCCTGTTTATAGCTCGTAAAAGGGCCAAGCTCTGCTATAATGTAGCAGAGTCTAATCAGAAAGGTTTGTTATATGAATAAGTTTACCGGAACCTCATTTGCCTATAGCGGCGGACTGGGGCTGATTGCAGGGGTAGTTGCTGCCTTATTCATGGGAATAGTAGAGCTGGGGACCCAATTATTGTGGCAAATTATTCCACGTGCCATGGGAGATCCTTTTATCTATCCTTTGATTGCCTGTTCATTGGGCGGAATTGCCATCGGCTTTTTCGTTGAACACGTAGGCAAATACCCGCAAGTGCTCTCAGAAACACTAGATGTGTCGCAAGAAACCGGGCGGATTGAATATAAAAAAGGGCAATTGCTCTTTAACATTCTCGGCGCGATGCTGGTGTTGCTGTTTGGTGCAAGTGTCAGTCCTGAAGCAGCATTGATTGTGATTGTTGGTGGAGTAGCGACTCTGTTCTGCGATCGGTTGAAAGTCAGTCTGCCTCAAAGAAAAGATTTATTAGAATTCGCCTCTGGAACTGTTTTGGGGGTCATTTTCACCGCACCATTATTTGGTGTCGGCAGTGCCTTAGAAAAAGATGATTTGAAAAATATTACCGAAAGTAAGCTGAAACGATACGTACTATTTATTTTTGCCACCTTTACTGGATTTATTGGCTATCTGATCACTTACGGATTATTTCCAAATCGCGAACAAGTTTTTGCGATTCAACGCATGGAGACCAATTTTTCCTGGCAAGGGATCTTGCTATTGATCCCAACGATTGTTTTGGGAGCCTTTTTTGGAAAATTCTTTTTGTGGATGCAAGAACAAGCGAAAACCATTAACCAGCGGGTTAAACGTCCGTTGCCATTAGCGATTGCTGCTGGCGTACTTTTAGGAATTTTAGGCATGTTGTCGCCGTATTTTCTTTTTTCCGGCGAACACAACCTGCTGTCCTTCACTCGTCAAGCAGAGTCCATGAATCTGTTTATTATCTTGCTGATCGCCTTTGGCAAGGTCGCTATTACGATGATTTGTTTGGCTTGTAATTGGCGGGGAGGAACCATTTTCCCGATGATTTTCTCCAGCGTAGCTGTAGCAATGGCGTTAATTAAAGTATTTCCGTATTCAGCGGGTCTATTAGTGGCGATTTTTACTGCTAGTGCCTGTGCGGTAATTATGAAACGCCCATTTGCAGCAGCCTGCCTGTTTCTTTTCTTGTTCCCAGTTCAACTGTTTTTATGGATCTGGCTGGCGGGCTTCCTTGGAAACCTGCTGATTGAAACAGTCACAGGTGGCGGGGGACGACCTACCTTCAAGAAACCGGTGATGCCGAAGAAGGCACCTAAAAAAGCAGCACCTAAGAAAACCACCAGCTCGGAAGCTTCCCGCTCCCGACTAAATCGACACAAGTAAAAAACTATCTCAAGCTGCCTGTACTGGCATTTTGAGATAGTTTTTTTACGTTGTTCAGATTTATGAAGTTTCACATGAAACACCCATGGAACATTCATCAATAAAGGAAAAATCCTAATACCCCGGCGACGATCAACAACGAAATCGGGCTGATTTTTTTCTTCCGTAATAAAAGAAAGAACACTAGGAACAAGGCTACCGCAATGAAATTCAGATGGTCCACCTCAAACCAGTTAAGCGTTCCACTAAAGGCTAGCGTAATCATAGATAAACTGGCTGCCGCGATCAAGCCAACTGTCGCGGACTTCAATCCAGAGAAAACCAATTGCAGCGTCGCATTTTCTTTGTTTTTGCTAAATAGTCGCTCCAAAAGCAGGGCGATGACACAGCCTGAAATGACACAGGCCACCGTTGCGATAATCGCGCCCACTATCCCGGCCACTCGCAGACCTACGAAGGTGGCACTGTTAACGGCCAAAGGTCCTGGGGTCATTTGGGAAATGGTGACAATATCACTAAACTCCTGCAGGGTCAGCCATTGCTGCTGCTGAACAATTTCTGCTTGAATCAATGGCAGTGTCGCATAACCGCCGCCGATACTGAGAATCCCGATCTGGAAAAAGCTGATAAAAATCTCTAAATAGAGGCTCATTATTGGCTACCTCCTTTAAACTTCGCTTGGATGAAGAGAATCAAAATTGTTCCCAGCAAAATCCACAGCGGATGTACATTGAAGAATGCATTGGCAACAAAGGCCACAAAAGGCAAAATCATCAGCAGGACTTTTTTCTCCCGCCGCAAGGCCATATACATATCAATCACTAAGTCCACAATGATGGCTGCCACTGCGGCTTCCATCCCTTGCAGCACCGCGCGAATCGTGGGATCGTTTTGAAAGGCGGTATATGCTAGTGAAACAATCGACAAAATAATAAAAGAAGGCATAATGGCAGCTAATCCGCTGACAAATGCTCCTTTTAGGCCCTTGGCTTTTTTCCCTACCAAAACAGACAGGTTCACCGCAATCGCTCCCGGGGAAGATTGGGCGATGGTTGCTAAATCCAGCAGCTCATCTTTGGTGATGTCGCCATGACTGACGAAATATTTTTCCATCATGGGAATCGTGACGTAGCCGCCGCCAAAGGTAAAGGTGCTGATAAAAAAATTATAGCCGAATAGTCGTAAATAAGATGAAGACACAAAAAAAACCTCCTTAAAGATAGTATACGAGACAAATGACCATAAGTGAAATACAATGTATTTATCAAACCAATAACTAAATACTTATAAGGAGGAAACCTATGAATATACGACAGCTGGAATTATTTATGACGGTAGCTGAAGTGGAAAACATGACAGAGGCCGCCAACCGTTCCTTTATTTCCCAGCCAGCGGTTAGTCAAACCATTCACGAATTAGAAGAAGAGATCGGCGTGCGGCTTTTTGACCGACCCGGCCGAGCGATTGAATTAAATCCGGCGGGGAAGGCTTTTTATCAGCGGGTGAAGCATTTTTTGCAGGAATACCAGGAGCTGGAGGATTTTGCTGAGTATTTGGAAAAACAGGCGCCCATGAAGCTGGGAGCCAATTTAACGATTGCCAACTTTTGGCTGCCGGAAATCATTCCCCCCTTTTTGCAGCAGGGACACCAAGTCGAAATCCTGGCGGACACGGCGGAACGGATTTTGCAGGCGTTGCGGAACCAGGAGCTGGACTTGGCTTTACTGGAGGGAACCGTGGGGGAGAAGGATCTGATCGTGGAACCCTTTGATCAATATGAACTGATGGTGGTGGTAGCGGTAGATCATCCGCTGGCCCAAAACGAAACCGTCACGGTGGAGGAATTTTTACACTATCCGCTGTTCCTACGAGAAAAAGGCAGTGCCATTCGTGATACCTTGGACAGCTGGCTGCAGCTGCAGCAAAAACAAGCCAGTCCAACCATGTCCAGCATCAACTCGCCGGCGCTGCTAGCCATGACCGCTACCGGAACGGGAATTACCTTTTTACCAGAGCGCTTGGCTCAAGAATCGATTTATCGCGAGCGGGTTTGTTGTTTGCCCTTTGAGGATCAACGGTTGTACAATCAAATACAGTTGGTTTACCAACCGAAGCACTTATTCACCGCAACCATGAAGGCGTTTCGTGAACGAATTCACCTTATTAAGAAGGGGGAAAAATAATGGAAGATTTAACGCATCAATTTTTAGTCTTTTTAATGCCTGCATTTCAAGTGATCGTTTTCTTGTTGAACATGGTTTCGATCTTTATCATTTTGTGGGGGGCAGTGACAGCCTGCATCGATTTTTTCAAAAATCTGGTGATCAAGCGCTCGGATCAGGTAGCGATTGCCTTAGAGAATAATTTTATCAAGGCCTATTTAGGCAGTTATGTGCTGTTGAGTCTGGAGGTATTGATCATTGCCGATATTATTGAATCAATTATCAATCCTACCTTCCAGGATATTATCAAACTAGCCTTAATCGTGATTATTCGCACGGTTATTTCCTATTTTCTGCACCGGGAAATCGACGAAAGTCCTATGCAATCGGAAACAAAACAACGGATGCAGTCAAAATGAGAATTTCCTTATTTTTGTTGAAAACGTTTTGACCAGTCAAAGGTTGACTGCTACTCTAGGGATAGAGACAAGGGATTGTTTCAGCGAATAAAAGAGAAGAAGGTATGCAAAATGATGAATGAAATGAAGATTCGTGGGTATTTGGAAAAAGAAAATGTAGACGCTTTTTTCATTGCTAAGAGAGTCAATGTTCGGTTTACCAGCGGTTGGACGGGAGATGATTCCTTTATCCTAATCACCAAGGACGAGCAATTTTTCTTAACGGATCCCCGTTATACCGAACAAGCAGACATCGAAGTGCCTGACTATGACATTATTAACTGGCGCCTGCCTGGCAAGACTGTGGGAGACACGGTGGCACGCCTAGCTGAAGAGAAAAAGATTAAAACAATTGCCTTTGAAGCAGACTACTTAACCTATGATATGTACAGTGACTTTAACGAAAAAACGCCAGCCGAATTTGTTCAAGCCGGCGGTGTCATCGACAAAATGCGGGCCATCAAATCACCGAAGGAAATCCAATACATGCGCAATGCCTGTGAAATTTCCTGCCGCGCCTTTAATCGCATTTTAGAGGACATTAAAGTGGGGGTAACGGAAAAGGAACTAGCTGCTAAGCTTTCCTTGTACATGGTGCAAGAAGGCGCGGATACGCAGCCCTACGGCAACATTTTGATTTCCGGTGCCAACTCTTCGTTGCTGCACGGCATTCCTGGGAAAAAATCAATTGAATACGGCGATTTTGTCTTGATGGACTTTGGCTGCCAATACGAAGGCTACATGTCTGACATGACCCGGACCGTGGTTGTCGGCAAAGCTTCTGACAAACAACGGGAAGTGTATGAATACGAAAAACAAAGCTTGGAAGCAGCGGAAGCCGTAATGAAAAATGGCGCAGCCGTTCGCGACATTTATCAAGCATCCTTGAAACCATTAGAAGGCACCGAATATCCGCAGTATACGTACCGGAATATCGGCCACAGTATCGGCTTGTTCGTGCATGAATTGCCATACATTGATGAGCAATATGACGATGTGTTAGAGACCGGCATGGTGATGACCATTGAGCCAGGGATCTACATTCCTGACTGGGGCGGCGTGCGAATTGAAGACCAAGTCTTGATCACCGATGACGGTTACGAAAATATGATCAGTATTTCTCATGATTTGATTGAATTGTAAGAGGTAAATAGGCTATACTAGGGCAACGACAGCAGACGCTGTCGTTGTTTTTCTGTAAACATTAAGGAGGCTGGGCGAATGAATGAGCGGGAGCGGTTTGATTTTGTATATGATATTGGTGAAACGTTGCTGAAAAATGGCGCGGAGATTGTTCGGATTGAGAGTACCATTCGCTATGTCGCTGATGCCCTGGAATTAAAGGAATTTGACAGCTTTGTCTTAATTAACGGCATTTTTATGACCGCCCGCCTAAAGGATCAGACGGTCCAGGCTCGTGTGCGAGATATTCCCATTTCACCGATAAACTTAGGACGAATTGAAGAAATTAATACTTTGTCCCGTAGAATTGCGGAACAAAAATATACACCAGAAGAAGCCAAGGAACGTTTAGAGACCATCAAAAAGGAACACTTTGCTTCTGTAGGCTTGAAGTTTTTTGCCTATGCCTTTGGCAGTGCCAGCTTTTGTTATATCTTTGGCGGGACCGTTTGGGATTCCATGGGGGCCTTCGTGTTAGGCTTTTTATTGGCCTTTTTCACCTTCAAGATTGGGCCTAAATTAAACATGTCGCAAATTATTTGGAATATTACCTGCAGTATCTTAGTCAGCACGTTAGCCTGTGCATTTGTACACTTTATCCCATCGTTGCGGCTGACTAGTTTAGTCACCGGCGGAATTATTTCCTTGCTGCCGGGAGTCGCGGTGGTAAACGGCATTCGCTATTTGTTCAATGAAGATTACAGCTCCGGCTGGGGTCAAATGATCTATGCCTTGATTACCGCCTTGTGTGTGTCGGTAGGTGTCGGTTTGGTTTTAACAGCCTTTAACTGGTTAACGTAAATGGAGGTAAGAAAATGACAAGTATGATGTTTCAAGTCTTAGCCGGCTTTTTAGGGACAATATCCTTTGCGATCTTATTTGAAGCGCCGAAAAAATATTATTTGCTTTGTGGAATTATTGGCGCATTGGGCTGGTTCATTTACCTGCTGATCATGCAGTTTTGGACCGCGCCGATTTTTGCCACCTTTATTGCTTCCTTGGTTCTAATTGTTTTATCCCGAGAAGCATCCTTCGCATTACGGGCGCCGGTGACAATTTTTCTGATCTGCGGGATTTTCTGTTTAGTGCCGGGGATGGGTGTCTATAATTTTACCTACAACTTTTTTATTGGCGACTCGATTGAAGCTGCGCAAATCGGAGTTCAAGTATTAAAAATCGCGATTGCCATCTCAATTGGCATCACCGTGGGCTACGAATTGTCTCCCAAGTGTTTTTTTTCCTATCGACGCCGACAAAAGGCGCTTAATAAAATATGAGCATTTAAACTAAAATAACTACAAATTAAGATAGAGCACAGGCTGCTCTATTTTTTTTGCGTTAAAAAAGGGTTGGCGCGTAAAGGTGTAAAGACAGTTGTGTGTTTAATCTGCTATAGTACAGCGTTGCTTATTTTTTCCGAAATCCGCTTAAAAATACGTCGACTTGTATAACTTTTCACAAAATAAGAGGCAGGTTAGAATAACCCCGTTATTAAAAGAGTTTTTTAATCAAGTTATAATATAATGTTTATAATGAACGATTCAGAAAATTTGGAATTTCATGAGGATAAAATTTTCGGCCTTTAGGCTAAATTTTTTTGGTGAAACTAAAAAAATCGCGCT